>JBFWYG010000049.1:12181-32133 GCA_050186725.1 Gammaproteobacteria bacterium | reverse complement strand
AAGTACGGCGTGCCGCTGTCCGTCGCCGCGATCGGCGCCGGCCAGGCCTACGCCGACGACGAGGGTCGCTGGTCGCTGCTGCGCGGGACCGGCGAGGCCGGCGCGCTGCTGGTGCGCCCCGACAACCACGTCGCGTGGCGCTGCCAGGGCGTGCCCGGCGACGGCGCGGCGGCGAGCCTGGAGGGCGCGTTCCGCGCGCTGCTGGGGCGCGGTTGAAGCACCTCAGTCGTTGGTGTTCCAGCCGTCACCGCCGGGCGCCACGCGGTGGCGCTCGAACACCGCGTTGATCTCGGTGTAGAGCGATTCGAGCGCGGCGACGAAGGCCTCGGTGAAGCCGGTGGTGAGATCCACCTGGCGCAGTCGGGTGAGCTTGTCGTCGAAGTAGATGGCGTCCCGCACCTGGTGACACAGCGTGCCGGGCGCGATGTGGGTGAGGTCCGCCTTTGGCGGCGCGATACAGGCGAAGCGCATCTCGGCCATCGCCCACAGCGCGCGCATGCGCGTGCTGATGACGTGAATGGCCTCCATCACCGCGAGCGAGGAACGCAGGTCGATGGACTCGACCAGCGACAGCCCGCTCTCGGCCGATGCGAGCGCGCTCGCGTGATGCTCGAACAGCGCGTCCAGCGCCTGCACGATGCGGCCCTGCATGTTGCCTTCCACGCGACCGCGCGCAGCGTTCAGCTCCATGAGGTACGAGCTCAGTTTCTTGTGCTCGGTGGCCACCTGGGTGACGGCCTTCAGGCTCTGCAGGTGGCCGATGACGCCTTCGACGTAGCTGCTCGCCAGTCCCGGTGCGTGGCGCGCGAGTACCGCGGCGAGATCCTGCCGCACGTCGGCCGGCGAGTAGCCCGTGGCGGGCACCTCGGGGCGCGCCTTGGGCGGCCGGCGACCAGCCACCGCGAGCAGATGGTTCAGCGCCTTGACCTGCTCTTCCTCCAGGCCCACCAGCCGCGCGACCACGCCGTGCGCCTCGCGCTGGCGCAGGCGGGCGAACACCGACAGGCGGCGTCTCTCGGTGTCGACCATGGAGACGAAGAACACCAGCAGCCCGGCGTCCAGCGTGGCCCAGCGTTCGTCGGGGGTGATGGCCGGGTCTTCGAACTCGAGCGTGATGCCGTCGCGCGCGATGTCGCGGATGACCATGGGCAGCACCGCGGGCCCGAGGCCCGCGACCAGGGCGCGCACGTTCAACGCGCGACGTGCAGGAGTGGTTTCTGGGGCAGGTTTGCCGGACATGGAGCGGTATTCACGCAGAGTCGAACTTGCGTCCAAGTATGCTGGCAGGGTCGCGGCGAAACCACCCTGGGTTCGCGCGCTTTGCCCGGGCCGGGTGGCGAGACCACGCGGCATCGCATCGTCTATTCTTGCGCGGCGCGCTGCCGCGCCTGCCGGAAGACTCACATGCTGCTACCCGACGGATTCGTGGCCATCGTCAAGCGTGATTGTCCGACCTGCACGCTGATCGAGCCGGTGCTCGCCGCGCTCGCCGCGAGCGGCCGCGCGCTGACCGTCTACAGCCAGGACGACCCGGCCTTTCCGGCCACCGGTCACGTGCTGGACGATCGCGAGCTCGCCGTGTCCTATCGGCTCGCGATCGAGACCGTGCCCACCCTGCTGGCGGTCGAGGACGGGGTGGAGACCGGCAGGCTCGTCGGCTGGGAACGCGACGAGTGGCGCGCCCTCACGGGACTCGACGGCCTCGGCGAGGGCCTGCCGTCCTATCGCCCGGGCTGCGGCTCGCGCTCGGTCGAGCCGGGCATCGCCGAGCGCCTCGCGGTGCGCCATGGCGAGTTCCACGTACGCGCCCGCGCGCTCGAACTGCCGGAACTCGCCGACGAGCACGAATACTGCTTCGAGCGCGGCTGGAGCGACGGCCTGCCGGTGGTGCCGCCCACCGCCGAGCGTCTCTACCGCATGCTGAAGGGCACCAGCCGCGCGCCGGACGAAGTGCTGGGCCGCATGCCGCCGCTCCTCACCGAGGTGACGGTGGAGAAGGTCGCGATCAACGCTGTACTCGCCGGCTGCAAGCCGGAATACCTGCCGGCGGTGCTGGCCGCGGTGGAAGCCGCGCTCGATCCGGCCTTCTGCCTGCACGGCCTGCTCGCCACCACCTGGTTCTCCGGGCCGATGCTCATCGTCAACGGCCCCGCGCGGCGCGCGCTCGGCATGAACTGGGCCGGCAACGTGCTCGGTCAGGGCAATCGCGCCAACGCCACCATCGGCCGCGCGCTGCAGCTCGCGGTGCGCAACATCGGCGGCGGCAAGCCGCAGGACACCGACATGTCCACCTTCGGCCACCCGGGCAAGCTCGGCTTCTGCTTCGCCGAGGACGAGGACACGCCCTGGACCACGCTCGCCGAGGATCGCGGCGTGCCGCGCGATCGCTCGGCGGTGACGGTGTTCAGCGCCGACGGCCCCATCGGCTGCGTGGATCAGAAATCGCGCACGCCGGAGGATCTCGTCTACTCGCTGGCCGGCTCGCTCTGCGCCATCGATCACATCGACATGGTCAACGCCGCCGACGTGGTGGTGGTGATAGGCCCGGAACACGGCAGAGTGTTCGATGAGGCCGGCTGGGACAAGGCGCGCGCGACGGCCGCGCTGCATGCCGCGACCCGCGTCAAGGGTCGCGACCTCGGCATGGGCACCGCGCCCGGCGCGCGTCGCGAGGACGACGATGGTCAGAAGCCCAAGTTCCGCCCAGGGGGCCTCACGCTGGTGCGTGCCGGTGGCCCCGCCGGGCTCTTTTCCGCGCTCATCCCGGGCTGGCTCATGAAGGGCGAGCTCGGCACCGATCCAGTCACACGGGAGATACGTGCATGACAACTCTCTACGATCCGACCGGCGAGTTCGAGCCGCTGGCACGCCAGCCGCTCGCCAAGCCGTCCACCCTGGCCGGCCTGACCTTGGGCCTGCTGGACATCTCGAAGTCGCGCGGCGACGTGTTCCTCGACCGCCTCGCGGCGCGCTTCGCCGCCGAAGGCGTGACGGTGAAGCGCTTCAAGAAGCCGACCTTCGCCAAGCCCGCGCCGGTCGACCTTCTGCAGGAGATCGCCACGCAGTGCGACGTGGTGGTCGAAGGCCTGGCCGACTGAGGCTCCTGTACGTCGTGCAGTTTGCAGGACATACGGGAACTCGACGGTCGCGGCGTGCCGGGCGGCTTCGTCGCCTCGGAGGCGTTCCGTCACGCGGCCGCGGCGCAGAGCGAGGCCTGGGGCTTCGCCGCCGACAGCCTGTTCGTCGCCCATCCCATCCAGGACCGCAGTGACGCCGAACTCGAAGCGCTGGCCGACCAGGCCTATGCCGCGGTGAAGCGCATGGTGTGCGCCGGCTGAGGCAGGCAGGGCGCGGTGTGGCGCGGTTGTCCCGTGCCCACCGCGCCGCTATCCTCGCGCCATGGGCATTCAAGTCAGTGGGCGTATCCACGCCATCTTCGAGACCAAGCAGGTCAGCGAACGCTTTTCCAAGCGCGAGTTCGTGCTGGAGATGAGCGACAACTCCCAGTACCCGCAGTTCGTGCTGTTCCAGCTGACCGGCAACCGCACCGGCGCGCTGGACGGCTTCAAGCCCGGCGACCAGGTGAAGGTGGACTTCAGCCTGCGCGGCCGCGAGTGGACCAGCCGCCAGGGCGAGGTGAAGTACTTCAACAGCCTGGACGTCTGGACGCTCGAGGCCGAGGGCGCCGGTGGCCGTGGCCGCGAGGAGGAGCCGCCGCTGCCGCCCCACGAGCCGGTGTTCGACGACGACGTGCCATTCTAGGCGACGCCCGCAGGCCGGGCCGCACCCGGCCGCATCGACCATCGTCGGGTCCAGGCCGCGCCTGCCGGAAGCATAAGCTTCGCACTCAGTATCGGATAAGGATCTCTGACTTAACTTGATACCCCCGCGCGGCCACCATAGGTCCCTACAAGGTGTGCGCCGCCCGCCGCGACAGCCGCCGACCACCCGCGGAGGTTAGTCATGCTGAAAGCGCTGCTGTTCGACGTCGACGGGACGCTCGCGGACACCGAAGAAGCGCATCGCTCGGCCTACAACGCCGCCTTCATCGAACATCAGCTGCCGTGGTACTGGACCCACCAGCGCTACGGCGCCCTGCTCGCGGTGCGGGGTGGGCAGGACCGTCTGCGCCACTACATCCGCGGGCTGCGGGTGGGCGGCAAGGAGCGCACCCGGCTGCTCACCCTGGTGCCCGCGCTCCATCACAGCAAGACGCGGCTCTACGCCGAGTACGTGGCGGCGGGCCGCGTGCCATTGCGCCCCGGCATCGCCCGCCTGATCGGCGAGGCGCGCGCGGCGGGCCTGGAGCTGGCGCTGGTGTCGTCCACCACGCCGGCCAATATCGACGCCCTGCTCACCGCCAACCTGGGCGCGGCCTCGCGCCAATGGTTCCGCGTGATCGCCGCCGGCGAGCAGGTGGCGCACTACAAGCCCGCGCCGGACGTGTTCCGCCTCGCGCTCGAGCGCCTGCAGCGTCGTCCGACCGACTGCGTGGCCTTCGAGGACACGCCCGCGGGCGTGGCCGCGGCCAGCGCCGCCGGACTCTATACCATCGGCCTGCCCACCGCCTGGAACGCCGGCCAGTCGATGCGCGGCGCCCAGCTGGTGCTCGACCATCTCGGCGAACCCGAGGCGCCGCTGGCGCGCCCCGCCGCCCACCAGGTGGGCGCCGACTACCTCGGCCTGCTGTCGCTCGTTCGCCTGCAGCAGGCCTGGCTGAAGCGCCGCCTCGCCACCTGCTGAGCGTCGCTCAGGCGCCGAACTCGGCGCCGTGGCGATCGAGGAAGCGCACGATGCGCCTCAACGCCTCGCGCAGGCGCTCGGGCGATTGCGCGAAGCACAGGCGGAAGTGCTCGTCGCTGCCGGGGCCGAAGGTATAGCCAGGCGCCAAGCCCACGTCCTCCTCCGTCAGCACGCCGAGCGCGAAGTCGCGGCTCGAGCCCAGTCCCGGCACCCGCGGAAAGGCATAGAAGGCGCCGGCCGGGGTCGCCAGTTCGATGTGCGGGTGCCCACCCAGGATCTCCATCACCGTGTCGCGCCCGGCGCGATACTGCTCGCGCAGCGTGCGCACCAGGTCTTCGCCCTGCTCGAGCGCGGCCACGCCGGCCCGCTGCACGAAGGACGGCGCACCGGTGTTGAAGCACTCCGCCAGCACCGCCATCTGCGTCGCGTAGCGGCGTGGCGTCACCATCCAGCCGAGGCGCCAGCCGGTCATGGCGAAAGCCTTGGAGAAGCCGTTGACGACGATCACCGGGTCGTCGTCGGTCGCCACCTCCAGGAAGGACGGCGCGACTTCGCCGCCGTCATACACCATGCGGTGGTAGACCTCGTCAGCGATGATCACGATGCCGCGCTCGCGGCAGAAGGCGAGCAGCTCGCGCTGCTCCGCGCCGCTCATCACCCAGCCGGTCGGATTGCACGGGCTGTTGATGAAGAGCGCGCGGGTGTTGGGCCGCGCCGCCGCGCGCAGGTCGTCCAGCGACAGCGTCCAGCCAGCCGTGCTCCAGCGCTGCCGGACGGTGCCGAAGCTCGCGCCGGTCACCTGGAAGGCGCGATCGATGTTCGGCCAGTGGGGCGTGACGATGAGGCCGTGGTCGCCGCTCGACAGGCACATCTGCGCGGCCATGGTGATGGCGAGCATCGACGAGCCCGGCACGGTGACGCGCTCGACGTCGACCTCGACCCCGTAGAGCCGCGCCAGGTAGGCGGCGATGGCCGCGCGCAGCTCCGGTCGCCCACGGGGGTTGGAATAGAAGGTATAGCCCTCGTCCAGGGCCTGCTTGGCCGCCGCGCGGATGAATTCAGGCGTGACGAGATCGCCCTCGCCGAACCACAGCGGAATGACCTTCGGATCGCCGAGCCGCGTGAGGGCGACGCCGGTGATGCCGTTCTGCTCGAGCGCCTCGATCTCGGCGCGCAACATGCCCATGGCGGTGCCCTCGTGGACGAAACGAAGGCGGGCAATCTAGCGAGTCGCCGGACCGCCCTCAAGCAATGGCGTGTTCAGGCGCGGGCGTAGCCCTGCACCAGCTGCGCCAGCGCCTCCACGCTCGCGATGCGCACCCCGAGCCCCGCGGTGTCGTGATCCTGGCTGTGGCCGCTCCAGCACACCTCGCCGGTCAGGTCGATCTCGCGTCCCGCGACCCGGCAGCGCAGTTCGATGCTGTCGCCACGCAGGAAGGATTCGCTCGGCGCCCAGCCGGGCTTGAGAAACAGCCCCTGGGCCGAGGCGTCGAGGATTTCGCCCTGGCGGGCGCGACGCCCGTCGCTCCACGCGGCGGTGAGCCGCACACCGACGCGCGGATGCACGCGCCTGTCGTTCAAGGACGAGGTGCCGAGACTAGCCATGTCTGCGCTCCATAGGTTCAGCGGCAGTCATAGCGGCAGGGGGAAAGCGTCCTGTAGGGCCGATTTCAATCGGCCATGCACGGCCTTCATCGAAGCGCCGTACAAGGCGGGTTGAAACCCGCCCTACAACGGCATTCAGACGGGCAACAGGCGGGTTGCGAACGTGGCGTCTACTTCTTCGCCGCCAGCGGATTGACGAACTCGGTCTTGAAGCCGAGTTTGCGCATGCCGGCCAGGCAGGTCTCGCAGTCTTCCTCGATGGTGCCGCCACTCGCGCCGATGCCACCGATCACGTCGCCGGCCTCGTCGAAGATCGGATAGCCGCCGCCGACCATGCAGATGCGCTCGTCGGTGTGCTGCAGACCGTAGCCGAAAGCGCCCGGCATCATCACGTCGCGCACCATGTCGGTGGGCCGTTGGAAGGCCACCGCGGTCCACGCCTTCTTCACCGCGATCTCGATATTCGCGATGCGTCCCTTCTCCGGGCGCAGCGCGCCGCGCAGGTTGCCGCCCATGTCGACGATGCCGACCGAGGACGGCCGCCCCTGGGACTGGGCGTAGGCGATGCCTTCCTTCAACAGCACGTCGATCTCGGCAAGGGTGAGTTCACGCATGGCAAATTCCTCTGTGACATGGGGTGCGAAAATGCGCCGCTAAGCTACTCTGAAACCCGTGACGCTCGCCAGCCCGCCGCGCGGCCTGGGCTACACTGCTTGCACCATGCCGATGTTGATCCTCGCGCTCGCTGTCACGCTGGTGCTGGCCGCGCTGCTGCTGCCCGCGCCGCTGCGGCGTCGACGTCGCGCGCGGCGCTTCGCGGCGCCCCCGCCCGCTGACTGGCCGGCGCGCCTCGCGGCGCAGGTGCCGCTCTATCGCGCGCTGCCCGCTGGATTGCGCGCCGAGCTGCACGGGCACATGCAAGTCTTCCTGGCCGAGAAGCGCTTCGTCGGCTGCGACGGTCTCGAAGTGCACGAGGACATGCGTCTCAGCATCGCCGCGCAGGCCTGCCTGCTGCTGCTCAACCGCCCCGGCGATTACTTTCCCGGCTTCACCAGCATCCTGGTCTACCCGCAGAGCTTCGTGGTGCCGGTGGTGAGCCGTGACGGTGTGCTGGAGACGCACGAAGATGAACTGCGCAGCGGCGAGTCCTGGCAGCGCGGACCGGTGGTGCTGTCCTGGGAGGACATCTTGCACGGCACGACGCTCGCGGGCGACGGCTACAACGTGGTGCTGCACGAGTTCGCGCACAAGCTGGACGAGGAGAACGGCGCGCTGGACGGCGTGCCGGCGCTGCGCGACGACGCCGAGCAGGCGGCGTGGATAGACGTGCTGAGCCGCGAATTCGATCTGCTGAGACTGCGCGCACGCAACGCCGAGGACGTGGTGCTGGACGCCTACGGCGGCCATTCACCCGCCGAGTTCTTCGCCGTCGCGACCGAGGCCTTCTTCGAGCGCGGCGCGGCGCTGGCCGCGCGGCATCCGCGCCTGTACCAGGCGCTTCTTGGCTACTACCAGGTCGACCCCGCCACCTGGCGCGCGACCTGAGCCATTGGAGTCAGCTCTCGATCGCCGCGCGCGTCGCGACCAGCAACACGTCGAACACGCTGTCCAGTTCGAACTGCTGGTTGATCACCATGCGATTGGTGAGACCTTCGTAGAGCGCGAACACCACTTCGATTCTCGCGTCGACATTGTGCGCGGGTTCGAGGCCGCGCATGCGACGAATGAAGTGGATCTGCTCGGTCAGCGCCTCGCGCACGCGCTGATCGGCGGCACTCACCGCCGCCGCCATGCGTGGATTGCGCGCGGTCTCGGCCAGCACTTCCAGCCACAGGCCGGCGAAGTCGCGCTGCGTGCGCGATTCGGCGGCGATGCGTGCCCGTCCGGCGATGGTCTCCACCACTTCCTGGTCCGCCGGGTAGGGCGCGAGCAATTCCAGCCAACGCGTCGCCATGCGCTGCACGATGCCGCTGACGATGGCTTCCTTGTTCTCGAAGAAATGATAGATGTGGCCCGGGCTCATGCCGGACAGCTTGGAGATCTGCGCGATGCTCGCGCCGTGAAAGCCTTCGCGGGCGAAACAGACGGACGCCGCGTCCAGGATCTGCTCACGCCGCTCCTTGGCGCGGTGCCCACGGACCGCGCCCTCGTGCTGGTACTTGTCGTCGTCCATAGGTCCGCATTGCCCCGGATCCGGTCAGTCCGCCCCCACGAACGACCGGGAGGCAGTCTCCCCCCCTATATGCGTACCCCAGAATAATCAGGTTTTTTTCTCGACCCTGTCAACGCGCCGTCTGCTGTGGTTGATGATTTAGATTGAATAATCATTCTAGAAAAAATATCCTCTCCCTCCATGTTCCGGCCGACACCCGTCAGGGGCGCCGGCGCCAGTCCCCAACGAG
This sequence comes from Gammaproteobacteria bacterium, assembly GCA_050186725.1. Lineage (GTDB taxonomy): Bacteria > Pseudomonadota > Gammaproteobacteria > JADJYF01. The sequence goes on along the minus strand of JBFWYG010000049.1, from coordinate 23,383 downwards.
GTGAAGAACTCAAGGGTCTGAGGCTTTATTTCACGGCGTGCCCGGCCCCACCGGCGCGACGGGCCTCGAATGTCTCCCTTGGAACCCCAGTAGCCTCGCGCTTGCGGGCGCGGTCGTCCGGCCGCGCCCGCCTTTTACTTCACTGGATTCTTCCCCACGGGCATGGCATCGGTGCATGCTCCGCCCACCCCAGGTGGAGAACGAACCCGATGAGTGACTTCAACGTCGATGACACCGTGCGAGAACTGACCGGCGGCCAGGTGCCTGCTTGGATAGTCGAGCATCTGCGTGCCTACCGTGAGAGCGGCGGCCGCGAAGGCCACCTGTTCGACGCGCGCTTCGCCGGCGGCGGCGCGGCCGTGCCTACCCTGCTGCTGACCACCCGCGGCCGCCGCACGGGTCGCGAGCACACCATGCCGCTGATCTACGGCGCGGTGGACGGCGCCTACGTGATCATCGGCTCCAAGGGCGGCGCGCCGACCCAGCCGGCCTGGTACCACAACCTGGTGGCCGAGCCGCGGGTCGAGCTGCAGATCGGCACGGAGATCTTTCCGGCCCGCGCGCGCATCGCCGCTGGCGAGGAACGCGAACGCCTGTGGCAGCACATGGTGGCGCTCTACCCACCCTTCGCGGAGTACCAGGGCAAGACCACGCGGGAGATCCCGGTGGTGGTGCTGGAGCGGGTGTGAGGGGTCAGGAGCGACAGAAGGTCTGGACGCGAATGGCGGGTTGAAACCCGCCCTGTAGGGCCGATTTCAATCGGCCATTCATCCCAGAGCGTGACCCAAGGGCGGCGCCATGCATGGCGGGTTGAAACCCGACCTACAGGGTTCTGCCTGTCAACCACCGCTCCAGGAAGCGCGTATCGAACTCGCCCGCCGCGACCTGCACGTCGGCGGCGAGCGCCGCGTGCAGCGGGATGGTGGTGGCGAGGCCTTCGATGCGCAGCGCCGTCAGGACTTCGCGCAGGCGCGCGAGACAGTCGTCGCGCGACGCGCCATGCACGATGAGCTTGCCGAGCAGGGAATCGTAGAACGGCGGCACCTTGTAGCCTGGAAAGAGCATGGTGTCGAAGCGCACATCGTCCGCCACGGGCACGTCGAGCGCGCTCACCGTGCCCGGCTGGGGCAGGAAGTTCTTCGCCGGGTTCTCGGCGTTGATGCGGCATTCGATTGCATGGCCGCGGATCTCGACGTCGTCCTGCTCGACGGACAGCCGCTCGCCGCCGGCGATGCGAATCATCTCCGCCACCAGATCGAGGCCGGTGATCATCTCGGTCACCGGATGCTCCACCTGGATGCGCGTGTTGACCTCGATGAAATAGAAATCGCCGCTCGCCTCGTCGTAGAGGAATTCGACCGTGCCGGCGCCGCGGTACTTCACCTGCGCGGCGAGTTTCACCGCGGCGGTACACATCGCCGCGCGCACCTCCGCGGTCAGGCACAGCGCCGGTGCTTCCTCCCACACCTTCTGCCGACGGCGTTGCAGTGAACACTCGCGTTCGAAGCAGTGGATCCAGCGCTCGCCGTCACCGAGCACCTGCACTTCGACGTGGCGCGCGCTCGCGATCATCTTCTCGACGTACAGGCCGCCGTCGCCGAAGGCCGCGAGCGCCTCGGCGCTCGCCTGGGGGAACTGGCGCGCGAATTCCTCGGCGTCCGCCACCACGCGTATGCCGCGCCCGCCACCGCCAGCCGCGGCCTTGATCATCACCGGGTAGCCGATGCGCGCGGCGAGACCGAGGCCCGCGTCGACGTCGGTCAGGCGCGCGGTGCTGCCGGGCACGGTCGGCACGCCGGCATTGGCCGCCACCTGACGCGCCGCGACCTTGTCGCCGAGCAGGCGGATGGCGTCGCCGCTGGGCCCGATGAAGGCGAGGCCCGCCGCCGTCACCGCGTCGGCGAACTCGCCGTTCTCGGCCAGGAAGCCGTAGCCGGGATGCACGGCGTCGGCGCCGCTCGCACGCGCCGCGTCGATGATGGCGGCGATGTTCAGGTAGGACTTGGCCGCGGGCGGCGGGCCAATTTCCACCGCCTGGTCGGCGAGACGCACCGCGAGCGAGTCCGCGTCGGCGCTGGAATGCACCTGCACCGTCGCGAGACCGAGCTTGCGACAGGCCTGGTTGATGCGTACCGCGATCTCGCCGCGGTTCGCGATCAAGACGCGCGTGATGTTCACACTTCGAGCTCGGCGAGCACCTGTTCGGCGTCGATCGCCTCGCCGTCCTCCACCAGGAACCGGATGCCGCGCCCGGCGAACTCGGCGGTCACTTCCTGGAAGTTCTTCATGACCTCGACGAGACCCAGCACGTCACCCACCGCGACGTCCGCGCCATCGGCCTTGAACGGCGGCTGGTCCGGCGCCGGACGCCGGTAGAAGGTGCCCGGAAGGGGCGACAGAACCCGCTCGATGCTCATCGTGTACTCCCTTGCGCGCGTGGTGTGAGGCGGCGCGATCGCGCGGCGATTATGGCACGATGCCGCGCGTGGTCAGGGCGTCCGGAGGCGCTACACTGCGGCCGAATCCATCCTGGAGCCTCCGCCCATGCGTCGCCGCTTCGCCCTGCTCATCGCGCTTCTGCTACCCACCGTGCAGTGCGTGGCCGTGGACAGCCTGGCCGAGGCCTACGCAATCATCGCGACGAAGAAGCGCGTCGATCTCACCCACGCCTTCGGCCCCGACACACCGGTGTGGCGCGGCTTCGGCCAGGCGGCGATGGGCGCGGCGGCCGATCCGGACACCCACCAGCCCTACACCATCGCGACCCACGGCTTTCGCACCACCTTCTACGCGATGGTCGGGCAGTACGGCACACACGTCGATCCGCCCGCGCACTTCGACGAGAAGGGCCGCACCATGGACGAGATCCCGCTGGAGGAGATGCTCATCCCGCTGGTCGTCATCGACATCACGCCGCTGCTCTCAGCCGAGCCCAATCACGCGCTCACCCTGGCCGACATCGCGGCCTGGGAGCAGCGCCACGGGCGCGTGCCGCGCGGCGCCTTCGCGGCGCTGCGCACCGACATGGCGAAGGACTTCGATCGCGACCCGGCGCGCTTCAAGCGCGCGCCCTTTCCCGGCTGGTCGCTGGACGCCGTGCGCTTCCTGTTCGAGCAGCGTGGCATCGTCGCCATCGGCCACGAGTCGCTGGACACCGACGCGAGCGAGGACTTCGCCGCCGAGGCCTGGGTGCTGAAGCACGACCACTGGCAGATCGAGGCGATGGCCAATCTCGACCAGGTGCCACCGACCGGCGCGCTGATCGCGGTGACCTGGCCCAAGGTGAAGAAGGGCTTCGGCTTTCCCGCGCGGGCCTACGCCATCCTGCCGTGAGGGCGCATCAGCCGAGCGGGTAGTCGGCGAGCCGGCGTCCGTCGACGCTCGCGCGGAGCGCCGCCAGTTCGGCCTCGCTCGGCGCCGGCGTCACGCGCGCCGCGGCCGCATCGAGCGGAAAGCCGGTGCGCGCCTGCACGTCCTCGAAGCTGACGCCGGGATGCACGCTCTGCAAGGCCACGGTGCTTCCACCGGGCGCGGGCGCGAACACCGCGAGCGGCGTCACCACCAGCAGCGCGTCCGGCGCGCCACGCCGCAGGGTCTCGCCGCTGACGAAGTCCACTTGCGGGACGAACACGCGCGGATCGTGGCTCTCGAAGAACAGGAAGCAGCGCGGCACGCTGCCGACCATGGAGAGCCCGATGCTGCCGGGGCCGCGCAGGCGTGGACGCGCGTAGTCGCCGATCACCGCGAGGTTGATGCGCCCTTCGACGTCGAGCTGGAGCGCGCCGAGGAAGATGACGTCGATGAAGCCGCGCAGCTGGTCCATCACACCGGTGCCTAGATCCAAGGTCGCGCGGCCGGGAATGAAGGCCTGGTCGCCACCGGAGACCGGCGCGCCATCCAGGTCTGGATCCAGCGTGCCGCTCGCGCCGATCAAGGCCGCGACGCGCGGCTTGGCCAAACGCTGCGCGGTGCGATAGGCGGCGCCGGGCAGGGTCGCGTTGGTGCCGCACACCACCACGTCGCCGTCACGCAGCGCGCGCGTCATCACCAGCGCCATCAGCTCCGCGCGGCTGTAGTTCATGGCGGCGCGCAGGCGAGCGTCGCGAGGCGCGTGGCGAGATCGAGCGCGCGGCGGTAGTGCGCTTCGCTGTCACCGATAGACTCGGCGCGGTAGCGCGCGAAGCCTGCGTCGCTGCGCGAAGCGTGCGCATAATCGGCGAGCGCCGCCTCGTCCTGCGCGTAGCAGCCGTGGGACGAGGCGGGATGGGCGCCGCCCGGCAGCACGCAGCAGGCGTCCACCACGTAGCCGGGCAGCACCGCGCGGCAGTGCGCCGGCAGACGCACGACCTCGCGCTCGGCCTGCACGAGGCAGACCCGCGCCGCACGGGCGATCTCGAGGTCGAGAAACGGCGCGCCGAGATAGCCGCAATTGCCGCGCGCATCGATGAGCTGACAGTGAAGCAGCGCGACATCGGGCGTGATGGCGCGAATCACCACCTCGCGCGCACCGGTAAACGGATTGACGAGCTCGGCGTAGTCGCGCGGATTGACCCCGCGCACCGTCGGCAGCGCGCCCGGCTCGGGCAGTAAACCGGTGGGCAGCGCGGCAAAGGGCAGCCCCGCGGCGCCGGCACGCAGCGCCAGCGTGAAGCCCGCCTCCTCGCAGTCGCGCAGGCGCAAGGTGCCCGCTTCGGCCGCCGCGCGAAAGCGGCCGGCGAGACCAAAGTTCTCCAGGCCCAGGTAGGCGAACTGCACTTCCGCGACCAGGCCGGCGCCGATCAGCTGGTCGGCGTTCAGCGAACCATCCAGTGGCGGCACCAGGGTCGCAATTGCCACCTGCTGGCGAATCAGTTCGCGCACTAGCGCCATGGGCGTGTTGTGGTAGTGCAGACCGCCGAGCGCCAGCACCGCGTCACGCGGCACGCACTCAGAGACGAGCGCTTCCAGCGACAAGCGGCGCGCTACCTTGCCCATGCGCGCTCAGGCAAGCTCGATGTCCCACAGCGGCGCATCACCCGCGCACGCCACCTCGGTGTCCAGCGTCACGCCGCAGCCCGGGCAGTGCCAGCGGCGCAGCACCAAGGCCGCATCGACGGCCACGGCGGGATCGCGGATCAGAGGATTGGCCGCCGCGATGCCGGTCTCTTCGCAGCACGCCGCGTGCTTGTAGTTGCCGCGCGCATCGCCGAGCCGCGCGCCGCAGGCCGCGCAGCGGAATTCATCGACGCCGTCGGCCGTGACGCGCAGCAGGGATTCGCTGATCGGTCGCCCGGTGATCGCGTCGCGCGCGGCGTGGGGCTGGACGAAGGCCGCGCGCCGCGCGGCACGCTCGCGCGCCGTGGCCTCGGCATCCAGCGCATGGGGCGGCGCGTCTCCGGTCAGCACCACGCCGTAACCGGTGCGTGCCCACGCCGCGCTCACTCGCCCTTCGTTGACGTCCTCCAGCACGCGCTCGGCCTCGCGGGTGAGCGGGTCGCCGTAGCCGCCGCCCGCGCACCAGGCCACTTCCCACACATCGTCCGGCCCTTGAGTCAGGCCGCGCGCCTTGGGCCCGACGTTGAGCTCCTCACCGTCGAGGACGTCGAGCGACGTCGGCAGTTCGCCGCGCGCGAAACGCGCGCGCAGGTCAGTGCCGCGGCGCATGCGAAAGGCGTTGGTGCGCGCCGGGTAGCCGCCGGCCAGTCCGGCGCTGGTCGGCACCGCGCAGCCCGCCGCGGAGGGCGCGTGCAGCAATTGTCCGACGCCGTGTGGCACGACCGCGAAGGCCGCCGAGTTGCCGCCGCGATAGCGGCCCGCGCCGCCGGAATCGGGCACTTCGCGACGATAGAGATAGAGCACCGGAAAGGTCTGCTCGATCTGCTCGACGTTGCCCATGATGGACTTCGGCTCCCAGTGCACGCCGCCGGTGTCGATGCCATCGCGCGTGGGAAAGGCGCCGATGGCGCCCGCCATGGGATCGAGAAAGCCGGTGCCGAAGGCGCGCCCGGCGGCATCGACGCCGGCAATCGCGGACAGCGGAAACACGCTGTCGCCGCACACCGCGAACACGTCCTCGCGCAGCGCCGGCGCAGCGAGCAGCATCTTGCCGATGGCCTGGTTGGCGAGCGCGCCGCCGATCAGGTTGCCGATCTGCGAATTGGTCACCGAGGCCGGAAAGGACGGGCAGTTGATCGTGCCCACCTCGGGCTCGAAGCGCAGATGCCGGAGCGCGCCGCCGGTGGAATAGAGCTGCTCGTGGCAGAGCAGCGGGTTCACCACGCTCAGGATCCCGGCCCGCCAGCCGGAGAAGCTCGCGTTCAGCGAGCCGACCTGCGGATGCGAGCCGCGGTTGGTGAAGGTGAGACCGCGTTCGTCGTGGGTCACCGCGAAATGCACCGGGTAGATCGCGCGATCGCCGGGATGCGCGGCCTCGAGATAGCTCACCGCGCGCCAGGTGCCATGGGGGATCTGCGCGAGCCGCGCGCGAAACGCCGCCGCGCCGTCGTCCAGCAGGCGGCGCATGGCGGCCTTCACCGTCGCCGCGCCGTAGCGCTCGATCAACGCATGCACGCGCCTGCCGGCGACCAGGTTGCCGGCGATCTGCGCGCGCAGATCGAGCGCCACCAGCTGCGGCTGGCGCGAATGGCGCAGGTACATGCGCTCGATGTCACGTCGGAGCGTGCCGCCCTCGACTATCTTGATCGGCGGAATCGGCACCGGCTCGTCGAACACGTCGCGCGCATCGGCGCAGAAGCTGCCCGGCGTGTTGCCGCCGATGTCGTACTGGTGCAGCGCGTTCGCCACCCAGCAGAAGATCTCGCCCTGCCAGAACACCGGGCAGGTGATCTGCACATCCGACTGGTGGCTCGAACCTATCCAGGGATCGTTGGACAGGAACATGTCGCCGGGCGCGATGCCGGGGTTGCCGCCCAGCTGTTCCAGCGTCCACTTGATCGGCAGGTCCATGGTGCCGGAGAAGTACTGGATGTGCGGCCCGAAGAACACGAACTCGCCGTCCTCGGTCAGGATCACGGTGTTGAAGTCGTGGGCCACGCTCGCGAACGGCGAGCCGGAGACCTTCTGGATGGTCACGCCGTGTTCGTCGTTGACGTTCCACAGCGCGTGGCGCAGCACTTCGTAGGTGATCGGGTCGAGCGTCGCGGCGGCCTCGCGGTGCAGCGGCACGCGCGGATCGATGGCAAGCGGCGTCGACGGCATGTAGGACTGCGTGGTGCCGTTCCAGCGTAGCGCGTCGATGTCAGGCGCAGCGCTCATGCCGTGTCTCCCGTCGCGAGGTCGATGACGATATTGCCATAGGCGTCGACCGACGCCGTCTGTCCGGGACGCACCACGATGGTGGTGATGGTGGACTCGATCACCGCCGGCCCCGGCATGACGTTGCCGGGCAGCAGCGCGGCGGCGCGGTAGATGGCGCTCTCCACGCGCGCACCGAGCTCCGGCCAGTAGATGGCGCGAGGGGCTGCGACAGCATCAGGCAGCGGCTCGGCCGCCCCCAGCGCGCGGCGCTCGAGCGCGGGCTTGGTGAGCGCGGCGCTCGCCGTCAGGCGCAGGCTGACCAGTTCCACGCCCGCCTCGCGGTAGGCGGTGCCCGCGCCGTAGAGGCCCTCGTAGCGCGCGGTGAAATCATCGACCAGCGCCGCGGCCAGCCCCTCGTCCGGCGTGTCGGGATCGAACGGCACCTCGACCACGTGCACCTGCAGTCGATGGCGTACGTCCGCCGACCAGGCGTACCGGCGCAGGTCCGCGGCGAAACCTTCGGCCGTGAAGCGCGCGTCGAGCTGCGCGCGCAGTTCGGCGACGCCAGCGCGCAACGCGGCCATGTCGAATGGCGCGACCAGCATGAGATCGCGACTCTGCACGTGCACCACGTCGGAGGACGCTACGCCGAACGCCGACCATACCGAGGCCGCGCTCGCGAGCGGCACGATGAGCTTCTGCACGCCGAGCTCGCGCGCGTAGGCGCCGGCGTGGCAGGGGCCCGCGCCGCCGTAGCTGAACAGCACGAAGTCGCGCGGGTCGAGGCCCTTCTCGATGGTCTCACGACGGATGAGGCCCGCCATGTGCTCGTCGGCGATGCGGTTGATGCCGGCCGCGGTCTGCAAGGGATCGAGCCCGAGCTCGGCGCCCAGCGCCGCGACCGCCCGCCAGGCGGCGTCGAAATCTAGCCGCTCGCGGCCGCCGAGGAAATAGTCGGCGTCGATGTAGCCCAGCACCAGGTCGGCGTCGGTCACGGTCGGCTCCACGCCGCCGCGGCGATAGCACACCGGCCCGGGCTGCGCGCCCGCGCTGCGCGGCCCGACCGACAGCGCGCCGCGCTGCGGGTCCCGCCAGGCGATGCTGCCGCCGCCGGCGCCGACCGACTTCACCGCCAGCGCCGGCACGAAGAACTCGTACTGGTGGACGATGGTGGTGGCGCCGCGCAGCGCCTGCCCGTCGTGCACCAGGCCGACGTCGAAGGTCGTGCCGCCCATGTCGGTGGCGATGAGGTTGCGATAACCGAGCTCGCGCCCGAGCGCGGCCGCGCCGACCACGCCGCCGCAAGGTCCGGACTGCAGCAGCAGGAGCGGCGACTCGCGCACGTCCTCCACCGTGGCGAGCCCACCATTGCATTGCATAAGCAGCAACGGACCGCCGAGCGCGGCGTCGCGCGCGCGCTGCGCGAGCCGTGCGACGTACGCGCTGGTCACGGGGCCGACGTAGCAGTTCAGCACCGTCGCGACGGTGCGCTCGTACTCGCCGAGCTGCGGGGCTATCTCGTGGGAGCAGGTGACGAAGCAGTCCGGCGCCACGCGTCGCACGATGTCGCGCGCGCGGCGTTCGTGCGCGGGATTGCGGAACGACCACAGGAAGGCGATGGCGATGGCCTCGCAGCCCGCGGCCAGCAGCTCGTGGGCCGCGGTCTCGACCGCCGCCTCGTCCAGCGCCACCACCACCGCGCCGTTGACGTCGATGCGCTCGGCGACTTCGCGCACCAGGCTGCGCGGCACCAGCGGCGTGGGCTTGGCGGTGGCGGCGAAGCGCAGGGTCTCGGCCGGCGAGAGTCCCGCGGCGCGACCGTGGGCGCGCATGATCAGGATCGCGTCACCGTGGCCGGCGGTCGCGATGAGCCCGACCTTGGCGCCGCGTCGTTCGACCACCACGTTGGTCGCGACCGTGGTGCCGTGGGACAGCACCTCGGTCGCCGCCAGCAGTTGGTCCAGGCTCAGGCCCAGCGCGCGCGCGCCGTCGTCCAGCGCCGCGAAGAAGCCGCGCGCGAAATCGTCCGGCGTGGACGGTGACTTGGCCAGCGTCACGCGACCGTCGCCGTCGATGATCACGGCGTCGGTGAACGTGCCGCCGATGTCGACGCCGCAGAGATAGCCCATGCGAAGGTTCAGCGTGTGGCGCGCTCGCGCAGGCGATCCCAGCAGTCCGTTGTGTCGGGTCGCGCGGCGAGCGCGGCGCGGTCGATTTTCAATGGGCCGGTGCGCGGCAGGCTGGCGACGAACTCGACGTAGCGCGGCACCTTGAAGTCCGCCAGGCGCTCCGCGCACCAGCCCACCACCTCCTGCGGCGTCATGCTCTGGCCGGCGCGCAGCACGACGTGGGCCTTCACTTCCTCGCCGCGGATGTCGTCCGGCACCGCGACCACCGCCGCCTCTTCCACCGCGGGATGGGTCTGCAGGCACTCTTCCACTTCTTCGCTGGAGACGTTCTCGCCGGCGCGGCGGATGATGTTCTTGCGCCGGCCGACGAAGTAGAAGAGCCCACGCGCGTCGCGGTAGCCGAGATCGCCGCTGTGTACCCAGCCGCCGCGCAGCACGCGCGCGGTCTCCTCCGGGTTCTTGTAGTAGCCGAGCATCATGGCGCGATTGCGCTGCACGAGTTCGCCCACCTCGCCGTCGGGCAGCGGATTGTCGTTCTCGTCCACCACGCGCACTTCGTTCTGCTCGCCCATCGGCCAGCCGATCTCGCCGGCGCTGTAGCCGTGGCCCGGCGCGGTCATGGTGCCGAGCGGCCCTTCGGCCAGCGCCCAGGTGGAGACGATGTCGACGCCGAAGCGCGCGCTGAACTCGCGGTGGATGGGCTCGGTGACGTTGGCCAGCACCAGGCGAATGGGATGCTCGCGATCGTCCGCACGCGGCGGCTGCGCGAGCAGCATGTTGATCGCGCCGAGCAGCAGGTTGATCTCGGTCGCGCCATGGGTTCGCGCCGATGCCCAGAAGCCACTCGCGCTGAAGCGTCGATGCACGATGACCCGCGCGCCGACCCATACCGCGGCGAGCGCCGACCACACCAGCGCATTGCCGTGGAACAGTGGAAACACCGTCATGAGACGGTCTTCGGCGTCGTAGCCCATGCGACTGCACACCGCCTGGGCCTGCGCCACCGCGGTGTAGTGCGAATGGATCACGGCCTTGGGCCTGCCGGTCGAGCCCGAGGTGTACATGAAGGCCACCGGCTCTTCAGGGCTCGGCGAATCGTCCAGCGGCGCCTCGCTCGCATTCGCCAGCTGTCCCGCCAGGGTGACCAGTTCCGGCGCCCGCCCGTCTCCCGCCAGCCACACGTGGCGCAGCGAGGCGAAGGCGGGATTACCGTCCGCGAAAGCCTGCGCCACGCCCCGCCAACGCTCGGCGTCGACCAGCAGCAGCACGGGCTCGGCGTGACTGACGAAGTATTCGATCTCCGGCAGCTTGGACTGCGTGACGATGGGCACGAACACGGCCCGCGCGCGGCCGGTGCCGTGGTAGGCCACCAGGTAGTCGAGGTGGTTCTCCATCAGCACCGCCACGCGCGCACCGGGACCGATGCCGTGGGCGCGCAGCGTATTGGCGAAGCGCGTGGCGCGCGCGTCCAGTTCGCCGTAAGTGAGCGACGCGCCATCCTCGCCCATCACCGCGGCGATGCGGCTGGCGCCGAGCGTCGCCGCGCGGGTCAGGATGGCATCGGTGGTCCAGGGCGTGTGCATCGAGCGGAGTTCCTCACGGCGGGGCAGTCGATCCGCCGCGAGTTTGGCAGGCAGTCATCACCTCGGCCACTCCCCGACCGGGTGGGCGACCGACAGGCGCGTCGCGGGCTTCGTGCTAACGTGCGCGCAGTCATCGCCGAGGCGCCTCCAATGCCCATCACATTCAAGAGCAAGCACTCCCCCGACATCCTCATGCTGGAGAACGTCGCCCGCGAGCTGATCCGCATGATGGGGCACAGCGGCACGCTGCCGGG
>JBFWYG010000049.1:9220-12081 GCA_050186725.1 Gammaproteobacteria bacterium | reverse complement strand
CCGGCCATGCCGCCCTGCGACCACAGCGCGCGCGGCAGCCGCACTTCGTCGAACACGAAGCGTTGGATATCCACCTTGGACCAGCCGTCGGCCGCCAGGATCGCCGCGTGCTCCGGGCCGAAGGCGATGGTCGGCTGGCCGTAGAGGTAGGCGTTGTTCGAGCCCATGTCGGTGAGCGCGCCCTTCAGCATGGCGAGAATGCCCGCGGCGCGATCGCTCACGTGATCGTTCAGGTTGTGCGGCCCGTCGGCGCCGGTCACGGTGACGGTGGAATCCTCCAGCGCGAAGCCGCGCGTCACGTGCAGCGGCTCCCAGGGGCTCTCGGCCTCGTTCTCGGCCACGCAGTAGCTGTACTTGGCCGACTGCCCTTGCGTGGAACGATCGAGAATGCCGGGTGCCGCACCACCGACGTTCAGCAGGATGAGCCGAATCGCGCGACCGATGGTGGCGTTGGCGCGCACCCCGGGCCCGAAGGCGCCGTAGCGCGCGTTGATGCCGAGCTCGCGCGCGATGGGCCCGTTCACGATCACGCAGGGCGCGCAGGGGTGCGTGGTGGCCTGCACCGCGAACAGGTTGAAGGCCGGTGTCAGCATCGCCTCCACCGCCGCCAGCACCACGGGAAAGTATTCCGGCCGGCAACCGGCCATGACCGCGTTCACCGCCAGGATCTCCGGCGTGACGATGCCGTGGCGCGGCGGCATGCTGCCGAGTTCGGCCCGCGGGTCGCGATCACAGAAACGCAGCATGGCGTCCACCCGCGCGCGGGTCGGCGCCACCACCGGCAGGCCGTCGGACCAGCCGCGCGCCTCGAACTCGTCGTCGAGGCGCTCTTCTTCCACGCGCAGCGTGTCGCTCATCGCGCTGCTCCCGCGCCGAGCGCCGGGTCGTAGGCGCACACGTCGTCGGTGCACACCGCGCCGCCCTCCAGGCGCTTCTCGGTCAGTGCGAGGAAGCGTCCGGCATGTCGCGTCGCAAGGCGCTCGGGGTCGTCGGTCAACGTGGCCAGCACCTCGGCGGCGATGGCACGCGCCTTGGCGTCCACCAGCGCGGCGTCGTTGCCGGCCAGCGGATGGGGAATGGCGAGCAGCGGCAGTCCGCCCAGCCCGAGCACCTGCGCTTCGGCGCGCCCCAGCGGGCCGAATTCGTCGCTGCAGATCACCGCCGTCGGTATCCCGGCGGTCTCCAGCGCAATCGAGTCATGGACACTCCACGACGTACAGGAGCCTCAGTCGGCGATGGCGAGCACCACCGCGTCGCAGGTCTTCAGATGCGTCATCACGGCTTCAGGCGCGGCGGCAGTGGCGTTCTTCGCCGCCGTCGCGCTCACGAACTCGTGGCCCGCGGCGCGCAGCTCGCGCTCGACCGCGCGCAGCAGTTCGCCGACATTGGCCTTCATGTTGTCCAGCCAGCCGATGCGCTTGCCTGCCAGCGTCGCGAGACGCGGTGCGAGCGGTCGCGTCGCGACGCGCGTGGCGGCGACGGGAGAGAGGACTTCGATGAGGCTCATCGCGGACTCCTGTGAAGGGCGGGTTACCGCCATTGTAGGCAGGCTTGCGGGGCGGGTTTCAACCCGCCATGTACAGCGCTCGATGAACGCCGTGCATGGCCGATTGAAATCGGCCCTACATCGAGGCCCTTTGTAGGGCGGGTTTCAACCCGCCATGCGCTGCCAGGGCCGTGCATGGCCGATTGAAATCGGCCCTACATCGAGGCCCTTTGTAGGGCGGGTTTCAACCCGCCATTCGCTGCCAGGGCCGTGCATGGCCGATTGAAATCGGCCCTACACCACTCGCTTCAGCTTCGCGCTCTCCAGCAGCAGCACGGCCGCGACCACCAGGCCAACGCCCAGCACCTGGGTGGGGCCGAGGCGCTGGTCGAGCAGCAGGAAGCCGAGCAGCACGCTGGTCACGGGCTCGATGTTCATCACCAGCGAGGTCTTCACCGGGCCCAGTTCGGCCACCACCACGAACAGCGTGATGATGCCGAAGGTGTAGAACAGCGGCGCGGCGGTGAAAGCCAGCCAGCCGAGGCCGGTGTGGGGCAGCGACAGGCCGCCGCGGGTCGACGCTATCAGGGTGAAGACCGCGAGCGCGGTGCCGAGCATGTGCAGCGTGACAGGGCGCGAATCGCCGCCGCCGCGCACCTTGGCACTCAAGGTCATCACCGCCGTCACGCCCACCGCGCCGAGCAGGCAGAGCATGATGCCGAAGCGATCGAGACGCGCGCCGAACACGTCCAGCGCGAGCAGGATGCCACCGAAGGCGAGGCCGAGAGATGCCAAGGTGCGCGCGTTCAGGATCTGTCGGCCACTCCACCATTCGACCAGCGCGACCAGCATCGGAAAGGTGTAGAAGGTCGCCACCACCAGCCCCACCGGCAGGTGCTTGATCGCGACCAGCACGCCGAAGGAATAACTCGCGAAGATGCAGCCGACCAGGATCGCGGCGCGCCGACGCGGCGTCGGCAGCGCGCGCGGCACGCGCAGCCAGCCGAGCAGCAGGAACAACACAACGAAGGCGACGCAGGAGCGCGCCAGCAACACCGCGATGGGCGTGGCGCCGCCGCGGTAGGCGAGCGCCGCGAGGCTGGTGTTGGTGGCGAAGGCGACGCCCACCGCCAGCGCCATCAGGACGCCGCGCCAAGGCCGCGGGGCCGACGCAGGGACGGTAAGGTCGGCACTCATGGGCGCGGCAGTATACCGGCCGCGCCCACGCCCACCGATTCCTCGAAAGGGGCGATGGCGCGCCGACATTCGCACCTGCGGGAGAGAATGCGCCTTTGTCTCGCGACCCTCGGGTCGCCTCATGGTTGACAGGCGATGCGTCGTGCCCGCGCAGGTGCGAATGTCGCCGCGCCCCGCG
>JBFWYG010000049.1:0-9120 GCA_050186725.1 Gammaproteobacteria bacterium | reverse complement strand
CACCGCCGATGTCGAAGTCCGCCCCCAGCACGTCCGTCGGGCCGCCCGGCGAGACGTTGGCCAGGCTCAGCAGGCCGGCGATGTTGCCGCCCGCCGTCAGCGTGCCGAAGTCGAACACGTACTGGCCCACGTTGACCTGCGCGAACGTACCGTCGCCGCCCGCCTTGTCCAGCACCGCGTTCGCGAAGTTGTTCACCTGCGCCGTCAAGCTCACGCCCTGGCCGGCGAGCACGAGGTCGGCCATCTCCGCGTTGTGGCTTGCGAAGCTCAAGCTCGCCTCGCCGCTGAACACACCGGCCGCGCTGGTGCTGAGACCAACGCTCAACGCGCTGCTCGCCTCACCTTGCGCAAGCCCCGTCGCGCCGAGCGTGCCGTTGCCGACGAAGCCCGCCGGCACCGCGCTGATGCTGCCCAAGAGATTATCCGTCAGCGTGCCCGCCGCGATGTTCCGCACCGTCACGCCCTGCGCGCCGATGACGTCACCCACGTGCACGATGCCGAAGTCGATGCCGACGGTCTCCACCGACGCCACAGCCTGCGCGTAGACCCGACCGGTCAAGGCCACCGCTTCATTGCCCACCGCCGTCTGCCCGAGGTCGCTCGTGCCCGTGCCATTCGACACGTAGTCGAGCGTTGCCTGGCCCGTCTTAACGCCCGATACGCTGGTGTCCAGGCCCACATTGATCCCGCTGCCGTTGCTCGCACCCGCCGCGAGACCACTCACCGAACCACTCGCCGTGAAGCCCGCGTCGACCGACGCCACCGACACGTCCAGGCTCTCGGAGAAGCCGTCGTTCACTGCCGCGTTCCGCACCGTCACGCCCTGCGTGCCCGCCGCGTCACCCACACGGAACGCGCCGAAATCGACGGGCTGCGCCGTGTCCACCGCGCCCTCGGCGAAGCGATACACCGCCACGTTGGTCGTCACGCCCACGTTCTGGGATCCCAGCGACGTCGTACCGAGGCCACTCGTACCCGCGCCGTTGGAAGTGAAGTTCAAGGTCGCGAAGCCGGTCAGGCTGCCCGCCGTGCTGGTGTCGAGGCCAACGACCAGGCTGCTGTTGTCGGTCGCGCCCGCCGCGAGACCGCTCACGCCGCCGCTGGTCAGGATCCGCGTATCCGACACACCGTCGAACACCGCGTCCAGCGACTCGGAGAAACCGTCCGCCGCCGCGATGTTGCTCAAGGTGAGCGTGCGGCTCACCACGTCGCCCACGTGCACGTTGCCGAACTCCACCGCCGCCACCGTGCCGGCTTCGGCGAAGCGGTAGACGTTGCCGCTCACGTTGACCGTCTGCGTGCCGAGCGCCGTGGTACCGAGCTCACTCGTGCCCGCACCGTTCGAGCTCAGCGTGATGGTCGCCGTGCCGCTCTTGGCGCCGGCGCTCGAGGTGTCGATGCCGACCGCGAGCGCGGTCACATTGCTCGCGCCCGCCGCCAGCAAGCTGAAGCTCCCGCCGTTGGTCGTCGCATTGCCGGTGGCCCCGCCGATGCTCGCGTCCAGCGACTCCGAGAAGCCGTCCGCGGTCGCGAGGTTGCTCAAGCTGAGCGCCTGGCTGGCCGCGCTGCCGACATGCCGGTTCGCGAACACGATGGGCTCGGGGCTGTGCGCGCTCCCCTCGGCGAAGCGGTAGACGTTGCCACTCACGTTGACCGTCTGCGGATCGAGTTCCAGTGCGCCGAAGCCGCTGGTGCCGGTGCCGTCGGAAGCGAGCGAGATGGTCGCCGTGCCGCTCTTGGCGCCGGCCGTCGAAGTGTCAAGGCTGACGGTCAGGCTGCTCGCGTCGGTCTGCCCGGCGCCCAGCAGGCTGAAGCTGCCACCGTTGGTGCTGACGTTGCCCGTCGCGCCGCCGATGGTGGCGTTCAGGCGCTCGGAGAAGCCGTCGTTCGCCGCGGTGTTGGTGAGGCTCAGGGCCTGGGTCGCGGCCGCGCCGACGTGGCGGTTGGCGAACACGACGGGCTCGGGGCTGTGCGCGCTCGGGCTTGCCAGACGATACACGTCGCCGCTCACGTTCACCGTCTGCGTGCCGAGCGCCGTGGTGCCGAGTTCACTCGTGCCCGCGCCGTTCGAGGTCAGCGTAATGGTCGCCGTGCCAACCTTGTGACCGGCGCTCGAGGTGTCGATACCGACTTCGAGCGCGGTCGAGTTGGTCGCCCCCGCCGTCAGCAGGCTGAAGCTGCCGCCGTTGGTGGTGGCATTACCCGTCGCGCCGCCGATGCTCGCGTCCAGCGACTCCGAGAAGCCGTCGTTCGGCACGTCGTTGGTCAGGCTCAGCAGCTGGCTCGCGCTGTCACCGACACGGCGGTTGGCGAACACCACCGGCTCAGGCACGTGCGCCGTCGGGTTGGCGTAACGGAACACCGCGCCGGAGATCGACAGCACCTGCTCGGCCACGTTGTCGAAGTTGTTCACCACCGCCACGGACTGGCCCGACAGCGCGCCGGCAATCCCGCCGGTGAAGGTCACATCGAACGCCGCGCTGCTCGCGCCGGCCGCGACCGGCCCGTAGTTGTCAGCCGTCACACCGCTGCCGGTCAGACGTGCGTCGGTCAGGTTGCCGCCGTTCACGCTGGTCTGCAGCGCGCCGCGGAGCGCGGGGCCGTTGCTGCCGGTGTTGCTCACCGCGAAGCTGCGCGTCACCTGGTCGCCCACGTGGATGTTGCCGAAGGCCATCTGCGGCGCGGCGCCCGCGCCGTTGACGACGTCGCCGCTCAGGGCCTGTGCGACATCGCCCGCCGCCAGGATCTGCCCGCTGCCGGTCACATTTGCACGCGCATTGAAGGCATTGCCGACACCGAAGCCACCGTTGGTGTAGTCGGCGACGACCGTCACGTTCGACGTGCCGAGCGCGAGCGTCCCGTTGTTGATGAGGAAGTCGCCGTCGCTGTCCGCGCCAAGCACGAGGGTCGCGCCTTCGTCGACCTGGATGGTGCCACTCTGCCCGTCGATGCCGCCGGTCATGGTCAGCACGCCGCCTGCGGCGCGCACCAGGCCGTGGTTCAGCACCGTCGGCGTGACGGTGCCGAAGCCGAAGATCTCGCCGATGCGCTGACCGACGACGTTGTTGGTCAGGCTGGGCGCGCCGAAGGCGCCCCCACCCAGCTGCAACACGCCGCTGTTGTTGAAGGCGCCGACGGCGGTGAAGTTGCGCGCGCCGAGCAGGCGGAACGCGCCCTGGTTGTCGGTCAGCGTGTTGATGCGCGCGAAGCTCGCCGCGGCGCCGTCCAAGGTCACGTCGCCCTGGTTGGTGACGATGTTCTGCGCGCCCGAACGGCTGAAGTTCAAGGTGCCGCTGCCGCTCACGCGCCAGGTGCCACCGGTCAGCGTGGTGCCGACGTGCTGGGCAACCTGGTCATTGAAATCGAGCGTCCCGATGCTCACCTCGGTCGAACCGAGGTTATTGAAGCCGGACTGGAATAGGCTCGTGCCGGCGCCGGCGCTCTTGCGCAGCATGCCGGCGTTGTTCACCACGCCCATGTCCGGCAGCAGTGTGCGGTCGCTGAAATTGGTCACCGTGACCGAGTTGTTGCCCTGGATGTCGAACAGCGCGCCGGCCGCATTGTCGACTCGTCCTGCGCCGCCATTGGCGGAATTGTTGAGGCCGATGTTGCCCGCGGTCCAGGTCAGCGTGCCGCGATTGTCCAGTATGCGGCCGGCGTCCAGCGACGTGCCCTGCAGGGTGCCGGTGCCGAGCAACACCGTGCTGCCGGCGCCGGTCATGACGCCGCTGGTGATGGTGGCCTGGCCGGTGATGCTGAGATCTCCCGCGCCGGCGAGCGTGCCGCCACTCTGAGTGAAATTCACCGTGGTGCTGTCGTCGTTCAAGGTCAGGGTGCCGCCCGAGATCTCGAGCAGGCCCGCGCTGTCGAGCGCACCGCTGCCGGTCGTGCTGCCGCCACTGACCACCATGGTGCCGGCGTTGATCACGCCCGCGAGGTCGTCGAGGACATGGGTGCCGGTACCGAAACGCAGCGTACGGCCGCTCGCGATGACGATGGTGCTGCCAACGGCATGGGTCGAGCCGCCGGTCAATTCCACCGTGCCGCTGTTGACCTCCAGGGCTCCCTCGTTCGCGAATGCCGCGGACAGGGTGGTGACGCCGGCGCCCGCGCTCTTGCGAAAGGTGCCCTGGTTGAGGAATACACCAGTGCCCGGCAGATCGTTGATGTCCGCGAAATTGGTTGCCGCCACGGAGTTGTTGTTCTGTGCGTCGAACAGCGCACCCTCGGCGTTGACGAAGCGGCCGGCACCGCCGGTGGACGATTCGTTCAACTGCAGGGTGCCGCCGAGCCAGCGGACCGTGCCGCGGCTCTCGAGCGTGCGCCCGGCGTCGAGGCCGATGCCGGATAGATCGCCACCGTTGGCCAGCACCGTGACGCCCGTACCGGACATGCGCCCGCCGCTGAGCAGCGCCGCGCCGTTCACCGTCAGATCGCCCGCGCCGTCCAGCGTGCCGCTGGACTGGGTGTAGTTCTGCGCGACGCCGTCGTCGGCCAGGATCAGGGCACCGCCCGCTATCTCGAGCACACCACCGAGGGTGAGCGCGCCGCTGCCCTGGGTCCCGCCGGAAGAAACGAGCAGGCGCCCCGCGGAGGTGATGCCCGCGAAGTTCGCGAAGGCGTGGTTTCCCCCCAGGCGCAGGGTCGCGCCCGTGGAGATGTCGAACGTTGCGCTGGCCGATTGGTTGCCGCCGCCGCCCAGATCGAGCAAGCCGGTCTGTACCTCGACCGAGCCGCTGTTGTTGAACGCCGCGTCGACGGTGGTGGTGCCGGTGCCAACGGCCTTGCGGAACGTGCCGGCGTTGTCGAAACGGCCCATGTCAGGCAACAGGTCACGATCCGAGAAGTTGGTGAGACTGATGGTGTTGTTGCCCCGCGCTTCGAACAACGCACCCGCCGCGTTCTCGAATCGGCCGGACCCGCCTGAGGAGGTGGAATTCAGTGCGATGGTGCCCGCGGTCCAGGTCATCTCGCCGCGGTTCTCGACCACCCGTCCCGCGTCGAGATTGAAACCGGTCACGCTGCTGGCGCCGTTCAGACGCGTGCGCCCGGTGTCCGTGAAGCCGCCACCCGCGATGGTGGCGTCGCCCGACACGACGAAGTTGCCGGTGCCGCCGATGGTGCCGCCACTCGACATGTTCAAGGTCGCGACACCGATATCCAGAGCGTTCAGATTCAACCGGCCGCCGGTCGCGTTGAGGATGGTACCGAGGCTCGCGACCGCGCCGGAGAGGTTGTGGGTGCCGCCGCTCAGCGTGGTGCTGTTGGCGACGTTGAGCGTGCCGGCGTGCTCGAGCGTACCGCCGCCGAAGATGATGTTGCCGATGTCGATGTCGGCCGTCGCGGACAGCGTGTGCGTGCCGCCGCCGAAGTGCAGCGTGCCAGGACCACTGAAGTCACCGGCGCTGGCACCGCCGGAGTTGAACTCGAGCGTGCCGGTCAGCACTTCCACCGCGCCATCGTTGTTGAATGCGACGTCGACGATGGTCGACCCGCTGCCGCCGTCCTTGCGGAAGGTCCCGAGGTTGTTCACCCGGTCGGTGTTCGGCAGGAGGCCGCGATCGCTGAAACTGATGGAACGCAGCGTGTTGTTGCCGGTTGCGAGGATGAGCGCGCCGACGGCATTGTCCAGGCGGCCGGCGCCGCCGGTCGACGTGGCGTTCAGTTCGATGTTGCCACCGGACCAGGTCATCGTGTCGCGGTTCTCCACCACGCGCCCCGCATCGATGCCGAAACCGCTGGTGACGCTGCTCGGCCCCTGGAGCACAGTGTCCCCGGCACCGGTCAGCGTGCCGCCCGCGAAACTCGCACTGCCGCTGACGGTGAGATCGAAACTGCCGCCGATGGTGCCGCCGGTCATGGTCAGTGTCGATACACTCGCGCCCGGTGCGTTCACCGTGAGCACGCCACTGCTGGAAATCAGGGTGGAGCCCAGGCTCGTGACCGTGCCGTTCAGGGTATGGCTGCCGCCGCTCAAGGAGGTGGTGCCCGTGACGTTCATACTGCCTGCGTGGGTCAACGTGCCGCCCCCCAACTGCAGGTTGCCAACGCTGACGTCGGCGGTTGCGCCGAGAATGTGCGTGCCGCCGCCGAAGCGCAGCGTGCCGGCGCCGCTGATATCGCCCGTGACGCTGCTGCCGCTGTTCAACTCCAGGTTGCCGCTCAGCAGATCGACCGTGCCAACGTTGTTGAACAAGGCATCGACGGTGACCGTGCCGGCGCCTGTCTTGCGGAACGTTCCGAAGTTGTTCACGCGCCCCATGTCGGGCAGAGCACCGATGTCGCCGAAAGTGGTCGCGCGCAGCGTGCCGTTCGCCCCGGCGTTGAACACCGCGCCGACGGCGTTGTCCAGACGTCCCGAGCCGCCTGTCGACGTCGCGTTGAGGTCGATGGACCCGCTGTTCCAGGTCAGCGTCGAGCGGTTCTCCAGGATGCGACCGGCATCGAGTCCCAGGCCGCCGTTGATGGTCGCCGTCGCTGTATCTTCCACCACGGTCAGACCGGGGCCGGACTGCACGCCACCGGTGAACGCGGCGGTCTGGCTGACGACGAGTTCCCCGGAACTGACCAGCGTACCGCCATTCATGTTCAGGGTTTCGACGTTGACATTCGAGCTGCCCAGGCGCAGCACGCCGCCACCGACGGTAAGGGTGGAGCCGAGACTCGTGATGCTGCCACTCAGCGTGTGATCACCGGCCGTGACCGAGGTGCTGCCCGACACGTCAATGGTGCCGGCATGCGTCAGCGTCGCGTTGCCGAACAGCAGGGTGCCGACCGAGATCGTGCCCGTGCCGAGGGTATGCGTGCCGCCGCCGAAGCGCAGCGTGCCGTTGCCGCTGTAACTGCCGCTACCGGTGCCGCCGCCGGTGAAATCCAGCGTGCCGCTCTGCACCTGGACCTGGCCGCTGTTATTGAAGCTGACTTCGATGGTGGTCGTGCCGGCGCCGACGCTCTTGCGGAAGGTGCCGGCGTTGTTCACCCGGCCCATGTCCGCGATCAGGCCGATATCGCTGAAGCCGGTCGCACGCACTGCGTTGTTGCCCAGCACGTCGATCAATGCGCCTGCCGCGTTGTCCAGGCGACCGGCGCCGTCCCCGGACACGGAGTTCAACTCGATGGTGCCGCCGCTCCAGGTCAGCGTCGCGCGATTGTCGAGGATGCGACCGGCGTTCAGGTTGATGCCTACGTTCATCGTGGTCGCACCGTTCAGGATGGTGCGTCCGCCACCGCTGTGGGTGGTGCTCGAGAAGGACGTGGGTCCGAACAGCGTCAGGTCGCCGGGGCCCGTCAATGTACCACCCGATTGCGTGAAGGCGGCGTCCACCCGCGACGCGCCGTTCAGTCGCAGCACCCCCCCGGTCATGGCGAAGTTGTGCGCACTCTCGAGACTCGCCACGGTGACGTCGCCGCTGCGGAACGTGATGGTGCGCAGCGTCGGACTCAGCAGGTTCAGGCGCGCATCGTCCGCGGCGCCCGGCAGGACGGGCGACGACGACCAGTTGCTGGCCACGTCCCAGAAGCCGTTGGCATCGACCGCCCAGGTGATGACGTCGGCCGACGCCGGCTGGTGCAGCAGCGCCGCGGCGATGGCGAGTGACAGGGGGCGAAGGGTGGAGACGGCGCTGAGCTGCGGCATGACAATATCCCTGGTCGAATCGTTCTTCTCGTTATTCGGGCCGAGCTGCGCGCGCACTCGTGGGCGGTCGCTTCGGCACCGCGCGGTCGAGGGCGCGGCTGGTCACTTGTTCTAGGTAGCACGACTGCGTGCTGACTCGCAAACGCGATCTGGTGAATTTTTGACTCGCACGTGACTTTCCGGCGCGGGCTGCCGTCGGCGGCCAGCACGTCCGGAAAGGCGTCGCAGGCCGACGCGGAACATCATGAACAATTGTTACGCGACAGCGCCGTGCGAGGCTTTCGAGGTCCGCTGCCCGCGGGCACAATCGCAGCGCAGTGACCCGCAGCCTGGAGCCCGCCCATGACCCGTCACGCCGACTGGTATTTCGACTTCATCTCGCCCTTCGCCTACCTGCAGTTCAAGCACTTCCACCGGCTGCCCACCGATCTCGAAGTCGACCTGAAACCGGTGCTGTTCGCCGGCCTGCTCGGCCACTGGGAACACAAGGGCCCCGCGGAGATCCCGGCCAAGCGCGTGCAGACCTACCGCCATACCCATTGGCTCGCCAAGCGCCTCGGTATTCCCTTTCGCACGCCGCCGGCCCACCCCTTCAATCCGCTGCGCGTGTTGCGTCTGGGCCTGGCCCTGGACGCCGATCACGCAGCGGTGGAGGCGATCTTCAATTTCATCTGGGCGACCGGCGGCAATGTCGATGACGACGCGGCGCTGGCGCGACTCGCCGCGCGCTTCGGCGTGAACGATCTCGCCGCCGCCATTGGCCGCGACGACGTCAAGGCGCGCCTGCGCGCGAACACCGAGGAAGCGATCGCGCGCGGCGTGTACGGCGTGCCGACCTTTGCCATGGGCGAGGAACTCTTCTGGGGCTTCGACGCGACCGACATGTTCCTCGAGTACCTGGCGGACCCTGCCATGATGGCGACGGCGGAGATGCAGCGCCTCAAGAACCTGCCGCAGGCGGCGAGACGGGTGTGATGGGGATCAACGGGGCGAAGGGACAGACCCCGTACGGGGTCTGTCCCTGCATGTAGGGCCGATTTCAATCGGCCATGCATGGCATCACATGGTGTTGCAGGCCTTTGGGTCGCCGCGCTCGAAGCCGGTCTTGAACCACTGCATGCGCTCAGCCGAGGTGCCGTGGGTGAACGAGTCCGGTACCACCACGCCCCGCGCCTGCTTCTGCAGCATGTCGTCGCCGATGGCGTTGGCGGCGGTGAGCGCCTCATCGATGTCGCCCGGTTCGAGAAAGGGGCGCGCGCGGTTGGCGTGCTCGGCCCACACGCCGGCGAAGCAGTCGGCCTGCAGTTCGATGCGCACCGAGAGCTTGTTGTACTCGACCTCGCTCATGCGGCGACGCGCACGGGCGGCCTGTTCGCTGATGCCGAGCAGATTCTGCACGTGGTGGCCGACCTCGTGGGCGATGACATAGGCGCGCGCGAAATCGCCGCCCGCGCCGAAGCGCCGCTCGAGCTCGGTGAAGAACG
>JBFWYG010000048.1:23826-32756 GCA_050186725.1 Gammaproteobacteria bacterium | reverse complement strand
AGGGCGGGTTTCAACCCGCCATTCAATTCCAGAGCGCCAGATGCGGATGGAGGCGCCGTGCATGGCCGATTGAAATCGGCCCTACAACGTCAACAGCGCCGACGGGACAGACCCCGTGCGGGGTCTGTACCTTCCATGCGCGTCAATCCTTCAGATACCCCAACTGCGCGAGCATCTCCTCGCGGCTCATCTTCAGCTGCGGCGCGAGCATCACCTCGGTCCCCAGGCGCTCCACCGGTTCGTCGCAGCGGAAACCGTCGTCGTGGGAGACGGTCGCCTCGAACATCGCGCCGGACGGCGTGCGCACGTAGATCGAATCGAAGTAGCCGCGATTCTTCACGTCCGACACGTCGGTATAGCCCATGCCTTCGAGGTAGAGCTTGAGTTCATTCTGCGCGGCGTGACTTCCGACCTGGAAGGCCATGTGGTGCACCGTGCCCTCGCCCACTATCCAGGTGCCAGGCTTGCGCTCCGGTTCCACCTCGAAATCCACCAGCGCGCCGCTCGCGCCGTCGCCCAGGCTGTAACGAATGAGATTGCGATCGCTCGCGAGACGCGTGCCGCCCCAGCCGAGCTGCATGAATTCTTCCATCGCCTCGGCATCACGCAATGACACGCCGATGGAATGGGTGCCGCGGATCATGAGATCCGCCGGCACCGGCCCCTTGCTGTGCGGCTTGCGCGCGTCGTCGGCCACGCCGACCAATGAGTAGTGCACGCCGCAGGGATGCTGGAAATCGAGATAGCGCTCGCCGAAACGCTCCTGCTCGCGCACCGCGAAGCCATGGCTCGTGAGCCGCTCGCGCCAGTAGCCGAGCGCCGCCGGCGGGACCGACAGGCTCACGTAGCGCACCTGGCCGCTGCCCGGCCTGCCCTTGACGCCGGTATGGG
Source organism: Gammaproteobacteria bacterium (assembly GCA_050186725.1). Classification (GTDB taxonomy): domain Bacteria; phylum Pseudomonadota; class Gammaproteobacteria; genus JADJYF01. The sequence continues at coordinate 31,865 of JBFWYG010000048.1, read as the reverse complement.
CCACCGGAAAGGTCGTCACGAGCGAGCTCTCCTCACCGAGATCGTTGCCGTAGTAGAGGTGGTAGATCGGCACCTGGCCATCGTAGAAGGCGGTCTTCTTCACGCTCTTCAGGCCCAGCACCTTGGTATGGAAGTCGTAGTCTTCCTGCGCACCGCCGGTGGCGATGGTGATGTGATGATGGCGGGTGACGTGATGGCCGGGGGTCGCTGACATGCTCGCTCTCCGTAGAAATTGAGGGACCACGGGATGGGAACGGCGGTCGTCGGGGCGCCTGGAACGAGCGCGCGCGCGGCGGCCAGCAGTGGCGGCGGAAGCTAGCACGCGCCCGCGACGGGCGGCAAGGCGAGCCGGTCGCGCGCCGCCGGCCGGTGGGTGACCTACAATCCGAGGCGCGCTCACTGCGCGCCCCGGAGCCCCGCCGATGATCGACCTCTACACCTGGTCCACGCCGAACGGCCGCAAGATCTCCATCGCGCTCGAAGAACTCGACCTGCCCTATCGCGTGCACGCCATCGACATCACCCGCGATGCGCAATTCGCCCCCGAGTTCCTGGCCATCAGCCCGAACAACAAGATTCCCGCCATCGTCGATCGCGACGCGGGTGTGACGCTGATGGAGTCGGGCGCCATTCTCATCTACCTGGCGGAGAAGTGCGGCCGCCTGCTCGCGAGCGAACGCGGCGCGCGCCTCGCCACGCTGGAGTGGCTGATGTGGCAGATGGGCGGCTTCGGCCCGATGCTCGGCCAGGCCCACCACTTCGTGCACTTCAACCCGGACAAGTCCGAGTACGCCCGCGAACGCTACGCGAGCGAAGCGCGACGCCTGTACGGCGTGCTCGATCGGCGCCTCGCGGATCGCGCCTACGTCGCCGGCGACGACTACAGCATCGCCGACATCGCGCTGTGGCCGTGGGCGGCGCGCCACGCCTGGCAGGCCATCGCGCTGCCCGACTATCCGCACGTGCTGCGCTGGTATCGTGACATTGCCGCGCGCCCCGCGGTGCAGCGCGGCTACAGTGTGCCGACACCGGCCGACATTCCGCTGCCCTGACGCAAGTCACGGTGCACAGGCTTGCGGGGCAGGAGCGAGTTCCAGACAATCGGTCCTCCTTGCATCTCGCATCCACTCTAAGGAAATGCCCATGTCCGCCTACGTCGTCGTCCACGCTACCGTGAAGAGCCCTGAGAAGATGGCTGAATACTCCGCCGCCGCCGGCCCGACGCTCGCGGCCTTCGGTGGCAAGCTGGTGTCGCGCGGTGGGAGCGAGACCCTCGCCGGCAGCCAGCCCCACGGCGTGATGGTCGTGCTCGAATTCCCCGATCGCGCGTCCGCCAAGGCGTGGTACGCCTCCGACGCCTACCAGGCCGCGATCCCGACGCGCCTGGAAGCGATGGACAGCATCTTCGTCCTCGGCGGGGAATGAGCGCGACCCATGCCGCTCGATCCGCAATGTCAGGCGCTGGTCGACGCGGCCGCGCGCGCGGGCTCGCCGTTCGCGACTGACGATGCGCGCATCGCGCGGCTCGGCTACGACGCCGGCACGCTGATCTATCGCCATCCGACGCCGTCGCTCGAGAGCGTCGTCAACCTGGTGTGCGCCGGTCCCGCCGGTAACCTGCGCACCCGCCTCTACCGGCCGCATGGCGCGGGCCAGGCGGCGCCGGCGCTGGTGTACTTCCACGGCGGCGGCTGGGTGCTCGGCAATCTCGAGTCACACGATCACCTGTGCCGCTACCTGGCGGCGAAGTCCGGCGCGGTGGTGGTGGCGGTGGACTATCGACTGGCGCCCGAGCACAAGTTTCCCGCGGCCTTCGAAGACTGCCTGGCGGCCACGCGCTGGGTCGCGGCGAGCGCCAAGGAACTCGGGCTCGATGCCAAGCGCCTCGCGGTGGGCGGCGATTCCGCCGGCGGCAGTCTCGCGGCGGCCGTGGCGCTCGCGGTGCGCGACGAGGGCTGGCCGATGCTGCGCCTGCAGCTGCTCATCTATCCTTCGACCGACTTCACCGCCGACACGCCGTCCATGCGTGACAACGGCGAAGGCTATTTGCTGACGCGCGCCGCCATGGACCAGTTCATCGACTGGTACCTGCCGACCCGCATCGCGCGCACCGATCCACGCACCTCGCCGCAGCTCGCGCCGGATCACTCCGGGCTGCCGCCGGCCTTCATCCAGACCGCGGAGTTCGATCCCCTGCGCGACGAGGGCGAGATCTATGGCGACACGCTGCAGCGCGACGGTGTCGACGTGGAAGTGAGGCGCTACCCTGGCATGGTGCACGGCTTCATGCGCATGGGCGCCAAGGTCGACATGGCGCTGACGGCGTTGGACGATGCCGCCGCGGCGCTGAGAAGCGCCCTGTAGGGCGGGTTTCAACCCGCCATTCGGTTCCAGAGCCACGCATGGCCGATTGAAATCGGCCCTACATCGGAGCCACCTGTAGGGCGGGTTTCAACCCGCCATTCGGTTCCAGAACGCTTACCAACGGCGAATCAAACGCCATACCGAAACCCGACCCACAATCGACCCGGCACCGCGAGGACCTCCCATGCCCCCCACGCCCAAGGCCCGCGTCATCATCATCGGCGGCTCGATGGCTGGCCTCTTCGCCGCCACGGCGCTGCGCAACCTCGGCTACGACGCGCAGATCTACGAGCGCGCCGGCGAAGCGCTGGCCAATCGCGGCGCGGGCATCGCGACCCACGACGAACTCTACGCCGCGGTGCGCGCGGCGGGCATGGAGCTGCGCGACGAGATGGGCGTACGCTCCAAGGGCCGCATCATGTTCGAGCGCGACGGCAGCGTGCTGGGCCGCCACGACATGCCGCAGGTGATGACCTCCTGGGGACTCATCTACCGCTTCCTGCGCGCGCAGTTGGACGATGCCCACTACCACGGCAACCACGCGCTGCGCGCGATCGAGACCCGTGGCGAGGAAGTGGTCGCGGTGTTCGAGGACGGCACACGGATCGCGGGCGACTGGCTGCTCGGCGCGGACGGCACGCGTTCCACGGTGCGCGCGCTGGTCGCACCGCAGGTACCGGCGGAATACTGCGGCTACTTCGGCTGGCGCGGACTCATCGACGAGGCGCGCGTGCCGGCCGAGGTGCTCGCCGAGTTCGACGAACGCATGGCGCTCTGCATGGCCCCCGGTGGGCACTGGCTCGGCTACCTGGTGGCCGGCCCCGGTGACGCGCTGGAACCCGGCCGTCGCTGGTACAACTGGGGCTGGTACCGCACCGCCGACGAAGCCCGCCTGCGCGATCACCTGACCGACGCGCGCGGCCATCACCACGAGAACGGCATCCCGCACGATCTGATTCGCGACGAGTTGATCGAGGCGATGCGCGCCGAGGCGCGCGCCTGGCTTGCGCCGCAGGTGCAGAGCGTGATCGCCGCGACGCCGCGGCCCTTCCTGCAGGGCATGTACGACTTCTGCGCGCCGCGCTTCGTCCACGGCCGCGTGGTGCTGCTCGGCGACGCCGCCGCCACCGCCCGTCCGCATTGCGGCATGGGCGTGTCGAAGGCCGCCGAGGACGCCTCGAGCTTTGCCGCCGCGCTCGATGCGGGCGAGCTCGGCCGCTGGGAGACGACGCGCGTCGCCTACGCGCGCAGCGTGGTCGAGTGGAGCCGCGATCTCGGCAGCTACATCGGTCCGCAGCCGGCCGACCCGCTGCACCGCGCCAAGGCGGAGCGCCACATGCGGCCCGATGTGCTCATGGCCGCGACCGCCGCCGCGCGGCCGCAGCGTTTCCTGGAAGAGGTCGCGGCCCGCCTCGCCTAGGCCGATCTATACTCGGGCCGCGCTCGCAGGAGCGCCCGGTCCAGCACAACGGGAACAGAACGATGGCAAAAGTGGATATCAAGGCGGCCGACGGCTTCACCTTCGGCGCCTACCTCGCCCTGCCGCGCGACGAGGCCAAGGGCGGCGTCGTGGTGATCCAGGAGATCTTCGGCGTCAACCACCACATCCGCGCGGTGGCCGATGGTTACGCCGCGGCGGGCTACGCGGCCATCGCGCCGCAGATCTTCGACCGCGTCGAGCGCGACGTCGAACTCGGCTACACCGCGCAGCCCGACTTCGACAAGGGACTGCGCATCGCCTTTCACGATCTGAAGCTCGAGAACACGCTGTTCGACCTGCAGGCCAGCATCGATTACATCGCGCGCTACGGCCGCGTCGGCGTGGTCGGCTACTGCTTCGGCGGTCTGCTCACCTGGCTCTCGGCCTGCGAGCTGAAGGACGTCGCGGTGGCATCAAGCTACTACGGCGGCGGCATCGCCCGCGAAGCCCACCGTCGCCCTCGCTGCCCGGTGATGATGCACTTCGGCGAGCGCGACAAGCACATCCCGATGAGCGAGGTCGACACCATCCGCCGCGCCCATCCCGAGGTGCAGGTGTTCGTCTACGATGCGGACCACGGCTTCAACTGCGACGAGCGCGCGAGCCATGACGAGACCAGCGCGTCCATCGCGCGCGATCGCACGCTGAACTTCTTCGAGAAGCACATGCGCTACGACCCGGACTCGACGGTGGTGATGCCGCGCTGAGCGCGGCCGGCACCGATCAAGTCACGAAGCGGAAGGTGAGCGGATAACGGAAGCGGTGACCGTGGCGCGCCTGCACGGTCGCCTCGCGCAGCATGACGAGCTGGAAGACCAGCACCACCGGCAGCATCAGCACACCGATGAGCGCGAGGCTCAGCGTGAAGGCGATCAACAGGTAGACCAGCACCGAGAGCTGGAAGTTGAGCGCCTCGCGCGCATGCTCCTCGGCGAAGGCCGAACGTGCCGCCGCGCGCCGCCAGGCGCGCAGCAGGAACGCGAGGTGCAGCAGCGGCAGTACATACAGCAACAGCCCCGTCAGGTGCGCGTTGCGCGCCGCGGCGCGCGCCTCCGGCCCCGGGGCGTCAAGGTCGCCGGGCGCCGCGCCGCGCGGCAGCAGCATGGCGAGGCCCGCGACCGCCGCGACCCAGCCGGCCAGCAGCATGAACACGCCGGCGGTGAAGCCGCCGGCGCGACTCTCGGGCCCATCATTCAGCACCACGCGCAGCGCGCGCATGGTCGCGCCGTCGGCGCGCGTGGCGGGCAGTTCCACCGCCACCTGCACCTGGCCGTCGGCCGGCACCACGAAGCGCGGCAGATCGAACTGCAATTCGAGTTCCGCGCCGCCGCTCTGCCCGAGCCGCGCGCCGCTGCGCGCCAGATTGCCCGCCGCCGTGTCGCGTCGCGCCTCGATGATGCGCCGGCCGCCGCTGTCGCTGACCGTCACGGTCATGCTCGCGGCGGGTGTCGCGCCACCGCCCGCGTGCGGGCCCGCGACCAAGGTCACCAGCAGCGCGCCGCGCGCCTCGCGGCCGGGTGTGAGCGCGAGCCGCGCCGGCGTGGTCGGCGCGATGACGTCGAACTCGAGCACGTGCGGCGCGGCGCGCAAGCCGACGGCCACGGCTACGTCCTTCAAGGGCACACAGCTGCCGAGCACGGCGCACAGGCCGAGCACGGCGGCTAGCAGGGCTTTGCGCGACATCGGGACTTAAGGCAGCGGGCGGGACATGGCGCGGCATTGTAGGTGAAAGCGCCATGGTCGACGCGCGTGGCGCGATACCGCATCATCGCCCCGCGCGGGCCGTCCGCGTCGCCACACGCCGCGCAGCGGCAAGGATAACCAAGGCCTCGCGCGAGGTCTGCCACCCCATGACCTCATCCTCTTCCTCCTCGACTCGCGGCCTCCTGGCCTGGCTCGATCGCAACGTGTTCGAACTGGGGCGCGAGATGCGCCTGTCCTACCTGCCGCCGCTGATGGTGTACGTCGCCGCCGGCATCTCGGGTCTGACCGGCATCGTCGGCACGTTCTTCGTCAAGAGCTACCTCGGGCTCTCGGCCGAGTTCCTGGCGGCGCTCGGTTTCTGGGCGGGCCTGCCCTGGGCCTTGAAGATGCCGCTCGGCCATCTCGTCGATCTGCTGTGGAAATGGAAGGCGGGGCTGGTGTTCCTGGGCGCGGGCCTGGTGGCGACCAGCCTCGGCATCATGATCGGTCTCCTCGCGTCACCTGACGCGATGCGCGCGCTGCTGCCGGCCGGGACCTGGTACGTGTGCGCGGCGCTGCTCGCGCCCATTGGCTACGCGCTGCAGGACGTGGTGGCGGACGCGATGACGGTGGAAGCCGTGCCGCGGGTCGACGCGCGCGGCGAGCCCGTGCCGGACGAACAGCGCACGCTCATGCACACCACCATGCAGACGCTCGGCCGGGTCGCCATCATCGGCGGCGGCGTGCTGGTGTCGCTCGCGAACGTGGTGCTGCTGGCCGGTGTGGAGAACCTCGGCGAAGCGGACAAGGTCGGCGCCTACCTGCGCATCTACGAGTACGCGCTCGTCATTCCGCTGGTGTCGGTGCTGGGCGTGGCGCTCGCGCGGCGCATCCGCCGACGCGACGAGGCGCGCCTTGCGACCCAGGGCTATTCCACCGAGGAGATCGCCCGCCTGCTGGCGGTGCACGACACCCGACCGCCGGTCAACTGGAGCATTCTCGGCGGCGGCCTGGTGTTCGCGCTGGTCTCGACCGTGGTCGGCGTGAGCGGCATGCCCTTCGGCCAGGAAGTGGTGTTCACCGTGTCCATGGCGATCGTCGTGTTCCTGATGTGGCGCCTGCTGAACACGCTCGAACCCGCCGCACGCAGCACCTTGCTCGGCACCGCGGTGGTGATCTTCATGTTCCGCGCCATGCCGGGACCGGGCCCGGGCTCCACCTGGTGGATGATCGACGAACTGCACTTCGACGAGTCCTTCCTGGCGCGCTTAAGCGCCATCGCCAGCATCCTGACGCTGGCGGGTCTGTTCCTGTTCCGTCGCTTCATGGCCGAGCGCCCGATCACGCGCATCGTCGCCTTCCTCACGGTGATCGGCACGGTGCTGTCGCTGCCGGTGCTCGGCATGTATCACGGGCTCCACGTGTGGACCGCGGCCCATACCGGCGGCGTGGTCGACGCGCGCTTCATCGCGCTCATCGACACCGCGCTCGAATCGCCCTTGGGCCAGGTGTCCATGGTGCCGATGCTGGCCTGGATCGCGCGCTCGGCGCCGGAGAATCTGAAGGCCACCTACTTCGCGGTGATGGCGTCCTTCACCAACCTCGCGCTGTCGGCGAGCCAGCTCGGTACCAAGTACCTGAACCAGGTGTTCCTGGTCACGCGCGAAGTCCGCGACCCGGCCACCCAGGCCCTCACCACCCCGGCCGACTACAGCCAGCTCGGCGACCTGCTGCTCGCCTGCACGCTGATTGGGCTGTGCGTGCCGCTCGCGGCGATCCTGCTGACGCGGGTGGTGGGGTGGCGGAGCGCCTGAGGGGCCCTACTGTCGCGGCGCGCCGACGGCGACTGCGTAGCGGTTCAAGCGTCTCCCCAGCCATCCGGCCGGGGCGTGCGGCGGACTGACCAGCCCTCTCCTGACGTCTACAACGTCCTGATACGCTGATTCTTTTCGCGAGCCCGCCCGGCGACCATCGGCGCCTTCCAGAGCGGGCATGGAGTGACACCGCGCCCGCGGGCGCGTTAAGGTCCGGCGCAACGACCGGCGATCCGCGGGTCGGGCGGTTGCAGGTAGCGACTGTCCGAAGTGCGGATCTCGCGGCGCGCCCAGCGCGGGCGCGCGCCACAGGAGAGGCGGACGAGATGGCGACAGTTCGTGGCAAGCCCGAGCGCGACGTGTTACGCGGCACGACCCAGAACGATGTGCTGCTCGGCCTCGCCGGTCCCGATCTTCTCGACGGCGGCGCGGGCAATGATCGCCTCGACGGCGGCACGAGCAACGACGTTCTGCGCGGCGGCCTGGGCAACGACACCCTGGAAGGCGGCGCCGGCAACGACCGGCTCGACGGCGGCGCCGGCAACGATACGCTGCGCGGTGGCGCAAACACCGATGTGCTGGATGGCGGCGACGGCAGCGACCGGCTCGACGGCGGCGCCGGCAACGACGTGCTGCGCGGCGGCGGTGGCAAGGACGTGCTGGACGGCGGCCTGGGCAACGACCGCCTCGACGGCGGC
>JBFWYG010000048.1:0-23726 GCA_050186725.1 Gammaproteobacteria bacterium | reverse complement strand
TCGATGGCGTGGCGCCCGGCGACGGTAGTGGCATCGCGGTCAGCGCTGCGGGCGACGTCAACGGCGATGGCCTGGGCGACTTCCTGATCGGCGCGGCCGACGCTGATCCCAACGGCGCGGGGTCCGGCAGCAGTTACCTGGTGTTCGGCCGTGCCGGCGGCTTCGCCGCGACGCTCACGCTCGGCGCGCTGAACGGCGCCGACGGCGTCCGACTCGATGGTGTCGCGAGTTATGACCGCAGTGGGTTCGCGCTCAGCGCCGCCGGCGACTTCAACGGCGACGGCTTCGATGACTTCCTCATCGGTGCCCATGGCAGCGCCCAGCACGGCGACCTTTCCGGTTCCAGCTACCTCGTGTTCGGCAAGCCCGACGGGTTCGCCGCCACCGTCGACCTGCTCAGTCTCGATGGCGGCAACGGCTTTCGATTGGACGGCGCCGCACCAGGGGATCTCAGCGGTTACGCGCTTGCAGCCGCCGGCGATGTCAACGGCGACGGCTTTGACGACCTGCTGATCGGCGCCCACCAGGCCCAGCCCAACGGCCAGGGTTCCGGCGCGATCTACCTGGTGTTCGGCAGGCCCGACGCCTTTGGCGCGACATTCGACCTTGGCACGCTCGACGGCGGTAATGGCGCGCGCTTCGCCGGCGAAGCCATCGGCGACTACAGTGGCCGCGCGGTCAGCGCCGCGGGCGACGTCAACGGCGACGGCTTCGACGACCTTCTGATCGGCGCCGACGGCGTCGACAGGTCAGGCACTGATGCGGGCGCGAGCTACGTGGTGTTCGGCAAGGCCGCCGGTTTCGCCGACACGCTGAACCTCGCCGACCTCGACGGCAGCGACGGCTTTCGCATCGACGGCGTCCAGCCGGGCGAGCGCAGCGGCCGCGCTGTGAGCGGCGCGGGCGACGTCAATGGCGACGGCCTGGCCGACCTGCTGATCGGCGCCTACGCCGCCAACCACCTGGGCGAAGGTTCCGGCTCCAGCTACGTCGTGTTCGGGCGCAGGGACGGTTTCGCGGCCGCGCTCGCGCTGGCCGACCTCGACGGCGTCAACGGTTTTCGTGTCGATGGCCCGGCCGCGGGCAGTGCCAGCGGCCTGGCGGTCAGCGTCGCCGGTGACGTCAACGGCGACGGCTTTGGCGACTTGCTGATCGGCGCGCCGAAGTTCGACGTCCCGGGCGTCGGTCAGGGCGCCGGCGCCAGCTTCGTGGTGTTCGGCAAGGCCGGCGGTTTCACCGCTACGCTGGATCTCGCCGGTCTGGACGGCGGTGACGGTCTGCGCCTCGATGGTGTCGCGCCCTTCGATCTCAGCGGTCTCGCGCTCAGCGCCGCCGGCGACGTGGATGGCGACGGCTTCGACGACATGCTCGTCGGCGCCCATCCGGCCTCTGTGAACGGCGCCGGTGCCGGCGCGAGCTTCGTGATCTTCGGGCGCGATTTCGCCGGCGAGGTCGACAAGCTCGGCACGGCGGGCAACGACACGCTGGTCGGCAAGGGTGTTGCCGAAATCCTGGTGGCGGGCCGCGGCAACGATGTACTCGACGGCGGCGGCGGCGCGGATGTCCTCAAGGGTGGCAGCGGCAACGATGTGCTCACCTGGCGACCCGGCCTGCGCCTTGCCGATGGCGGCAGCGGCACCGACCTTCTGCGGGTCGCCGGCGCGGGCGTACTTCTGGACTTCGCACGCTTGCCGCCCGACAGCGTGCGCGGTATCGAAGTTGTCGACCTGACCGGCAGCGGCCGCAACGCCCTCGTCCTCACGCCCCGCGACGTGTTGCACGTCAGCGATGGCGGCACGCTGCGCGTAGATGGTGGCCCCGGCGACACGGTGCTCGCGCTCGCCAGTGAATGGACCGCGTCGGCCGCGAGTCCGCCCCTGATCGGCGGCCAGAGCTACCGACGCTACACCGCCGGCGTCGCCACCCTGCTGGTGGACACCGACGTCACCGTGCTGCGCGACGCCACCGGCGAAGCGCACGCGGCCTCGCTCACGCCGCCGGACCTGCCGGGCGTCGGCGCCGTCGACGGCGCGGCCGGCGGACGCCTGATCGCCGGTACCGGCGGCAACGACCGCCGCAGCGGCTCGGGCGCGGCGGAAACCCTCCGTGGTCTGAACGGCAACGACCTGCTGAACGGCGGCGCCGGCGCCGATCGCCTCGATGGCGGCAATGGTAGCGACACCCTGCAGGGCGGCAGCGGCAACGACCTCCTGCTCGGCGGTGCCGGCAATGACGTGCTGCGCGGCGAGGCCGGTAACGATCGCCTGTTCGGCGGCGCCGGCGACGATCGCCTGTTCGGCGGCAGCGGTAACGACAGTCTGCGCGGTGACGCCGGCAACGACGTGCTGCGCGGCGAAGCGGGCGACGACCGCCTGGACGGCAGCGCCGGCGACGACCAGTTGCAGGGCGAGGCCGGTAACGACCTGCTGCTGGGCGGCAGTGGCAACGATCGCTTGAGTGGCGGTGGCGGAGACGACCACCTCGATGGCGGCGCGGGCGTCGATCGCCTGCTGGGCGAGGCCGGCGACGATGCGCTCATCGGCGGCACGGGTGACGATGTGCTGCTCGGCGGCGCCGGCGACGATCGCCTGGACGGCGGCAACGACGACGATCAGCTGTTCGGCGAAGCCGGCGAAGACCTGCTGCTGGGCGGCGCGGGCAACGAGGCACTGGTGGGCGGTAGCGGCGACGACCACTTGGACGGTGGCGCCGGCAACGACACGCTCGCGGGCGACGGCGGCGCGGATGTGCTCGAAGGCGGCAGCGGCAATGACCGCCTGACGGGGGGCGCCGGCCAGGACATCCTGCGCGGCGGCGCGGGCCACGACGTGTTGATCCACGACGCCGCCGACCTGTCGCAGGACGGCGGCAGCGGCAACGATACGCTGGAAGTCAGCGGCGCGGGCTTCGCGCTGAATGCCGCGACGCTGTCCCACCTGCGCTCGATCGAAGTCATCGATCTGCGCGGCAGTGGCGCGAACAGCCTGGCGGTGGACGCGGCGCTGGTGGCCAGCCTGTCAGGCACCGGCAGCCTGCGGGTGCGCGCGGGGGCCGACGATGGCGTGTTCGCGAACGGATGGACCGCGGCCGGGCAGAACGTCTTTGATGGCATCACCTATGACAGTTTCACCGCCGGCGCGACGAGTCTGCACATCGAGGCCGGCGCCGCGCTGCTGTTGAACGGCGTGGTTGCCCTGGCCACGCTGGACGGCGAGAACGGTCTGCGCCTCGAAGTCGAGCACGGCGGAGACCGTGGCGGCGGCGCGCTCAGCGCGGCCGGCGACGTCAACGGCGATGGGTTCGATGATTGGCTCATCGGCGCGTCGGGCGTCGACGCGCAAGCCTACAACGCGGGCGCGAGCTACCTGGTGTTCGGCAGCGCCGGCGGGCTGCCTGCCACGCTCACACTGGCGGCGCTCGATGGCGCCAGTGGCGTACGCTTTGACGGCGTCAACATCAACGACCAGAGCGGCTACGACGTCAGTGGCGCGGGCGACGTCAACGGCGACGGCTTCGATGACGTGCTGATAGGCGCGTTTGGCGCCAGCCCCAACGGCGGGTTGTCGGGTTCCAGCTACGTGGTGTTCGGCAAGACCGGCGGCTTCGGCGCCAGCCTGGATCTCGTCACGCTCGACGGCGCCAACGGCTTTCGTATCGACGGCGAGGCGGTGGGCCACCGGAGTGGGCGCGCGGTCAGCGCCGCGGGTGATGTCAACGGCGACGGGTTCGATGATGTGCTGGTAGGCGCTCCTGGCGCCGCCGCAGGCGCCGGCCGCAGCTACGTGGTGTTCGGCAAGGCCGGCGGATTCAGCGCCACGCTCAATCTCTCGACCCTGGACGGCGCCAACGGTTTCAGCGTCGAAGGCCAGGCCCTCTACGATCAGAGCGGCCGCGCAGTGAGCGCGGCCGGGGACCTCAATGGCGACGGCTTCGATGACATCGTGGTAGGCGTGGGTCGGGCCGCGAACGCCGGCAGCTTTGCCGGTTCGAGCTACGTGATCTTCGGTCGGAGCGAGGGTTTCGCCGCCGCCTCCAACCTTGCCAGCCTGAATGGCAGCAATGGCTTTCGCCTGGACGGCGCCAACCCCGGCGATTTCAGTGGCCACGCGGTCAGCAGCGCCGGGGATGTCAATGGCGACGGCCTCGACGACCTGCTGATCGGCGCCTACGGCGCCAGCCCGAACGGCCTGAACTCCGGCAGCAGCTACGTGGTGTTCGGCAGGACCGACGGCTTCGGGTCTAGCCTGAACCTGGGTACGTTGGACGGCAGCAGTGGCTTTCGTCTCGACGGCGGCAGCAACGGCGACGGCAGTGGTCGCGCCGTCAGCGCGGCGGGTGACATCAACGGCGACGGCTACGACGACCTGCTGATCGGCGCCCCCTACGCGGCGGCGGACGAGCCCGGCGCCGGCGTCACCTACGTCGTCTTCGGCCGGGGTACAGGCTTCGAAGCCATCATCGCCCTGAACGGACTCGACGGTGCCCGGGGCTTGCGCCTGCCGGGCATTGCCGCACTGGACCGCTCCGGGGCCGCGGTCAGCGGCGCCGGTGACGTCAACGGTGACGGCTTCGACGACCTGCTGGTCGGGGCAAGGGATGCCGACACCAACGGCTACCTGTCCGGCACCAGTTACCTGGTGTACGGCCGCGACTTCACCGCCACGGTCGACAGGCAGGGCGGCGATGGCGCCGACCTGCTGAGCGGCACGAGCGCCGCCGAGGTGCTGCATGGTGGCCGCGGCGACGATGTGCTCGACGGGCGCGGCGGCCGCGACGTGCTGAAGGGGGGCGCCGGCGACGACATCCTTGTCTGGCACGCAGCGGGCCAGTTCGAAGGCGGTGGCGGCTTCGATACCCTCACGGTGACGGCGGGCGGCGCCCGCCTGACCGGTGCGGCAGGTGTGCTCGGCATCGAAGCGGTGGACCTCGGCGGTGGCGCCGCCAGCACCCTGGTGCTGGACGCGGTGGCCGTGCGTCGCATGACCGACGCGCCCAACCTGCTGCGAGTGAGCGGTGACGCCGACGACCTCGTGCGGCTGGTGGGCGACTGGACCGTGGCCGGCACGGTGGTCGCGGGGTTCACGCGCTACACCCTGGATGGCTCCAAGCTCGACATCGCCGACGGCCTGCGGGTACAGGCAGCCGGTGCGCTGGCGCTTGCCACGCTGGACGGCGTCAGCGGCCTGCGCCTCGACGGCGGTGCGGCGGGCGACGCCAGCGGCCGCGCGGTCGCGGGCGCGGGCGACGTCAATGGCGATGGTTTCGATGACCTGCTGATCGGCGCGCGCGGCGCGAGCCCCATCGGCATCGCCTCGGGTTCGAGTTACGTGGTGTTCGGCAAGGTCGGCGGCTTCGCGCCGATCATCGACCTCGACACCCTGGATGGCGCCAGTGGCTTTCGCCTGGACGGCGCCGCCGGCGGCGATCTGAGCGGCCACAGCGTGAGCGCAGCCGGCGACGTCAATGGCGACGGTTTCGATGATGTGCTGATCGGCGCCCATTTTGCCGATCCCAACGGCGAGCAGTCGGGCGCGAGTTACCTGGTGTTTGGCCGGGCCGCGGGCTTTGCCGCGACCTTGAACCTGGGCACGCTCGACGGCACCAACGGCTTCCGTCTCGATGGCGTCGCACCCGCCGACAATGCCGGTATCGCGGTCGGTGGCGCGGGCGACTTCAACGGCGACGGCTTCGACGACCTGCTGATCGGCGCACAGGGCGCCGACCCGCGCGGCGGCTACTCCGGCGCCGCCTTCCTGGTCTTCGGCCGGGCCAACGGTTTCCCCGCAGCCCTCCAGCTGGCGTCCCTCGATGGCGTGAACGGTGTGCGCCTGGACGGCGTCGCACCGGTCGACTTGACCGGCATCGCGGTCAGCGCGGCCGGTGACATCAACGGCGATGGTTTCGACGACCTTCTCATCGGCGCCCGCGGCGCCGATTTCGGCGGCACCTATGCCGGCGCGAGCTACGTGGTGTTCGGCCGCGCCGGCAGCCTTCCCGCCACCTTCGACCTCGCCAGCCTGGATGGTACGAACGGTTTCCGTGTCGACGGCGCCAATACCGGCGACACCAGTGGCCACGCGCTCGACGCCCTGGGCGACGTCAATGGTGACGGCTTCGATGACCTGCTGGTGGGCGCCTTCGCCGCCACCCCCAATGGCACGCGCTCGGGCTCGAGCTACGTGGTGTTCGGCCAGCGCGACGGCTTCGCCGCGTCGTTCGACCTCGGCGCGCTCGACGGCAGCAATGGTTTTCGCCTCGACGGGGCGGCCGCCAGCGACTACAGCGGTCTCGCGGTCAGCGGCGCGGGTGACGTCAATGGCGACGGCTATGCCGATATCCTGATTGGCGCCTTCGGCGCGGATGACAACGGCAGCGATGCCGGCGCCAGCTACCTGGTGTTCGGCCGCGCCGACGGCTTCGCGGCGACGCTGGATCTCGGCAATCTCGACGGCCGCGACGGGTTCCGCCTGGACGGTGTCGCGCCGGGCGATCGCAGCGGCTACGCGGTCAGCGCCGCCGGCGACGTCGACGGCGACGGCTTCGACGACCTGCTCGTCGGCGCGGACAGAAGCGATGGTGCCGGCGAAGATGCGGGTGCGAGCTACGTCATTTTCGGTCGCGATTTCACCGGCACGGTGGACCTGCTGGGCGGCGACGGCGCAGACCTGCTCGTCGGCGCGAGCGCCGCTGAAGTGCTGTTCGGCGGCCGCGGCAACGACGTGCTCGACGGCGGCGGCGGCGCGGACGTATTGCAGGGCGGCGCCGGAGACGACGTGCTGCTGTGGCGGTCCGACCTGCGCCTGGCCAACGGCGGCGGCGGCAGCGACACGCTGCGCCTGACCGGCAGTGGGGTATTCCTCGACTTTGCGCAGCTGCCGCATGGCGCGCTGCGCGGCATCGAGGTTCTCGATCTCACCGGTCAGGGCGGCAACGGCGCGCGCCTGGCGCTGGCGGACGTGCTGCAACTGTCCGACACGCACACGCTGCGCATCGACGGCGATGTCGGTGATGCGCTGTTCGCCAGCGACCAGGGCTGGACGGCGACACCCGGCGGTCCTGTCGCCCTTGGCGGCCAGAGCTACGACCGCTACACCCAGGGCATCGCGACCCTGCTCGTCGATACCGACGTTTCCCAGTTCGTCGTCTGAAACGCATGCAAAAAAAGAGGGACATATCACCCTTCCTAAGCGTTGATGCTCGCTGTCTGCGAAGCATCAATGGCTTGGAGATGTGAGATGCCCCCTTTCTCTCCGGGGTCTGTCCCTGCCTGCGCTCAACCGCATACGACGATGATGCCCGCCGCCCGCCACGTCTCGAACGTGGCCTCGCCCGCCGCCATGAAAGCCGCATCGGGCACCACGTTGATCTCCATCGCGAGCGCTCGCAGCGCGTCCGCGCCGCTCCCTGCCGCGTCTTCGCCCAGCAGTTCCAGCAGCCGCGCGGCGGACGGCGCGAGTTCCAGGAAGCGCACGCGATCATCAGCGTCCCGCCACGCGGCGAGATACACGGGTTCGGCCTGCGTGAGCGCCGCGGGCGCTTCGGCGCGCAGGCGCTGCACCGGCCAGGCGTACTGCAGCAGCCAGAGATAAGACGTGAGGCGCGGCCGGCCTGCGAGCAGGTCGCCGTCGGCCTCGCCCGCCGGTGGATCTTCATCCATCGCGATGGACAGCGCGAACTCCACCCACTCGTAGTGCGCCAGTTCCAGCAGCCACGGCGGCTCGTCTTCGTGCACGCCACGCGCGAGCAGGAAATCGAGAAAGGCGCGTGGCATGGACTGGAACAGCGGGTCCTGCATGGGATGCGCGCGCAGGAAATCCTGCACCAGCTGCTGCCAGAGCGCCGCGTCCACCCGCGACTTCAGCACCGGGAACATGTTGCCCATCACACGCTCGAGATTGCCGAACACGAGTTCGTGGTAGAGCTGCTGGCGGGCGGTGGGCAGACCGGCCACCGCGGGCGCATGCGCGGGGTCGCGCAAGTAGGCGGTGAATGCCTGCTGGTACGCGGCGAGCGCGCCTGGACGCGTGTGATCGATGACGATGTCAGCCATGGGCGAGTCTCCGCGCCGGCAGCGCGTGACGCGCCTGCAGGGTCGCGATGGTTTCCACTTCGTTCAGCAGCACTTCCAGCGCCGGCACGTCGAAGTCGCGTTCGAGAAGCGTGGGAAACACGCCGTGCTGCGAGTAGGCGAGGTCGAGCAGCTCCCACACCGGGTCGCACACCGGCGCGCCATGGGAATCGACGCACAGGTCCACCGCCTCGCGATGGTGGCCGGCCACGTGTCCCCAGGCGATGCGTTCGCCCGGCACGCCGGCGATGAAGGCGCGCGCGTCGTAACCGTGGTTGATGCTGTTGACGTAGACGTTGTTGACGTCGAAGTGCAGAGCGCAGTCGGCGTCTTCGAGTACCGCGTTCAGGAACTCGAGTTCGCTCATGCCGGTGTCGGGCGCAGCGTAGTAGGAGACGTTCTCCACCGCGATGCGGCGGCCGAGCGCGTCCTGCACGGCGCGGATGCGTGCCGCGACGTGCCTGACGGTTTCCTCGGTGAAGGGCAGCGGCAACAGGTCGTAGAGATGGGCGTGGTCGGCGCAGTAGCTCAGGTGTTCGGAGAACGCGCGCACGCCGAGGTCATCCAGGAAGCGGCGGAGCCTCGCCAGGAAGGCTCGGTCCAGCGGTCGCTGCCCGCCTAAGTCGAGCGCGAGCCCGTGGCAGACCAGCGGCACGCGTTCGGCGATGGCGCGGAACTGCCTGCCGCCACGGCCGCCGACGTCCAGCCAGTTCTCCGGCGCGACCTCCATGAAGTCGACCGCCGCCGGCATGCCGGCCAGCAGCGCGTCGAAATGCACGCGCCGCAGGCCGAGGCCCGCGCCCGCAACGGCGCCAGGTGCGTCGTGCGGCGAGGCCCGCAGGCTCATTTCGCCGAGGCGCAGATGTTGCCGCACTTGGCCACTTCGCCGTCCTTCATGGCGACGCCGGGCGCGGTGGGATTCTTGGCGCCGAAGCCGCCGCAGATATTGCCGCACTTGGCGACTTCGCCGCAGACACTGCCGCACTTCACCATCTCGCCCTTGTCGGTGAAGGTCGGGTGGGCGCCGCCGCAGAAGCTGCCGCACTGACGGTTCTCCTCGGCGGCGGCGAGGGTGAAGCCGCCCGGCAGTTCCTGCATGCCGAAGGGGTTGCCGGCCGCGCCGGCCAGCGGGCTGGCGGCGAGAGTGACGGCAAAGGACGTGCCGAGCAGGGCGGCACGGGCATCGACGTTGAACTTCTTCATGGGATCACCTCGGACTCGTGGTTGGGTTGTCGGCCCTGTCGCTGGCGCGACCTGGGATTCGCTGCTAGTTCGCATCCAGCGCGCATTCGGTTACCGACATGCCATGCGTCGCGCGCCGACCGGCAAAGCGGCGAGAATCCATCGCTCCGAATGACCGAGGAACCGCGCATGTACGAGCCCGACCTGCCCTACGACTCGCGCCGCGCGCCGGTGGCGGCCGACAACTTGGTCGCGACCTCGCAGCCGCTCGCGGCCCAGGCGGGCCTCGAGATGCTGCGACGCGGCGGCAACGCAGTGGACGCGGCGCTCGCCGCCGCGATCGCGCTGACGGTGGTCGAGCCGACCAGCAACGGCATCGGCTCGGACGCCTTCGCCATCCTGTGGGACGGCGCGCGCCTGGTCGGCATCAACGGCTCGG
Organism: Gammaproteobacteria bacterium; assembly: GCA_050186725.1. Taxonomy (GTDB): domain Bacteria; phylum Pseudomonadota; class Gammaproteobacteria; genus JADJYF01. The sequence goes on along the minus strand of JBFWYG010000048.1, from coordinate 14,037 downwards.
GTCGCGCGCCGGCGCTGTGGACTCAGGCGCGCTTTGCCGGACGCTCGAGCATGCCGCGCACCGGCTGGGACGCGGTGACGGTGCCGGGCGCGGTCAGCGTGTGGGTGGCGCTGTCCGCGGCCTACGGCAAGCTGCCCTTCGCCGAGCTCTTCGCGCCGGCCATCCACTACGCGCGGGACGGCTTCGCCGTCGGCCCGATCACCGCGCACTACTGGCGGCAGGACCTCGCGCAGTTCGGCGACTTCCCTGAGTTCCAGCGGCACTTCGGCCCTGCGCCCACGGCCGGCGCGCGCGTGCGGCTGCCGGCTGCGGCAGCGAGCCTGGAAGAGATCGCTTCAAGCCAGGGCGAATCCTTCTACCGTGGCGACCTCGCGGCGCGCATGGCGCGCGCGGCGGCGGCCGAGGGCGGCGCGCTCAGTCTCGCGGACCTCGCGGCCCATCGCGCCGACTGGGTGACGCCCATCGCGCAGCCCTATCGCGACGTCGTGCTGCACGAGATCCCGCCGAACGGCCAGGGCCTCGCCGCGCAGATAGCGCTCGGTATCCTGGCGCGTCGCGCGCCGCCGGCGCGGGACAGCATGGAAGCGCTGCACCTGCAGGTAGAAGCGATGAAGCTCGCGCTCGGGGCGGCCTGGGAACACTTCGCCGATCCGGCGGCGATGCGGGTGAGTCCCGAGGAATTGCTCGAACCGGGCGCGCTCGATCGCGCCGCGGCGCGCATCGGTCCGCGCGCGCTGGCGGTACCGCCGGTGTCGTTGCCGGTCTCGCTGGACACGGTCTATCTCTGCGCGGCCGACGCGAGCGGCATGATGGTGTCCTTCATCCAGTCGAACTTCCATGGCTTCGGCTCGGGCGTGGTGGTGCCGGGCACCGGCATCGCGCTGCAGAACCGCGGCTACGGCTTTTCCCTGGACCCCGCCCATCCCAACTGCGTCTCGCCCGGCAAGCGTCCGTTCCACACCATCATTCCGGGCTTCCTGACCCGCGACGGCCTGCCGCTCGCCGCCTTCGGCGTGATGGGCGGCCACATGCAGGCCCAGGGCCACGTGCAGATGGTCACGCGGCTGGTCGACTACGGTCAGAACCCGCAGGCCGCGAGCGACGCGCCACGCTGGCGGGTGGAGCCCGATTTCAGCGTGGCGCTCGAGGGCAGCTTCACGCCGACGGTCGCGCGCGAACTCGCCGCGCGCGGTCACCAGGTCACTCTCGATACGAACGCGCGCGGCTTCGGCGGCGCGCAGATCGCCTGGCGCACGGCGAGCGGCTACGTCGGCGGCTCTGATCATCGCAAGGAAGGCGCGGCAGTCGGCTTCTGAGCTCTTGCAAAGCTGAGCGTGCCCCCCAGATATGGGGAGGCGGGACTTCAGCGGCGTTCATCAACGTGGAGCGCGCGGCCGGGGTCGCATGGCAGCAGGAAATCAAGGAGGCGCGCATGCCCTGGCAGACCGAGCACCACGCGGAAGCGGGGGTGATCCACACGACCTACACCGGGCAGGTGCCGCCGCAGGAGCTCGGCGCGGCCGTGGCGGCCGCGGTCGGCCTGGCCGCGCGCCATGGCACGCATCTCTTCCTCACCGACCTGCGCCAGCTCGAGGGCGGTCATAGCGTGTTCGATCTCTACGCGCTGGCGGAGACATTGCACGCTCTGCCGATTCCTCTCCACGCACGCGAAGCCTTGCTGCTGCCCACCTCGCGGCGGGCGGCCGGCGACGCCGACTTCTGGGAGACCGTGTGCCGCAATCGCGGTTACGAGGTCCGCGGCTTCGCCGACCCGGCAACGGCGCTCGCCTGGCTGCGCGAAGCACCCCGGGTGCCGCCACCGCGCGTGACGCCGGTGGCCAGCGCCCTCCCCAGCGGCTAGCATGGCCGCGCGCGACGCATACCTGGGGGAGGTTCACGCATGGCCACGCTGCTGCAGATCGATTTTCCGTTCACCGGGCCCTTCGGCCAGGAGATGAGCGCGGCGCTCGCGGATCTGGCGCGGTCCATCGCCGACGAACCGGGCCTGTTGTGGAAGATCTGGACGGAGAACGCGGCCGAGCAGCTGGCCGGTGGCATCTACCTGTTCACCGACGACGCCAGCGCCGACGCCTATCTCACCATGCACAGCGCACGCCTGGCGAGCTTCGGCATCACCGGCATTCGCGCGCGCAAATTCGAGGTGAACGAAGCGCTCACGCGCCAGACGCGCGGCCCCTCGGCCTGAGCCCGGCCTCGCCATGAACACGGTCCCGACCTCGTCGGTGCGTCGCTATGTGCTCGGCATCCTGCTGGTCGTCTATACCTTCAACTTCATAGACCGGCAGATCCTCTCGATCCTGCTGCAGGCGATCAAAAGCGACCTCGGCCTGTCTGACCAGTCGCTGGGCTTTCTCTCCGGCTTCGCCTTCGCCGCGTTCTACGCGACGCTCGGCATCCCGATGGCGCTGTGGGCCGATCGCGGCAACCGGCGCAACCTGATTGCCGTCTCGCTTGCGCTGTGGAGCGCGATGACCGCCGCCTGCGGGCTGGCGCAGAACTTCTGGCAGCTGGCGCTGGCGCGCATCGGGGTCGGCGTCGGCGAGGCCGGCTGCAGTCCACCCGCGCATTCGATGCTGTCGGACTATTTCCATGCGCGCGAACGCGCCACGGCGCTCGGCATCTACGCGCTCGGCATTCCCTTCGGCGTGATGTTCGGCCTGTTCCTCGGCGGCTGGATCAACGAAGCCTTCGGCTGGCGCCGGGCGTTCTTCGTGGTCGGGCTGCCGGGCGTGGCGCTCGCGGTGCTGATGCGCCTGACCGTGCCGGAGCCGCAGCGCGGCCTGTCCGACGCGCGGGTCGACGATGGTGACCGGCCGGGTTTCCGCGAGACGGTCCGCTTTCTCATGCGGCGGCCGGCCTTCCTGCACCTGTCCATGGGCGCGGGACTCGCGAGCTTCGTCGGCTATGGTTTCATCACCTGGTTTCCGGCCTTCCTGATCCGCTCGCACGGCATGAAGACCACCGAGATCGGCCTGTGGCTCGGGCTCCTGATCGGCGTGGTGGGCGGCTTCGGCATGTTCACCGGCGGCGTGCTCGCCGATCGCCTCGGACGCCGCGACTATCGCTGGAGCGCGTGGATGGTGACGGTGGCCTTCCTGGTCAGCATGCCCTTCGGTGCGCTGGCCTACCTGGTAGATTCACCGTATCTCGCGATGATCTGCTTCATTCCCTCGGTGCTCGCCGCGAACTTCTGGCAGGCCACCACCCTCGCCCAGGCGCAGACGCTCGTGCGCCTGCGCATGCGCGCGATGGCCTCGGCCATCCTGCTCCTGATCGCGAACATCATCGGTCTTGGCGCGGGCCCGTGGGCCATCGGCGCGCTGTCCGACGCGCTCACGCCACGCTATGGCCCCGACGGTCTGCGCTACAGCCTGCTCGTCGTCGGTGGGCTCGGCTTCTGGATCGCCTGGCATTTCTGGCAGGGCGGCAAACACTTGCCGGGCGATCTCGCGCGCGCGGACGAGAAGGCGTGAATGAAGGGACAGACCCCGCGCGGGGTCTGTCCCATTCCCAGAAGCCGTGCATGGCCGATTGAAATCGGCCCTACAACGGAGTCGCCCGTAGGGCGGGTTTCAACCCGCCATTCGATTCCAGAGCACGCATCGAATGTCCGACCCACACGCTCAGCCCGCGTACCCCAGGTACTGCCGAAAGAAATTCCTCCCCTCGGCCGGCGTCCAGTTCTCGTGGTCTTCTCCATAGCCGTGCTTGCCGTTGATGGTCCACTCGGTCAGGCAGTTGATCGAGAGCATGTTCGGATTGAGCGCGAAACCGAGCTTGTTCAGGCAGCGTCCCTGGGCCTCGAGCGCGCGGCCGAGTTCGTCGGTGCCGGTGACGCGCACTTCGGTCGGGTAGCCCGTGGCGGGATCCCGCGCCAGCACCTCGCGCCGTCCGCGCGCGAGTTTCGACCACACGCCGTCCTTGATGAGATACCCGTGGTAGGCGCGGAACTCGCCGTCGCGGTAGGCGGTGATCGCGTGAAAGGCGTCCTCGGGCGAGGCCGTGCCGTAGGTGTAGCCGTTGCGCGCCGGGCCCTTGGGCACGATGCCCTGGCCGAACTGCGAGCGCAGGCCCCAGGAGCGATCGCGAAAGCCGTAGGCGTCCACCTTGTACTCCCGGCCGCGTAGCCGAATGCGCCCCTGGTAGCGTCCGGGCTGATCGAGATGCCCCTTGCCGAGGTAGTTCGGCTGCGCGATGGCGGTGAAGCTGAGGTCGACCTCGATCTCGTCGTTGCCGTCCGGATCGCTGTAGCCCACCTCGTAGCGCGTCAGCGGCTCGACGCAGCGGATGCGGATGCCGTTCGGGCAGACGATGTCCGAGAGCGGCTGGTCGGGCAGTTCCAGGTGCCAGAAGTTCTTCGCGTACAGGCAGTTCCACGGCTGGTCGCCCTGGTCGTTCCAGAAGTACACGCCGCCCGCCATGACCTTCTGGTTGGGGCGGAAGAACGGATAGAGCTGGCCAGACAGGCGATGCTCCGGCACGGTGAAGGTGAACCAGCAGGTCTCGGTCCGTTCGATGTCGCCATCCAGTGGCGGGTGGAACTCGTCGTCGGGGTGCATGGGCATGGCGTTCATGGCAGTCCTTCGAGGCTGAGCGCCTCCGGCAGCAGGGCGATCATGGGATTCAGCGCGATTACGTCCGCGTCGGACGCGAGGCGCCCGGCGTCGATGCGCCGTTCGAGGAAACGGTGGTACATGATGGCCAGTCGTGTGAGGCCCAGCTTGAACCACCACAGAACGTGGGGCTGGGGCTGACCGGCGAGCGCGGCGTAGTACACCACCGTCGCCTGCGGCGACGGCAGGTGCGGCAGCCTGGTGAGCCCGAGCGAGCGCCACTGCGCCCAGTCGAGCAGCAGCCAGAAGGCGAGATCCTCCTGCGGATCGGACAGCCCGCACAGTTCCCAGTCGAGCAGCGCGCGTACCTGGTTGTCGGCGATGACGCAGTTGCTGATCTTGGCGTCGCCCCAGTGCACCCGCGGCCGGGTCGCGGGCGGGCGGGTGCGTTCGAGTTCGTCGAGCGCCTGCTCGATCGGCGGCAGCGGGCGGCGGGCGCCCCAGTGCAGGAAATCACGCCACTGCGCGACGCGGGTCGCGCCGGGATCGGCGTCCAGCGCCATGCCCCACGGCGCGTCGACCAGGAACAGGAAGCCGTCGGCCTGCGGGTCCAGGCGATGCAGCGCGACCATCGCGGCGATGCCGGCGTACCAGGACTCGGCCTGCGCGGCGGCCGGCAGTTCACCGAACCAGCCGCCGGCATGGTAGGAGGGATTGTCGGTCGGCACGCGCCCGGCGACCCGTTCCATCACGTAGAAGGGCGAGCCGAGCACCGCGCTGTCGGACTCGTACCAGCGCACCTTGGCGACCGGCACGCCGCCGACCTCGCCCAGCCGGCTCTGCACGCGCGCCATCACGCCGAGGTCGTAATCGCGAAAGAGTCCCATGCCGGCCGGTCCGACCTGCATCACCAGCGCCTCGCCGCGCGCGCCGTTCCGCACCTCGAGCAGGTAGGTCTCGTTGGAGAGTCCCGCGCCTTCGGGTCGGGCGATGTCGTCGATGCTCGCGTTGCCATAGCCAGGCCGGGCGCGCAGCCAGGCGCCGAGCGCCTCGCGCACTGCCTCGAGGTCGCGCCGGCCGCCGCCCTTGGCGCTCATGCGGCCTGCGCTCGCGGGTGCGCCGAGTTCACGGCCACAGGCACGGGCCGACGCGGTCGTCGTTCGCGCCCGCGTGCCCCACGGAGAACGCGCGGCGCTCGGCCTCACGGTGATGGTCGTAGGGGGGCATGGGAACTCCTGCGGGTCGGCGCCACTGAACGCTGGGATTTTAGCGGTTCAGGGCCTACATTCGCACTCCAGGAGTGCAGTCGCGGTCAACGCGCGAAAGGTGAGCCCATGTCAGCAATCGCCCTCATGTTCGCCGTCGCCGGCGCCTTGCCCTTGCAGCCCGAGGCGCTGCCGGTGGCGCCCTTCGATCTCGAACTCGGACAGCAGCAGGTGGTGCTGCGCGAGCCCTTGTTCGCGCGCAGCGCGGGCACGCGCCTAGTGCTGTTCGTGCGCGGCGGCGCTCGCGCGGACTTCGAGACGCGTCATCCCGCCGGCTCGGTCACGGCCCACCTGCGCGACGCCGCCGGCCATGAACTGACGCTCGCGCATACCGGCTACACCTATTACCGCGGCTTCTCGGGCCTGGTGCTCACCGAACAGACGCCGAGCGATCGCCGCCTCGCCTACGGCGCGCTGCAACTCGATACCAAGGTCACGCTCGACAATGTGCGCGTCGTGTGGCTCGACCGCCGCGTGCGCCAGGTCCAGGACCTGCGTCCCGCCCTCTAGGAGCACGCATCCATGTCACGCAAGGTCATGATCACCGGCTGGGGCCAGGTCACCCAGCGCAAGGAGGCCACCCCGCCCTATCTCGAACCCATCGACATGATGGAGCGTGCCGCGCGCGACGCCGGCGCGCTTGCGGGTGCCGGCGCGCTGGCGGCGGTGGACACCATTCTCGTGGTGCGTCCGCAGAGCCGCGTGCCCCACGCGCCGGGCGAGGAACTCGCGCGGCGCCTCGGCATCACGCCGCGGCGCGTGGAACTGTCCGGCATCGGCGGCCAGGTGCCGCAGCAGTTCGTCAATCGCGCGGCCGGCATGATCGCGCGCGGCGAGGCCGAGACGGTGCTCATCTGCGGCGCCGAGACCTACTACCCGCGCACGCGGGACGCGGTGCGCGGCGAGCAGGCGCTGATCCAGGGCATACCCGACGACTACGGCGAAGAGGACGCGGTCGGCAGCAGCGCCCACGAGGCCGCGCACGGCCTGACCCTGCCCATCCATGGTTTCCCGCTGTTCGAAGTCGCGCTGTGGGCGCAGTCGGGGCTCACGCGCGAAGCCTGGCTCGCCAAGGTCGGCGGCATGTGGGCGGGCTTCAGCGAGGTGGCCGCGCGCCACCCCAATGCCTGGACCCGCAAGCCGCTCAGCGCCGCCGAGATCACCACGCCGAGCGCCGACAATCGCCCCATCGGCTTTCCCTACACCAAGCGCATGGTCTCGCTGGTGATGGCCGACATCGGCGCGGCCGTGATCCTGACCAGCGAGGCGCGCGCCGCGACGAGTCGCGACGGCGCCGGCGCGCCGGTGTATTTCCTCGGCGGCGGCTACGCCAAGGACCGCCAGCGCTTCATGGTGGAAAAGGATGACTTCACCCGCAGTCCGGCGATGGAAGCCGCGACGGCCAAGGCCATGACGCGCGCGGGAATGCGCGCCGAGGACATCGAAGCATTCGATCTGTACAGCTGCTTTCCCTGCGCGGTGACGGTCGCGCGCCGGACGCTCGGACTCGCCGATGGCGACGCCCGGCCCCTGACCCAGACCGGCGGGCTCGGCTTCTTCGGCGGTCCGGGCAGCAACTACGCGCTGCACGGCATCGCGAGCATGGCCGAGACGCTCGCGGGCGGACGCGCACGGAGCGGCATGTGCACCGCGCTCGGCTGGTTCATGCACAAATACGCGGCCGGCATCTATGCCACGCGGCCCAACACGGTCGACCTCTCGCCCTTCGATCTGGACGACGAGGCCCATCCCGCGGCGGGCGAGCCGCCGGTCGCGATCACCGAGATGCCCGTCGGGCGCGGCGTGATCGAGTCTTACACCGTGCTCTACGATCGCGAGCAGCGCCCGACCCGCGCGCTGGTCTACGGCCGCACCGACGCGGGCCTGCGCTTCGTCGCCAACACGCGGGACGACGCGGCGAGCTACGCCACGCTCACGGGCGAAAACCAGGTCGGGCGCGGCGTGCGGCTCGCGCAGGCAGGTGGGCGGAACGTGGCCGAGTTCGAGGACTGAGGCGAACCATGGTCGACGACGCCAGGCTCGACCAGGTGGTCGCCGAGGCGCGCCGTCAGCGCGAGACGCGCGAGCGCGGCTATCGCGAGCAGGCGCTCAAGCTCTACGCTTGGGTGTGCGGCCGCTGCGCGCGGGAATTCACCCGCGCCAACCTGCACGAACTGACCGTGCATCACCGCAACCATGATCACGACCACAACCCGCCGGACGGCAGCAACTGGGAGCTCTTGTGCCTCTACTGCCACGACAACGAGCACGCGCGCGCGCTCGAGCAGCGTGAGAAGGTGCAGGCCGACGGCCGCCGCGGCGCGAGCGCGACGCATCAGCCGTTCGCGGCTTTGGGGGATTTGTTGAAGAAGCCGTGATGGCGTTGCGGACGGGACAGACCCCGCACGGGGTCTGTCTCTTCTGATGGCCGATTGAAATCGGCCCTACATCGGAACCACCTGTAGGGCGGGTTTCAACCCGCCATTCGCTCCCAGAGCGCGTGTCGAAACCGTGGTACGAATGTCGGGCCGCAATCCGACCTACTGGTCGATATGCACCCGCCGGTAGGTGAACCGCCACTCGCCGTTCTCTTTGCGCAGCTTGTCGTTGTAGCCGCCGACCGCGGCGAGGTCGGTCTTGCCGCCCTTGAGCGAGAAATAGATGAGGTTGCAGAAACCCGTGGCGGTGTCGCCGTCGATGTCGAAGCTCACGTTCACCATCATGTGGCGCACCTTGCCGCCTTCCCAGGAGCGCTGGTAGGACTGGGTGAATTCGCGGAGCTTGGCGTGGCCCGGAAATTGGCCATAGATCGGGCTGTCGAAGATGCCGTCCGGGGTGAAGCACTGCACCCAGTCCTCGAAGCGCTCGTTGTCGATGGTGATGGCGTAGCGGGCGTAGAGTTCGCGGATCTGTTCGCGATCCTCGGGCGTTCCTGTGATCTTCGGCATGGTCTCCCCCTGGTGCATTGGACGGGCCGGCTGGCACGCCGGTGACGGTCAATCCTGGCACGCGTGTTCCGCATTGCCAAGCGCCCTCGCCTTGCGCGTAAATGCCCCGTCACGGACGCGGGAGCGCAGCCCCATGCACCTTCTGGAAGAACTCGGCTACATCGGCAGCTTCATCAACGCCCTCGCGATGATCGGCTCGGTCATCTACCTCGCGCTGCAGGTGCGCCAGGCCAACCGTCTCGCGCGCCTGTCTGCCATCGACGCGCTTCGCGATGCGACCAACCGCTTTCGCGAAGTGCTGCTCACCGACGACAACCTGGACGTGTGGGTCAAGGGCATCCGCCAGCGACCCGATCTGACCGACAGCGAGCGTTACCGCTGGGACGAGCTGGCGCTGTATCTCATGGACTCGACGCAGGCGACCTACCTGCGCGCGCTGCATCTCGGCGAACGTTTCACCGTGCAACGCATCGGGTACACCATCCGCTACGCGAGCACCGCCCCGGGCTATGCCGAGTGGTGGCACAGTCGCCGCGACCGCTACCATCCCGAATTCGCGCGCTTCGTCGACACCAACATCGGCCAACCGGTGGTGTCGGTGGCGGACGTGTAGGGCCGATTTCAATCGGCCAACGCAGGCGCCAGGCCAGGCGCCTTACATGGCGGGTTGAAACCCGCCCTACAGCATCATCATCGGCCAATGAACCCAGCATCGCAGGCCGAAGCCGTCCTGTAGGGCCGATTTCAATCGGCCAACGCAGGCGCCAGGCCAGGCGCTGTACATGGCGGGTTGAAACCCGCCCTACAGAGCCAGAAGGGACAGATCCCATACGGCGCCTGTCCCTGCCGGATGTCAGGTTTACGCCCGAGCTAACCCACCCCTTCGCAGAACTCCGGCAGCACCTGGGTCGTCACCAGCTCGAGGTGGCGCATCATCTGCTTCTGCGGGATGAGGCCGTTGTAGGTGAACATCCAGAAGTACTCGGCGGGCAGCAGTTCGAAGAGATCCGCGAGCTTGCGCTTGACCGTATCGGGGCTGCCGTAGATGACGAGGCCCCGTGCGGCCATGGTCTCGAAGTCGTTCGGCACCTCGAACGCGCCCTCGCCGGGATTCGCCACCGCGGCATTGAAGCCGAACGGCGCGAAGAAGTTGCACCAGATGATCGAGCCCGCGTTGCGCGCGATGGCCTCGGCCTCGGCGTCGGTGTCGGCGACGATCACTTCACGCACGAGGCCAATTTTCTCGCCGAGCCGGTAGTTCTTGCCCGCGTGGTTGGCGGCCTCCTGCGCGGCGCGGAACTGCGACAGCGCGACCTCCGGGTGGGTCAGGATGGTGACCGGCACGCAATCGTTCTCCATCGCCCAGCGGATCGAGGACTCCGACACGCTGAACGGCTGGAACAGGTCGGGCATGCGCTTGTTGTAGGTCGCTGGCACCGTGCCTATCTCGGTCAGCATGTCGTTCTCGTCGATGCCGGCGCCGTAGTCGCGGGTCACCTGCGCCGCAGCCCACTTGGTGTTGGGGGCGGGGATCTGCCAGTGCGGGCTGTGGTGGGAGAAGGCATCCTTCTGCCAGCACTTCTTGATGATTTCGAAGTGGTCGTAATAGAGGTCCTTCTTCAGCTGCTCGTAGCTTTCTTCGCTGAAGGAACCGTCCAGACCGCGGATCTGCTGGCCGAGCACGTTCACCCAGCGCGGCTGGTAGCCGCGCGCGAAGCCGGCGAAGGCGCGGCCCTGGGTCATCTGGTCGAGCATCGCGACGTCTTCGGCGATGCGCAGCGGGTTGTGCGAGGGCAGCACCAGGCCGAGCTGGCCGAGCTTGATGCGGCGGGTCTGCATGCCGAAGTAGAGGTCGAGCATGATGGGGTTGGTGGAGACCTCCTCCCCCTCGATATGGAAGTGATGCTCGGTGAAGCCCACGCCGTAGTAGCCGTGCTCGTCCATGTAGCGAATCTGCTCGGACAGTTCGCCGAGCATCTGCTGGTAGAGGTCGGTGCGGCGGCCGGCCATGCCGCGCTGGATATCCGCGAAGCCGCCGATGGACGGCAGGTAGAAGGCGCCTACTTTCATGGGTCGTGCTCCCCTGATGACTGGATGCTGCGGTGAGGCGACGCGCCGTGCGCGCGCCCGTTGCGGGATGCTGGCGAGCGCCTGCGCCCGCGCGGTTGATCCACGTCAACGCCTCGGGCAGCGGAACCGCGGGTGTCCGGAATTGGCGCAGGCACTGCGCGCCTCGCTAGAATGCGCAGCGCCGGGCGCGAGCGCGGTGCCCAGCCGACCCAGGAATCCAGCGTCCTTGCTCGAACCGTCCCGCCTGAAGCGCATCCTGAATCTCGCCCTGCCGGTGATCGCCGCCATGGTGTCGCAGAACGTGCTGAACCTGGTGGACACCGCCATGGTGAGCCGTCTGCCGAACAGCAACGCGGCGCTGGCGGCGGTCGGCTACGGCGGCTTCGCGCTGTTCCTGACCCAGTCCATCATTCTCGGCTTCTCGACCGGCGTGCAGGCCTCGGCCGCGCGGCGCAAGGGCCAGGGCCGACTGCACGAGACCGGCTGGTTCCTGAACGCGGCGCTGCTGATCATCGTGCTGGTCGCGCCGCTGCTGTCCATCGGGCTGTACCACGCCATCCCCCACGTCTATCACTACATCAACCACGACCCGGCGGTGATCGAGCTCGGCGTGCCCTACCTGCAGATCCGCGCGGCGGGCATCCTCTTCGTCGCGACCAATTTCGCCTTTCGCGGCTACTGGAACGCGGTGGACATGACGCGGCTCTACATGGCGACGCTCATCGCCATGCACGCGCTGAACATTCTCTTGAACTACATGCTGATCTTCGGGCACTTCGGCGCGCCGGCGCTCGGCGTGCGCGGCGCGGCCATCGCCTCGGTGGTGTCGCTCGGCTTCGGCAGTGCGATCTACGTGCTGCTAGGGTGGCGCTTCGCGCGCACCCAAGGCTTCCTCGAACGCCTGCCGGCACGCGCGGACATCGTGCGTCTGGTCCAGCTCTCGCTGCCGAACGGCGTGCAACAAGTGTTCTTCTCGGCGGGCTTTCTCGCCTTGTTCTGGATCATCGGCAAGGTCGGCACCGCCGAGGTCGCGGCGGCCAACGTGCTCATGAACCTGATGCTGGTCGCCTACCTGCCGGGCATGGGCTTCGGTCTCGCCTGCGCGACCCTGGTCGGCCAGGCGCTCGGGCGCAACGACCCCGCCGATGCCGCGCGCTGGGCCTGGGACGTGGTGAAGGTCGCGATGCTCGTGATGGGTGCGCTCGGTCTGCCCATGGTGCTGGCGCCGGAACTGGTCCTGACCAGCATCTATACCCTGCCGCCGGAGACCCTGGCCGCCGCGCGCTGGCCGCTCTGCCTGGTCGGCATGAGCATGCTGTTCGAAGCGGTCGGCACGGTGATGCAGAACGCGCTGCTCGGCGCGGGCGACACGCGGCGCGTGATGCTGACCGCGATCGCCAACCAGTGGCTGGTGTTCCTGCCCGTAGCCTGGCTCGTGGGCCCGGTGCTCGGGCTCGGACTGACCGCCATCTGGGTGGCGAACATCGGCTATCGCTGCCTGCAGGCGGCGATCTTCGCGCGCTACTGGCGCGGCCAGCGCTGGGCGCAGATCCGCATATGAAGCTCGCGCCCGGGCGGCGCTGGCGCCTGGCCGGGCTGCTGGCGCTGGCCGGCGCGGCGCTGCTGCGCGCCGGCGCCGACGCTCTGTGCCCGGGTGATCACTGTCGGCTGCCGGACTTCGACGCGGCGGCGCTCATCGCGCTCCACGGCTTGCAGACGCCGACGCTGGACGCGCTGTTTCGCACCGTGACCCAGGCGGGCGGGATCGCGGTGCTGGCGCCGTTCGCCGCGCTCGTCGCGTTCATCGACTGGCGCGGCGATCGTGGCCGCGCCGCGGGTTTCGTGCCGCTCGCGCTCGCGCTCGGCTGGGCGCTGGCGCACGTCGGCAAGGAACTCGTGCAGCGGTCACGCCCGGAGATCTTCGCCGCGCTGGTGCCGCTGCCGGCGAGTTCGAGTTTTCCGAGTGGTCACGCCGCGCAGGTAGCGGCCTTTGCGCTCGCCGTCGCGCTGCGGCCCGGCACGCGCACGGCCTGGCCCGCCTGGATCGCGCTCGGTCTGCTGGTGATGCTGGTATGCCTGTCGCGGGTCTACCTGCAGGTGCATTACCCGAGTGACGTGATGGCCGGCGCGCTGGCCGCGATGCTGTGGGTGGCGGCGCTGCGCGTGGCGCCGGTGTGGGGCGGACGGCGGTAAACGGGGACAGACCACGGTTTCACGCAGAGCGTGAAACCGTGGTCTGTCCCCGTTTACGTCACGGCGCCCGCATCAAGCCGAAATCGTACTCGAGCTTCACGTACGGCCCCTCGATGCCGAAGCGCTTCGCCTCATCACCACCCACACCCGGCCTGAACTCACCGACCAGGCTCTGCTTGGTGGCGAACACCGCGTCGGAATCGAGATAAGGGTCACCGTCGACAAACACGTGCGTGACGAGCGGCTCGCAGCCTTGTGCCTTGATCATGAAATGCAGGTGCGCGGGTCGGAACGCGTGGCGCCCCGCGGCGGCGAGCATGCGCCCGACGGGGCCATCGGTCGGCACCGGGTAGGACACCGGCTTCTCGGTCAGCAGCGCGTATTCACCACGTTCGTTGGTGGTGTAGTAGCCGCGCAGGTTCCATTCGGGCGCGCTCGCATCCTGCACGTCGTAGAAACCATTCGCCGCGGTCTGCCACACCTCGAGCGTGGCGCCCGCGATGGGCGCGCCGCGCTCGTCCGTGACCTTGCCGGTGACGAGGCAGGTCTCGGCTTCAGGCAGATGACGGCGGCGCAGATCCGCGCCGAAAGCCATCGCAGGCGATTGCGGCACATAGAACGGACCGAGCACGGTGGACTCGGTGCCCGCGCCGCCCTTCGGGTGATTGATGGCGTCCACCAGCATCGACACGCCGAGCGTGTCGGACAGCAGGATGAACTCCTGGCGCCTGTCGTCGCACTGCTTGCCGGTGGCGGTCAGGAACTCGATGGCGGCGAACCACTCGGCTTCAGTCAGTTCGACGTCCTTCACGAAGCCGTGCAGGTGACGAATCAGCGCGGCGAAGACCTCCTTCAAGCGCGGCGTCGCGGCCTTGGCGGTGTAGGCCGCGATCACTTCGTCGGTCAGATTGTCGACGGTAAAGTCCTTCACGCGCGTCTCCCCTTGTGGCGTGGTGATAAGGCCGGCGCCTCAGGCGACGGGCTGCG
>JBFWYG010000047.1:9536-32859 GCA_050186725.1 Gammaproteobacteria bacterium | reverse complement strand
CCTCAATCCGCGTCGCCGTCTTCCTCGTCGCTCCAGCCTTCGCCCACCACCTTGATCGGGTAGCGCTTGCCGGTCGCGTCCTTCAGCGCCTTCTGCACCATGCGCGAGAGCTTGTCGCCGGTGCCCTTGGAACAGTCCTTGTCGAGTTCGAAGACGTACTTGCCGCGGTCCATGAGGATGGAGCCGAAGAAGATCGGTCCGCTGCCCTTGCGCCGTTCCTTGGCGTCGACGATGTCGGTGTTGGTGATGCGCTTCTTGATCATGAGGCCGGGATCGCTGCCCGAGGCCAGCACGAACTGCATCGGTGAGCTGGTGCTGGCGGCGCTCTTCGCCGCCTTGATGTTCTTGTCGAGTTCGTCGTTGGCGTCGTTGTCGTCGGGCGAAATGCTCTGGAACTGGCCGGCGGCGAGCGTGATGCCGGGCGAGCGGGGAAAGCCCCAGGTGCCGACCGAGTCGAGCCGCTTGGACTCGAAGTTCGCGTCGCCCTTGATCTCGCGTTCGGCCGCCTGGCGCACCGCCTGCGGTCCGGCGGCGACCATGTCCTCCAGACGCTTCTCGCCGGTCTTCACCAGCGCCGCGGCCTTCTTGTAGGCGCCGGCGTCGCCCTTCTGGTCGGCCTGCCAGATGGTGACCACTTCCTTGAAGAGCTTCTCGGTCTCGGCGTTGACCTTCTGCTTGATGCCCGCGACCACGGTGAAGGCCTTGGTGCGCACCGCCTTGTAGACCTTCTCCTGCTCCTTGTCGGCCGAGCCCTTGCCCTTGGACGTCACCGGGTTCAGCGGAACGGACAGCTTGAACATCAGGGGCTGGAAATCGATCAGCCCCTGGCCCTTGCTGTAGTCCTTGCTGATGAGATTGCGCACCTCGACGTAGAGCACGCCCTTTTCCACGCTGGTATCGATGTCGTCCGCCGCCATGCGCGCGTCGCTCCGTCAGTCGAAGGAATAGGTGAAGTTGCCGTCCACCACCGAGATGTGCACGCGCGCCGCGGGCTTGCCTTCCAGCATGCGCTTCAGGAACTCCTCGCTCATGCGCGGCAGCACGGTGTTGGTCAGGATCGAATCGATCATGCGACCGCCGCTCTCGAGTTCGGTGCAGCGGCTCGCCACCAGGTCCACCACCGCGTCGTCGTAGGTGAACGGCACCTTGTGGTTCTCGCGCACGCGGCTCTCGATGCGCCGCAGCTGCAGCCGGGTGATCTCCTTGATCATCGTGTCCGACAGCGGGTAGTAGGGAATGACCACGATGCGGCCGAGCAGCGCCGCCGGGAATACCTGCAGCAGCGGCTGGCGCATGGCCTGGGCAATGCCTTCCGGATCGGGCAGCAGCTCCGGGTCCTTGCACATGTTCATGATCAGATCCGAACCGACGTTCGAGGTCAGCAGGATGAGCGTGTTCTTGAAGTTGATGAGGCGGCCTTCGCCG
This sequence comes from Gammaproteobacteria bacterium, assembly GCA_050186725.1. GTDB lineage: Bacteria > Pseudomonadota > Gammaproteobacteria > JADJYF01. The sequence continues at coordinate 31,434 of JBFWYG010000047.1, read as the reverse complement.
TCCTCCATCTGGCCCTTGTCGAACACCTGGAAGAAGATCTCGTGCACGTCGGAGTGCGCCTTCTCCACTTCGTCCAGCAGCACCACGCTGTAGGGCTTGCGCCGCACCGCCTCGGTCAGGATGCCGCCTTCGCCGTAGCCGACATAGCCGGGCGGCGCGCCCTTGAGCGTGGAGACGGTGTGCGCTTCCTGGAACTCGCTCATGTTGATGGTGATGACGTTCTGTTCACCGCCGTAGAGCGCCTCGGCCAAGGCCAGCGCGGTCTCGGTCTTGCCCACGCCCGAGGGGCCGGCGAGCATGAACACGCCGATGGGCTTGTTGGGATTGTCGAGGCCGGCGCGCGAGGTCTGGATGCGGCGCGCGATCATCTCCATGGAGTGATCCTGGCCGATGACGCGCTTCTTGAGCGTGTCCGCCAGTTCCAGCACCGACTTCACCTCGTCCTTGACCATGCGACCGACCGGAATGCCGGTCCAGTCACCGACCACCGAGGCGACCGCGTGGGCGTCCACGCTCGGCAGGATGAGCGGGTTGTCGCCCTGCATGGCGGCGAGTTCGTCCTGCCTGGTCTTGAGCTCGGCGAGCAGCGCGGCGCGTCCGGCGTCGTCCAGCGGCGAGACTGTCACGCCTTCCACCGGCTGCTTGTCGCCGCGCAGCTTCGCGCGCAGTTCGAGTATGGCGTCGACCAGCGCCTTCTCCGCCGCCCAGCGCGGCTCGAGTTCGGCGAGCCGGGCCTTCTCGGCCTCGAGCTTGGCGCTCGCATCGGCCTCGCGCGCGGCGGTGTCGATGCCGATGGCCTTCTCGCGGGCGAGGATCGCGAGTTCGTTGTCGAGCGCTTCGATGCGGCGCTGGCAGTCCTCGACCTCGGCCGGCTTGCCATGGTGGCTGACCGCGACCCGCGCGCAGGCGGTATCCAGCAGGCTCACCGCCTTGTCCGGCAGCTGGCGCGCGGGAATGTAGCGGTGCGAGAGCTTGACCGCCGCCTCCAGCGCCTCGTCCAGCACCTGCACGCGATGGTGCTTCTCCATCACCGAGGCGATGCCGCGCATCATCAGGATGCCCTTGGCCTCGTCGGGCTCGGGCACCTGCACGGTCTGGAAGCGGCGCGTGAGCGCCGGATCCTTTTCGATGTATTTCTTGTACTCGGCCCAGGTGGTGGCGCCGACCGTGCGCAGCGTGCCGCGCGCGAGCGCCGGCTTCAAAAGGTTGGCGGCGTCGCCGGTGCCGGCCGCGCCGCCGGCGCCGACCAGGGTGTGGGCTTCATCGATGAAGAGGATGATGGGTTTCGGCGAGGACTGCACCTCGTCGATCACCTGGCGCAGGCGGTTCTCGAACTCGCCCTTCATGCTCGCGCCGGCCTGCAGCAGGCCGACATCCAGCACCCGCAGCTGCACGCCCCGCAGGGGCGGCGGCACGTCGCCGGCCGCGATGCGCTGCGCGAAGCCTTCGACCACCGCGGTCTTGCCCACGCCCGCCTCGCCGACCAGCATGGGATTGTTCTGGCGACGACGCATGAGGATGTCGATCACCTGGCGAATCTCGTCGTCACGACCGACTATCGGATCCATCTTGCCGCTGCGCGCCTGCTCTGTGAGGTCGACGGTGTAGCGCGCCAGCGCCTCGGCCCTGCCCATCTGCGCCGGCGCCATCGCGCCGCTCGCCTCGCCCGGTTCGCCGGCGCTGCCGAGCTGCGAGCCGTCGGCCGCGCTCATGCCCTCCTCGGGCGAACCGGCGACGATGTCGCGGAAATTGTCGGCCAGCGCCTCTGGCTTGACCTTCTCGAACTCGCGCGAGATGGCGATGAGCTGCTGCTGCAGCGCGCGGGTCTTGGCGATGCCCACCACCAGGTGGCCGGTACGCACCTGCGACTCGTTGTACACCAGGCTCGCGTACACCCAGCCGCGTTCCACCGCTTCGTCGACGTGGGAGGAGAGATCCGACACCGAGCTCGCGCCACGCGGCAGGCGATCGAGCGCGTCGGTGAAGTCCTTGGCGAGCTTGGACGGGTTCAGCTCGAAGTGCTTGATGATGCGATGCAGGTCGGAATCGTTCAGCTGCAGCACCTGGTGGAACCAGTGCACCAGTTCGACGTAGGGGTTACCGCGCAGCTTGCAGAACACGGTGGCGCCTTCGATGGCCTTGTAGCCGACGCTGTTCAGCTTGCCGAATAGGGCTCGACGACTGATGTCACTCACGATGCTTCCTCATTGCTGTTGGTCGGTGCTTGGCGGTTGCGAGTATAGACCGTCGGGACGTCGGGCCGTGGCGCCGTCCACCCTCAGATCATGATGCGCGGATTGAGCCTGAGATCGTCGCGGTCGGTGGCCGGCGGCGCCGAGCCCAGCCAGGTGGTCCAGCCGAGCTGCACGTGCTCGCCCAGGCGCGCCGGCGGCACCTCGTCCTGCTTCAGCACCAGGTTGGCCTCCCAGTCGAGTTCGTCGGCCAGGTAGTTCCGCACCAGCGCGACCAGCCGCGCGAGGGACTGGCCGCCGGGCAGCAGGCGCTTGTAATCGGCATAGGACAGGGGACCCAAGCGAATGCGGAACTTCTGCTGCCCGGTCCACACGCGGGTGCCGATGATGACGTTCATGCCGAGCGTGCTGACGTGGGGATCCTCGCCAAGCCGGCAGATGCCGCCGGCCGGGATCTCGATCCACTGCCCGATGAGCTCGGTGATCTCGACCGCGACGCGCAGGAAGTCGGCGACCATCGACGCCAGGCCCTCGGCGTGACGGGACTGGTTGGTGAGATGACCGGCGTAGTGCAGCTTGGCGTCGTCGGGCACCGCGTCGCGGTGTCGGAGCACCGCGCGCCCGACGCCGAACAGCGAGCCGAGATGGCTGGCGGCGAGGCTGTCCTCCGGACGGTCGTAATCGGCGGTCGGCTGGTTCAGCGCCCACGCGCGGTAGAACAGCGACAGCATGCGGTGGTGGAAGACATCGGCGAAGCGCGCGAAGGTCGCGTCGCCGGCGTTGCGGCGCCGCTCGCGCGCGTACTCGGTGAGATGGATGGGCAGCGGCCCCTGCGGGCCGAACAGCCCCAGGAAGAACACCTCCAGGCGCGGCGGCAGGTCGGGGCGCGAGGTGAAGCTGGCCAGCGTCGAGGGCGCGAAGGTCAGCGCCGGCTCCTGGCCGAGGCGTATCGGGTCGTCGCGCAGGCGCTGGCCCGCCCCCAGGCGCGGACGCTCGGCATGCAGCGCCTCGATGCGGCGCAAGGCGTTGTAGAAACCGTGACGCCACGGCTTCTCGCCAAGGGCCTGGTACAGGGCTAGCAGGTGTGTCTGCGACCCAGTCTCGCCGGCCACCGCATCACCTCGCCACGGGTGGTGCTCAGGAGCACCATCTCGGTGAAGGAATTGATCGAAACGTAGCGCGCGAAGAACTGCTCGAGCACCGTGCCGAGCAGAAAGATACCCGCGCCTTCGAAGGCCTGCTCCTCGCATTCGAGGCGGATCTCGAGACCACGCCCGAAAGCGATGGGGCCAGGTGACGGCAGGCGGCGGTTGATCGGCTTGTAGCCGATGGACCGCACGCCCTCGATCTGCTTGGCGATGCTCGGCTGCTGGACGTCGCCGTACAGGCCGAGCAGATCGCGCAGCGCGGAGGCGCCCTGGCGCTCGTCGCTGTCCAGGAGCGTCAGGTAGTTCGTGGACAGGTGGCTGATGATGCGCCAGTGGGTGTCGCCCTCGAACGGCGCCTGGCGCGGCCTGGTCGGGCCGGCCATGGTGCGCACGCTCACCACCGGTCCACCGCTGTAGAGCTGGAACTCGGCGGTACCGCCGCCGCTGCCGAGCAGCTGGGTCAGATCGCGGTTGGTGCACAGCGTGTCGACCGACAGCTCGCGCAAGCCGCTCGCATAGGGTCGCTCGTTGGCGTCCACCAGGCTGACATAGACCTCGCTGCCGACGTAGGTCGAACGCGTGCCGTGCTGGCGCTGCTGCGCCGACAGCACGCGCGGCATGCGATGCACCGAGTAGTAACGCCCGGCGTCGCGCGTCGCCATCAGGTCGTGGTGGCTGTAGAAGGACTGGAAGGGCTGCTCGACGTTGCTGTCGAAGCCGCTCACGCCGGTCACCGCGTAGACCTCGAAATCGAGCGGCCGGGTGCGATCGGGCACGACGTGGAATTCCGCGTCGCGCTCGTTCATGTGGATGCGATCGGCGCGCTTGGGAAAGAGGTTCACCACCGGCGCGCAGTGCAGCGCGAAGTCCTGGGTCGAGACCGCGCGCTCGAGCTCGAAGTCGGAGCGGCCGAGCAGCACGATGATCTCGAAGCTGGTGTCCTCGCAGGCGGCGAGCGCGGCCTTGAGCCCGGTCAGCTCGACGAACATCAGGCGCTGGGGAAACGCGAAGTACTCCTGCAGCAGGCGGTAGCCGCTGAAGGAGCGCGGCCCGTGGGGCAGCAGCGCCTGGTCGTTCTCCATGCCCACCTGGCGCAGCGCCGAGGCCGGCAGCAGGGTCTGCCAGGGCGCGGGACGGCGCGTCGGCCGCACCACGCAGCCGAGCACGTTGCCGAGCAGCTGCTCGTGCAGGCGGATGGCGGTCGGGTTGTTGCCGGGCAGGAACAGGTTCAGCGTGTCGAGCGCGAGCTTGTCGGCGGTGAGCGCGGCGGTCACTTCGAACACCAGGCGTAGGCCGGAGCGCGCGTTGCGATTCTGGTTGACGCCGAGCGCGGCCAGGTCGCCCGCGGTCGCCACGTAGTGCGCCTCGCTCAGCACCAGCGGCCACAGCGTCAGCGCGTGGGCGGTGCGGTACTCGCAGGCGGTCTGCTCACCTGCCGGCACCTGGCTGCGCAGCACGGTGTCGCGCGGCAGCTCGAAACCGGTGGCGAGATTCGCGTCGGACAGTTCCGGCTGGAACTGCACCACCGCCATCGACGGCATGGGCGAGAGGTAGTGCGGGTAGACGGTGTGCAGCAGGTGCTCGGTGAAGCGCGGGTACTCGCTGTCGAACTTGAGCTGCACGCGCGCGGCGAGAAAGGCGAAGCCCTCCAGCAGCCGCTCGACGTAGGGGTCCGCGCACTCGAAGCCCTCGAGGCTGAGCCGCGAGGCGATCTTGGGAAACTCGGTCGCGAACTCCGCGCCCGCCTCGCGAATGAACTGCAACTCGCGGTTGTAGTACTTGAGCAGGCGCGGGTCCACGGCGTCAGCCCTGCTCGGTCACACCGAAAGCGCCGGTTTCCAGATCCACCGCGGTGTTGACCAACACGTGCACCGGCACCGGCGAGGCCCACAGGTCGCCCGTGATGACCATCTCCAGGCGGTTGTGCAGCCGGCTGTCGTCGTCGACCGACAGCTGCACGTCCAGGGTGTGGGCGAGGATGCGCGGCTCGAATACCAGGATGGCTTCGCGGATGGCCTTCGCGAGCGTGTTGGGATTGACCGTCGACGAGGTGGTGCCGGCGAGATCGGGAATGCCGAAATTCAGCACCGAGCGCGCCGCCTCCGGGTGGGCGCGCATCTCCTCGCCCAAGCCGGCGTTGGTGGTGTTCAGCAGCCAGGCGAGATCGCGCAGCACGCTTTCCTTGTAGCGGCGCATGGACAGCACGCGCTGCTCGCGGGTGTCCTGCTTACGCTCGGGCTCCTCGTCCGTCAGGCGTTCGAGCAGCGACGGAAGGATGCGATCCTGGGATGCGTTGTCGGCCACGCGTGGACGGGCACGTCAACCGGCAGCCGCCGCGTCGTCGTCCGCCGACACCGCGAACTCGATGCTGCGCACATCGAGCAGGGCGTGATCGCCCACGTCGGTCGCGAACAGCCGCTGGCCGAGACCGACGTAGGTCTCGGGCGCGGGCTCGTCCCACTGGGTCATGCGCGCGAGCCGCACGCGCGGATCGGCGTGGGACTCCGAACCGGGATAGCGCGTCGGCACGAAACCGACCTGCTGACCGCCGTTGGTCCAGGTGAACTCGGCCGGCGTCCACACCATGTCGCGCAGGTCGCTCGGAGCCTCGAAGCTCACCTGCTTGATGCGCGTGAAGGGAATCCAGAAATAACGGCCCTTGATCACGGCTTCCAGCATCGGCCCGAGGCGCGTGTCGGCGTCGGCGATCCATTCAAAGGGCTCGCCGTCGAGGCTGCCGGCGGTGGCCGGCGCCTGTTCGAAGACCTGTTCGCGGAGCGCCGCGGCCTCGGCGTACTTGCCCGCCGCGCTGGCGCGCAAGGCTTCCAGCAGCAGCGCGACCCAGGGTTCGGGATCGCCGAACACCATCGGCGAACGCTGGCCGGCGAACACGCTCGCGCGCAGCGCCTCGCAGCGCAGCACCTCGCGGTAGGCCTGCACCATCGGCAGCGCGAGCTTGTCCAGTTCGCTCACCACCTCGAGCTGGGTGAGCGCCTTGTCCCACTCGCCGTCGACGGTGAAGAGTTGAAACAGGAGCACCCGGTGCGCGGCCACGGCGGGCTGTTTGCGCACCAGGTCCTTGGCGCCCGCCATGGCGCCGGCCAGGTTGCCTTCGCGAATGAGGGCCGCAAGATCGGTCGTACTCACAGGCGGGCGCTCCGGCGGACGTTATGGCGGGCCATCGGCAGGACGTCGATCAGATGGCCTTGCCGGCCACCAGATCCCAGCCCTTCGGGCCGTAGTCGGTCGGCGAACCCTTGTCGTCGGTGGACGTGTACTTCATCTTGATCGAGTTGTACATGATTTCCACCGTCTCGGTCGGACGCTCGTCGCCCGAACCGTTGATGCCCCACTTCTTCACCACCGGGCGCTTCAGCGAGATCTCGAGGTAGGTCTTGTACTCGGTCGCGTTCGCGCCCATGCCGGACTGGATGAACTTGATCACGCACTCGGCCGGCGACGCGCCGCCGCCGGTGGCCATCTGCATGAGGTCCACCGAAGCGATGTCCATGCTCTTGGTGACGTTGACCGAGCCCGCTTCCGGAATGCCGAAGTTCAGGTCCTGGGTGACGCCCTTGCCGCTTTCCTTCGGCTCGCGGTTGATGTCCCAGCTGACGTCATCGAGGGTGATGTAATCGGTGAAGCCCGACAGCTTGCAATCACCCTTGATGGGATCCAGTTTCATAACGATCATCTTGTCGATCTCCTAATTGCACGTTCCAACCACAAGCCGGCAGCGGCACGAGCCTCACCGGAAAATCCTCGGGCGCCGCGCGGCGCCCGTCTCGAAACGAAGTCCGTCAGGCGCCCTTGGCCGAGGGCAGCTTGGACACCAGGCGCAGCGACACGGTCAGCCCTTCGAGCTGGTAGTGCGGCCGCAGGAAGAACTTCGACGAGTAGTAGCCGGGGTTCTCCGGGTCTTCCTCCACCTGCACTTCGGCCGCCGCCAGCGGACGCCGGGCCTTGGCCTCCTCCGACGCCGTCGCCGGGTTCGGCTCCACGTACTGGCGAATCCAGGAATTGAGCCACGCGGACATCTCGTCCTTCTCCGCGAAGCTGCCGATGCGGTCGCGCACGATGCACTTCAGGTAGTGCGCGAAGCGGCAGGTGGCGAACAGGTAGGGCAGGCGCGCGGCCAGGTTGGCGTTCGCGGTGGCGTCCGGATCCTCGTATTCCGCCGGCTTGTGCAGCGACTGGGCGCCGATGAAGGCCGCCATGTCGGAGTTCTTGCGGTGGATGAGCGGCATGAAGCCGTTCTTCGCCAGCTCCGCCTCGCGCCGGTCGCTGATCGCGATTTCGGTCGGGCACTTCATGTCCACGCCACCGTCGTCCGACGGGAAAGTGTGGGTCGGCAGGCCCTCGACCGCGCCGCCGGACTCGATGCCGCGGATACGCGTCGCCCAGCCGTATTCCTTGAACGAGCGGTTGACGTTGACCGCCATGGCGTAGGCGGCGTTGGCCCACACGTACTTGTCGTGCTGCGCGCCCTCGACGTCTTCCTCGAAGTCGAACTCGTCGACCGGGCTGGTCTTCGCGCCGTAGGGCAGGCGCGCGAGGTAGCGCGGCATGGCGAGACCGATGTAGCGCGAGTCCTCGGCTTCACGCAGCGAGCGCCAGGCGGCGTACTCCGGGGTCTGGAATATCTTGGTCAGGTCGCGCGGATTGGACAGCTCCTGCCAGGACTCCATCTGCATGATGGACGGCGCCGCGCCGGTGATGAACGGCGCGTGGGCGGCGGCCGCCACCTGCGCCATCTCGCCGAGCAGCTCGACGTCCTGCGGGCTGTGATCGAAGTGGTAGTCGCCGATCAGGCAGCCGTAGGGCTCGCCGCCGAACTGGCCATATTCCTCTTCGTACATCTTCTTGAAGATCGGGCTCTGGTCCCAGGCCGTGCCCTTGAACTTCTTCAGGGTCTTGTGCAGCTCCTTCTTGGAGATGTTCATGACCCGGATCTTGAGCTGTTCGTCGGTCTCGGTGTTGTTCACCAGGTAGTGCAGACCACGCCAGGCGCCTTCCAGGCCCTGGAAGTCCTCGTGGTGGATGATCTCGTTGACCTGCTCGGTGAGCTTCTTGTCGAGCGCCGCGATGATCGCTTCGATGGAGCGGATGGCGTCCTTCGACACCAGCGAGGTATCGGCCAGCGCCTGCTGGGCGAGGGTCTGCACCGCGGTCTCGACCGCCGACTTGGCGGAATCGGAGGTCGGTTTGAATTCCTTCTGCAGCAACGCGGAGAAATCACTTGCCTCGAAGGTCAGGCCTTCTGCTTGTGCCGCGCCTTGCGCTTCTGTTTCAGCCATGGGAGGGTCCCTTCAACTTGATCGACGTTGAACGCGTGGTGTGTGCCGAGGGCGGAGCGCCGCTCAGGCGTCGCCGGCCGGCGTGTCGCCGCCCTGGGGCGCCGCGACCAGCGCCTGGAGCAGGGTCGGGTCGGCCAGCACCTTGCTGATGAGTTCCTCGGCGCCGCTCTTGCCGTCCATGTAGGTCAGGAGATTGGACAGCTGGGTGCGGGCCTCGAGCAGCTTGCGCAGCGGCTCGACGTTGCGCGCCACGGCCGCCGGCGAGAAGTCGTCCATGCTCTCGAAGGAGATGTCGACCGACAGGTCGCCTTCGCCGGTCAGCGTGTTCGGCACGCGGAACGCGACGCGCGGCTTCATCGCCTTCAGGCGGTCGTCGAAGTTGTCGACGTCGATCTCGAGCGCCTTGCGCTTGTCGACCGGCGGCAGCGCCTCGGCGGGCTTGCCCGACAGGTCGGCCATCACGCCCATGACGAAGGGCAGCTGCACCTTCTTGCTCGAACCATAGAGTTCGACGTCGTACTCGATCTGCACACGCGGCGCGCGGTTGCGCGAGATGAACTTCTGACTGCTTGCCTTCGCCATGACGGCCTCCTCTTGTCTGCCCCCGTTCGAGGGGCCTTGTGGCCAATGTTAGCTGCTCGGAACGCCGGGTATCGGCACGCCGCGAACAAACCCTGAACCTCTGCCCCGCGACGGGGCATCCACGCCGCGTCAGCCCTGCGACCCGCGCAGCCTCTCGGCCTCGCGCGCGGCGTCGGGCGCGAAGTCGTCCAGGATGGAGATGAAATCCATCGTCACCCAGCGTCGCGCGCGGGTGAGCAGCAGCGGCACCGGGCTGGTCGGTTCGTTGTCTTGAAAATAGCGGACGAGTTCGTCGATCGCACGGAGCGCGTCGTCACGCGAGTGTATCCCGGCGCGGACGACCTGGGTCACCACCCGCGCGGTCGCGGCGCTTTCGCCATCGGCGGCCGTGCCGTCCTCGCCCGCGGCCACCGCGCCAGCCTCGCCACCGCCCGCCTCGGCCTCGCGGCGCGCGAGCCAGGGCGCGGCTGCCGCATCGGCTTCCTTCAGCACCGCGACCAGGGCCGAGGTGTCGAGCGCGTCGCCGAGCCCGCACTTGTCGTTGACGGTGGCCTGCAGGCGGCGCGCGAGATCGAGCGCCTCGCGCGTGGCCGCGACGCTCGCCTGGAGGTCCTCCAGCGGACAGTCGCGAAAGATGGCTTCGACGTCGCCCATGCCGAGCGCGGGCGCCGGCGGCGGCGGCGCATCGTCCTGCGGCGGCGGCGCCTTGGCGGCCGCATCGATGTCGTCCAGGGCCTTGAGTGTCACCGACCCGAGCATGCGCGAGCGGGCCAGCGGCGCTTCGCGCAGCGGCCTCAGCACCGCCGCGACGTTCACCAGGGTGAGCAGCGCGTTCAGGCGCATGGTCGGGTCGTTGTCGTCGTCGGGGTCGAGCTGCGGGTGCACGGTGTCCCACAGCTGCTCGCAGTAGCCCTGGACCAGGGCGAGCGCGTCGCGCAGTCCGGGCAGGCCCTCGGTGCGCACCAGGGCGCGGGTCAGGATCATCGCCGGGCGCAGGTCGCGGGTGCGCTCCAGCACGCTCACCGCGAGCGACTGCACCTCACCCCAGTCGGGCTCCTCCCCCGGGACGATGGTCGCGCCGTACTGCTGGTCGGGCTTGCGCTGGGAAATCGTACCCAGTTCGATGTAGGCGGCGTCGTACTCGAGATTCTCGCCGGCCGGCGCGTCGTCGGCCAGGGGAGCGGTGAGGGCAGCGACGTCCAGCGGCATGATCAGTGCCAGGGGCCCGCGAACGAGAAGGTCAGCGAAGCAAGCATCTGGCGCGCCATCGTTCCTTTCGCCGCGGTTCGCGCGAGGCGAGCGGCGGTCCTTGAGTGCGGGAGCTGGTGAAGCGCTTCAGGGCGGCTGGTCATCAGCGATGACGGCCCATCGCGGCTCATGTTTCGATATTATCCGTACGCCGCGCGAATCGACAAGCACGCCAGCCTCGGAGTGTGGACCGTCACGCGAGATGCAACGCAGGAGTAGCACCATTGCCCCCGCCACCGACTTCCAACGCTGGCGACGCCGCCGGCGCCGCGCCGACGATCAGCGTCTACTGCGAAGTCCCCAACCTCGGCTTCCAGCTGCGGTCACTGAAGATGACCGAGCGCATGGGCCAGCCCTATGAGATCGAGCTCGACCTGCAGAACCTGAGCTTCGACATCGACATCAAGGCGCTGCTCGGCAAGGGCATGGGCGTCGGCATGTCCACGCCGGCCGGGGCGCGCTACTTCCACGGGCGCGTCGCGCAGATCGAGCTGGCCGGCGCCAGCGCCCGTTTCGCGCTGTACAAGGCGCTCCTGAAGCCCTGGCCGTGGCTGCTGACCCGCACCACCGACTGCCGCATATTCCAGGACAAGACGGTGCCCTGGATCATCACCGAGGGCATCTTCAAGGACCACAAGTTCAACGACTTCCAGAACTCCCTGCAGGGCAACTACGCCGCCCGCACCTATTGCGTGCAGTACCGCGAGACCGACCTCAACTTCGTCAACCGCCTGATGCAGGAAGAGGGCATCTACTACTACTTCAAGCACGAGGAGTCCAAGCACACCCTGGTGCTGAGCGATGGCGCCATCGCGCACAAGGCCTGCAAGGGTTACGAGAACGTCGTCTACGACCCCAGCAAGCGGGATGAATACGCGAACGACGTCATGTTCGACTGGCGGGACGTCTACGAGCTGGAGACCTTCGGCTACGAGCACCTGAACTACGATTTCGAGAACCCGACCCTCACCCAGACCAGCCTCAAGAACAACTCGACCAAGGCCGCCGGCACCACGGACTCCAAGCTGCAGTTCTTCGACTACCCCGGCCCGCATCTCACCGAGGCCGAGGGCAAGCGCTACGCGGGTGTGCGCCGCGAGGAGCTGCAGATGGCCCACGAGCGCTACCTGGGCCGCGGCAACGCGCGCGGCATCGGCGTCGGCCACCTCTTCACCCTGGCCGACTTCCCGCGCGCGGCGCTGAACCAGGAGTACCTGGTCATCGAGGCCACCCACGAGCTGGCTTCCACCCAGCACGAACTCGGCACCCAGGGCGACCATCTCAACTACCGCTTCGCCTCCGACTTCACCGCGATTCGCAGCACGACGCCCTTCCGACCGCCGCGCGAGAACCGCAAGCCCTCGATACGCGGTCCGCAGACGGCCGTGATCACCGGGCCGAGCAATGCCGAGCTGCACACCGACAAGTACGGCCGGGTGAAGCTCAAGTTCCACTGGGACCGCCACGGCAAGGCCGACGACACCTCCTCCTGCTGGGTGCGGGTGTCGAGCGCCCTGGCCGGCAAGAACTGGGGCCACATCTACCTGCCGCGCGTCGGACAGGAGGTCATCGTCGAGTTCCTGGAAGGCGATCCGGACCGTCCCATCGTGACGGGCCGGGTCTACAACAAGGACCAGATGCCGCCCTACGAGCTGCCGGCGAACGCGACCAAGAGCACCATGAAGAGCATGAGCTCGAAGTCGGGCGATGCCACGACCTTCAACGAACTGCGCTTCGAGGACAAGAAGGACGCCGAAGAGGTCTACTTCCACGCGCAGAAGGACTTCAATCGCGTGGTGGAGAACAACGACACCCTCAAGGTGGGCTACGACAAGAAGGACAAGGGCGACCAGACCATCCAGATCTACCACGACCGCGCGCTGACCGTCGGCAACAACGAGACGATCATCATCGGCAAGGGCGACGGCATGAAGGATGGCAGCCTGAAGATCGACATCAACAAGCACCGCACGGTGACGCTGAAGACCGGCGACGACACCCTGAAGCTGAGCGCCGGCAAGCAGACCAACACCATCAACAAGAGCCGCGCGACGACCATCGAGACCGGCGACGACACCTTGAAGCTGAGCGCCGGCGCGCATACCACCGACGCGGCCAAGTCCATCACGCTCAAGGTCGGCGGCAACAAGATAGTCATCGACCAGCAGGGCATCACCATCCAGGGCCTCAAGGTCACCATCAAGGCGACCACCGCGTTGGAAATGAGCGGGCTGAACTCCAAGCTGGCAGGCACCGCGATGCTGACCCTGACCGGTGGCATCGTGAAGATCAATTGACGAGCATTGAACGATGACGGGCACTCCCACCCCCGAGCAAGACCCGCTGGTGCGACTCGCGGCGCGCCGTCCGCAGGCGGTGTGCGCTTCCCTGGAGATGGAACCCGCCACCCGCGAGGCGCTGGCCGGCGACCCGGCCCCCGCGGCGCTGCTCTCCACGCTGATCCAGGGTGAGCTGCTGATCGATGCGCTGACCTACCTCGCCCACGCGCTGCCACCGGCCGACGCGGTCGCCTGGGCCTGCGCCTGCGTACCGCTGGAGCGCGAGCTCGGCGCCGACGCACAAGCCGCGATCAAGGCCGCCGAAGCCTGGTGCATGGCGCCGAACGAAACCCACAGCCGCGCCGCCGAGACCGCTGCCGACAGCTGTAGCGACGCCGCCGCGCAGCTGGTCGCGCAGGCCGCGTTCTGGGGCGGCGGCAACATCGCGCCTGTCGGTCTGGAGCCCGTGCCGCCGCCGCCAGGCGTCATCGGCACCGGCGTCGCCGGCGCGCTGATGCTGGCCGCGGCCGAGGCGCCGGCGGCCGAGATCCCGGAGCGCTACCGCCGCTTCCTCTCCCATGGAATTCTGATCGCAAGGACCCCGATGTGAGCGCCGTGCAGCACGAGAGCGAAGCCGCCAACTCCTACGACGCCATCCCCTACGAAAGCAATCCGTTCCCCTTCACCACGCCGGAGTACCTGGCGAGCGTGGCCGGACTGTTCGGCCTGGAGGGCGCGGACCCGGCCCGCTGCCGGGTACTGGAACTGGGCTGCGCGAGCGGCGGCAACCTGCTGCCGCTCGCCGCCAACTTTCCGGACAGCCACTTCGTGGGCATCGACGCGTCCGGCGCGCAGGTCGCCGATGGGCGGGCCGCCATCACCAGCTACGGCCTCACCAACATCGAGCTTCAGTGCGCCGACATCCTGACCTGGCGACACGACGGCGAACCCTTCGACTACGTCATCTGCCACGGCGTGTACTCCTGGGTACCGGACGCGGTGCAGACGCGCATCCTCCAGCTCTGCCGCGCGCTCACCCATCCGCGCTCGATCTGCTACGTCAGCTACAACACCTATCCCGGCTGGCACCTGCGCGGCAGCGTGCGCGAGATGATGAATTACCACGCGCGCGGCTTCACCGACGATCGCGAACGCATCGGCCAGTCGCGCGCGCTCTTGAAGTTCCTGGTGGAGGCCGCGCCGGACGAGGGCGCCTACGGGCAGCTGCTGCGCGAGGAGCTGGAGGTGCTGAAGGACCGTGACGACTCCTACCTCTTTCACGAGCACCTGGAAGTCAACAACACGCCGCTCTACTTCTACCAGTTCGCCGAACGCATGGCGGCGGCCGGCCTGCGCTACCTCGGCGAGGCCAGCCTGAACAGCATGCTGCCGCACGGCTACTCGCCGCAGATCCGCGAGACCCTGGCGCGCATCGCGCCGGACATCATCCGCCACGAGCAGTACCTGGACTTCCTGCGCAACCGTACCTTCCGCCGCACCCTGATGTGCCACGAGGAGACCGAACTCGAGCGCGACATCGCGGTCGGCAGCATCGCCAACTACCGCGTGTCCGCCATCCTGCGGGCGGATCCGCCGGCCGAGGGCGAAGAGGACGAAGGGCCGACCTTCACCCACGCGAGCGGCGCGCGCATCTCGGTCCAGGAGCCACTGGAGCGCGGCGTGCTGGAAGTGCTGGCGCGGGAAATGCCGGCCTCGGTGCCGGTCAGCGCGCTGGTGACGCAGGCGGCGGCGGGCGTCGGTGCGTCGGCGGAGGATCCGGCCGTGGTGCAGAAAGTCGGCTCGGTGGTGCTCGAATGCGCGGCCAACGGCATCGCCGAGCTGTGCCGCTATCCGGACCGCTTCGCGCTCGCTACCGACGGTCGGCCGCGGGTTCATCCCTTCGCGCGCTGGCAGCTCGCCAAGCACAAGTGGGCGGCGAACCAGCGTCACGTGCGGGTCGAACCGCCGCCCATGGAGCGCGAGCTCGCGCTCTTGTGCGACGGCACGCGTGACCGCGCGGCGCTCGAGAGCGCGCTCGGCGAGCGCGTGGTGAGCGGCGAGTTGCTCATGTACCTCGACGGTGAACGCCTGCAGGCGCCGGACAAGGTCGCGGAGCTGATGCCGCGCGCGGTCGAGCGCGGCCTCGACAGCCTCGCGGCCCACCTGCTGCTGGTGCCCTGAACGACGCCATGAGCTGCGTCTGCCTGCAAAGCCTGAGAAGCCTGCTGGCCTCGCTGCTCCCGCTTGCGCCGCTCGCCAATCTGCGACTGCCGCCGGCCGTCGAGACCCTGAACGCGCACCTCGCGAGCCGCGCGGCGGCTGCGAGCGGCATGGCCTTCAATGCGCGGCTCGCGCTCAGCCTGCCGCCGTTGCCCTTGAGCCTGAACCTGGTCGAACAGATCTCGGCCACCGCCACCGCGACCGAACAGCTGCGCGCCGCGGTCGGCTTCAATCCCGCCGCGCGCGGCGGCACCTCCTCCTTAAGCCTCGCGGTGTCCTCGTTGAACATCAACCTGGCCGCGCTGCTCGCCCAGCTGCTGCCGCTGCTCCCGCTGCTGCCGGCCATCACGCGCCTGTCGATGACCATGTCGATGGTGGCGAGCTGCGCGCCAGCATGGGGATAGACCTGCTGGCGCCCGGTGTCGCGCTGCGCATCAACGCGCTCTTGAACCTGCCGGGCGGCGCGCCGGCGCCCGCGCCACGGCTCAACATGGCCGCGGTGGCGCGCGCCAACGCCTACGCGAGCCTGAGCGCGGCGGCCACCGCGTTCGGCGGCCCGCTGAACCTGCTGCCGAGCCTGCGCCTCATCGCTTCGCTGCGCCTGCCGACACTGCCGGCGAGCCACCTCAACCTGCTCGCGCTGCTGGCCGCGCTGCTCGGCCTGCGCGCCAACATGCTGGCGCTGGGCCTGAACGTCAGCGCCTCCGCCAATCTCACCGCCAACCTGCGCCTCGCGCTGCAACCGCTGCTGGCGCTGCCGCCACTGAACCTGGTCACCCCACCCGCCTATCCCATGACGCTACCGACGCTCAACGCGAGCTTCATGGCGAGCGCCAATGCGATCGCAGCCTTGAACTTGAACGCCGCGCTAGCGCTGCGCCTGCCGAACCTGGCGCCGCTGACCCTGATGGCGGCGCTGACCGCGAACGGCGGACTGGGGCGCGCCAGCGCCTGCGGGTCGAGCTGCCCGGTGGGGAGCCGGTTGTAAAACGGTTTCTACACGGGGACAGACCACGGTTTCGCGGGGTACCGCGAAACCGTGGTCTGTCCCCGTTTAGCTCAACCGCCGATCAGCACCGTCGGCGCACCCATCACGATGACGCCGCCGTGGGCGGTCTGATCGCCTATGCGCGCCGCGGGCAGGCTGTTCACCAGGACCGTCGCGGAGCCCTTGACGATGACATCGGGCGGGCCGACGCAGACACATTGGCTGGTGACCTTGGCTTGCGGCATGAAGCAGGTGATCACGGTCGGGGCGCCCGGTGGCAGGATCGGGCCGCCGACGTGCGGCACCGGGCCGGTGAACATCGGGCAGGTGTGCATGTCGGTCACGCGCGCGGCGGGCATTCCCATGGCTTGGCTCCAGTGCTTCGGCTGCGGTTCTATTCGAGGTCGGCGAGCAGCGCCGCGAGTTCCGGATCGATCTCTTCTTCGTCCGCGGGCGGCGGCGGCGCGGCGGCCGCTTCGATCTCGGCGAGCAGGGCGTCGAGCTCGGGATCGCTATCTTCCGCGGGCGCGTCCGCAATCGCCTCTTCCGCCGGCGCGGCCTCTTCCTCCGTCACGCCATCTTCGAGCTCGGCGATGCTCGCCTCCTCGGGCTCATCCTCGACCACCGCGACCGGCGCGGGGGCCGACGCGGTGGCCGCCCCGGCGAAGGTCGGCATGACCAGCTTGTCCGGCGGCGACCACGGCCCGAGCAGCGCGCCGCCCGCCACCGAGATGAAGCCGCCGACACGCAGCTCCGGCCGGCCCTTCAAGGCCAGCAGCGGAATGAAGTTCTGCTGCGTGACGTGGGTCGCGCGCTTCTCGCTCAGAAGGCGCTCGGCGCACGGAAACGCCTGCTGATCGCCGTCCTGGTCCTCGTAGTAGAAGTAGGGCATGTCGTCCAGGCCGAGCACGCTGTTCAACTTCATCTTCGCGCCCTGCGCGCTGAACGCCGTGCCGAGCAGGGTCGCGGCGACGATCGCCGGGTTGCCCCACAGCAGCGCCTTCAGGCCGGCGTGGAAATCGAATTCCTCGTACTCGAAGCTGTCGATGGACTCGCTCTTCTCGCCGTAGGGCGCGCGCAGCAGGAAGCGCGGCGTGATGAGGCCGAGAAAGCCCGCCTGCGGCAGCGCGCGCAGCGCGTTCCAGGCCTGCGTCACCAGCGGATGCAGATCCTCCAGCTTGGCGTTGATGCACTCCGTGCCGATGGCGGCGATGAACGGCGCCTGCGCGGCGGCGGCGAGATGCGCCGCGCGGCCGAGCAGCTCGGCGTGGGGCGGCGTCATCTCGAAGCCGTAGTTGCCGATGATCGCGCCATACGGCCCCTGGTCGGCGTCCAGCGCCGGGTTCTCGACCAGCAGCTTGTACAGCGCGCATTCGTCCAGGGCCTCGCCCGAGGACAGGTCTGCCGCGAACTCCTCGGCGCTCACGTCGAACACCACGAGCTGTAGCGACACATCGGTCTCGATGCGACGCACGAGGAAGTCGAGCGAGCGCCACGCGGCTTCCAGCCCCTGGAAGTCGGGATGGTGCAGCACTTCGGACATGGCCGCGCTCAAGGCCTTGTCGACCGTCGCGACCAGCGCCGGCTGATCCGGGTCGTCGGCCGCCACCACGTGCGGGCCGACCACGCGCTTCAAGAGTTCATCGACCTCGGTCGGCGCCTGCGCGTCCACCGTCGGCGCACCGACCAGGCGCGCGAAGTCCGAGAGCTTGGCGTCGAGCCTGAGGGCGTTGCCGCGCGCGCGACGCGGCGCGGCGCCGAGCGACTCGGCGACGTCGGCCCAGCCCAGCACCTCGTCGGCCGCGGACTTGAAGGTCTTGGCGCTCGCCAGGCGGCGACGCAGGGAATTCAGCTCGGCGAAGATCTCCAGCTTCTCGTAGAGCTGGTCGGGATGGAGATCCTCCAGCGAGGTGGGGCTGAACTCCACCGCGCCGCCCGCGCCGAGCGGCAGGTTCAAGGTCGGCGCGAAGCGCGCCAGCACGTCTTCGATGTTGTCGACGTCGAGGCGGATGGGCTTGCGCTTCGCGAGCGCGTCGCCACGGTCGAGCAGGCCGCGGTTGGCGCGCGCCGAGAAGTCACCCAGCACCGCGATACGCAGCTTGCCCGGTGCGCGCGGCGCCGGCGCCCCACCCTTGCCGGGCTTGCCGAAGTTCATCGAAAAACTCATAGCCGCAGACTCCCTGGATTTCAGCGCGCCGGGAACTCGACGCAGATCACGGTGACATTGTCCGAACATTTGCGCGCCAGGGCGAGGTCGATGAGCTGCCGGCACATCTCGTCGGGCGCGAGGGTGGCGAGATGTTCGGCGAGTTCCTCGTCGCTCACCACGCGGTAGAGACCATCGCTGCACAGGAGGTAGCGATCGCCCGGGCGCAGATCGCTCATGCCCACTTCGAGCGTCTCGGTTTCTTCGAGCGCGCCGATGGCGCGGGTGATGACGTTGGCGGACGGGTGGGCCTCGGCCGCCTCGCGCGTGAGTTCACCGCGCGCGATGAGTTCCTCCACCTCGCTGTGGTCACGCGTCAGCTGGCGCAGTCGACCGGCGCGCAGGCGATAGGCGCGGCTGTCGCCCGCCCACACGAAGGCCACCAGCCGATGCCAGGCGAGCAGCGCCACCACGGTGCTGCCCATCATGGCGTCCTCGTCGCCGCCGGTCGCCTGGCGCAGGCGCGCGTCGACCGCGAGGAGACGCCGTTCGACGTCGGTCACGAACTCGCCCATCGACTGGTAGCCGCCAATGTCGGCGAGCGCGGCGACCACCGACTGGCTGGCGACGTCGCCAGCCTGGTGCCCACCCATGCCGTCGGCCACCACCCACAGGCCCTGGTCGGCGAGATCGAGACAGGCGTCTTCGTTGATGCGCCTGACGGCGCCGAGGTGGGATTCCGCCGCGGAGATCGCCAGCAGCGCCTGCACCGTGGCTACTCCGTCGCGAGCCCGGCGAAGGGCGCGGGCGCCGCCTCGCCGCCGCACAGAAGCCCGGTGTAGGCGTCGGCGGCGGGCAGCCCGGCATAGGCCAGCACCACCGCCGGGGCGCCCGCGGCGCCGGCGTTGCACCACAGGCTCAGTTCGCCGAGCGCGTCACCGGCGATGGCGCCCGCCACCGCCGCGGCGTCGTAGCCGCCCGGCAGGTCCACGCGCCAGCCGTCGTAGAGGCGCGCGGCGCGCACCGGCGCGGCCCCGCCGACGGGCGGCGGCAGGGCGGCCAGCTCGGCGGCGAAGTCATCGGGATCCAACTGTTCGGCATCGAGCGCGCCGAGCAACAGCGCTTCCACCGCGTCGAACCAGGCGTGGTGGACTTCGAGCAGCGAGAAGGGATCGCAGGCCGCGGGTAGCGGCGTGGCGACGGTCAGCGGAAAGTAGCGCCCGACGCGATCGACGCTCGGCATCATCACGCCGGCCCAGGCATGCGCGCCGCAGGGGCCCGCGCCGAGCAGGAAGCGCCACAGCGGACTGGTGAGATAGATGTCCAGCCACTGCTCGCCGAGCCCCGCGCGGCTCGCGGCGATGGCGCGCTCGAGCCAGGCGTCCCAGGGCGTGACGAACTCACCCGGCAGCCCACGTTGGACGAAGTCTCCGAACGCGGGCAGCTTGCCGAAGAAGCCGGTCGCGCTCCCTGCGACCATTCTCAGAAACGCTCGGGGCAGTTGAAGTTGTGCAGCTCGTCGACCAGCAAGGGGTTGATGACGCTGGTCGCGCGGATCTCGAACTGCGCGGTGTGTTCGTCGACCTGGAAGGTCGCGACCAGTCGGTCGGCCGTGACCTTCTCGAGCTTCGCGCTCTCCAACAGGCGGGACAGCGCCCAGGGCCCGTCCTTGCGCCGCGAGAACACGTGACCCGACCATTCGAGGAAACTGATCTGCGCGTCCAGGCTCGCGCTCGACGCGGGCCACTTGATCGACTGGTACTGGGTGTTGCCCTGCTGGAACACCACCTGCTGTCCGCCGACGTCGAAGCTCACCTGGCGCGCCTTGCCGTTGATGCTGAGCGCCTTCATGGCGAACTCGACGGCCGGCTGGTCGCCGCCGTTGACGAAGTAGGCGTCGCGGATCTTGGCCGCCGCCTCGAGCTGCTTCAGTACCGCCGGTGACGCGCCCAGGTTGACGTCCTGCGCCGCTCGCCAGCGCCACGGTTCGCCGGTGTTGTCGATGAAGGGCTTGAGATTGGTCGCGACGAAACTGTCGATCATGCCGCCCGGCGCGAACAGCTTGCCGAAGTCGCGGAGCGTCGCGTCGGTCTGCGAGTCCTGCTTCAAGGGATAGCGGTTCATCACCGCCTTGCGGCAGAAGGGCAGCACCTCGGCGGTCCACAGATCATTGATCTGGGTCTTCAGCGCCTGCGCGTCCGCGCTCTGCTTCTTCTTGACCTCGGCCATGGCCTGGCGACCGGCGACCTCGGCGCTGTTGTTGGTGAGCTGCATGAGCCAGGTCTTCAAGGGCTCGGGCTGACCGATGGCGATTTCCTTCATGCGCCGGTTGACCGGACTCTCGGCGAGCTTGGGCGGCGGCGCGGCCGGATCGGCGCTCGCCGCCGCATCCAGTTCGGAATAGAGCTTGGCGAGCTGTTCCAAGGTGAGATCCAACGGCAGCGTGCCGTCCTTGCCGGGCTTCACCACCGAGTTGATCTCGCTGAAGGCGTCCTCGACCTGCGCGGTGGCGGGCGCGGCCGGCGCCGCGTCGCCGCCCTTGGCGCCGACGCCGAGCATCTTCGCGAGTTCGTCCTTGGTCGCCTTGACCTTCTCGGTGACCGAGCCGGCGGCCTCGGCGAGGCCCGCCGGCGCCTGCGCGAGGCTGGTGTTCTGGGCGATCATCTGCAAGAGCGCGCGGAGCGCGGAGTTGCGGCCCGACAGCGCCTCCAGGATCTCGATGCCGTGATCGATGGAGCGCATCTGCGCGAGCCTGAGATCGTTCAGGAAGCCCTTCCAGGTCGCGAGGTACTCGGCGAAGTAGAGCTGGGTGACGTCCTGGTCGAGCTTGGCGAGTTCGCCAGCGGAGAGTTCGTCACGCGCGTTGGCCAGCACCCAGGACTCGCTCCGCGCGCGTGCCGCGAGCAGCTTGCTCTCGGGCAGGAAGGTCTTGTAGTAGCCGTCGTAGGTGAAGAACTTCGGGATCGGCTCGGTGAGCGGCGTGCCGCTCTTGCGCGAGAAGACCTTGGCGCCGAGCGGCCCGAGCACCTCGGCCGGCACCAGCGCGCCCTCCGCGTCGGCGAGCGCGTCGCGCTTGAGACGCGAGTAGACGAGCTCCGCGAGGGGCGTCTGGTTGAGCGCCATGCGCGTCTCGTCGATCAGGTTCTGGTCGACGTCGCCCGCCTGCACACCGGCCGCGAACAGCGCGTCCAGGTGATCGTTCAGACGCTGCACCACTTCCGGCGAACGCGCGAAGTCCTGCTCCCAGTGCAAATCGAGCCAGGCCTTGAGGAAGTCCTGGTCCAGGTGACTGGGCTCGGCCAGCATCACGTAGGCCTTCAGCGCCGCGTACTTCGGATCGGTCTCGCGACGGAGACGCCCGAGCTGGGTCGCGATGCGATTGGCGAGCAGCGGCACCAGCACGCGATTCAGCTCGCGGTGATAGGCGCCGTTCGCCGCCGAATCGAGCCGGTCGCCCTGGTACATGCCGAGCTCGTGGGTGTCGGGATGGGCCTTGCGATACTCCTCGTCGTAGCGGCCGATGTCGCGCAGCACGTCGAGGCGATGCAGGATCTCCTCCACCGGCGTGCTGGCCTCGATGGGCTGCGGCGCGATGTCGTTCCAGGCGGCGATGCGCTGGTTAATCTGCTGCACGTAGCCCTGGTTGCGGTTGAAGGCGTTGGACCACGCGGCGATGCTGCCGATGAGCGCCAGCAGACACGCCGCGTAGGCGCCGCGCCGGAGCCAGGCGCTGCGCTTCTCGGCGCCCTTGTTGACGCCGACCACGTCGGCCTCGGGAAACACCACGCGCTTGAGCAA
>JBFWYG010000047.1:0-9436 GCA_050186725.1 Gammaproteobacteria bacterium | reverse complement strand
CCGAAGCGATCGGCGAGCGGGAACTTGAGCCCGGAGTTCTTGAGCGCGGTGGTCTTGCCGGCGCCCGGCGGACCGATGATCACGTACCACGGCAAGTCGTAGAGGCTGCCGTTCTTCTTGCCGCCGCTCTTGCGCAGCACCTCGACCGCTTCCTGGAAGCGCTCGCGCAGCTTGAGCTCCTGCTCCATCGCGCGGCCGTCGGCGGGCGCCGCGCTCTTGCCCTTGGCGGCCGGCTCGGCCTTGGTCAGCCCCTCGGCGAGCTGCTTGTCGGCGCTCTTCTCCGAGAGCGCCTTGCGCAGCAGGTTCGCCATCCACAGGAGCACGATGACCAGGATGACGATGAGCCGCGTCATGTCGTCCGCCAGCCACTCCTTGCCGCCGATGGCGATCAGTGGACCGACGAACCACACCAGCGCGCAGAGCGCGAGCAGGCCCAGCACCGAGAACACGATTTGCTTGGTCGACATGGGGTATGCGCCTGGGTCAGCCGGTTCAGCGGCTGGCGTTCAAGAGGGTCACGTCGACGCGCCGGTTCTGCGCGCGTCCCTCGGGCGTGTCGTTCGGCGCCTTGGGCTCGGTGTCGCTGCGGCCTTCGGCGCGGATGCGCTCGGCCTTCTTCAGCCGGCTGCCGACCACCGCGGCGACCGCTTCCGCGCGCGCCTGGGACAAGTGCCAGTTGGTCGGGAAGCGCATGCGCCTGGCACCGGACAGCGGCACGTTGTCGGTATGACCGGCGACCAGTATCGGCTCCTCGAACTGGTTCATCGCGTCGCCGATGCGTTCCAGCACCGGGATGACCTGCGACTGCACTTCCGCGCTGCCGGAATTGAAGAATCCGTCACCGCGGATCTCGACCGTCGAGCCCTGGGTCTGCTCGATCACGTCGACCAGCCCGGCCTTGATGTCGGCGGCCAGCAGCTCGCGCAGCGTGAGCGTGCGCGGCACGGCCTTGACCACCGCGGTCAGGCGCGCGTCGCGGCCTATCTTGCTGAGTTCCACGTAGGGCGGCTCGGCGATCTGCGCGAGCCCGTAGCTGAAGCCGATGTAGGCGGCCAGCATCAGCACGCCGGTCAGCGCGGCCACCGACCACAGCGGAATGGGATGGCGCAGCTTGCGCCGCTCCTCCACACCGCGCCAATGGGGCGAGAGCTCCGTCTCGTACTCGCCGCGCACCCCGCGGATCGCGCGGTAGGTGTGTTCCTGGATGGCGGCGAGCTGATCGCGTCCGCGATCGACCACGCGGTACTTGCCTTCCAGGCCGAGCATCATGCAGAGATACATGAACTCGATGAGATTCAGATGGCGGGCCGGCTCGCGCAGCGTGCGCTCGAGCGCGGCGAAGAATTTCTCGCCGCCCCAGGTCTCCTTGTGGAATTCCGCCAGCAGGCTGTGGCGGCTCCACTGGCTCTCCGCGCCCCAGGGCGTGGTGAGCACGACTTCGTCCAGCATGGTGCAGAGCGCATAGCGCGCGGTGACGGCGGATTCCGGCGTCGCGCCGCCTTCACGCGCGGCGGCGTCGAAGCGCGCGATGCCGCGCGCCATCTGCGTGCGCAGCGCGCCGGGGTCGGGATGGCGGGTGGTGTTGTGCAGCTGGCGCGCCAGCGAGAACAGCGCCGTGGCGGCGTCCACCAGCGGGTTCAGGCCCGAGCCGCGCGGTTCGACCGCCTGGCCACGATCGACCAGCGGCGCGCTCGGCGCGGCGCGGCGGGCGGCCGGCGCGGGCGCGGCGGCGCCGCGCGCGCCGGGGCGGGGTCGAATGACGGTGCGATCGGCGCCCTCGGGCATCTCCGCCGCGGGCGCGCCAGGGCGGCGGATGCGGGTGCGGTCGTCGCCGCCCTGGTCGTCGTCGTCACCCCCCATGCCGAGCAAATCCATCCCCGCGTCCTTCGCTTCCACCGAGTCTTCGATGGCATCGGTGATCTGGAATTCGATGTCGGCCTTCTTGAAGGCCAGCGCGCGCACCTTGACCGCGTACTCGTCCACCCACTCCATGCCCGGCGCCTGCGCGAGCACGGTCAGGAAGCGGGACAGCCGGTCGTAGAAATTCAGCGCCATACCGCCCCCCAGGCGCCCGACTCAGGCGCGGATAGCCCACAGTTCCATATCCAGACCGGGGAAATCACCGCCGGCGTGCAGCGCAATGCCGCCCGATTGTTCGAGCATCGGCCAGAATTCGTTCGCGCGATCGAGTTCGAAGTAGACCCGACCGGCATGGTAGGGCAACTGGCGCGGCGCGACCGGCAGCGCGCGCACCTGGATGCCGGGCAGCTGCACGTTGACCAGCTGGCGAATCTTTTCCACCGGCCCGATCTTGGCCTGGCTGGGGAAGCGTCGGCGCAGTTCCTCGGCCGGCATCTGCGCCTGCACCGCGAGCACGAACACGCCGGCGGTGACCAGCGTGCGATCCGGGATCACGCCGACGCGGATGCCGTACTTGCGCTCTTCCAGCGGGATCGGCACCGCGGTCTGCTCCAGCACCATGCTGAGCGAGCGGCGGATCTCGACCATCAGCGGGCGAAAGGACAGCTGCGGGTTGTCGTGGGAATAGGGCGGGAATTCCGGCGGCCGCTTGCGCGGATGGGTGAAGGTGGCGAGTTCGCCGGCCAGCTCCAGCCCCTGCATGTAGAAGTCTTCCGGATGCAGGAGGCTGCTCGCGGCGTGGTGCGCGAACAAGGGCTCGTAGCGATTCACCGCCTGCAGCAGCAGGAAGTCGGCGACCTCGCTCATGCCGCCCCGACCGGCATCGCTGATGCGCCCGGCGAGCGCCTCGGCGCGATGATGCAAGAGTCCCTGCACTTCCTTGAGAAAGCCCGCCAGCACCGGCGAGGCGCGGCATTCCAGCGTGGGCGGAATGTAGGCGTCGTCCAGCATCACGGTCTTGTCGTCGCGGCACTCGATCACGCGCGCGACGCCCATCGGCACGAGCTCGGCGTGGCTGTCCTTCTCGAGCACGAGCTTCAGATTCAGGCGCGCGACCTGCAGCGGCGCTGGCGTGCTGCCGACCGAATGGGTGTCGACCGCCTCGTACTCGCGCATCACGAAGCGCGCGAGGATGTCGCCCTCGGCGTCGGCGGTGACCTCGGTGCTGGCGGGACGGCGCGCCGGCAGGCCCAGGCACACCACGGCGTTGCGCACGTCGGGACCGATGTCCAGCGGCAGCGGCGGTTCGTCGTCACCCGGGATGCTGAACGGCGTGCCGTCGGCGAACACGCCTTCGGCGGCGGCGATGCCGAGCTTGCCGAGCCGCAGCAGTTCCTGGTCCAGCTTGAGCGACTTGAAGCCCCACGGATGACTGCGCAGGCTGTCACCGCGACGCTCCACCAGGTTCTCGACGTAGCGCACGTGCTGCTGGAAATGGGTGGGGCGCAGGAACATGCCCTCCGACCACACCACTTTGTTGTTCCACGTCATCGGTGTCGGTGCCCCGTCGCCACGCGACCGCGCGGCCGTGCCGCGGTCGGTCCCCGCTATTTCTTGTGGGTGCCCGCGCCGTGGCGGGTACGTTCCTGGTAGGCCTCGGAGAACGCCTCACCGAACAGCTTCTCGTAAGCTTCGTCGATGGCCTTGCCGAGTTCAGCATACCACTCGCAATACTCTTCCCAGTTCTGCGCCTTGCGGTTGGTCAGCAGGCCGCGCTTGGCGGCGGCCTCGAAGCGCTTCTCGAGCTCGGCCGGGTCGAACTGCTTGAAGGTCTCGTCGAAGCCGGCGCGCAAGCCCGCGACCATGCCGAGCTGGTGGGCCTTCAGATCGTCGAACGCCTCTTCGAGGGATTCCTTCGGCGGCAGGTAGCCCTTGCTGCGACGGAACAGGAGCTTCTCGACGATCTCGTCGACCCCGCCGGCGACGAACTTGAGCGGGTTGTTGTCGACCGCGGCGACGTAGGTGACGTCCATGCGGAAGCCGCTCTTCAGACTCGCGCGCGCCAGCAGCACCTCGCGCAGTCCGCCCATCGCGAGCGCGAAGAGTTCGCCGGCCAGTTCGAGCGTCTGCAGCGACGACGCGCCGGCGGCGACCGCCGGGTCACAGCCCGCACCACGCAGGAAGGCGGCGAGAGCCTCCCCTGCCTCGGCCCTGTCCTCCCCCGTCGCGGAGGCGGCGGGCTGCGCGGGCGGTCGCTGCGCGGCCCGCGCAGCGGGCGCAGCCCGGGTAGCCGGCGCGGCGGCGGGCGCAGGCGACGGCCGGCGTGGCTTCGGTACCGCCGCCGGGGCGACGGTCGCGGGCGAGTCCAGCGTGTCCGCCAGGTCCACGGGCGGCGCCGCGGCCCTGGCGCCGGGCTTGGCCGGCGCGAGCAGATCGAGGTCGTCTTCCCAGTCCTCGGGAATGACTTCGGGAGAAGCGCGCGGCGGCTGGAACGCGCCGCCGACGAAGGGCAGGTCGTCACGCTCGCTCGGCATGGATGCGAACGGGTCGTCCCGCATGCGGCCGCCCCCGTCGCCGTCCAGCAGGGCCAGCGGGTCGACCGCTTCCAGATCGGCAGACGGCGCGGCGAACGCGCTGCCGGCGGTCGGGCGGGCCGGCGTGACCGACGCACGCGGCGCGGTCTTAGGGGCCAGATCCGCGAACGGATCGTCGTGCGGCGCGGACGGGGCGCTCTTGGTCAGCGGCCCGCCGAGCAGGTCCAGTGGATCGGTCATGCCCTGGCCCGGGCGCATGAGCGCGGCGGCGGCCAGCGGCGCGGCGGCGGCGACCCGCGCGGGCCCCGCGCTCATGCTCACCTGGATCTCGTAATCACCGGCGGTGATGACGTCACCGTCCTGCAGGGGCACGGAGCGATCGCCGCCCACCGGGTCCGGCGAGTGATTGATGAACACACCGTTGGTGCTGGTATCGATCAGCAGCACCTCGCCGTCTTCGACGATCAGCGCCGCATGACGTGACGAGAGGTAGTGCTCGGGATCGGGAAGCACCCAGTCACAGGACGCACTGCGGCCGATGGTGCCGCCGCGCTCGTCGAAGGTCTTGCTGTCACCATCCGGGACCGGCCGACCGCCGAAGCTGATGACTGTGAGGGTAACCTGCGACAAGCGGTTGTTCCGGTGGTCTGCTGAGGGAATGTCGGCCGCCTAGATTAGGCGTTCTCCCGGTATTAGGGAAGCCGGCCCGGGCCGCGCGCGAAACGCCTGCGCGCGCCTCGTCGCGCATCTCGCGACGCGCATTTAGCGGCGCGTCACGCGCGCGGCTTGAAGCCCGCGACGGGCGCTCATTCCTCGCGCGCGGCGGCCTCGATGCGCGCCATCTCCTCGTCGCTCAGCGGCGTCTCGTCGCGCGGCGACCGCGCGTCGGTCTCGCCGAGATCGGCGAGCGTGGCGCGCAGCAGCAGCGCCTGTTCCTGCCAATGTGGAAGCTCGGCGAGATTGCATTCGAGGAGGCGCAG
Organism: Gammaproteobacteria bacterium; assembly: GCA_050186725.1. GTDB lineage: Bacteria > Pseudomonadota > Gammaproteobacteria > JADJYF01. The sequence continues at coordinate 4,062 of JBFWYG010000047.1, read as the reverse complement.
GTAGCGCAGCACGGCGACGCGCAGGCCGTCGATCAATGCCGCGCGAGGATACACCGCGGTCACACCCCAGCTGGTGGTGACGTTCACCTGGTCGCCCTGCGGCGCGAAGTGGACTTCGGTCGCCTCGGTGAAGAGCTTGACGGTGGTCGGTTCACCGCGCGCGAGGCAGGCGCGCCCCGCGACGCCGAGGCTCGGCAGCAGCACGGCGAGATCATCGATGATCTCCACCGACGGTTGTCCGTCCTGCGCGAAGCACAGCGTGCCGGCCAGGTAGTGCATCGCGCGCAATGCCGCCTGCGCGTCCGGCGACAGCGGACGCTCGAGGTCCGCGTCCGCGGGGCTTTCGCCGTTGGCGAGATTGAGCGTGAGTCGGGTTTGCATGGCGCTCTCCTGGGACAGGTCTGGCATCAGGTCATCGCATCACGCAGCGCCGTCATGTCGTCCAGACGGAACTCGCGAAGCTTGGTGGCGGCGTCGGCGCCGCGCGCCTGGACCGGGTAGAACTGGGTGACGCGCGGCGCGTTGTTGTAGAGCTGCGCGCCCACCTGGTACTGGACGTCGTCGTACCAGAAGCGATCGGTCGGCGCGGGCGCGTCACCGGGATTGACGGGCACCGGATCGGTGGCGGGATTGGCGCGCGGATCGTTGACGATGGCCAGCGGCTCCTGCCTGAACCAGGCCTCCCTGACGGGCGGCGGTTCCTCGGCGTCTGGTCCGGACCAGGCGCCCCTGCGCGACTTCGACAGCCACATGCGCCAGAACTCGCCCTTGGTGGTCCTGCCCTTGGGCGTGTCGTACCAGGTGCAGAACTTTTTGTACTCGCGCACGTGCTCCTGGTGGATCGCCGGGGTCGGGTACTGCGCGCGGAACGCGCCGAACGCGAGCCAGCGCTTCCACAGCGCCGCTGCCGCCTTCCACGCCTGCAGGGTAGCGAGCATGGTCGCCAGGATGGCCTTGGCATCGGCGCTGGTGAGCGTCGCCTTCATGGTGTCCGCCACCTGCTGCGGGGTGGTGCCCTTGGCGAACTGGGTGTTGGAGTGGTTGATCGGGTTGTGCGCCGCCTTGGCGTCCTTGAAGGCGAAGTGCGAGGGCAGGTGGCGCTCGCAGACGTGGGTCAGCAGGTAGTCGCAGTCGGTCGCCGCGAATCCCGCGAGATCCGGGTCGTTGAGCGTGAACTTGCGCGCGAGGCCGGCGTTCAGGCTGGCGGTCGAGGCGATGGCCTGGCGCTCGAACTGCGGCGCCTGGGCCAGCAGCCAGCGACGCGTCGGGGCGTGCGGCACCTCCGCGGCAAGGGTGGCGGTGAACTGGGTACGCAGGGCGGCGAAATCGCCGTTCAGATGGCGCGCGTCGGTGAGCTGCTTGATGGCGGCACCGCTGTCGTCGCCCCAGGCGGTGACCGCTTCCTTCAACTCGCCCATGTGCCCGCCGAACGCGACCGTCATGGTGACCAGCTTGCTCGCATCGCCGCCACAGCCGGTCGCGAGGACGTCGCCCAGCATCTTCGGCTTCTGGTTGAGGCCGCCGTCGACCAGCAGCGACTTCAGCCGCCCGACCTTGGGCGCCGTTGCGCCGGCGAAACCATCGTGCAGCGCGACGAGCTTGGCCGGGTCCTGGCCGCAGCCGAGCTTGTAGAGATGGCCGAGCGAGTCCGGCGCGTCGCCGAGTCCGCCGTCGCAGAGCAGCCCCTTCAGCTTGGGCAGCGCGGTGGCGTTGCCGGCCAGGGTCTTGAGCGTCTTCGGATTGCCGTCGCAGCCGGTCGCGAGCAGGTGGGCCAAGCACTCGGGTTTGACCGGCTTGGCGCCACCGGTCTTGGCCAGGCCGCCGGTGTCGAGCAGCGCCTTCATGCTGGCCGGCGCGGCGCCGAACTCGGCGAGCAGCGCCTGGAACGGCCAGGGACCGTCCGCCGGGCGTCCCGGGCAGCCGGTCTTCAGCAGGTGCCCGAGCACCTCGGGCTGGGCGCCGAGCCCGCCGGCGTCCAGCAGCGTGGAGAGGTTGGCGAGATCCGGCGCGGGCTTGTCCGGCGAGTCGCCGGCGGTCAGCTGGCGGGTCAGGGCGGCGAAGTCCGCGGCCTTGCCGTCGCAGCCGATGTCCAGCAGGCGGCCGAGCACCTGCGGCCGCGCGCCGAGTCCGCCGGCGCTCAGCACGCGACCGAGCCGCTGCCGGTCGGCGGTGGTGGCGAACGCGCCGGACAGGCCCTTCAGCTTCGCCACATTGCCGCCACAGGCGTCCTTCAGCAGGTTCGCGGCCAGCTTGTAGTCGCCGCCGAAGCCCTCGGCGACCAGGGTCTCGAACTCGGCGCCGTCGCCGAACGCACCCGGACCAGTCAGGCTCTTGGCGAGCTTGGCGCCGCCCAGGTCGGCGACCGCCTGGGTGACCGCCGCGTGCAGCTGCTGCAATTCGTCACAGGCCTTGGCGGCGGTCTCCAGCTTGGCGTTGGTGAGGGGCTCGGTGAGCGCGCTCGTGACCTTGGCGCGCACCACCCCGAGCTTGTCGGCCTGCGACTTGAGCGCGCCTTCCGGCGCACGCGCGAGGGCGCCCTTGCCGCCGACCTGCGCGCGCAGACCCTCGGCCGCGGCACGCTGGCGCTTGTCCACGGTCGCGAGACAGGCCTCCACCAGCTTGGGCAGGCCATCGACCAGGCGCTGCGCGGCGGCCACCGACTTCGCGTCGACCGTCGCGAGCGCCTTGTCCAGGGCGTCCGGCACGGCGTCCAGCGCCGCCCGCTCGGTGGCGTTGGCCTCGGCCAGGCGCGGCGTGGCCAGCGCATCGGTGAGCGCCTTGCGCAAGCGCAGGACCTCGGCCGCGAGCCTGACGCGCGCGGCGTCCGCGGCGACGCGGCACGCCTCGGCCAGGGTGGCGACCGCGGCCCGCGCATCGTCCACGTCACCGGGCGCGTGGGGCTCGCGCGCGACCACCAGGGCGAGCGCGTCCCGCGCGCGTTTCACCGGCGCGAGCTCCTCGGCGTTGGCGTTCGGCGGATCGACCAGCGGATCGGCGGCGGCGGCCGCCTCTTTCACGGCGAGCGCGAGTCGTTGCTGCACCACGCCGCCGACCTTGGCGAGTTCGACGCGCAGCGTCTCGAGCAGCGCCTCCGCGGCGGACACCGCGTCGTCGGCGGGCGCGGTCTGCGCGGCCAGCGTCTCGAGGCGCTTGCGCAGCGCCTGCACCTCCACCAGTTCCTTCTCCAGCGCGTGGGGCGGCGGTGGGAGCTTGGCGGCTTCCGCCTGCACGCGCTGCAGGCCTTCGCGCAGCCAGCCATGCACCGTCTCGGGCGGCGGCGCGTCGCGCGCGGCGCCCAGCGACGCGGACCGGCCGCGCGTGGTGAGCAGCACGGTGCCGATGGCGGCGCGGGGCGTGGGCCCGGGCGTGGACATGGTGTTCTCCTATTCCTGCTTGCCTGGCACGGCGGTGCGCAAGAGTGCCACGTCCGTGGCGACGGTTGTGAGTCCCATCGCGCGCGCATCCCCCACAGTGAGGCGCGCGCCCGCGCGTCGTCTCGCCGTCGCACGCGGGTGGCGGTAGACTGCCGGCGAGCTTCGCTGTCCCAAGGAACGCCATGACCCTGCTGCTGATCCGCCACGGCGAAACGGAACTCAATGCCGGACGCGTCGTGCAGTTCCCCGACACGCCGCTCGGCGCCAACGGCATCGCGCAGGCCGACGCCCTGGGCCGGCATCTCGCCCGCCGACGCATCGGCCTGGTGCTCAGCAGCGACTACCGCCGCGCGCGCATGACCGCCGACAGCCTGGTGCGCCACACGGGCGCGCCGCTGTTCGAACACGACTGCCTGCGCGAACGGAATTTCGGCGACTACCGCGGCCGACCCTACGCCGAGCACGGCGTGGACATCATGGCCCTCGATTTCGAACCGCCCAACGGCGAGAGCTGGGCGGTATTCCACGCGCGGGTCGATCGCGCGTGGGACGTCATCCTCGAGCACGCCGGCCGGCAGGACGCCGATGTCGCCGTCGTGACCCACGGGCTGGTGCTGCGCTCACTCATCGAACGCAAGCTGCACCTCGGCGCCCACGCCTACGACGCGCAGCTCGTGGTGCACAACAC
>JBFWYG010000046.1:0-33145 GCA_050186725.1 Gammaproteobacteria bacterium | reverse complement strand
CGCAGTTGGCCCGCGCCCAGGTCATGTAGGCCTCGCGCTTGAGACGCAGGTGCTCGTGGGTGCGCGGCATCTCGAAGGCGCGACCGACTACGCCTAAGTCCGGCACCTCGCAGGTCAGCACGTCGCGCTGCGCGGGGTCGTGTTGCAGGTCGTAGAGGTCCGCGATGGACTGGATCGCGGCCTGGAACTCGGGAAAGGTCGTGACGTCATCGACGCGCTTGCCGTCGTACCAGACCTCGCGACCGTCCTTCAGCCCGGCCTTGAACTGCTGCCCGTTGCGTACCGCCATGTCATCGTCTCGCTGTGCTGTGCTGTGCTGGGGCCCGGCAGCGGTGGCGACGCGTCGCGCGACGAACTCGCCGGGGCTTCTGGGCGAGGATACTAATATATTAGTATGCCAACCCAACACCCCCTTAAGGCGCATGCAGCGCGAGGCGAGTCGATGTCCGGTGCCCTTCCTCTGCACGATGCACATGGAACGTCCGGGGCGGCGTCCGCGCGGGCCGACGCCGCCTACGCCCATCTGAAGACGCAGCTGCTGGAGGGCGACTGGGGCCCGGGCACGCGGCTCTCGGTGGTGGAACTGGCGCGCCAGCTCGGCTGCAGCCGAGTGCCGGTGATGGAGGCGCTGAAGCGCCTGGCCAACGACGGCCTGGTGCAGATCGTGCCGCAGGTCGGCTGCCGCGTGGTCAGCCCGTCGCCGGCCGAGGTGCGCGACTTCTTCACGCTGTTCGCCGCCGCCGAGGGCACGGTGTCGGCCTTCGCCGCCGCGCGGCGCACGGCCGCGGACGTGGTCGCGTTCGAGCGCCTCTGCACCGACATCGACCAGCGCGCCGCGAGCGCCGGCGGCCCCGCCGAACACGACCCCACCTGGCGACGCCTGAACCTGCTGTTCCACGGCAGCATCCACCAGCTCGCGCGCTCACCGCTCACCGCCGCCATTGCCGCGACCATGTGGGACAGGAGCGACTTCTACATCAAGAGCGCCTACGGCTCGCTCTACTTCTCGCGCGCGGTCAAGGCCGCGCACCACGCGATCCGCGCGGCCATCATCGCGGGCGACGCCGACGGGGCGCGGCGCGCCACCGCCGCCCATCTCGAAGCCGTGGGCGACGGCGTGGCGCGGGCCATGGCGCGGCAGGACAGCGTCTCGCCCTGAATGCGGCGCCGGCGTGATCGCCCGCAACGCGCACCCGCCGCGGCCTGCTATGGTGGCGGCAGGTCACCCCGCTCACAGCCGAGAGTCTTCCGCATGCGCCTGACACCACTGCTGCCCCTTGTGTCCGCCCTGCTGCTCAGCGCCTGCGCCAGCAATCAACCCGTGCTCTACGCCGGGCCGGCAGGGGGCGATCCGAACGCGAGCGCGGCCGCCGTCGCCGAGTGCGGTCGCCTGGCGGAACAGGCGGGCGCCAGTCACTACGGCGGGCAGGTGGGCCAGACGGCCACCGACACGGCGCGCAATGCCGCGGCGGGCGCCGCGGCCGGCGCGGTCGGCGGCGCCATCGCGGGGAACGTCGCGCAGGGCGCCGGCATAGGCGCGGCGGGCGCGGCGGCGGCGACACTCGTGCAGCGGATCTTCGCGCCGCCCGCGCCCAATCCCGCCTATCGCGCCTACGTCGAGCGCTGCCTGCGCGACAAGGGCTACGAGACGGTCGGCTGGAAATGATCAACCGCGCGTGGCGGTCGCGCGCAGACTTCAGGGGAGAATGAAGATGTCCAGCGTGGGCTTCATTGGGGTCGGCACCATCGGCGGCCCGATGGCGGCGCGACTCGTAGGCGCGGGCCACGCGCTTGTGGTCAACGATGTCTCTGCAGACGCAAGCGCGCGCCTCGTCGCAGAGGGCGCGCGCGCGGCGGACTCGGTGGCCGCGCTCGCGAGAGAATGCGCGGTGGTGTTCCTGTCCCTGCCCGGCCCGCCGCAGGTCGCGGCGGTGATGGACGCACTGCTGGCCGCCCCGGGCACCGTGCGCACGGTGGTCGATCTCTCCACCAATGCGCTCGCGCTCAATCGTGAACTCGCCGCGCGCGCCGCGACGCAGGGCATCGCCTACCTGGACGCGCCGGTGTCGGGCGGCAAGGTCGCCGCGAAGGACGGCACGCTCGCGGTGATGGTGGGCGGTGACGAGGCCGCCTTCACCGCGGTCAGGCCGCTCATCGAATGCTTCGCCAAGCACATCTTCCATCTCGGCGCGCCTGGCGCCGGCACGCTGGCCAAGCTGGTCAACAACCAGATCTTCCTCTGCGCCAGCGTTCTCATCCAGGAAGGCTTCGTGATGGGCGCCAAGGCCGGCATGGATCCCTCCACCCTGCTCGAGGTGCTGAAGGTGAGTTCGGCCGGCTCGTTGGTCGCGCGTGCGCCGCTGCTCCTGGCGCGCCGCTTCGAACAGGACATCTTCGCGCTGTCCATCGCCGCCAAGGACGTGACGCTCGCGCTCGAATCTGGCGCCGCGGTCGGCGCTTCGATGCCGGCCACCGCGGCCGCCCTCGGCGTGTACCAGCAGGCCCTCGCACAGGGGCTCGGTCACGAAGACTTCTACGCCACGGTCAAGGTGCTGGAACAACAGGCCGGCATCACCCTGCCGCCGCTCGCGAGACCCAAGGCGTGAGCGCGCCCGGCGCGGTCGACCTGTCCGACGATCGCAGCTTCGCCGCGGGCTTTCCCCACGACTTCTTCACCTGGCTGCGCGCCGAGGCGCCGCTCTACTGGCATGCGCCGACCGCCGTGACGCCGGACGGCGAGGGCTTCTGGGTGCTGTCGCGCTATGCCGATGTCGACCAGGTGATCATGGACCCCGTGACCTTCTCCTCCGACAAGGGCGGCGAGCGCACCGCCGGCGGCACCGCCATCAAGGACGAACCGACCGCCGGCAAGGTCCTGAACCACACCGACGACCCGCATCACCGCCGCCTGCGCGAACTGGTCAACAAGGGCTTCACGGTGCGCGCGGTGGCCGCGCTGGAGGCGGAGCTTCGCACCCGCACCCGCCGCCTGCTGGCGAGCATCGCGCCCGGCGAGGCCATGAACTTCGTGACCCGCGTGGCGCGCGAGATCCCGACACAAGCGATCTGCATCGTGCTCGGCGTGCCGGAGGAAGACCGCCTCGAACTCTGCGACCTGGTGGACGCCGCCATCGAGACGCCCTCGCAGTCGGTGCTGGCCGGCGAACAGCTGCGTCGCCTGCGCCAGTACGCTCAAGTGCGCATCGATGCAAAACGCGCCGAGCCCAGCGACGACATCTTCTCGACCATCGTGCACGCGCGCTTCGAGGCCGACGGCTCGACCCTGAACGACTTCGAGCTGCGGTCCTTCTTCGCGCTCCTGTTCCCGGCCGGCGCCGAGACCACCACCCGCGCCATCGCCGGCGGCATGCTGGCTTTGCTCGAACATCCGGACCAGTGGCAACGCCTGCGCGCCGAGCGCGGGCTCGTGAAAACCGCGGTCGAGGAGATCGTGCGCTGGACCACGCCCTCGGCCTACAAGCGCCGCACCGTCACCCGCGACACCGAGCTGCACGGCCAGCGCCTGCGCGCGGGCGACAAGGTGACGTTCTGGGAGATGTCGGCCAATCGCGACGAGCGGGTGTTCGAGCGGCCCTTCGCGTTCGACGTCGGCCGCGCGCCCAATCGCCACTTAGGCTTCGGCGCGGGCGTGCATTTCTGCCTCGGCGCGGCGCTCGCGCGCCTCGAACTCGCCATCGTGTTCGATGAACTCCTGGCGAGCGGGCTCGCCTTCGAACTCGCCGGCGCGCCGGCGTACATGCCGAACAACCGGCTGGTGGGCTTGAAGAGTGTGCCGGTGAAGGTCGTGCGTTCGGCCGATTGAAATCGGCCCTACAACGTCGCCCGCGACGGCGTGACCTGTAGGGCCGGTTTCAACCGGCCATGCACGGCACCCACGGAATGCGAATGGTCGAACGCATTCGGCCATACAATGCGGCCATCGATTGCGGAGACCTTGCCATGCCCACCCAGATGAGAATCGACTTCGTGTCCGACGTGTCCTGCCCCTGGTGCATCATCGGGCTGCGGGCGCTGGAACAGGCCATCGCGCGCATTCCGGAGCTCGAGGTCGAGTTCGAATTCCAGCCCTTCGAGCTCAACCCGCAGATGCCGCCCGAGGGGCAGGATCTCGACGAACACATCATGCAGAAGTACGGCATGGCGCCGGCCGACACGGCGCGCACGCGCGAGGCCATCCGTGAGCGCGGCGCGGAGCTCGGCTTCGAGTTCCGTATGGACAAGCGCGACCGCATCTACAACACCTTCGACGCCCATCGCCTGCTCGCCTGGGCCCATGGCCAGGGCCGGCAGAAGGCGCTGAAAGTGGCGCTGTTCGAGGCCTATTTCACCCGCGGCGAAAATCCGGGCGACCACGCCGTGCTGCTCCAGGCCGCCGAAGAGGTCGGGCTGGACAGCCTCGAGGCCGCGCGCGTGCTGGGCAGCGAGGCCTACGCCGAGGAGGTGCGTGAGCGCGAACAGTTCTTCCACCAGCATGGCATCAACGCGGTGCCGGCGATCATCCTGAACCAGCGCCACCTGCTGCAGGGCGGCCAGCCGGTCGAGATCTTCGAGCGCGCGCTGCGCCAGATCCTGACCGAGGCGGCTTGACCGCCCGCCGCTCGCGCTCCTATGGTGCGTGAGCGGCGCCGGGCCGGCGTCGCGCACTGGAGGAACGTCTGATGGCGGCACGGCTGGAGTCACCTTCTCTCGACCACTTCCCCTGGCCGGCCGACGACGGCAGCCGCGTGCCCTACGCGGTGTTCACCTCGCAGGCCATCTTCGAGCGCGAACAGGAACGCATCCATCGCGGCCCGACCTGGCACTTCCTCGCGCTGGCCGACGAGCTGCGCAAGCCCGGAGACTTCAAGTCGACCTTCATCGGCACCACGCCGGTGGTGGTGACCCGCACCCGCGACGGCGATCTGGCCGCCTGGGTGAACCGCTGCGCCCATCGCGGCGCGATGGTCTGCCGCGAACTCCGTGGCAACGCCCGCGCGCATCGGTGCGTGTACCATCAGTGGGCCTACGACGAGCGCGGGAGACTGCGCGGCGTGCCGTTCCAGAAGGGGCTGAACGACAAGACCGGCATGCCGGATGACTTCGACATGGCCGCCCACGGCCTGCCACCGGTGCAAGTCGAGGACTATCGCGGCATCGTGTTCGGCACGCTCGCGGACGCCGCGCCCACCCTTGCCGACTACATCGGCCCGACCATGCTGCCCTGGGTCGATCGCATCTTTCACAAGCCGGTGGAATACCTCGGCTGCACGCGCCAGTACGCGAAGTCGAACTGGAAGCTCTACTACGAGAACGTCAAGGATCCCTACCACGCGAGCCTGCTGCACCTGTTCCACACCACGTTCAACATCTACCGGTCGAACATGCGTGGGCGCAGCATCGTCGACCCGCGCCATGGCCTGCATTCCATCATCACCACCACGCCGCAGGCCGAGGAAGACACCGCGAGCGACTACCAGAAGCACGACATCGCCACCTATCGCGCGAATCTGAAGCTCGCCGATCCGAGTCTCCTGAACACCCGCCGCGAGCTGGAAGAACAGACCAGCAACAACATCCACACGCTGTTCCCGAGCACGGTCATCCAGCAGATCCACAACACCATGGCGGTGCGCCAGGTGCTGCCGAAGAGCGCCGGCGAATTCGAGCTGGTGTTTCATTTCTTCGGCTACCAGGACGACGATGCCGAACTCCGGCGCCTGCGCCTGAAGCAGGCCAACCTCGCCGGGCCGGCGGGCTACATCTCCATGGAAGACACCGAGGCCACCGAACTCGTGCAGCGCGCGGTGGAGTCCTGCGATGCGGACGATGCCTCCTACATGGGCATGGGCGACGACAGCCAGGACCAGGGCACGAGCCTCATCACCGAACACATGATCAGAAGCTTCTGGCGCGGCTATCGCGACCTGATGGGCTGGGGAGCACGTTGAGCCTCATGGACGAGATGCGCGACTACTTCGACATCGAGCGGCTGTTCGCCGAGTACTGCGCGGCGCTGGACGAAGGTGAACTGGAACGCTGGCCCGAGTTCTTCGTGGAAGACGGGCTCTACCAGATGATCGCCCGCGAGAACCACGCCTTCGGCTACCCCATCCCGCTCCTGCTGCTGGACAGCCGCGGCATGATGCAGGACCGCGTGTACAGCTTGCGCAACGCGAACATCTACCAGGCGCACCGCTATCGGCACGCGCAGTCCGCCGTACGCATCACCGCGCGCGAAGGCGAGACCCTGCGCGTGTCCTCGTCCTACATCGTGGTGCAGACGCTGAACGAAGGCGTGAGCGAGGTCTACCAGGCGGGCAGCTACTACGACCTGCTGGTACGCACCGACGGCGGCCTGCGCTTCAAGGAGCGCGTGTGCGTGTATGACACCTCGCGCGTGGCGACCTTGCTGGCGACGCCGGTGTAGGTCGGACCTGCACCCGACACGGCAGTGCATGGCCGATTGAAATCGGCCCTACAATGGGGAGCAAATTCGGGTCCAACCCGCGACTCGATTGTAGGGCGGGTTTCAACCCCCCAATCGGTTCCAGAACGCCGTCGGAAGGGACAGACCCCGCACAGGGTCTGTCCCCGCGTGCTGATCAGCCCCGAAACCCCACCGGCGGCGTCCCGTGCAGCCGCCACTGCCGCCCATCGTGCAGCACGTGCCGCGGGCGCGCGCCAACGTAGCTCAGGTGATGCACCAGCGTGTCGGCTTGCTCGTCGTAGAACAGCAGGGTCACGGCCGGCGGCTCCATCACCACGCTGAAGCCGGTGTGTGGCGGCAGATCGAGCGCCACCTGGTGGGCGGTCGAGGGACAGGTGCTCGCGAGCGTGCCGGCGAAGGCGGTGACGATGGGGCGGTGCAAATGTCCGGCGAGGACATGGCGCACCTGCGGATGGGTCGCGACCACGCGCTCGAGCCCCTTGGGTTCGCGGAACCCCATGCCGTCCATGAACGTCATGCCGGTGCGAAACGGCGGATGGTGCAGGAACAGCACCGTCGGGCGTGTAGGCGCTTCCGCGAGACGCGCATCCAGCCAGAGCAGGCGCGCCTCACACAGCTGGCCACCGGGCTCACCCGCCACCACGGTGTCGAGCCCGATGAGACGCAGCGGCCAGTCCTCCACCACGTACTGCAGAAAGCCTTCCGCCGGCAGGTAACCATCAGCGCCGAAGGCCGCGCGCATCGCCTCGCGTTCGTCGTGATTGCCGGGAATGACAAAGAGCGGTGCGCGCAGCGGCGCGAGGGTCTCGCGCAGTCGCGCGTACTCGGCCGGCGCGCCGGCGTCCACCGTGTCGCCGGTCAGGAGCACCGCGTCCGGCGCCGGATCCAGCGCATTGAGATGCGCCACCGCGCGCGCCAGGTGCCCGGCGGTGTCGTAGTGGCGATCGAGTTCGCCGCCCGGCAGCTGCACGTGGGTGTCGGAGATCTGGGCTAGCAGCATGGGGGCGACTGTCCTGACGCGTCCGACATTCCGTTGTACGTCGGGTCTCAACCCGACATTCGTCCCTTCAGCAAAGGCCGTGCAGGGCCGATTGAGATCCGCCCTGCAACGGAGCCACCTGTAGGGCGGGTTTCAACCCGCCATTCTGTTCCAGAGCTCACAGGGCGCGGGGCGCGGGCGCGCCCCTGCCTCAGACCTTCAGCTTGGCCCGCGCGCCGTTGCTCACCACGTGGGCGGCGGTCGGCGTGTTGAAGTGCGCGGCCAGCATCCAGATGTCCTTGTCGCACAGCTTGTCGATGATCTTCTTGCGCGAGTTGGTCGACGCGGCGAGATCCATGCAGAACGCGCTGTGCCACTCGGGATAGGCGACCTGGATCGGATGGTGGAAGGAGTCGCCGGTCATCAGCGCCTGGCCCTTCTGACCCTTGATGTTGATGCACACGTGCCCCGGCGAATGGCCGCGGCTCGGCTCCAGCCACACGGTGTCGTCGAGCGCGAAGTCGCTCGCGACCAGATCCGCCTTGCCCGCCTCGTAGACCGGCACGACGCTGTCCATGTAGGAACCATCGACGCCGTGGTCATCGGGATTCTTCGCCCAGCCCTCGAACTCGTCGCGATCGAAGATGTAGCGCGCGTTCGGGAAAGTCGGCACCCACTTGCCGTTCTCGAGCTTGGTGTTCCAGCCGACGTGATCGAAGTGCAGATGGGTGCACATCACGTGGGTGACCTGCTCGGGCGTGACGCCGGCGGCGGCGAGCTTCTCGATGTAGGGCGAGCTGTAGTCGATCCAGTCCGGCACGGTGCTGCGCTTCTTGTGATTGCCGACGCAGGTGTCGACCAGGATCACGTTCTTGCCCGAGCGCACGACGAAGGTGTGCAGCGAGAGATGCAGCATCTCCTCGTTCGGCGAGCCCTTGGACGGCAGGAAGTGCGGCTCCAGCCAGTCGCGCTGGGAGTCCAGGATGGCCTGGTCGAAGGTCGGGTAGAAGACGTTCAGCGGCAGCAGCGCTCCGTACCAGTCCTGCACGCGGTCGATGGTGACATTGCCGAAATTGAGCTGTTTCATGTTCGCTTCCTCTCTTGGTCTCTTTTGTCGTTGTCGCGCTTGCGCGCTCAGGCGGCCTGGGCCGGCGCCTGCGGCACGGTGCTCCAGAATTCCGGATCGTGACCGTACATGATCTTCGCGCCGCGGCTCTGCAGGTCCTTCAGCTTCTGCAGCGACTTCATCATCGAGTCCTTGTCCGACACGATGCCGGGCAGGCGCATCTCGTCGAGGGTCCGGCGCAGGTAGCAGGCGTCACCGCACAGCACCACTTCACCGCTCTCGGTGTGCAGATGCAACGACTGGTGACCGGGCGTGTGGCCGTGGGTCGGAATGCAGCGCAGCGAGCCGTCGCCGAACACGTCGTGCTCGCCGTCGACCTGCAGCACCTGGTGGCCGTGGTCGTAGTCGCGCGGGTCGTAGTAGTTGGCCTGGATCAGCTCCGGCACGTGGCCCGCCTCCCATTCCTTCTTCTGCACGATGACGCGCGCGTTCGGCACCAGCGCGTTGCCGCCGGCATGATCGAAGTGCAGGTGGGAGTTGATCAGGAAGTCGACCTTGGAGGCGTCGCGACCGATGGCGGCGAGCCGCGCCGAGATCTCCTCGCCCGGCTCGAAGTGCACGGCGAAGTAGGGCTCGAGCGGCCCGAGCGCCTTGTTCTTGTCCTTCTGCACCAGGAGCGACATGCCCGAATCGAACAGCGCCACGCCCTTCTTGTGCTCGATGATGTAGGCCGGGATCGGAATGCGCAGCGTGCCGGTGCCCCCCTCGATGAGGAGTTCCATCGGCATGTCGAGATAGCCACAGGTCATGGCATAGAGTTTGACGGTCATCGGTGAGTGCTCCTTCGCGTGAACCCAGGCGCGGGCGGTTCTGGCTCGCGCGATGAAGCATGGATTCTATTGCCGCCCGAACGGCTTCGAAAGGCGAGCGGCAGGCCGTGCCCGCGCCGGCCCGACAGGCACCGCGCCCCCACCCAGGCGACGCTGAGCGCGATGGCCGGTTCGACCCAGGCGGCCGGCGGCCGCGCCAGGCGGGCGACGGCGAGCCCGCGGGTCACGCTGTGGGCAATGGCGAAGGCGGTGACCACCGCGAGCAGGTCCCGACTCCAGCGCGCCAGGAGCGTGAGGCCGAGCAGGAACACGAGGTGATTTCAGCCGGTCGCGATGGGATGCACGCCCAGGCCGAACATCGCGGCCGGCCCGCGCACCGCGCTCGGGTCCGCCGCCGGGCCGGGCGTGGTGAACCCCCTACGCAAGACCTGGGCAGACTGGATGCAGGCGCATCCAAGGCGGCGCGCGCGCCGTAGGAGAACCATGCAGGTGGTGACGGGAACTTATGGCAGGATCGAACGCGCGGTCGGCGACGGCTCGCCCCGCGCCGCTCTCCCGTTCCTCCATCCCAAGCGAGCGCCGTGCACGACAACGACTCCCTCAACGCCGCCGCGCAGGGCTGGATCGCACGCATGGCGCAGGGTGAAGCCGCGGCCGTGACGGCGCTCTACGACGCGACGCTCGGCCACGTCTACGCGCTGGCGCTGCGCATCGTGCGCGAGCCGGACGCCGCCGAGGACGTGGTGGCCGACACCTTCCTGCAAGCCTGGCAGCAGGCCGGCCGCTACAGTGGTGAGCGCGGCACGCCGCTCGCCTGGCTGCTCAACATGACGCGCAGCCGCGCGCTCGACCAGCTGCGGCGACGCGGCGCGGAAGAGACCAACGTGGAGCTCGAACGTCTGCACGAGCGCCTCGACGAGGCGCTGCACGAGGACGATCCGCTCTGCGTGGTGATGGCGCTGGAGAGCGGCACGCGGCTGCGCGCGGCCATCGCCGCGCTGTCGCCGGTCGCGCAGCGACTGCTGGGCCTGGCCTATTTTCGCGGCCTTTCCCATGCTGAGATCGCGCGAGCCACCGGGCTGCCGCTGGGCACGGTGAAATCCCATCTGAAACGCGCGCAGGACGCGCTGCGCGCTGCCGAGTTGGACGCATGACGCACGATCCGCGGGACGACCCGCCGCAGGCTCCGGACGAGACCACACTCTCGCCGGAGACGCTCGAAGAGCTGGCGAACGGCCTGCGCCCGCTCCAGCCGCCGCCGGCGCGCGCCGCCGCGCTGCGCGCCTCGGTCTTGTCGGCGGTGCTCGCGAGCAAGGAAGGTGACGCGGCGCTCGCCGAGGCCGCGACGGCGCTCCGCGATCTCACCCGTCGTGCGGACCAGCGCTGGGAAGAGCGCTGGCCGGGCATCGAACTCTGCATGCTGCGCGAGAGCGAGAGCGCGCGCGCCTATCTCATGCGCATGCGCCCCGGCGCCGTGCTGCCGGCCCACGCCCATAGCCAGACGGAGTTGAGCCTCATCCTCGAAGGGGATGCGCAGATCGCCGGGCGCGCGCTCGGGCCGGGGGATTTCGACCTGATGCCGGCGGGCGCCGACCACGCGGAGATCCGCAGCCGCGACGGCTGCATCGCCTTCATCCACGGCGAGCACGGCTTTCGGCCGAAGCTGACCGCCGCGCTGGTGGCGGGGCTGGCGCGGCTCGCATTGCAGCGGTTCACGCGCTGAACGAATCGGGGACAGACCACGTTTTCGCGGCAGGTCGCGCGGACAGATCCTGCAATCGCCGTGTGCCGCGAAAACGTGGTCTGTCCCCGATTCGTTCGGACAGGCGACCACTGCGTTCGCCGCGGCATCCGTCGTAGGCATTTGTAGGGCGGGTTTCAACCCGCCATTCAATCCCAGAGCCTCATCGAAGCCCTGGCAAGAGCGTCAGGCTCAAGCCACCTTTGCCAGCGCGCCGGCCACACCGTCTTCCGCCGTACGCAGGTTTTCCACCAGGGTCTGCACCTGGATGGCCTGCTCGCTCAGCATGCGGCTCGCCGCCGCCGTCTCTTCGACCAGGGCGGCGTTCTGCTGGGTGCCCTCGTCGATGCGCGCGATGGCGTTGGCCACTTCGTCGATGCCGGCGCTCTGCTGGCGCGAGGCGGCGGCGATCTGCGCGATCAGTTCATCGAAATGCTTCACCGCGTCGACGATGCCGGTCAGGCTCTCGCCCGATTCGTTGACCAGGCGCACGCCCTCGGTGACGCGCTCCACGCTGTCGCCGATCAGGGTCTTGATCTCGCGCGCGGCCTCGGCGCTGCGCTGCGCGAGATTGCGCACTTCGCTCGCCACCACCGCGAAGCCGCGTCCCTGCTCGCCGGCGCGCGCGGCTTCGACCGCTGCGTTCAAGGCCAGCAGGTTGGTCTGGAAAGCGAGACCGTCGATCACGCCGACGATGTCGGTGATGCGCGCGCTCGAGTGATTGATCTCGCCCATCGCCGCCACGGCCCGTTCGACCACCTGGCCGCCGCGGTCGGCCTGCTCACGCGCGCTCGCCGCGAGTTCCATCGCGGAAGTGGTGTGGGTGGCGTTCTGGCGCACGGTGAGCGCGAGTTCGCGCACGTTGGCCGTGGTGCGTTCAACCGCGTGGCCCTGGGTCTCGGTGCGCTGCGAGAGATCCCAGTTGCCGGTGGCGATTTCGCTGCTCGCGCTCTTCAAGCTCTCGGTCGCACCGCGGATTGCCTGCACGGTGCGGGCGAGATTCTCCAGGCTGTCGTGCAGCGCGTCGCGCAGCACGGCGAAGTCGCCGCGATACTCGCCGCGCATGCGGCCGCCGAGATCGCCGGCGGCCATGCGCGTGAAGACCTGTCGGCATTCGGTGATCGGTCGCACGATGGCGTCCAGCGTACGATTCACGCCCTCCACCACCTCGCGGAACGCGCCGGCGTGCCGCGTGGTGTCGGCCCGCGTGTCGAGCTGACCGGCCACGCCCGCGCGCGCCAGGGTCTCGGCGTCCTGCACCAGGTGTTCGACCGCCGCCGTGCAGCGGTTCATGTTGTCCTTGAGGCCGGCGAGTTCGCCGCGCCACGCTTCCGCGACGGGCGGCGGGATCTCGCCTCGCGACAGCTGTTCCACGTAGTCCATGGCGCGCCGCAGCGGCAGCACCATGCTGTCCAGCATGTGATTGATGCCGCCGGCGAGGCGGCGCAGGAAACCTTCGTCGAAGCTCGCGAGCGTCAGGCGCTGGCCGAACTCACCGGCCACGGCGGCGCCGATCATTTGTTCGATCTGCGCTTCGGCCGCGCGCTGCTCGGTCAAATCGGTCCACTCCAGCACCGTGCCGAGCCGTGCGCCGTCGGCGCCCAGCACCGGACTCGCGCTCACATGAAACTGGCGGCCGGCGAACATCAGTGACGTCGAGACAGGCGCGCTTGCGCCCGCCAGTTCGCGCGCGACCCCGGCGCCAAAGCGCCGCGCATCCACGCCCACCAGGCACTCGGCGTCGAACTCCGGCCAGTCGGCGCGGGCGCTCACCCCGAACTGCGCGAAACAGCGCTTGAGCGTGCGATTCAAGTAGAGCACCTCGAAGCGCTCGTCCACCAGCATGACCTGGGAGTGCACGTTGTCGAGCGCCTCGACCACGCGACGACTCTCGGCCGCCGCGCGCTGCTCGGCCGCGCGACGCGCATCCTGCGCGTCCAGGATCGCGTTGAACGCGTGCGCGACGTCGCGGAAGTCGGCGCGCAGTCCGTCGAGCCGGGTGTTGGCATCGCCGCCCGCCCGCAGCGCTTCCAGCGCCGCGAGCAGTCGACGGAGCGGCGGCAGCACGCGCCGGTAGATGGTCGCCATGATCACGAAGCCGGCAAGCGCGATCAGTACCAGCGCGGCGAGCACGCTCGAGCGTACCGCGCGCGAGGCGGCGGTCGCTTCGGCCTCGGTGGCCTTGAAGTCCTGTTCGAGTTGGGCGGCGAGGCCGTCCAGTTCGGTGGCGAGCGCCGCCGAGGCATCGTCGAGCCCCGTGTCTGGGCGCTTCATGATGGCATTGCCCGCCTCGCGTCCCTGGTCGATGTAGGCCTGCGCCATCTCGACCCCTACCGCGTGTACGGCGGCGAGCTTGTCCAGCACGCCGTCGCGCTGATCGGTGAGCGACGGCGCCACCATGACCAGCCGGGC
The DNA here is from genome assembly GCA_050186725.1 of Gammaproteobacteria bacterium. Lineage (GTDB taxonomy): Bacteria > Pseudomonadota > Gammaproteobacteria > JADJYF01. Next base: position 19,669 of record JBFWYG010000046.1, on the reverse strand, counting down.
AAGCGCGGCGCGCGCCGCCTCGAGATTCTCGCCCGCCTCATCGAAGCCCCCTGGGTCGTGGGTCGCACCGACGTCGGTCAGGAACTGCTGGATCTGAACCACGTGGTAGCGGGCGTTCTTGAGTTCGGTGACCGCCGTGGCGGCGGCAGCGCGGGCCGCGCTGGCCGTAGCGATGTCGTCGAACTTGTGCCAGGCGTAACCGCCGGCGGCGAGGCTGATGGCCACCAGCAGGGCGGCCGAGAGGGAGAGCAGGGTCTTGAGCTTCAAATCGTGCATGGGCTTGGCTGACTGTCGATGTATCGAGCGCCGGGTCCGGGGCGCGCCACGCGCGACTGGAAGGCCCCGGCCGCGCAGACAGCCTTAGCGGCACGAAGGCATGAAAATTGAGGGGTCTTGCACCGACGAGGCGCAAGCGCGGCCTGGGCCGCGCGGGGGCGCCGCGGCTCAGCCGCCCGCGATGCCGACCATGAAGGAAATGGTCTCGCCGTCCTCGAGCGTGTCGTCGATGGCGATGCGACGGCCCTTGGTGTCGAGGAACAGCGTGCCGCGCTCGTTCAATTCGCTCGTATCGGGGTCGATCAGCATGGCGCGCATCTTCTCGCCGTACTTGGCGCTGATGCGCTCGGCGAGCTCCGCGACGACCGGCTGCTCGAGCGTGAAGGAGTCGCGGCCGGTGGCCGCGAGTTCCTTGAAGTGGGCGTGAAAGACAGCGTGCACGGTGATCATGGTCGCTGTCTCAGGCCAGTGCGCCGTCGGCGGCGAGCACCTCGGCGACGTCCTGCATGCCGAGCGTCGCCAGGCGCTCGCGCGTCTGGAGCCCCGTGTCCCGGTCCCAGCCGCGCCACTCGTAGTATTCGTCCAGCACCGGCTCGAACATGTCGGCCGCGACCTTGCCGGCGTAGGGCCCCTCCGGGTTCGGCTCCCACATCCAGCGCTCGCACACCGTGTCGTGCTCACGCCTGAGCCCGATGCGCGAGTTGATCGCCTTCTCGAGATTGCAGATGCGCTCGCCGTCCCGCATCAGTTCCTCCGGCGTGCGCTCGATGCCGGTGACCGCGGCATAGGCCTCGCCGTAGTACCCCTGCGGCATGTAGCCGGCCGGGTCGAGCATCCAGTGGAACAGGCACACGCCGTAGGAATTCAGCAGCGCCACCTGGTTCTCGACCAGCGCCGTGCAGGCGCCCTTCAGCACCGGGGTGGACAGGTCCGCCGCCTCGACGCGGCCATTGAAATACTTCTTCGAGAGGTCCTTGCGCTGGAATTTCTCGATGAGGCCGATGCCCTTCAGGTGATCGGCGCCGCGCGAGGCGACCGCCATGTTGTTCATCCAGGTCGGAAAAGGGCGCATCTCCTCGGTGAAGCTCGCGCCGCCCTTGCCGTAGACGGCGTACTTCATGAAGTTCTGGCCCTTCATGGCGGAGAGCTTGAGCGCGCCGAAGTAGGGTCCATCGCCGAACATCACGCCGAAGGGATTGCTCTGGAAGACTATCGACTCGATGCAGGCCTCGATGTCCTCCATGTTGCCCCAGCGCAGCTGCTGTGGCCGGCCGAAGAGTTCGGCGACGTCGCGCTCGGACAGGAGCTCGCGCTGCTTCAGTTCCATCACGAAGCTGATCGCGCAGGAGAGATCCTGGTTGTCGACCGCGTAGTCGTTGGTGATCTTGCCCCAGTGCGCGACCTCGGCCCAGTCGCGCACGTCCAGCATGCCGGCGGCGCTGCCGGTGGTGAGGTACTCGGGTCGGCGGAAGCTCTCGCCCTTGTACTTGGCGGCGGCCTCGGTCTCGTTGCCCTCAATCTTGTACTTGCCGTCGCAGGCGATGAAACAGTCGGACGAACAGACCTCGGAGTACTTGTGGTACTTCTTCACCCAGTTGTCCGAGCGCACTTCCTCGCCGCGGAAGCGGTTGCCCTGGTTGTTGCGCCAGGAATGTCCACCGATGTGCTGGTACATCTCCACCGCGCCGAGCGTGCCGCGGCGCTTGAAGCCGTAGACCGCCTCGTTGGTGTCAATCTTGCCCTTGAAATCCTTCTGCCAGTCGAGCATCTCGCGCGGCCGCGTGACCTGGATGCCGCCGTTGCCCTGCACCGCGATGGCCTTCAGGTTCTTCGAGCCGAGCACCGCGCCGCCGCCGCCGCGCGCGTGGATGCGCAACGCGTCCGCCACCACGCCCGCCATGCCGACCATGTTCTCGCCGGCCTGGCTGATGGTGAGCGTGGAGGTCTTGGACGGCCACTCGCCGTGGGTGCGCTGCAGGATCTCGTGGGTCTCGGCGGTGTTCTTGCCCCACAGGTGCGAGGCATCGAGCAGCGACACCTCGTCGTTCATGATGTGCAGGTACACGGGCTTCGGCGCGCGGCCTGTGATGGCGATGTACTCGTAGGCGGTGAAGCGCACCATGTAGGGAAACTTGCCGCCGCCCGCCGAGTCGCCAAAGATGCCGTAGCAGGGACTCTTGAAGGTGATGCGACCCTTCACGCCGCTGCCGGCGCCGGCGCCGGCCAGCGGCCCGACGCCGAACACGAAGATGTTGTCGGGGCTGCGCGGATCGCAGTGGATGTCGTGGGTCAGGAAGTGCTCCCACATGATCCAGTTGTTGATGCCCGACCCGCCGATCCAGCGCTCGAAGACCTGGTGCGGAATGACTTCGGAGGTCATCTGACCAGTGGTCAGATCGACTCGGAGCAAGCGACTTTCCATATTTCTCCCCTCGTTCGCCGCCGGCGCGTCGCGCTCAGGCCGAACTGCTGATTTCGCCGCGTTCGAGCATGGCCTGCATCATGCCGACCTCGTCCTGCTTCTCGGCCTTCTGCTTCGCCAGGCGATTGAACTCCGCCTGCTCCTCGTAGAACAGCACCGGCAGGCGGGTGTACTGCTTGCCGTTGTTGACCATCTCCGGGCGCGTGGCGCAGGCCGACACGCAGACCGGCTCGCCGCCGCACAGATCGCACTTCAGCAATTCGCCGTCCGGCGCGACGAAGACGACATCGAACGGACAGCCCGGCACGCATTCCATGCACTGGATGCAGTTGTCCTGCTCGATCACCGCCGCGCGGGTGACGGGGTCGTAGTAGAAGGCGTCGGTCGGGCAGACCTCGGCGCAGGGCGGCGGATTGCCGCAGTGATGGCAGATACCGGCGATGAAGCCGAAGCCATCGGGATTGATCTTCGACGGCTTGTGCGGCGCGTGGTCGATGCGCAGACGCGAGTATTGCGGATTGACCGTGCCTTCCGGCGAGTGCGCAAGCGCGCAGGCCATCTCGCACACGTTGCACTCGGTGCACTGGTTGCGCAGCGCAAAGAGCTTCATCGCGACGTTGGGCACGTCTTCGCCAGGTGCGAAGCGCTCGATGCCGTTGGCTATTTCTTTCTTGCCTATGCCTACCATGTGCGGGGCGCTCGCTCGTGGTCGTTCAGGGTATCTAAGCCGCGGGGGTGGCCGGCTGTCAACGCGCGCGGCGCGCGCTTCAGCGCCGGAATCCGCGAAAGAAGTCGCGCAGGTCCCCGACGAAGAGGTCGGGGCATTCGTAGGGCGCGAAGTGCCCGCCGCGGGGGTGCACGCGGTACTGCTTAAGGTTGTAGTAGCGCTCCGACCAGCGCTTCGGCATCAGGAGCACGTCGGCCGGGTAGACACCGAGCGCGGTCGGCGCCTCCACCATGGGAAAGCGCAGGAAGGACGGCCGCCAGGGGTTCAGGAGCGCTTCCTTGTAGAAGCGCGCCGAGCTGCCGCCGGTCTGGGTCGCCCAGTAGAGGGTGGCGGTGGCGCACAGGTGGTCACGGTCCCAGACGGACTCGAGGTCGCTGTGGGTGTCCGCCCAGGTGCGGCGCTTCTCGATGATCCAGGCGAGCTGGCCGGCCGGCGAATCGTTCAGCGACGCCGCGAGGGTCTGGGGCTTGCTGAGCTGCAGGTAGCCATAGCCGCTCTCTTTCGCGAAGAAAGCCTCGTTGCGCGCCACCCAGCCGTCTTCGTCGGGGCCGTATTCAGAAGGTTCGGGCAGGCCGTCGCGATAGGCGATGCCGGGCGGCACGTCCGGATGATCCGCCAGGTAGTGGCTCAGCTGGATGGGCAGATGGCAGTAGAGCCCGATGAGCTTGTCGGCGTGCTTGTGGCCGAGCTGGCCGACGACGAGCGCGCCCCAGTCGCCGCCGGCGGTCGCGAAGCGCTCGTAGCCGAGCACGCGGGTCATGAGCTCGGCCTCGAGATCGGCCGTGGTGTGGAAATTCCAGCCGGTCTGGGTGAGCGGCGAGGAGAAGCCATAGCCCGGCAGGGACAGCAGCACCACGTCGAAGGCGTCGCGCGGATCGCCACCGTGCGCGGCCGGATCGGTCAGCGGCCCTATCACGCGCTTCAGATCCCAGAAGGTCCAGGGCCAGCCGTGATGCAGCAGGAGCGGCATGGGCGACGGCCCCTTGCCACGCTGGTGGACGAGATGGATGGGCTGGCCGTGCCAGTCGAGGCGGTAGTGCGACCATTCGTTCATCTGTCGCTCGGTCGCGCGCCAGTCGAAGTCCCGCGCCCAGTAGCCGGTGAGCTCCCGCAGGTAGTCGCCGTTGAAGCCGTACTCCCAGTCGTCGTTGGCGAGATCGGGCGCGAAGCGGGTGCGCGCGAGGCGCGCGGCGAGGTCGTCCAGGACAGGCTGCGGCAGCGCGATCTCGAAGGGAGTGAGCGCGGGTGACGACATGGACACGCCTCGAACGCCGGGCCGGCGGCAGTTCGCTGAGTATAGGCGGCCGGACGAAGGGCGCTTCGACACGCGGGCAGGGCGGCCGCCCAGTCCCCGAAAGGGGCATGGCGCGCCTGCGGGATTCTCGTGCAGGCTTGCGCCCCAGACCGCGACGCGCGGGGCGAGCACGGACCATGAGCGACAAGCCGGCCTATGAAACCCTGGTGCATCCGGAGCTCGGCGAGCTGCCGGCGCGGCGGCTGCTGGACTGCGTGTTCGCGCTGCCGCCACGCGGTCGCATGCTGCACGTCCACGCCGAGCAGGTGGACATCGAGCGGCGTGGCGACGAGCTGCGCTACGTGCTGACTGGCCGGCCCGCGCAGCCCGAGCGCGCGCACTGCCAGGTGATTCCGCCCTTCGTGCCCGAATTCAAACGCCGCGCCTGAGCCCCATGACAGCACCCATCGTCACGCCGCTGGAAGTCTCGCTCGCCATCGCCGACGAGGGGCGCGCGACCTACGTCGACGTGCGCACGGTGGCGGAGTTCGTCGCCGGCCATCCGCGTGGGCGGGCGGTGAACGTGCCCATCGAGTTCCACCATCCGAAGACCGGCGCGAGCCATCCGAACGCGAGCTTCGTGCTGGTGATGACCCACCATTTCGCCCTGGACGCGCCACTGGTGGTGGGCGCCGACAAGGGCGAACGCGCGATGACCGCCGCCGCGTCACTCGCGGCCGCCGGCTTTACCGATGTGTGCGTGCTGCGCGCAGGCCTGCCCGGCTGGCGCGAGGCCAAGCTGCCGGTGACCGGCTACAACGCCGATGGGGTCAGCTACGTGTCGCTGCTGACGCCGGCCAAGAGAGCGGAGGCGCCGGCAGCGGCGGCGCATTAAGGCTGCAAGCCGTGCATGGCCGATTGAAATCGGCCCTACATCGCCGGAAATCGGGGACAGACCACGGTTGCGCAGCAACCGTGGTCTGTCCCCGATTTCCCAGCAACCGTGGTCTGTCCCCGATTTCCGGCGCCGATTGCCGCTCGAATCAGAAGCTCTTCTTCCGCATCGGCGACACGGTCGCGCCGTGGCGCACGTTGGTCGAGGCCTTGGCGTCGGACTTGAGCTGCTTGCCCACCGTCCAGGGCGAGTTCTGCGCGTTGCCGGCCCCGACCAGCTTGGTCACCGGCGCGTCCGCCGGCAGGCCGTCGAGCTCGCGGTTCGCGTGCTCGCAGAGCTGGCCCCAGGTGGTGAACTTCTCGCTCATGCGATGCACGACCTCGACCACGCGGCCATCGGCTTCACAGCGGTATTCGTACAGGGGCATGTCGGAACTCCTTCTTGCGGGGGCGGGATTATAGCGGCGATCGACGTGGGGACAGACCCCGCACGGGGACTGCCCCCGTTTCGACTGAGTCCCCGCGGGGCGGAGGCTGGTTCGGCGCTTGATGGGACAGACCCCGCGCGGGGTCTGTCCCTTCCCACCCCCATCCGAACGCTTCCTTAGGCGGGCCCGGCCTCCTAGACTGGCCGCGCCTCGAGTTCCAGAGGGGGAGAAACGATGGACATCGGCGTATTCAGCTTCAACACGTCCTGGTGCATGCGACCGGACGACCTGGCCCGCGCGCTCGAAGAGCGCGGCTTCGAATCGGTGTGGTTCGGCGAACACAGCCACATCCCGGTCGAGCGGCGCACGCCCTACCCGGCCGGCGGCGACCTGCCCAAGCACTACTGGCACATGATGGACCCCTTCGTGTCCCTGACCGCCGCGGCTTGCGCGACCACCAAGCTCAAGCTCGCCACCGGCGTGTGCCTGGTGGTCGAACGCGACCCGATCATGCTGGCCAAGGAAATCGCCACTCTCGACCATCTCTCCGGCGGTCGCTTCCTGTTCGGCATCGGCGCCGGCTGGAACGCCGAGGAGATGGAGAACCACGGCACCGACTTCAAGACTCGCTTCAAGCTGATGCGCCAGCGGGTGCAGGCGATGAAGACCATCTGGACCGAGGAAGAGCCGTCGTTCCACAGCGAGTTCGTGAACTTCGAGCCGCTGTGGTCCTATCCCAAGCCCGCGCGCAAGCCGCATCCGCCGGTGATCCTCGGCAGCGCGACCGAGCAGAGCCGCCAGCGCGTGGTGGACTACTGCGACGGCTGGGCGCCGCTCGATCTGCTGGTCGGCGATATTCCCACGGCCATCGCCGACATCCACCGCCGCGCCGAAATCGCCAGGCGCGACCCCGCGACCATCGAGCTCTCCATGTGGTCCTGGGACACCCCGGACCAGGCCAAGCTCGACCGCTTCCGCGAGTGGGGCATCACCCGCACGGTGCTGTTCGCGCCGGTCGCGGGCCGCGACGAAGTGCTGCGCTTCCTGGACGACAAGGCGGCCCTGGTCGCCCACGGCCAGCAGCGCTGAGCGGCGCGACGGCACTCGCCAGGGAGCACGCATGAGCATTGTCCAGGACGCGGCGCCCGCGGGCGCCGCGCGCGGCTGGCCGCGCCGCTACACCGTCATCGCGCTCTGCGTGGCGGCGTCCTTCGTGTGCTACATCGACCGGGTCAACATCTCGGTCGCCGCGATCAGCATGCAGGAGCAGTTCGGCTGGAGCGACAAGACCAAGGGGCTCGTGCTGTCGTCCTTCTTCCTGGGCTACATGCTGTTCCAGGTGCCGAGCGGCTGGCTCGCGAGTCGCATCGGCGGCAAGCTGGTGCTGGGCGCCGCGGTGGTGTGGTGGTCGGTGTTCACCATCCTGACGCCCATCGCGGCCGCGCTCTCGTTGCCCATCCTGCTCCTGACCCGCGTCGCGATGGGTCTCGGCGAGGCGGCCATGTATCCCGCCGCCTACAACCTCTTCGCCCGCTGGGTGCCGCGCCACGAGCGTTCGCGCGCGCTGGCGCTGCTCGTGAGCGGCATTCCGCTCGGCACGATGATCGGCTCCATGAGCACCGGCTGGATTGTGAAGTCCTGGGGCTGGGAGTCGGTGTTCTATCTCTTCGGCGCGGTCGGCATCGTGTGGTGCGCGTGGTGGTTCCTGCGCGCCTACGACCGGCCCGAAGACGACCCGCGCATGTCGCCGGCCGAGCGCCAGATGATGAGCGCCCACGCCGTCGAGGCCGACGTGCCGCGCGGGCCGGTGGAGGTGCCGTGGCGCTTCCTCCTGACCCACAAGGCGGTGTGGGCGCTGATCACCAATCACTTCTGCAGCAACTGGGTGCTGTACATGCTGCTCGCCTGGCTGCCGAGCTATTTCCACAGCGTGCTGCACTTCGACCTGGTCAAGGCCGGGCTGATGTCGGCCGCGCCGTGGCTGTCGATGTTCGTGTTCGGCAACCTGGGCGGCCTGCTCGCCGACCGCCTGATCCGCGGCGGCGTCGACCTCACCCTGGTGCGCAAGAGCATGCAGCTCGCCGGCCTGCTGGGCGCGGCGACCTGCATGCTGTCGGTACAGAACGTGACCAGCCCGACGCCCGCCGTGGCGCTGATGTGCGGCGCGCTCGGCTTCATCTCGCTGACCTGGTCGGGCTTCATGCCCAACCACCTCGAAATCGCCCCGCGCTACGCCGACGTGCTGATGGGCATGACCAACACCGCCGGCACCATCCCGGGCGTGGTCGGGGTGTACGTCACCGGCTGGCTGGTGGCCGAGACCGGCAGCTACGCCGCGCCCTTCATGCTGTGCGCGGGGGTCGAGGTGCTGGGCGCGGTGGTGTGGTTGGCCTGGGGGACGGCCAGGCGCATCGTCGATTGAGGGGGGCAAACGGGGGAAATCGGGGACAGACCACGTTTGACGCGGGAGCGTTAAACGTGGTCTGTCCCCGGTTTCCTCTGCTACATTTCCCGCCCAGCCGTGGGGAAGAATGCCCCGGTCCCGCGCTCGCCCAAGGGCGCGGCAGACCTTCGCCCCGCGCCGTCCCATTTGCCCGTCGGCGCAGCCGCGCCCACCCGCACCAATGCACAGACAGGAGAGAACCCGTGGCCGAAGCCTATATCATCGACGCCGTACGCACCCCCACCGGCAAGCGCAAGGGCAGCCTGCAGGACATGCATCCGGCCGACCTCGGCGCGCACGTCATTCGCGCGCTGGTCGAGCGCAACCCCATCCCTGACGAAGACTACGACGACGTGATCTTCGGCTGCCTGGACGCCATCGGCCCGCTGGCCGGTGACATCGCCCGCACCTGCTGGCTGACCGCCGGCTACAGCGAATCGGTACCCGGCGTGACCATCGATCGCCAGTGCGGCTCCTCGCAGCAGTCGGTGCACTTCGCCGCGCAGGCCGTGATGTCCGGCGTGAACGACGTCGTCATCGCCGGCGGCGTGCAGATCATGACCAAGATTCCGATCGGCTCCTCGGCCCAGGTCGGCGGCGCCTTCGGCTTCAAGGATCCGATCAGCGGCTCGCCGGGCTGGACCAGCCGCTACGGCGCCGTGCCGCCCAGCCAGTTCGCCGGCGCGCAGATGATGTGCGACAAGTGGGGCTTCTCGCGCGAGGACCTCGAGGCCTATTCGCTGGAATCCCACAAGCGCGCCGCGCGCGCCATCAAGGAAGGCCGCTTCGATCGCGAAATAGCGCCGGTCGGCGAGTTCAAGATGGACGAGACCGTGCGCGAGACCACGCTGGAACAGATGGCGACGCTGGAGCCGATCTTCGGGCTGAAGTCGATCACCGCGGCAGTGTCGAGCCAGACCTGCGACGCGTCCTCGGCGATGATCATCGCCTCGGAAGCGGCGGTGAAGCGTTACAACTTGAAGCCCCGCGCCCGCATCCATCACATGAGCGTGCGCGCTGAAGACCCGATCATGATGCTCGCCGCGCCGATCTGCACCACGCGCTACGCGATGCAGAAGTCCGGCATGAAGATGGAAGACATCGACGTGGTCGAGATCAACGAGGCCTTCGCGCCGGTGCCGCTGGCCTGGCTGAAGGAGATCGGCTATCCCCACGAGAAGACCAACGTCAACGGCGGCGCGATCGCGCTCGGCCATCCGCTCGGCGCCACCGGCACCAAGCTCATGACCACCCTGCTCCACGAACTCGAGCGCACCGGCGGCCGCTACGGCCTGCAGACCATGTGCGAGGGTGGTGGCCAGGCGAACGTGACGATCATCGAGCGGCTGTAGGGCACGCCACCGGCGCGCGCCGTTCTGAGGCGCGCGTCGGACCTGCCAACTTTTGTGAAGCCACAGGCCCCGGACGGTGCGTGGCGAAGGCGCCGTCGGTAGACTGGCAGCTGCTCCAGCCAGCCGCCATGGACGGAGGTCCCATGCCACGCCTGCTGTGCCTGCTCGCCCTGTGGGTCGCCGCGTTCACGGCGGCCGCCGCGCAGACGCGCACGGGGCTCAGCATCGTCGCGGCCGTGAGCGCGCCACAGCGCGGCTGGGTCCTGGTGCTCGAGCGCGAGACGCGCAGCGTCCTGGCCCTGAACGCGCAGACGCTCGCGACCGAGCGCAGCTACCCCCTCGACACCGCCGCCAACCCGGACCTCTGGCCGTTCGAACTCGAACTCGGCGCCGACGGCGCCCAGGTTTTCGTCGTCACGGGCCTCCCAGCCGGTATCGTCGTCATCGATCTCGACAGCGGCGCGAGCCGCACTCTGACATTGGACGAGAACGGCACCTCGCCTGCGCCGCTGGACCTGGTCGAGTCCGCGCCCGGACGCGCATTCGTCGCAACCAACGACGACAAGGCTCCTGCAGAAATCGATCTCGCCACGGGCGTGGTTCTGCGCCGCCTCGAAGGCCCGGGTTATGCCCGCAGGCTGGTCCTGGATCGCGACCACCGCCGTCTGTTCGCGCGCGGCTACTTCGGCCTGACACGCTTCGATCTCGACGGCATCGAGTCGCCATTAACCAAGACACAGCAATCCGATCGCCCGGTGTCGCTTGCGCCCGATGGCCAGACGCTGTGGGTGAACGGTGTACTCACCGCGGCGGACACCTTCAGTGCCATCGACGCGCCACCTTTCGACGGGCTCGGCTACGGCGACGCAGGCATCTTCGGCAGCGTTGACGGTCGCGCCTACCTGCCGCGCGCCTACATCCGCGGCGCCCGCGGCGTCGGCGTGGTCTCCTTGCCTTCCCTAGCCATGGAGGGCCACATCAGGGACGGCTGCGCGCTCAGCTTCGAGGCCTCCCACTACAACCTCATCGAGGCGCCCGACGGCAACGGCCTGGTCGCCTGGGACAAGCAAGGCATCTGCGTCTTCGCCAAGACCGTCCAGCCCCTGCCGGCGCCCGGCAACAAGCCGGGCGGCCAGATCGCGGACGTGCTGGTGGACCGCGCGCGCTTGTGGCTCGCCGTGCCCGAACGCAACGAGGTCGTGCTGCTCCGGCGCGACAAGCTCGACGTCATGCGGCGCTTGTCCGTGCCGGGCCGGCCGACCCGGCTGGTGCTCTCCGCCGACAAGCGACGCGTGTTCGTCACGCTGGCGTTCGGCAGCGGCATCGCGGTGATCGATCGGGCAACGCTCGACGTCGACATCCAGCGCTACGACTTTCCCGACGACACGAATGGTCTGAGCGACGCGGCGCTGATGGCCGATGGGCGCCTGCTGGCGCTCGACCCGCTGAGCAACAGGATGGCCGTCATCGAGACTACGCCCGGCTACGCCCTGCGCTGGCTCGACCTGCCGGCCGAGGCCAGGCCGTACAGCCTCACCTTCGACGCCGTCCGCGCCTACGCCTATTTACCGGGTTTCTCGAACGGAAATGTCCTCCAGCGCCTGGAACTCGCCGACCTGGACAACGTGAAGCTGACGACCTTCAGTCGTCTGCGCAACGGCAGGCCCCTGCTCGCGCATGACGCCTACAAGTTCAGCCTGTCGGCGAACGGCGAGCGCATGGAGACCAATACCGGGCAAGTCTTCAATCCACTGACCCGCACCCAGGTGCGCGATTTCGAACGCGCGCGGATCGGGCACCTGGGCGCGGACAACGATACCTATTTCGCCACCCAGCTGTCGGCGCACTCGTCATCGAGAACGGTGGAGCGCATAGCGTTGTCATCGGGCAAGACGCTCAGCACCACGCGCCTGCTGTGCGCGCCGTCGCGCCTGCTGTACACGCCGCACGGGAAGCAGATCATCGGGATCCGCGACTCGCAGGTGTGCACGGACCGCGCCGCGACCGGCATCACGCCGTCGACCCGACCCACGTCTCCGGAGCGCATTCCCGCGCCGAACCTGCTGCAGCCGCTCGGTGTCGGCACGCGCCTGGTCTACGACCAGCTCGGTACACGCTTCGATCTGCGGGTGGACGGCTCGGAGCTGCGCGGCATGCCCCGCCACGTGGTGCGCGTGAACAGCCTGCAGGGTACGCCGGAGTTCTACTCCTCGACGCCCGAGATACTCGGCCTGCACGGCTTCAAGGATCTCGAGAACCAGGTCGAGTTGGTGATCGACCCGCCCATCGTGCTGCTCGATGCCGACGACGGCCCGCGCTCGCGCGCCAGCGACAGAGGGGCGGGCAAGATGTACAACGAACTGCGCCAGTATGTGTGGGTCAACTACCAGTTCCGACGCGAACTCAAGGGCTACCAGCAAGTGACGGTGCCGGCCGGAACGTTCCGCGCGCTGAAGGTCGACTACCAGCTGCGTCTGTTCACCAACCGGATTGCCCTGGACCAGACCTTGGTGTGGAGTTCCTGGTACGTGCCGGGGCTCGGCAGCATCAAGGAGTTGCATCGCGGCAGGCCGGCCTTCAACCTCAGGGTGATCCCCGCTGTCGACCCGGACCGGGATGGGCTGCCCTTCCGGCGGGACAACTGCCCGCTGCTGCGCACCCGCAATGTGAGCGACTTCGACCGCGACGGCGCCGGCGATGCCTGCGACACGGACGACGACGCGGACCGCGTTCCCGATCTGCGAGACAACTGCCCGCAGCGCGCCAATGGCAACCAGCGAGATACGAACTTCGATGGGATCGGCGACGCCTGCCAGGGCTGAGGAGACTGCTGAAGGCGACGACACCTTCAAGCCCCTGTAGGTCGGACTTCAGTCCGGCATTGCCAAAGGTGCCAGGTTTGTTTCCATGGCTGTGAAGAAGCCAAGCCCATGCGCCGTCCGGACGAATAAACCTGACACCGCTATCGATCGCGGCCCATTCCTCCCGCCCAGCCCATCAGGGAATGTTGCCCCGCTCGCCCCGTCGGCAATGATCCGGGGCCATACACGCCGACGAGCCCGTGCCATGCGCTTCGATCCCAGCACCTTCGATCTCCACTCCCCCGAGGCCTACGCCAACCACGGCTTCCCCTGGGACGCCTGGGACTGGCTGCGTCGCGAAGCGCCGCTGTTCTGGTACGAGCGCGACGACATCGACCCGTTCTGGGTGATCACCCGCCATGCGGACGTAAAGGAGATCTCCGGCCGGCCGGATCTCTTCATCAACGGCGGGCCGCGGCTGCGGGTGACGCGGCGCGGCGAGCCGGAACTGCTGCGCGGCGGCCTGGACAGCTTCGGCCAGGCGCGCGGCTGGGATCCGGATGAAGCGCCAGACATGACCTTCATGGACGACCCGCGCCATCGCCAGGTGCGGCGCGCGTCGAGCTGGGCCTTCACCCAGGGCTGCATGCGCGGCATGGCGGCGCACTTCGAGACCCTGGCGCGGACCTTCGCCGACGAGTTCGTGGCGGCAGCCGAGGCGCGCGGCACGGTGGACTTCGTCGCCGAGTGCGCGTGCAAGCTGCCGCTCGCCGCGACCGGTCAGCTGATCGGTCTCGCGCCGGACGACTGGAAGCAGATCCTCACCTGGTCGCACGCGATCCTCGGCGAGGTCGAGCCGGAACACATGCACTCGGGCGAGACCGTGGCCGAGGCCGCCGAGCGCAACATGAACGACTTCCGCGCCTACCTGGAGGACCTCATCCACGTGCATCGCCAGCCGGGCGGTGGACCCTCGCCCTTCGTCAACCGCCTGGTGAACGCCAAGGTCGACGGCGAGCCGATGAACGACCAGCAGCTGAATGGCTACCTGTTCCTTCTGATCGGCGCCGGCAACGACACCACGCGCAACGCCGTGGCCGGCGGCGTGGAAGCACTGATCAGCCACCCGGATCAGCTCAGGAAGCTGGTGGACGACACGAGCCTGCTGGACAGCGCGGCGGATGAAATCCTGCGCTGGACGTCTCCGGTCATCAGCTTCCTGCGCACCGCGACCGACGACTACGAGATTCACGGCACCACCATCCGCAAGGGCGAGACCGTGGGCGTGTTCTACCCCGCCGCGAACCGCGACGAGACGGTGTTCGAAGATCCCTACCGCTTCGACATCACGCGCCGGCCGAACGACTACGTGAGCTTCGGCTTCGGCGCGCACTTCTGTCTCGGCACCAACCTCGCGCGGGCCGAGCTCCGCGCCTCGCTGAAGTCGCTGCTGCCTGTGCTGCCGCGCCTGGAGCTGATGCCGGGCGCGACGCGCATCGCGCATGCGCACGTGTCGGGGTATGCCACGCTGCCGGTGCGGCTGCGGGCCTGAGGGCCCGTCTCGTTCCCTTCTGCGCCTCGTGCGCCATCGATGTAACCAAATGGCGCCTTGCTCCGTATAGCCGCACAACACTCCTTGCAAGGCGGCCGCGCCTCCCATGCTCCATGGCTCCGAGCCCTACCGCTGGTCGGCGGACGAACAGCGTTGGTCGACCTGGATGGCCGACGCGCAACGCGGCGACCAGGGCGCCTATCGCAGCCTGCTCGATGAGCTCGGCCGCGCCTGCGAAACCTATATCCGCGTGCGTTTCGGCGCCTTGGACGTGCTGGAGGACTGCGTGCAGGAATGCCTGCTTGCCGTGCACCGCGCGCGGCACACCTGGGACCCGGCGCGGCCGTTTCGCCCCTGGTTCTTCACGCTCGTGCGCCATCGCACCATCGACATGCTGCGCGCCAGCACCGAGGCCGGCATCGTCCGTGGCCAGTCGTGGCTCGAAGCGGGCAGCGATCCGAGCGAGCTGCAGCGCCGCCTGGACGGGGTGAAGGTGCTGGAGGGGCTCGCGCCCGATCATCGCGAAGCGATCACGCTGACCCAGTACGCCGGGTGCACCAGCGCCGAGGCGGCGGCCTGGCTCGGCATTTCCGAACCGGCCCTCAAGGCCCGCGTGCGCCGCGGTCTGTCCGCGATCCGCGCGCGCCTCGACGCCGAGGAGCTCCCGACATGAAGCCATCCCGCCAGGCACTGATCGATTCCCTTGCCGACGGACTGGAAGCCGTGCGCCCTGTAAGGCCGGCACGCTGGTCCCGCGCCTGGCTGCTCGCGGCTGTCGTGCTGTGCGGCGCGGCCCTGTGGGCGCTGGCGCCGTTTCGCGGCGGCGCGCTGCACGACCTGCTGCACACGCCGCGTTTCCTGCTCCGCGTGCTGCTCGGCGCGGCCGTGATGTTCGTGCTCGCCCGGGCCGGCTTTGCCCTGGCGGTACCGAATGCCGGCAGGCCCTGGCGGCGCGCCTGGCCGGCGCTCGGTCTGCTGCTGTGCTGGCTGCTGCTCGAGGCGGCCGAGCTGTGGTGGCCTTCGTTTGCGCCATCGATGCACGGCAAGCGCGCCCATTGCCTGACCGAGGGCCTGGTGTTCGGCACGCTCACGACGCTCACGGGCCTCGCACTCGCGCGCCGGCTGTGGCCCGTGCATGGCGCCTGGTCCGGGGCCCTGCTCGGCCTCGGCGCCGGCCTGGTGCCGGCGCTGCTCATGGAGTTCGCGTGCATGCTGGTGCCGGCCCATGTCCTGAGCTTTCACCTGTTGCCCGGCCTGCTGCAGGGCCTGGTCGGCGCGGCGCTGGGCGCCTGGTGGCTCGCGCCCCGCGTGGCGACCGGGCTACATGGGCGCAGGGCCTCCAGTCATCGCGAGCAATAAGACGGCACTCGAGACCGAGGAGGAGTATCGCTGCGCATCCCTTGTCCGTATTGGCGGACAGGAGGCCATCCGGCCTTCGTCCATCACATCGACCTGGGAGTAATGCATGAAACTCTTCACCTCCACCCTGGCGGGCGCCCTGCTCGCCGGGCTTGGCGTCAACGCCGAAGCCGACAGCCTGCGCATCACCCTGCACAACGACGCCGCCGCCGGCGGCCATTACTTGACGCCGCTGTGGGTCGGCCTGCACGACGGTGGTTTCGACCTGTTCAATACCGGCAGCAGCGCGAGCGGCGCGCTGGAGGCGCTCGCCGAGGACGGCAACCCGGCCGGACTCAACGCCGCCTTCGCCGGACACGGCGTGGCCGGCGTGCTGGGCGCCGGTCCGCTCGCGCCCGGCGCGAGCGCGAGCCTGATGCTCGATGCCGCGACCGACGGCAGCCATGCGTTCCTGAGCTTCGCCTCCATGGTGCTGCCGTCCTCCGATTTCTTCATCGGCAACGACGACCCACGGGCCGTCGCACTCGGCGGGCTGCTGGACGGCAGCTTCGGGCGCATCACCCTGAGCATCACGCGGGTGTACGACGCCGGCACCGAAGTGAACGACTTCGCGACATCGGCCGGTAATGGCCTGTTCGGCATCGCCGGCGGTCAGGCGGGGCCCAACCAGGGCGCGAACCAGGGCGGCGTGGTCAGCATCGCGCAGGGTGGCGACTTCGCGTTGTTCCTGAACGTGGACGGCGTCGACGTGACAGCGCTCGACTTCAGCGGCCTGCCCGCGCTCGCCACGCTCACCATCGAACGCGTCGCGCCGGTGCCGCTGCCGGCCGGCCTGCCCTTGCTGGCGGGCGGGCTCGCGACCCTGCTCGCGACGCGTCGTCGTCGCCAAGGCTAGCCCGCGGCGGTTGGGGGGCAGCTACCAGGTGGACTCGACCCAAGGGCGGATGAAACTGCCTCCGCCTACCTGAGATTCTCGGGCGCGCCTCCTCCGCGAAAAGGCGCGAGAAGGTGTCCGCGAGAAAGTGCCAAGCCTGATTGCCCTTCTGGCAAACAGGCCCGGCACCTTCTCCGGCACCCTTCCGCTGCAAGCCTAGGACTTGGTCTTCGTCGGCGTCGGCGGCGGCGGCGGGCTCTGCGCAAATCCGACGTTGTGCCCAGCGATATCGAGCATGAACCGTCCACCGGTGTGGTTGGTTCCACCGCCCACGACCTTGTCGAGTTCGGCGTCGCTCAGTTCGCGGGACTCTTCAACCGCGGGAGTGTCCTTGTCGTCAGCCATGGATGTGCTCCTTGTGTCACGAGGTCATAGGACCCGGACTGTACCGCCTGGCAGGAAAAAGGTGTCGGGTTCGCGGGTCTTGAGGAAGAATAACCGTGACACCCTTCTCGCAGGAGCCGCGTTCGTGACCATCCCCAACCTCGCCGCCTTCGGCTTCGCCGACGACTACCAGGCCGCCTACGACGCCGCCTACCGCTACGCCGAGCGCGAACTCTACGGGCTCTGCAAGCGCATGGACGACGAGGACTGGTTCCCCGAGGAGGCCTTTCGCAAGCTGGCCGGCCAGGGTCTGCTCGGCGTGACGGTGCCGACCGAGTACGGCGGCGCGGGCATGGACGTGCTGACCCAGTGCCTCATCGCCGAGGCCGTCGCCTACTGGAACCACACCCTCTCGGCCGGGATGCTCGCGAGCGACAATCTCTGCCTGCACAACCTGGTGCGCAATGCCAACGAGGATCAGAAGCGGCGCTACCTGCCTGGCTTCTGTAATGGTTCGATCATCGGCGCGCTCGGCATGACGGAACCGGGCGCCGGCTCCGACGCGCTCGGCTCCATGGCCACCACCGCGCGCCGCGACGGCGACGACTACGTGCTGAACGGCCGCAAGCTCTTCATCACCAACGGCCCGGTGGCGGACGTGTTGCTGGTCTATGCGAAGACCGATCTCGCCAAGCGCCAGCACGGCATCTCCGCCTTCATCGTAGAGAAGACCTTTCCCGGCTTCGCCGTCGCGCAGAAGCTGGACAAGATGGGCTGGCGCGGCAGTCCGACCGGCGAGCTCGTGTTCGACGAGTGCCGCGTGCCGGCCGGCAATCTCGTCGGCGAAGAGAACCGTGGCAACGTGGTGATGATGAGCGGGCTCGACATCGAGCGCGTGATCGGCGCCTTTTTCGACATCGGCCTGGCCCAGCGCGCCTTCGACCTCGCGCTCGACTACGCCACCCAGCGCAAGCAGTTCGGCCGCGCAATCGGCGAGTTCCAGATGGTGCAGGCCATGCTCGCCGACATGTACACCGAGCTCGAAGCGATGCGCGCGCTGACCTACCAGGTGGGCCGCGAGATCCTCAGCGTCCCGCCGGGTGAGGAAGGTCGCGGCGAGATCCACAAGCGCTCCGCCGCCGCGCTGCTCGCCGCCGGCCGCGGCTGCATGCGCATCCTCGACCAGGCCGTGCAGATCCACGGCGGCATGGGCTTCATGCGCGAGACCGAGGTCAACCGGCTATATCGAAGCGGCAAGGTGGGAGAGATCGCGGCGGGCTCGAACCAGATTCGGCAGGTGATCATCGCCGGGGAGTTGTTGAAGGGCGCGCGGGGCTGAGACGCCGCGCCCAACTCGGGTATCCTGCCGCCACGCGTCATGTGGCAATACCTCAAATACCTCCTGCTCGGCAAAGCCGTGCTGATCACCCAAGGTCCGGTGGACCTCGGGCCGGACTGGCAACGGCTGACGCCGCCCGGCGCGCTGTCGGCGCTGAACGACGGCGCCTGGATCAGCATCCACATGAACGCCGCCGCCGAGTTGCCGCCGACGCCGGGCGCGCGCAAGGTCCTGCTCGAAGCGCGACATCCCAAGGGCTGCGTGCGGGTGCGCATGCAGTCCGACGACGACGTCAACGTGATGCTGCGCAACGTCGGCGCGGAAGCCACCCCCGACGACGCTTTCCTGGTGGTGCTGCCCGGCAAGGCCATCCCCAGGAAGGAAGTCTTCAACCGCGTCTGGGTGCGCGCCACCTGCCCGCTCGAGCACGTCACCGTGCAGTGGTGGAATGGGGCGAAGCCAGGGGACAAGTGAGGTGGCGGCGGCCTGCCGGCAATCCATGGTCGGTGCCCCACCATCCCTCAGCACTGCCGACGGAATGACCCGAGGTGCCTGAGCCGGTCATCGAGACCCACGCCGAGGTCGCCGCCGCCTACGATCAGCTCGCCGAGCGCTGGCTCGATACCAACTTCCCGCCAACCAACGGCCTCCCACAGCACGAACGGGCCCTGGCCTTCCTCGCAGGCAGCGGCGGCTACGCGCTCAACGTGGGCTGCGGCGCCAGCACGCGATTCAACGCGCGGCTCCGCGAGCGCGGACTGACGCCGGAGGGCGTGGACCCTTCCAGTCGAATGGTGGCCCTCGCCCGCGCCGCCGATCCCACCATGGCGGTGTACCACGCCGACGTCTGTACTTGGGAAGCGCCGCGCACCTACCGCTTCATCACTGCCTGGGACAGCCTGTGGCACGTGCGACTCGATCTGCAACGCACGGTGCTACTGAAGCTGATGGCCGCGATGGCACCGGGCGGCGTGCTGGTGTTCACGGCCGGCGGGTTGGATGGAGCGAGCGAGCATCACGACGCCCACATGGGACCGAGTTTGTACTACGCGACGCTCGGGATACCCGGCCTGCTTGGGACCTTGGCAGACGGAGGCTGCCTATTGCGGCACATGGAGTTCGACCAGTGGCCGGAGAGGCATCTGGTCGTGGTGGCGCAGCGGGTCGTCGATGGAATGCCTGATGGCGTATCGGACTAAGGATGGGCACGGGGACACCGAGGACTCGGCGCCAGGCGGCAGTTTGCCTATTCACACTTCCAGGCACGGTCGGAAGCTGGCCTGGTCCGCCGATGTGCAGTGTAATTTGGCGAGTCGGCGTGCCTGACGATACTCGGCGCGCTAAATCGCTGGTTAGATGGATGTATGGTGTGGAGGAATAGATGGCATGCAGGCTAATCCAGCATTTTCGGAAAGCAGGGCGGAACCGAGCGACGAGTTCCGTCTAATTCGCTGTTGGGTTTCGCCGAGATGGCGCCTCGAAATCCGATAGCGACGTCACTCGCCATACTCGCCGCCGTGCTAGTTCTTGCCCTTCTCGTTGGCCGAATCCCGGCTCGGACTCTTGAGAAACCGCCGCTTCCCT
>JBFWYG010000045.1:17971-33557 GCA_050186725.1 Gammaproteobacteria bacterium | reverse complement strand
TGCCGCTGCGCCCCAATCTCGTGTGGCGCAAGCTCAGGGAGGCGCGCGGCCAGGGCTGAGCGCCTCGGCGAAACGACCATGCAGCTGACCGAACAGATTCGCATCAACGCGCCGCGCGAGACGGTGTTCGCCGCGCTGAACGACGTCGACATCCTGCGCCAGGCGATCCCCGGCTGCGAGGCCATCGATGCCGCCTCGCCGACCGAGATGACCGCCACGGTGAGCGCCAAGGTGGGACCGCTGAAAGCGCGCTTCAGCGGCCAGGTGACCCTGGCAGACATCGTGCCGCCCGAGTCCTACACGCTGTCCGGCGAAGGCAAGGGTGGCCCCGCCGGCCACGTGCGCGTGAGCTCGCGCGTCAAGCTCACGGCCGACGGCGCGGCGACGCTCCTCGACTACGACGTGAAGGCCGACATCGGCGGCAAGCTCGCGCAGCTCGGCGGCGCGATCGTGGAGAAGACCGCGCGCAAGCTCGCCGGCGAGTTCTTCGCCAGCTTCAACGCGTTGGTGGGTGTGCCGGAAAGCGTGGCGGATACGCCGTCGGCGGCGACGCCGGCCCCCGCCGACACGGGTATCGGCCACGGCCACGGTCACGGCGGCGCACACCTGCCCTGGGTGCTGGGCGGCGCGCTGGCGGTGCTGGTGATCGTCTGGCTGACGCGCTGACGCGCGTCTAGCGGGGCGTGCCGGCGCCGAGCTGCGCGGCCAGCGCGGTGCGCAGCGCCTCGACCCGCTGGCGATTGGCGCCGAGATCCGAGTAGCCGACCCGCGACGACGAACGCACCGCGAAGCGGCTGTCCTCCAGCCTGAACTCCACATCGTCGACGAAGCCGAACAGCGTGCTCTCGAAGCTCGCGTGCAGGTAGGCGTCGTCCTGTCGCAGCACGCTGCCGCCCTGCATCGCCACCACTTCGCGCAGCGCGCGCCAGCGCTGCGCATCGTCGCCCGCGGGCAACTCGATGGGTTGGACGTAATGCGCGGCATCGTGCGGGTCGCCGTCACTGCACACGCAGTGCGGCGCGGCGTCGCAGGGCGCGAGCCGTCCGTCCACCACGCCGCGCGCGGCCGGCGCGGCGCGCTGCGACCACCAGCCCAGCGCGGCGAAGGCGACCACCACCAGCAGCACCGCGCCGAAGATGCCGAGCAACATGCGCGTCATGCCCGCCGGGTCACCAGCGATCGGTCAGGATCAGCAGGCCCGGCACCCAGCAGGTCAGCACCCCGACCGAGATGCTGGTGTAGGGCAGCAGCTTGCCGAAGTCCGCGCCGCGCACGTTGACCAGGTAGAACATGAACCACAGCACGCCCCAGATGAGCCAGAAGCTGCCGAAGCGCATGTCCCCGCCGTGAAAGGTCATGAGCGCGCACGGGATGGTGGTCAGCGCGACAAAGAAGCAGAACCAGCCAAAGCCGCGCATGTCGAGTTCCCACCACATGCTGATCGCGACGTAAAGGTAGGTGAAGGTGAACAGGAAGAACTGCGCCACGCCGAAGAAATCGGCCTGGCTCTCGGCGCGGATGAACTGCAACAGCGTGGCCACCAGCGCGAGGCCGCCGACCATGAAGTTCATGATCGCCATCGAGCGCACGTCGACGCGGCCGAGGCCGCCCATGCCGTTCACCAGCAGCACCGCGCCGACGAACAGCAACACTACTCCCACCATGGCCATTCCTCCCCCGAACGGTCAGTGACGGCATCAACCGCGGAGGCGGCGCTTCCTGCGCGCGCCCACGGCTTGCGAGGGCGCAAGCTAGCATGGAAGGCGCGCCGCGCGCCATGCGCGGGTCAGGGCGCGAGATGCGCGACTATCTCCTGCGCGACCAGCGCGGTGGCCTCGCGATTCCAGTGACCATCCAACGGTGAGATCTCCAGCAAGCGACCCCGCGCGGCGACGTGGGCGCGAAACGCGGGCAGCGTGTCGATCACTTCGGCGCCGTGGGCGCGCGCCAGCGCGATGAACTGCTCACGCTCGGGCGTGGTGCCGCTCTCGCCCGCTTCCATGCGTACCCGATCGGCATCGAACACCATCAGCAGCCGGCCGCGGCGATAGGGCGCGATGCGCGTGAAGAAGGCCTCCACCACGCGCGCGATCTCAGCCTCGCTGAAGTCGTTGGTGGCAGCGCCGGTGCGCGGTCGGGGCGTGGCGTCAGCCTCTGTGCTGCGCAGCGCGCGCCAGGCCCGTTGCAGGCGCGCCTGCGGGTCGAAGCGCAGGTGGCCGAGCAGGTATTGCAGCAGCGCCGAGTGGCGCAGGTAGCGCTGCGCGGCGCCGGCCGGTGGACGACGCTCGGTGCGCGCCGCGCCGCTCGCGCGGTCGATGCAGGGCCCGTGCACATTGCCCGAGCCGCAGTAGGACTGGCGCGCGTCGCCTCGCTCGAGCACCACGACGAAGTCCCGCGCGTCGAGCTTCTCGGCCGCGTAGCGCAGGCGCTCCGCGTAGTCGAGCAGGCTGGAGCCCGGCCCGCCCATGGCGTAGACCGGCCGCGCGCCGAGCAGGCGCTGCAACTGGCCGCCGAGCCGCTCGTCTTCAGGCAGCATGGAGGCGTCGACGAAGCTATCGCCGATCACGACCAGCGCGGCGGGATCGGGCACGAAATCGCGGCTGGAGAGGAAGCCGAGGTTGTTGCTGCGGTGGGTCTGCGGCTGGCTGAACTCCCAGCCCTGGGAACTGCGGAAGCGATGCCCCGGCCGATAGGTCACGATCAGCGGATCGATGTGGTAGCCGGTGTCGGTGTAGGTGCTGGTCGGCAACAGGCGCAACGCGCCTTCGAGCGCGAGCACCGCCAGCAGCGAACCGAGAAGCATCAAGGCGGCGTGGCGCATCACTTCAGAAATTGAAATAGATGAAGGGACTGACCGCGTCCCGCGCATCGTTGATGACGATCAGGAAGCCACACAGCACGGTGGTCGCGCCCAGGGTCAGCCAGCTCCGATCAACGCCACGCTCGCACACCGCGAGCAGACGTTCGCCGAGCTGGTTCGAGTTCGGCAGCGCGACGCAGGCCAGGCCGAGCACCACACAGTGAGCGGCGGCGCCGGCCAGGCTTAAGCCGGCGTTCCACAGCACCGGCGTGTCGCTCGCCGCCGCCGCGCCCGCCATCGCGCCCAGCACACGCGCGGCGGTGGCGAAATCCGGCGCGCGAAACAGCACCCAGGCGATCACGACCGCGATGAAGGTCAGCGCCCAGGCGCTCGCGCGGTAGGCCCAGCGCGTCTCGAGGGTGGCGAGGCGCGCCCCGAGCGCGGCGCGAAAGCCGTGGTTGATGCCGAGGTATAGGCCATGCAGCCCACCCCAGATGACGAAGGTCCAGTTGGCGCCGTGCCACAGGCCTCCGAGCAGCATGGTCAGCATCAGATTCACGTAGCGCCGCGCGCCACCGCGCCGATTGCCGCCGAGCGGGATGTAGAGATAGTCGCGCAGGAAGGTCGACAGGCTCATGTGCCAGCGTCGCCAGAAGTCCGAGATGGAGAGCGACTTGTAGGGTGAATCGAAGTTGTACGGCAGGCGGATGTTGAACAAGAGCGACAGCCCCACCGCCATGTCCGAGTAGCCGGAGAAGTCGAAGTACAGCTGGAAGGTATAGGCCAGCGCGCCGGTCCAGCCGTCGAGCAGGCTCAGCGCCGCGCCGCCATGCGCGGCGTTGAACACCGCGTCGGCATAAGGGCTCACGCCGTCGGCCAGGATCACTTTCTTGAACAAGCCGATGGCGAAGATGGCGAAGCCGGCGGCGAGATGCGGCGCGTGCACACGATAGGTCCGCGCCTCGCCGAACTGCGGCATCATCTGCGCGTGGTGCAGGACGGGGCCGGCCACCAGGTGCGGAAAGTAGGTGACGAACAGACCGTAGTGCGCGAAGCGGTATTCCTTCACGCCCTTCTGGTAGGCGTCGGCCAGGAAGGCTATCTGCGTGAAGCTGAAGAACGAGATGCCAATCGGCAGCGTGATCTCGCCGAGCTGCCAGTCGCTGCCCAGCACCGCGTTCAGCGAATCCACCAGGAAGTTGGCGTACTTGAACCAGGACAGGAGGCCCAGGTTGAAGACGATGCCGACCACGAGCAGCGCCTTGCCACGCGCCCGCCCGCCGTCCGCGACCGCCTGGGCGATGGCCCGTCCCACGCCGAAGTTGACCACGATGGAGCACAGCAGCAGGCCGACGAAGGCCGGCATCCAGTAGCCGTAGAAGAACAGCGAGGCGAGAAACAGCCAGGCGGCCGCGCCGCGCGGCGAGAAGCGCCCGAGGAGGAAGAACCCCGCGAAGACCACCGGCAGGAAGCCGAGCGCGAAGGCGAGCGTGGTGAAGAGCATGGGTTACGAGTGGTCGAACGGGTTCCGTGGGATCGCGCTCAGCGCTTCGTCAGTGGCGGCCGCTACGGCGCGCGACTTGAGCGCGTCGGCGGGCGGCATGATGCCCGAGCGTCCGCGGCGGGTATAGCCGGCGGCGCGGCGCGGGATGCCGGCAAGTGCCGCGTGGACGGTTAGAATCCGGCGCACTCCCAGCCGTCAGGACGCCACCATGGACATCACCTCCCACTTCGCACAGAGCGCCCGCCACACCACGCACTACCTCGCCGCGGGGCCGGAGGATGGGCCGCTCATCATCTTCGTCCACGGCTGGCCGGAACTGTCGCGCAGCTGGCGCCACCAGCTGCCGGTGTTCGGCGGCCTGGGCTATCGCGCCGTCGCGCCGGACATGCGCGGCTACGGCCAGTCCGGCAACTATGCCCGCCACGAGGACTACCGCCAGGAAGAGGTGGTGGCCGACATGCTGGAACTGCTCGCGAGCCTCGGCCGCGAGCGCGCGGTGTGGGTTGGCCACGACTGGGGCAGCCCGACGGTCTGGGCGCTGGCCAGTCACTACCCGGAGCGCTGCGTGGCGGTCGCCAACCTGTGCGTGCCGTTCGCGACCATCGAACGCGGCTTCGATGTGCTGCTGTCACTGGTCGATCGCGGGCTCTATCCCGAGGCCGACTATCCCTATGGCCAGTGGGACTACCAGGTGTTCTACCAGGAGCACTTCGAGCGCGCGTCCAAGGTCTTCGACGCGAATCCCTACAACACGGTGAAGCTCCTGTTCCGCAAGGGTGACCCGGCCGACGCCGGCAAGCCGGCCTTCACCTCCACGGTGCGGCGTAACGGCGGCTGGTTCGGGCCGCTGGACGCGGCGCCCGACCTGCCGATGGATACCGACGTGGTGACCGAGGAAGACCTGCGCGTCTACGCCGAGGCGCTGGCGAAGAACGGCTTCTTCGGCCCCGACAGCTACTACATGAACCACGCGGCCAACGCGGAGTACGGCGCACGCGGCGCACAGCGTCTCGACCTGCCCGTGCTGTTCATCGGCGCGCGCTACGACTTCGTGTGCGACACCGTCGGTTCGCGTCTCGCCGAGCCCATGCGCGAACGCTGCAGCCGACTGACCGAGACGGTGATCGACGCCGGTCACTGGGTGGCGCAGGAACGTCCGCGCGAGGTCAATGCCGCCCTCGCCCGCTGGCTCGCCACCGCCGTGCCCGGGGCCTGGCCGGGGCCGGCGCTGCGCTGAACGCCCGGTCGCGCGCGCGACCATCGCTTATACTCGGCCGACGACGAATCAGCAGTTTTCACGGGGAAGAATCATGGCTAACAAGGGCAGACTCAAGGTCGCGGACTACGGCGCGACCATGCCGGTGACGGGCGAAGCGGTGCAGAAGCCACCGTTCTTCTACCGTCACATGGAGATGATGTTCATCACCTACCGCACCGACGAGGACGCCGCCCTGGCCTGGCTGCCGGAAGAAATGGAACTGGACGGCCCGGCCACCGCGACCGTGATCGTCGCGCACTATGGCGCCTCGACCTTCGGCCCCTACAACGAGGCCATGATCTCCATCCGCGCGCGCCTGGACGGCGAGGTGTGCAGCTATTACCCGGCGCTGTTCACCGACAACGAGGCGCCCTTGATCGGCGGCCGCGAGATCTGGGGCTTCGCGAAGAAGCTCGCCAAGGTCGAGATCCGGCACGAGAGCGAAGTGATGATGGGCCTGGTGGAACGCCCTACCGGCAACCGCCTGCTGACCGCCGTGATGCGCAAGGTCACGCCGGTGCGCACCGAGGACTTCGCGCTCACGCCGAGCGTGTCGCTGAAGGTCATCCCCTGCGCGACCGAGCAGCGCCGCCCGGCGCTCGCGCAGCTCATCGGCAGCGCGCTGGAACTCAAGCCGCACATCGGCGCCAACGGCCTGCCCGACATCTGGACCGGGCCAGGCTCGCTGCACTACGACGCGCCTTCGGCCGTCGATCCCTGGTACCAGCTGCCGGTGCGCGAGATGGTCGGCTGCTACGCCGGCACCTTCGACGCCATCCTCGGCCACGGCCGCATCCTGCGCGATCTCTGAGCGCGCCGGCCCCGCGACCGCGGTCACAGTGCCGCGGTCGACCGACAGCCAGGGCCGCGGCATTAAGTCGGAATTAAGCCCGGCGGCACAGAATCCCGCCGAGCAACGCCAATGGCGCCACCTCACGTGGGCTGCGTTGCCGAGGAGAGCGCAGTGTTGTCGACATCGTCCCGTTCGCGTTGGTGGATGTGCGCCGTGCCGCTGCTGTGGGTCTGCCTGACCCTGGCCCCGGCCGTCACGGCGCAGACCTATCCCGCACCGACCTACAGCGTTCCGCCTTCGCCCCCCGCCCCGGCCATGATTCCACCACCGCCGGGCGCCGGCGCGCCGCTGATGGGCCGCTATCTCGCCCCGCCCCAGCTCGAAGACCTGGTGGCGCGCATCGCCCTCTATCCCGACGACCTGGTCGGCATCATCCTGCCGGCCTCGACCTTTCCGCTGCAGGTGGTGGCGGCCGCGCGCTACCTCGACGAAGCGCGCGTAGATGCCTCCCGCGCGCCGGATCCGGGCTGGGATGACGCCATCGTCGCCCTGCTCAACTACCCCGACGTCATCAACATGATGAACCGCGACCTCGAGTGGACCGAGCAGCTCGGCGACGCGGTGGTCAACCAGCAGGCCGACGTCATCAGCGCCATCGGGCGCTTCCGCCAGCGCGCGCAGGCAGCCGGGAACCTGCGCAGCGACGAGCGCCAGGTGGTCGAGTACCAGCAGAACGAGATCCGCATCCGGCCAGCCAATCCGCAGGTCATCTACGTGCCCTACTACGAGCCACAGCAGGTGCTCGTCTACCAGCCGCAGCCGGCGTTCAGCTACTTCCCGCGGCCCTGCCCGGTCTATTACTACAACTACGCCAGCGGCTATCCCAGCGGCTTCACGCGCTTCTGGGGCGTGAGCAGCATGTTCACCATCAGCTGGGGCGCGAGCCGCGTGCGGCGCTATGACTACGACTACTTCGACAGCCCGTGGTACGACCGCCCGCCGCCCGGTTTCTACTACCGTCGCGGGGGGCGCGACCATCACGACTGGCGCGGCCGCGATCGTGACTGGGGCCGCGACGGGCGGGACTGGGATCGGCACGACCGCGACGGCCGCGACCAGGGCCCGCGGCGTGGCCCGCGCGAGCGCGACTGGGAGCCGCGCCGCGAGCACAACGTCGGCGGGCGTCCGCGGGACGATCGCGGCCAGCGCGACTTCCGGCCCGGCGGCAGCGCGGCGGGCGCCGCCGGCCCCTCACCGGCGGTGCGCCAGCAGTTCAGCGCGCCGGTACAGTCGCGCGACACGCCGCGCCGCTTCGATGACGACCGTGGCGAGCGGCGCCGCGTCGACGACGACCGTGGCGCACGCGTGCCGCGCAACAGTCCGCGCGCGGCGCCCACGCGCGACGCGCGGGACGATGCGCCGACGCGTCGCGGCGGCGGCGACTTGCAGCGGCGCGGCGGCGGCGCCGGTACGCCGGCCCAGCGCTTCACGCCGAACAGCGCGGGCCCCTTGCCCGGCGGCGGCTTCGAGCGCGGCAACCCGCGCCCACCGGCCACCCAGCGCAGCACGCCCGCCCCGCAGCGTTTCGAGGGCATGGGTCCGCGACCGGTACCGCAGATGCAGCGCTTCGACAGTCCGTCGCCGCGCGCGACCCAGCGCGCCATGCCCGGCCCCAGCCGCGGCGACATGGCGCGGCCCTCGCGCGGTATGCAGCGCGACTTCAGCGCGCCGAACCGCGCCACGCAGTCCGCGCCTCGCGCGAGCACGCGCTCGAGCGTCGGTCCCTCGCCCGCGGCGCGCGGCGGCGGTGGGCGCATGGGCGGCGGCGAACGGGGCGGCGGTCGCGGTCAGCGCGACTGATCCGCCTCGCGCGAACTCCACACGCACCAGTCGCGGCCCACGTAACGTAGTTCCAGCCAGCCCGCGCCACCGTTGGCGCGGGCCGCGCCGCAAGCGCCCGGGTTCAACACCCAGGGGCGCGCGCTCGCGTCCACCACGCAGCGGTGACTGTGGCCGTAGACCACCCAGCGCGCCGCGGGATGGGCCGCGCGCAGACGCGCGTGGCGCGTGGCGACCGAGGCGAAGCGGTGGCCATGTTCGACCGTCAGCAGCCCGCCCGCGAGCGGCAACGTCGCGTGCGGCGACAGCGCGGCGAGTCGCCTCCGTTCCGCCGCCGGCCAGCGCGCCGGCAGATCGTTGTTGCCGCTCACCGCCAGCACGGGCGCGATGGCCGAGAGCTGGTCCAGCACGCCGGCGCCACCCACGTCACCCGCGTGCACGATGAGATCCACGCCGGCGAGCCCGGCCAGCACCTCGGGCAGCACCCGCCCGTGGCTGTCCGCCACCAGCGCGACCCGCCGCGCGGCGCGCGCCACCGCCTGCCAGTTCACGCCTCGGCCTCCGCGCAGGCCAGGGCCTCGATACGCGCCCGCTGCCAGCGCAGCATGAGCAGCGCCGGCAGGGCCAGCACGAAGGTGGCGAGGAAGAACGGCGCCCAGCCGGCATGGGCCACCATCCAGCCGGCGGGCGGCCCGGCGAACACCCGGCCGAGGCTCGCCACCGCGCTCAGCAGGGCGAACTGCGTGGCCGTGTAGCGGCGCGCGCAGATCGACATCAGCAGCGCGAGGTAGGCGGCCGTGCCCATGCCGCCCGCGAGATTCTCCAGGCCCACCACCGCCGCCATCAGCGGGTAGGACTTGGCGCAGAGCGCCAGCAGCGCGAAACCGAGGTTGGTCAGCGCCTGCAACGCCGCGAACAGCACCAGGGCGCGATAGAGGCCCAGGCGCTGCATGAGACGCGCGCCGAACAGCGCCCCCGCCACCGCGGCCACCAGGCCCAGCCCCTTGTTGATGGTGCCGACGTCGGTGAGCGAGAAACCGAGCGGCCCCAGCAGGAAGGTGGTGGTCAGGCGCCCGGCGAAGGCATCGCCGAGCTTGTACATGAACACCAGCAGCAGGAGCGGCAGCGCGGCGTCGCGGCGGAAGAACTCCGCGAGCGGCGCGGTCACGGCCTCCGCGAGGTCACGCGGCGGCGCACAGTCCACCGGCACGCGCGGCGCGACGAGACTGGTGAACGCGCCGAACAGCAGCGCGCCGGCCATCAGCTGGTAGACCCGCGCGAAGCCCAGGCTGTCGGCCAGGAGCAGCGCCCCGGCGCCGCTCAGCAGCATGCCGAGACGGTAGCCGGTGACGCCCCAGGCGGCGCCCAGGCCGCGCTCACGCTCGCGCAGCACCTCGGTGCGGTAGGCATCGATGGCGATGTCCTGGGTGGCCGAGAGGGTGGCGATCGCCAGCGCGGTCAGCGCCAGCAGCGGCAGGGCCCCACTTGCGAGGTCCAGCGAGCCGACCAGGAACAGCAGGGCCGCGAGCGTGACCTGCGTGAGCAGCATCCAGTCGCGCCGCCGGCCGGGCCAGCCGGGCTGGTAGCGATCGAGCAGCGGCGCCCACAAGAACTTGAGCGCATACGGCAGGCCGACCAGCGAGAAGGCGCCGATGCGCTCCACGTCGACGCCGGCCACGGTCAGCCAGGCCTGCAGCGTGCCGTCGGACAGCGCCAGCGGCAGCCCGGAGGCGAAGCCCAACAGGGACACGGCGGCGATCCGCACCCGCGGCCCGGCGCCGTCCTGGGCGGCCTGCGGCGCTGCGTGCTGTGGCTTGCCCCCCATGGAGGGCCATTGTATATCTCGGCCTCACCCTCGACGGAGGCCACCGTGGCCATCGAGATCGAACGCAAGTTCCTGCTGTGCGACGCATCGTGGCGCGACCACGCGCGGCGCGCCGAGCGCATGCTGCAGGGCTACCTGGCCGGCAACGACGAGTGCTCAGTACGGGTACGCGTCAGCGGCGACGACGCGCGGCTCAACATCAAGAGCGCCACGCTCGGCATCGAGCGGCTGGAGTTCGAGTATCCCCTGCCGGTGGCCGACGCCGAGCAGATGCTGCGCGCCCTGTGCGGCGCGCGCACGCTGGAAAAGACCCGTCATTACGTGCCCCACGGCGCGCACGAGTGGGAGATCGACGAGTTCCACGGCGCCAACGCGGGGCTCGTGGTGGCGGAACTCGAGCTGACGGCGGCGGACGAAACATTTGTGCGTCCGCCGTGGCTCGGCGCGGAGGTCTCCGACGACCCCCGCTACTACAATTCGCGCCTCGTCGAACACCCCTACAGCCACTGGAGTCAGCGCTGATTCCCAGCGGAAATTGCGGAAATCGCCGCGAATTTCGCGTGCTAGAATCGGCACAAGCCAACCAGTTTCCATCGCGGATCATGAATCGCCCGGCACAGTTTCCCCCGCGCTTGGTCGACCGCTTCGGTCGCGTGGTCGATTACGTGCGCATTTCCGTCACCGATCGCTGCGACTTCCGCTGCGTGTACTGCATGGACGAGCAGATGACCTTCCTGCCGCGGGCGCGCATCCTCACCCTGGAGGAGCTCGCGCTGGTAGGTCGTGCCTTCGCCGAGCTCGGCGTGCGCAAGATTCGCCTGACCGGCGGCGAACCGCTGGTGCGCAACAACGTACTGAAGCTGATGCGTGAACTGGGCGCCCTCACCGAGCTCAAGGAGCTGGTGCTGACCACCAACGGCTCACAGCTGCCGCACATGGCGCAGGACATCCGCGCCGCCGGCGTGAAGCGCATCAACATCAGCCTGGACTCGCTGGACGCGGAACGCTTTCGTCGCCTGACGCGGGTGGGCGACCTGCAGCAGGTGCTGGCCGGCATCGACGCGGCGCTGGCCGCCGGCTTCGACAAGGTCAAGATCAACGCGGTGATCCTGAAGCACCGCAATGACGATGAAGTTATCCCGCTGGTGGAGTTCGCGTCCTCGCGCGGCATGGACATCAGCTTCATCGAGGAGATGCCGCTCGGCACCATCGGCGATCACGATCGCGCCGAAGCCTATTACTCGAGCGACCAGATTCGCGCCGACCTCGAGGGTCGCTTCACCCTGCTGCCCACCACCGAGACGACGGGTGGCCCGTCACGCTATTTCCGCCTGGCAGAGACCGGCACGCGGGTCGGCTTCATATCCCCGCACAGCCACAATTTCTGCGGCGACTGCAATCGCGTGCGCGTCACCGCCGAAGGTCGGCTCCTGCTGTGTCTGGGCCAGGAGCATTCGGTCGATCTGCGCGAGGTGCTGCGCACTCATCCGGGCGATCTCGATGCGCTCAAGCAGGCCATCGTGGCGAGCATGGCGATCAAGCCGCAGGGTCACGATTTCGACCTGCGCGAGCAGCCGCTGATCTTCCGTCACATGAGCCATACCGGCGGCTGATCGGCGCGGGAGACGATGAGCGTGGGCGGCGCGGTCGAATTCGAACAGGCGCTCGCCGACGCATTGCACCTGCTGCTCTCCGGCGACCGCGCGCTGTGGTCGATCATCGGCCTGTCGCTGTCGGTATCGCTGCGCGCCCTGGCCTGCGCCGCGCCGCTCGCGCTGGTGACGGCCTTCGCGCTCGCCTACCTGCGCTTTCCCGGCCAGCGCCTGCTGGTCACGCTGTTCAACACCCTGACGGCGGTGCCGGCGGTGCTGGTCGGCCTGGTCCTCTACCTGCTGCTGTCGGCGCGCGGACCGGCCGGCGATCTGCACCTGCTGTTCACCCCCACGGCGATGGTCATCGGCCAGTTCCTGCTGTGCCTGCCGCTGCTGGTGGCGCTCGCCCACGGCACGCTGCGCGATGGCGACCGGCGCGCCTGGGAGGCGGCGCTGACGCTCGGGGCGGCGCCCTGGCGCGCACTCTTGACCGTGGCCCATGATCTGCGCTTCGGGTTGCTGGCGGCGTTCATCGCGGCCTTCGGTCGCATCGTCGCCGAGGTCGGCTGCTCGATGATGGTCGGCGGCAACATCCTCTACCACACGCGGAACGTCACCACCGCGATCGCGCTCGAGACCAGCAAGGGCGCCTTCGCCACCGGTATCGCGCTCGGCGTGGTGCTGCTGGCGGTCGCGCTGGCGCTGAACTTCGCGCTGTCCTGGCTGCAGGGCAACGCGCGACCCGCGGCCTGGGCATGAGCGGGAGCGAAGCGCTCATAGAACTCGGCGCCGTCCTGGTCCGGCGTGACGGGCGCTGCATTCTCGACATCGAACGGCTGCGCATCGATCGCGGTCGCACCTTGCTGCTGACCGGCGCCAACGGCGCCGGCAAGAGCACGCTGCTCAAGCTGCTCGCCGGTCTGCTGCTGGCCGATGGCGGCAGCCTGCGCTGCCGCGGCGTGGAGATGGCGCGCGGCTCGGCCGCGCGCTACTGCCGTGGCCGCCACGTGTACCTGCACCAGACGCCCTACATGTTCGACGGCAGCGTGCGGGACAATCTCGCCTACGGACTGCGCCAACGAGGCGAACCTCGCGCGACGCGCGACGTGGAAGTGGACCAGGCGCTCGCGTGGGCGGATCTCGCCACGCTGGGGCCGCGCCACGCGCGCGCCCTGTCCCTGGGCGAACAGCAGCGCGTCGCGCTCAGCCGCGCGCGCCTGCTCGACCCGAGCCTGCTGCTGCTGGACGAGGTAGGCGCCAACCTGGATGGCGCCAATCAGCGCCTGGTGCAGACGCTGATCGCCGAGCGGCGCGCGCGCGGCGCGAGCGTCGTGGTCGCGACCCACGAGCCGGCGCCGCTGCTCGCGCTGGTCGACCTGCATCTGCATCTGGACGGCGGCCGCCTGGCCGTGGTGCAGCGCGACTTCGGCAGCGTGGTTCCGCTCCGCCGCCCGCGCTCGCCGGGCCGCTGATGACACCATCCACGCACCAGATCGCCGGCTGCGTGCTGGCCGGCGGACTTGGCCGCCGCCTCGGCGGCCTCGACAAGGGCCTGGTCGACCTGGCCGGACAGCCGTTGGTGGCCCACGTGGTGGCGCGTTTCGCGCCGCAGGTGAACGCCCTCGCGATCAGCGCGAATCGCAACTTGGAAAGCTACCGAGCCCACGCCACGGCGGTGCTCCCGGATGCGGACGCGGAGGATGGCGCGGGACCTCTCGCCGGCATCGCCACCGCGCTCGCGTGGTGCCCCGCGCCGCTGCTCGCCATCGTGCCCTGCGACAGTCCCTTCCTGCCCGTGCACCTGGTGACGACGCTGGACGCCGCGCGCCGCCGCGCCGGCGCCACCGTGGCTGTCGCGCGCACCGCCGACGGCCTGCAACCGATGTTCGCGCTGCTTGCCGCCGAACTCGCCGTCGCGGCGCGGGCCGCGCTCCGCACGGGCGAGCGCAAGGTCGAGCGCTGGTATCGCCAGCAGGCCCTGGTGGAGGTCGACCTGGAAACGGAGCGCGCGGCACTTGCCAATCTCAATACGCCGCAGGACCTGGCCGCGGCGCAGCTGCGCCTCGCCGCCGCATGATCGAGACGGTGGACGGCGTGCCCCTGCTCGGCGTGCGGGGTGAGAGCGGCAGCGGCAAGACCACCCTGCTGCGCGCGCTCGTCGACTGGCTGGTGGCGCGCGGACGGCGCGTCGGCGCGCTCAAGCACACCCATCACGATGTCGAGGACGCACCCGCCGGCAAGGACAGCCGCGTACTGCGCGATGCCGGCGCCCGCGAAGTCATGCTGGTCACGCCGCGACGCTGGCTGTTGAGCGGCGAGGTGCCGCGCGCGGCCCACGTCGGGGAGGCCGAACTCACGGCGCTCGCGCGCCGCTTCGAGCTCGACGAACTCGACCTGCTGCTCATCGAAGGCTATCGCGGCGTGGCGCTGCCACGCATCGCGATTCACCGCGTCGAGCGCGACGGCGCCTTCGGTGGTGAGGTGGACATCGACACTATCGCGCTCGCGAGCAATGCGCGGCCGCTGCCGAGCTGCACGGTGCCGGTGTTCGACCTCGATTCGCCCGCCACGCTCGCCACCTGGCTGGACGGCCGACTGCAGTCCGGTGCCGGCTTGCGTCCCTCGACTTCACGAGCATAGATTGCCCCCATGAACCTGCCGCGCGACCCCTCCTGCGACGACGACTACGACCAGACCTCGCTCAGCTGCGACGAAGCGCTGACGCGCATCCTCGGCCAGTGCGAGCCGCTGGCGGGCGTCGAACGCCTGCACCTGCGCGCCGCGCTCGGCCGCGTGCTGGCGGCGCCCATCGCCGCGCCGTTCGACGTGCCGGCCCACACCAACTCGGCGGTGGACGGCTACGCGGTCCGCGCGGCCGACCTGCCGCATGAAGGCACGCGACGGCTACGAGTGATCGGCAGCGCCTTCGCGGGCCATCCCTTCGCCGGCAGCCTGGGCGTCGGCGAAGCGGTGCGCATCATGACCGGCGCCGCCGTGCCGCCCGGCACCGAAGTGGTGGTGATGCAGGAGCATGCGCTGCGTCACGGCGATGAAGTAGAGATCGACGGCGCGCACAAGCCCGGCCAGAACGTGCG
This sequence comes from Gammaproteobacteria bacterium, assembly GCA_050186725.1. Lineage (GTDB taxonomy): Bacteria > Pseudomonadota > Gammaproteobacteria > JADJYF01. Next base: position 18,851 of record JBFWYG010000045.1, on the reverse strand, counting down.
CGCGGCGGGCGAAGACATGGTGCGCGGCCAGTGCGCGCTCACCGCAGGGCGCCGCCTGGGACCGGCCGAGCTCGGCGTCATCGCCTCGCTCGGCGTCGGCGAAGTGGACGTGCATCGGCGCGTGCGCGTCGCCTATTTCTCCACCGGCGACGAACTGCGCTCCATCGGCGAGACGCTCGGTCCAGGCGAAATCTTCGACAGCAATCGCTACACCCTGTTCGCGATGCTGACGCGCGCCGGCGCGGAGATCCTCGACCTCGGCGTGGTGCGCGATCGCCGCGAACTCGTCGAGGCGCGGTTTCGCGAAGCGGCGTCCATCGCCGACGTGGTGATCACCTCGGGCGGTGTGTCGGTCGGTGAAGCGGACTACATCCGCGAAGTGCTGGCGGCGCTCGGCGACGTGCGCTTCTGGAAGGTGTCGATGAAGCCCGGCCGACCGCTGGCCTTCGGCACGCTGGGCGCCGCACGCTTCTTCGGTCTGCCGGGCAACCCGGTGTCGGTCATGGTGACCTTCTACCAGTTCGTGCGTCCGGCGCTGGAGAAGATGGCCGGTGGCACGCCCACGCCGCTGCTCACCTTGAAGGCGCGCACCATCGGCACGCTGAAGAAGCGCCCCGGGCGCACCGAGTTCCAGCGCGGCGTGCTGTCACGGGACGCCACCGGCGAGCTGTGCGTGACTGCGACCGGCGACCAGGGCTCCGGCATCCTGCAGTCGATGACGGCCGGCGACTGCTTCATCATCCTCGGCCTCGACACCGCGAGAGTCGAGCCCGGCACCCTGGTGGACGTGCAGCCGTTCAGCGCGTTGATGTGAGGGTGAGGCGGACGTTGCCTCGTAACGCTCTGGAACCGAATGGCCGATTGAAATCGGCCCTACAAC
>JBFWYG010000045.1:6624-17871 GCA_050186725.1 Gammaproteobacteria bacterium | reverse complement strand
CGAATGGCCGATTGAAATCGGCCCTACAACGGAGGCGCCTGTAGGGCGGGTTTCAACCCGCCATTCGATTCCAGGGCGACGAACCTGGGCGCCGGACGAATGTCGGGTTGAAACCCGACCTACACTTCCAACGTCATCCCGTCGTACGCCACTTCCCAGCCGGCGGCTTCGACAGCCGCGCGTTCGGGGGTGTCGGCGATCAGGATGGGGTTGGTGGTGTTGATGTGGATGAACACGCGGCGCCGCACGTCGAGGTCGGCAAAGGCGGCCAACGTGCCCTCGGGACCCGACACGCTCATGTGTCCCATGCGACTGCCGGTCTTCACGCCCACGCCGTCGCGGATCATCTCGTCGTCGCTGTAGAGCGTGCCGTCGAAGAACACCAGCGGCGCGCCGCGCAGCCGCGCGGCGAGCGCCGGCGTCATGTGCGCGCAGCCAGGCACGTAGAAAAAGCAGGTGCGCCCCGCGGCACGCACTTCGAGTGCAACGGTGTCCTCCTCGACGCTGCCGAAGTTCGGTCCGCGCGTGGCGTCCTCCAGCCACAGCGCGACCTTGCCGGGCACGGCGAAGGGCACGACGCTGAAGCCGAGGTCATCGCCGGCGGCGTCCTGCAGCGCGCACTCGTCGTCCAACTGCATGGCCTGCCGCGCCACGAAGGCGGGATTCAGCACGTTGAAGATGGAATTCGCGGCGAGCACCGACAGCACGCGGCCGGTGGCGTAGACGCGCAGCGGCTGCGACTCGCGCAGGTTGAGCAGTCCGGCGACGTGATCGACGTCGGCATTGGTCAGCACCACCGCCTTCAGCGGGCTTGCGCGCAGCGCCTGTCGCGGGTGCAGTTCGGGCGTGTCGTTGATCTGCTGACGCAGATCGGGAGAAGCATTGAACAGCACCCAGCGTTCGCCGTCGGCGCTGACAGCGATGGAAGACTGGGTGCGGCGTGGCGCCAGCGGATCGCCGGCCCGCGCGCGGCGGCTGTTGGGATGATTGCAGTTCCACTGCGGGTAGCCGCCGCCCGCCGCCGATCCGAGGACCTTGACCCACATGCCGCCCCCCTCAGCGCCGCGGCTCGAAATCGGCGCTGCTGCCGGGCGTGTTGCGCGTCACCCAGCGTTCGCCCGCGGCGGTGCGCTCCTTCTTCCAGAACGGCGCCGAGTGCTTGAGCTCTTCCATCACCGCGCGGCACGACTCGAAGGCGTGGGCGCGATGCGCGGACCAGGTGGCGACCAGCACGATGTCGTCGCCGGGCAGGATCTCGCCGACGCGATGCACGATGAGGATATCCGCCAGCTGCCAGCGCGCCACGGCGCGCGCTGCCAGCTCTTCGATCTGTCTGTCGGTCATGCCGGGATAGTGCTCGAGCAGCATCGAACTGACCGTGTCGCCCTCGTTGAAGTCGCGCATCGAGCCGACGAAGCTGGCGAGCGCGCCGACCTTGGCGCGTCCCGTGCCGAAGCCCGCCTGGTGACGCCGCAGTTCGTCCAGCGGGTCGAAGGGCTCGGCGCAGATGCGGACCGCCACTCAGCCCCCCGTGACGGGCGGAAAGAACGCTACTTCGTCGCCGTCGGCGAGCAGCTGTTCCAGTGTGCAGTAATCGTGATTGACCGCGCACAGCGCGCCCTGGGGCATGGGCTTGTCGGCCGTGAGCGCGGCCCAGATGCTGCCCACGGTGGTACCGGGTGTGAGCGGCAGTTCCATCTCGCGACGCCCCATGGTCTCCGCTAGACTGGCGAAAAAGCGCACCTTGACCGTCACTTCGACCTCGCGTTGAAGCTGAACCGTTACCCTCGAATTCTACACCCTGCAGCGCGCAGCATCGGAGCCCTGGCCATGGCCGACCTCACCCACCTCGATCACCAGGGCCATGCGCGCATGGTCGACGTCGCTGGCAAGGCCGCGACCCATCGTCGCGCGGTGGCCAGCGGGCGCATCCTGATGCAGGCCGCGACGCTCGAGCAGATTGCCGCCGGCACCCACAAGAAGGGCGACGTACTCGCGGTGGCGCGGGTCGCCGGCATCATGGCGGCGAAGAAGACCAGCGAGCTCATACCACTGTGTCACCCCATCGCGCTGACCCGGGTGGACATCGAGCTCACGCTCGACGCCGACGCGCCGGCGGTGTGCTGCCGGGCCAGCGCCGAGACCTTCGGCCCCACGGGGGTCGAGATCGAGGCGCTGTGCGCCGCGCAGATCGCGCTCCTCACCGTCTACGACATGTGCAAGGCGGTGGATCGCGGCATGCAGATCACCGACGTGGGTCTCGACGCCAAGTCGGGCGGACGCTCCGGCGACTGGCGGCGCGAGGACTGAGCGCCGCGTCAGTCGTACTTCACGTACTTGAAGCGCGGGTCATCCGGCGTGCCTTCCAGCGGCGAGCCGGGTTCCTTGCCGGGCTGCCACATCACCACCTCTTCGATCTTCTTCGCCAGCGCGAAATCCTTGTCGGTGATGCCCTTCGCCGCATGGTTCATGAGCTTCACATTGACGAAGGCGTAGGACACGGTGAGATCCGGGTGATGCCAGGCCGCCTCGGCGAGATGGCCGATGGTGTTGACCACCATGAGGGTGCCCTTCCAGCCCGAGGTCTTGTACTTGCGCCTGAGCCAGCCTTCCTGCTGCGTCCAGGTCGGCAGTTCTTCCTTGAGTCGCGCCTCGACCTCGTCCTCGCTGTACACCTCGTCCTGCTTGCGTTCGCGCCAGCCCATGTTTCCACCTCGCTAGTTGTCGACCTCGGGCGCCGCGCGCCCCAGCGGAAAACCTAAGCGCTAGGGCCGCGCCCGCGCAAGCCTCATGACGGCGTGAGGCGCAGCCGGTGGCGCGGATGCGCGGCCATCGCCGCCAGCAGCCAGTCCCAGGCCTCGCGCTCGCGCGGCCCGGCGGTCTTGTCCACCGCGATGGCGAGATAGCGCATCTCGTCCCTGAGCTTGTCCGGCGCCAGCCAGTCGAGGCGCGAATGCAGGATCGCGGCTTCGAGCACCGCGGCCTGCGCGCGGTTGAAGCCGGTGAAGGGTGCGTGCTCGGCGTGATGCACGATGTCCAAGTGAAAGCGTGGCCGCTCGGCGTGAGCGACGACGGCGCGTACCTCGAGTTCCAGGTGCCCGAGACACTCGGCCAGGCGCCAGCCGGCGATGCGGGTGGCGGGCAGCACCGGCCACTCGCGTCGCCCGGTGAGGCAGCCGGCAATCACCCGCACATCATCCACCAGGTTCATCACCGCGCGACCGTCACGGCGCAGGTTGTCCAGCGTCGCCGACGGCACATAGGGCGCGACCGACAAGCTCGCACCCTCGCGGGTGAACCCCATGGGCGCGAGATGCGCCGCGCCGGACGCGTCACGGGTGGCGATCACGCCTTCGAAGATCATGGCGGCGCACACCCAGCCTGGCTGTCAGCAACCACGGCACTGGCTGCATACGAGCGCCCGCCGGCGCGACGCGTCCAGCGCCGGGCGCACGTTCCTGCGCGCCCCTCCAACCATCTGATTGCACGGCGGGAATTGACCGCACGCGCGCTCGCCCGCGTGTCACTCCCTGGCACGGAGGCTGCTTGGGTGGATTGTCCTTCGCATGCGCGCATGTGCAAGGTCGGGGAGAAACTCAGGTTTCTGAACATTCACCGCAAGTTGGGAGTTCCAGCCATGCAGTGGGAAACGCCTTCCTACAACGATGTTCGCTTCGGCTTCGAAGTGACCATGTACATCAACAACCGTTAATGTACGGGACCGGGGTCGCCCAGGCGACCCCGCGTCTTTTCGCCCACGGCGGCCCGCCCGCCCTCTTTCGAAGTCCCGCACACCGTGGTCCAGTTCGCCGTCAAGCCGCCCACACCGAGCAGTGACCCCGCCTGGTCGCGCGCCGAGTTCGAAGCACAGCTGCGCGCGAAGCAGCGCTATTACCACATCAACCATCCCTTTCACCGCCGCATGAATGCGGGCGAACTGCCGCGTGGCGCCGTGCAGGGCTGGGTCGCGAACCGCTACTACTACCAGACCAGCATCCCGGTGAAGGACGCGGCGGTGATGGCCAACTGCCGCGATCGCGAGGCGCGCCGCCTGTGGGTGCAACGCATCATCGACCACGACGGCCTGGCCGGTGAGGAAGGCGGCATCGAGGCCTGGCTGCGCCTCGGCGAAGCAGTGGGCCTGACCCGCGCCGAGTTGGAAGACGAGCGCCACGTGCTGCCCGGCGTGCGCTTCGCGGTCGACGCCTACGTCAATTTCGCGCGCGGCGCGACCTTCGAGGAGGCGGCCTGTTCATCCCTCACCGAGATGTTCGCGCCGGAGATCCACCAGCGCCGGCTGGACAACTGGCCCGCCGCCTATCCCTGGATCGACGCCAAGGGCTATGAGTACTTCCGCAAGCGCCTCGCCGAGGCGCGGCGCGACGTCGAACACGGTCTCGCGGTGACGCTCGCGCACTTCGAAACCCGCGCGCAGCAGGAATACGCGCTCGCCATCCTGCAGTTCAAGCTGAACGTGCTGTGGACCATGCTGGACGCCATGTGGCTCGCCTATGTCGCCGACATGCCGCCCTTCGTCGGGTGCGACGCATGAACGCCGCCGAGCAGGACGCCCGCGTCCCAGTGCTGAAACGCATGTACCGCTTTCAGTGGGAGCCGGCCCAGGACTGCCACGTGCTGCTCTACCCCGAAGGCATGGTGAAGCTCTCCGCGAGCGCGGGCGAGATCCTGAAGCGGGTCGATGGCCAGCGCAGCATCGCGGCCATCATCGAAGAGCTCAAGGCGCTGTTCGGCGATGCCCCCTTGGACGATGACGTGCGACGTTTTTTCGCGCAGGCGGAAGGCAATGGCTGGATCACCTACTGACATCGCCGGCAAGCCGCTGTGGCTGCTCGCCGAGCTCACCTATCGCTGCCCGCTGCAGTGTCCCTACTGCTCGAATCCGCTGGATTTCGCGCAGCGCAAGCGCGAACTCGACACCGAGGACTGGCTGCGCGTGCTGCGCGAGGCGCGCGCGCTCGGCGCGATGCAGCTCGGCTTCTCGGGCGGCGAGCCGCTGCTGCGTGACGATCTCGAGATCCTCACCGCCGAAGCGCGCTCGCTCGGCTACTACACCAACCTCATCACGTCGGGCGTCGGCATGGACGAGGCGCGCGTCGCGCGCCTGCGCGAAGCCGGGCTCGATCACATCCAGATCAGCTTTCAGGCCAGCAGCGAGGAGCTGAACAACTATCTCGGCGGCACGGCGAGCTTCGCGCACAAGCGCGCCATGGCGCGCGCGGTGAAGGCCCACGATTACCCGATGGTCCTGAACGTGGTGATCCATCGCCAGAACATCGATCAGATCGAAGACATCATCCGCATGACCATCGAGCTCGAGGCGGACTTCGTCGAGCTCGCCAGCACGCAGTACTACGGCTGGTCGCGCCTGAACCTGGAAGGCCTGCTGCCGACCCGCGAGCAGCTGCGACACGCCGAAGCGGTGGCCAGGCGCTACCAGGCCGAGATGCGCGACCGGATGAAGATCATCTACGTCGTGCCCGACTACTTCGAGAACCGGCCCAAGGCCTGCATGAACGGCTGGGGCTCGATCTTCCTGACCATCGCGCCGGACGGCAGCGCCCTGCCCTGTCACGCCGCCCAGCACCTGCCGGGTCTCGAATTTCCCAACGTGCGCGAGCACGGTATCGATTACATCTGGAACGAATCGCCGGCCTTCGCGCGCTTCCGCGGCTTCGAGTGGATGCAGGAGCCCTGCCGCAGCTGCCCGGACAAGACCAAGGACTTCGGCGGCTGCCGCTGCCAGGCCTATCTCTTGACTGGCGACGCAAGCGCCACCGATCCGGTGTGCGATCGCTCGCCGCGGCATGCCGCGCTGATCGCCGAGGTGGACAGGATCGAACAGGCCGCCGCGGCCGGTACCACCAAGCCGCTGGTCTTCCGCAACACCCGCAACTCGCGCGCGCTCGGCTGAGCGCCGCCATTCATCGCGCGGCGATGGCCCAGGCCACGTCCGCCGCCTGGCGGTTGGCTTTCACGTCGTGCACACGAAAAATCCGCACCCCGGCCGCCACGCCGAGCGCGGTGGTCGCGCAGGTCGCTCCGAGGAGTTCGGTGGGCTCGGTCTCGCTGCAGATGGCGCCCATGAAACGCTTGCGGCTGGTGCCGAGCAATACCGGGTAGCCGCAGGCGACGAACTCGTCTAGCGCCGCGAGCAGCGCCAGGTTGTGCGCGCGGTTCTTGCCGAAGCCGATGCCTGGATCGAGCGCTATGCACCGCGCCGGAATGCCCGCCGCCCGCGCGGCTGCCGCGCGGGCCAACAGGTAGTCGCGCACTTCCGCGACCACGTCCTGGTAGCGCGGTTCGAGCTGCATGGTCGCCGGCGTGCCCCGCATGTGCATCAGGACCAGGGCGGCTTCATGGCGCGCGATGACCTCGAGCATGCCCGGCTCGCGCGCGCCGGAGACATCGTTGACGACGCGCGCGCCGGCGGCGAGACAGGCGTCGGCAACCTGCGGCGCGCGCGTGTCGACGCTGAGCGCCACGCGCGCGGGCAAGCTGGCGACCAGCGCGCGCAGCACCGGCAGCACGCGTGCGAGCTGCGTCTCCACGCTCACCGGCGCGGCGCCGGGGCGTGTCGATTCACCGCCCAGGTCGATCAGATCCGCGCCCTCCTCGACCATCCGTCCGGCGCGCGCGCAGGCCACGTGCACATCACTGTGCTGGCCACCATCGGAAAAGCTGTCGGGCGTCAGGTTGAGGATGCCCATGATCAACGGGCGGGTGTCCTCGCGCAGGGTGTCGAACATCGCCGTCCGCTCAACGCGCCGCGAGCGCCGCCGCCACTTCGTCAGCCGCACGCACCAGCGCGTCGACCATCGGCGCTTCGCTCGACAGGTGACCGGCGGTGCGCAGGATCTCGAGGCGCGAACCGGGCAGCGCGCGGTGCAGCGACCAGGCCGCTTCGGCTGGGCAGGTGATGTCCCGCGCGCCGTGCACGATCAAGGTCGGCACCTTGGGCAGGCGCCCGGCGTCTTCCAGAAGCTGGTTCTCCCGCAGGAAATAACCGTGTCGCGCGTAGTGCATCTCGAGCCGTGCCTTGACGAGCGCGCCACGCGCGAGCGCGGGATCGGGCGCGGGAAGCGCAGCAGGCACGGTGCTGGGCGCAGCCGGATCGCCGCCGTCCAGCGAATACATCACCACCGCGGTCGACCAGCTCTCCCAGGCCAGCGCCACCGTGGCGGCGCGCGTTTCGTCCTCACCCAGCACCGCCGCGTGCACCTGCCGGGTCAGATCGGGGCCCGGCACGAGTCCGCTCGCATCCAGGAAGCGCTGCCACTGCGCGGGCAGCAGGCGGTGCGCGCCCTCGCCGGCGAACCACGCGAGGTCCTGGCGCCGCGCGAGAAAGCTGCCGCGCAGGACCATGGCCAGCACCCGCTCCGGATGGGTCTGTGCATAGCTGAGCGCAAGGGTCGAACCCCAGGAACCGCCGAACAACACCCAGCGTTCCAGGCCGAAGCGCGCGCGGATGGTTTCCATGTCGGCGACCAGGCGCCAGGTGTCGTTGTTGCGCACGCCGCCCTGCGGCGTGGATCGTCCCGCGCCGCGCTGATCGAACAGCACGATGTCGTAGCGGCGCGGATCGAAGAACTGGCGGTGGTCGGGCTTGCAACCCGAACCAGGACCGCCGTGCAGGAACACCACGGGGATCGTGCCCGGCGTGCCGCAGCGTTCGACATGCAGTTCATGCCCATCGCCCACCGCGAGGCGCAACGTGGTATGCGGTGTCAGGCTCGGGTACAGGGCGCGCACGCGCGGACTGCCGATGTTCGCAGGCGCGGCGTCAACCGCGCTCAGATCTCTTCGAGAATGGCGCGCTTGCGCTGCTTGAAGTCGTCGGCGCTGATCAGGCCCTTGTCCAGCAGCTGCTGCAGCTTGCCCAGGCGCTCTTCGAGACTCTGCGTTCTACTCGCGGCGCCGGCGCCGGCCGCGCCGCCCTCGCGCAAGGTCTGCAGCTCCTTGCGCATGCGCGCCATCTCTTCACGCATCTCGCGCCGCTCGAGCGTGAGCTTGGCGGCCTCGTTGCGCATCTTCTCCTCTTCCTTGCGCTGCGCGACCGGCGTCTGCACGTCGCGATAAGCCTTGGCCGCCTTGAGCACCTCGATGGTGACCCAGTCCGGGCGTGACTCGGCGCCCAGTTCGACGCCGGCGGTGTTCACGATGCGTCCGGGCATGTGGCCCTTGCTGTTGCGTCCGGCGATGTCGAAGTTGACGTCACGGTAGTCCTCGGTGATGCCAAAGGAGCCTTCGACGTTCTTCTTGGCCTTGTCGATGCGCTTGTGGTATTCGCCGATGATGAGGTTGAGCTTGCCGTCCTTGACGAACACGCGCCCGGTCGTCCATTCACGCTCCTTGGCGACGGACAGCATGACGTCGGCATAGCTGCGCAGGTTGAAGGTCACGTCTTCCTGTGGCGAGGCCTTGGACAGGGCATCGACCACGAAGCGCGCGATGCTGCCCGCCTGGTTCTTGCCGAACACCGGCGTCGACTGCTCGTCGCGAAACACACCGCCCTTGGTCCACAGCTGCAGTGAGGCCAGCGCCTGCTCGACCTCCACCGGGTCGAGCGTCGCGGGATGCTCGTTCGGCGCCGCGCCTTTCTCGATCTCCACCAGGTTCACGTACTGCTCGCCGAGTTCCCAGATGGTCGCGGTGATGCGTGGCGTCTCGAAGAAACTCGGCAGCAGGTCGAGGGCCGCGGCATTGGCCGCCAGCAGGCTGCCGGCCAGCGCCAGGCCGAGCACGCGCGTGAGGTTTGAGTGCGATCTTTTCATGACGTGTGAGGAACAGGAGTGGAAGTGAGGCGGGCCGCCGGATTATAGCCAAGGCCTTCGACCAAAGCGCGGGCCACGGATTTCATCCGGATAAAAAAAAGGCGCATCCGAAGATGCGCCTTTCTCGCTCACGACTCGCGTCGCGAGGCGTCGCTTACCAGAACAGGAAGCTGCCGACGCTGAAGGTGTTGGCGCCGGGGTTCTTGCCCGGGGTGTGCGTGTTCAGCTCACCACGGTTGTACTCGGCGATCAGGCGCAGCCAGGAGCTGACGTCATGATAGACACCGACGGTCCACAGCTGGCGCTCGACCTTGGTCGAAGCGATGCCGGCGATCGCGGTTTCACCCACGTCCAGTCCATCGAGGTTGCCTTCACCGTAGGACACGCCGACCTTGGTCTTGGTGGCGATGGTGTAGGTGCCCTGCACGTAGAAGCCGTCGCCGTCACGCTCCTGGATCTGGCCGCCGCCGTCCACGTAGGCCGCCGCCGCGCCGAACTGGGAAGTCAGGCCGAGGCCGGAGTTGTCGTGGTAGTAACCGACGAACTCGAAGCCCTGGTAGCCAACCTTGGTACCCACGCCCCAGGCGGCGGTGCTGAAGTCGCCGCACTGCGCCGCGACGCCACCAGCGACGGCTGGACCGGTGCAGCTCGACTCGGTGTCCTGCCACAGGCCGTCGGCCCACAGCTTGACGTTGCCGCCCGGGAAGGCGGTGGAGTAGCTGACTTCACCCTCGAAGCGCGGGGTGTGGTTTTCGTCCAGCAGGCTGCCGACGCCGCCGGGACCGGCGTTGTAGGCGGTCAGGCCGTTGAAGGTCGACGGGTCATACACGCCGAACGCGATCTGGAAGCCGTTGACCACCGGGGTGGTGTACTGGAAGCGCGCCGAGAAGTCCGGGTAGGTGTAACCGTGACCGGCACGGCCGAAGGTCACCGAGCCGAAGGAGTCGCCGCCGGGCACGAAGCCGACGCCGAACAGCGTCATGTCGCTCAGGATGGCGTTGCGACCGAACAGCGAGAGCGTGCGACCGAAGCTCACTTCGCCGAACGCGCCGCTCAGGTTGGCGACGACTTCACGAGTATCGATCGTCGCGCCGTTGATGCCGGTGATGGGACCCACGCTGCCACCCTGCGAGGAGAACTGCGTCTTGGGGCCACCGTTGTGGATGGTCGGAGCGAAGCTGATGCGCGCGCTGCCGGTCATGCCATCGATGGTCGGCGACTTGACATTGAAGCTGAAGAAGGCCGGCAGGAAGCCCGAGCTCACGCGGCTGGCGGTCTTGTTGGCGGTCTCCGTGACATACCCTGCGTCGTAATCGCCAACGGTGTAGAAGGCGTTGACGTTGCCGTCGAAGCTCACTTCCCACCCGTTGTCGCCGCCGACGACCACGACTGCCCCTGCGGGAGCGGCAAGACCGGCGCCCATTGCGGCGCCCACGGCCGCGGCAATCCTGGTCTTTGAATTCTGTATCGCCATCACTTCCTCCTAACTCTAAGGACTAAGGCTCTTATCTGCTGACCCAATGTCGAGCGCTCTACCTACTTCGCGTGCCCGGCCTGTTGTTGTTATTGCCGGGCGGCCTTGGGTGGTCGGCGAAGTTTGAATCGTGGTCGATTCTAGTTCATAAAATCCGGTGTGCCAACACTTATACAACAAAAAAGTCCGCTACTTGCGGCGATTTGTTGAATCTGTTGCTAGAACGCCACGCTGCTCCGCCACAATCCGGAGCAGTATGGCGGCCGTGATGGTGCGGCCTTCAGCCGCCGCCCTTGTGAAACGCGCGGTCGAAGCGCTGCATGAAGGCCTGCACCCAGTCCGCGGGCGCGGCCCGGAAGCGCAGTTCGACATCCGCCACCGGCAGGCGCAGCGCCGCGATGCGCCGTTCGTCTTCGCGGCTCAAGCGCGCCTCGAGCCGCCGGCCGTCCGGCCAGCGCGCGGTCACGCAGACCTCGGCCAGCTGCACCTCGGCCTCGGCCAGGAGGCTCGGCATGACCCGCAGGAAGTCTCCCCGCGAGATGCCCATGGCCGAGCGCTGGACCAGTACCTCCGGCTCGGGGGCCGCGCTCATGCTTCACCCCGCCAGCCGCCGGCGCGGAGCGTGGCGAGCAGCGGCTCGAGCTGCGAGGCGTAGTGCCGCCAGTGCTCGCGGGCCTCGCCGTAGAGCGGGCGCCGTACCTGCCACTGGCTGGCCGTGGCCACCGCCCGCGGGCTCTCGTGAAAGCGCAGACAGGCCGGATCCCAGGACAGGTCGAGGAACTCGACCATGCGTCGCGCCTCGCCCTCGAGATCGGCGACCAGGGTCTCGTACTCGACCTCGCACCACGGCATCGACAGCCGCTCGCGCCAGTGGTTCATGAGCCGCGCGTAACCGAGCCACGCCTCGCCCAGGCTCGGCAGGTCATAGGAATAGGGATGGCTGCCGGCGAGGTCGCGCGTGAAGATGGAGTGGCAGGTGGC
>JBFWYG010000045.1:2693-6524 GCA_050186725.1 Gammaproteobacteria bacterium | reverse complement strand
CGCGTCCGGCTGGACAGCCCGGCTGCGCCGAGCGCGCCGTCGACCCGCGCCAGCAGCGCGTCCGCCGGCTGCTCGGCGTCTGGCATTTCGGCCAGCGCCCGCAACGCTTCGCCCTGGGTCGCATCCAGCGCCAGCGCCCGCTCGTAGGCCGCCCGCGCCGCGGCGCGGGCGCCGAGCGCGGCATGTGCCATGCCGAGATGCACGGCCGGCAGCGGGGCCTCGGGCGCGAGTTCCACCGCGCGCGCAAAGGCGCGCGACGCCGCCACGCTGTCGCCGAGGGTGAAATGCACGAGGCCCAGGCGCTCGTGGAGCGGCGCGCTGTCCGGCGCGTGGCTCACCGCCCGCGCCAGGCTCTCGGCCGCGGCCGCCAGGTCGCCGGCGGTCCGCTGGCAGGCGGCCAGGATCTCCCAGCCTGCCACGAGTCCGTCGTCCAAGTTCAGCGCGTGCCGTGCAGCGACCGCACCGTCCTCCGCCCGTGCGCAGGCCAGCAGCGCCCGGGCATACAGCAGGTGACCCTGCGCGTGGGCCGGCGCGGCCGTCGTGAGCGCCTGCAGCACCGGCAGGGCATCCGCCGCGCGCCCGCCGTCCAGCAGCAGTTTGCCCAGATTGTTCTGCGCCTCGACGTAGCCCGGCTGCGCGCGGAGCGCCTGCCGATAATGCTGCTCGGCCGCCGCGCCTCGCTGCTCGGCGATCAGCGCATTGCCGAGATTCAGGTGGGCTTCGGCGAAGCCCGGCCGCAGACGGACCGCGGCCTCGAGCGGTGCGCGCGCCGCGCGTGCGTCGCCCTGCGCGAGCAGCGCGCGGCCGAGGTTGTTCGCGAGTTCCGCGTCGTCGGGCGCGAGTTCCCAGGCCTCGCGCAGCAGGGCGACCCCCGCGTCCAGGTTGCCGCTCTGGCAGCCGATGACGCCGAGCATCCCGAGCGCGCGCGGATGGCGCGGCGCGAGGCGCAGCGCTTCGCGATAGAGATGCTCCGCGCGGCGCAGGTCGCCCGCGCGATGCAATGCCTCGGCGCTGCCGAGCACCTGCTCGGCGCCGAGTCCCGGCGCGGTTGGTCCGCTGCCCACGGGCGGCTCAGCCGCCCGCCACTGGCGGCCAGATCGCGAGCGCGTCGCCGGGCTTGAAGATCGGGCGGTCGCGATCCTCGGGCTCGACGTACAGGCCGTTGATCAGCACCAGGTGGGCGTCACGGCGCGGCACGCCGTGGCGATCGATGAGTTCGTGCACCGAGGTCTCGGGCGCGATGTCCAGTTCGACGATGTTGCGCACCGCGTCGCGCGGCAGGTACTGCGCGAGCGAGGCAAACAGTTTGAAGGTGATCTTCACGGTGACCACGCACCTCGGGTCAAGTCGCTGGAAGGCGCCGCGCGTGGCGCGGCGCTCGCCAGTCTACTTCAGGACCGTGGCGTTGAAGCCGAGCGCCTGGGTGTTCGCCAGGTAGGCTTCCATCACGCGCGTCGGGTCGTGCATCAGCTTGCGCTTCCACGCCCCGAGCCGCGTCTTGCTCTGGATGAGACCGCGCAACACGCCGACGTGCTGGGTGAGTCCAAGGCTGGTGGCGCCGACCAGCACGTCGTCCTCGAACTGCAGGTTCAGGTAGCGATAGCGCTCGCGGTTCAAGAGCTCCGCCGCGTCGCCGCCCGCCTTGCCCATCCACAGCCCGAAGGAGCTGGAGATGAGCCCCAAGGTGTCGAGCACGTTCATGTTGACGCTGCCGCGATGCACCGCGCCGCGCAGGCCCACCATGTTGCGTGCGGCCAGCTGGCCGTGCTCGGCGGCGGTCGGCTGGATGGCCTGCACCGAGTACTCGCCGGTGGAGAAATCGATGCCCTCGGCGACGTCGCCCGCGGCGTACACCGCGGCATCGCTGGTACGCAGGTGGCGATCGACCAGGATGCCCTGGCGCTTCGCGATGCCGGTGCCGTCCAGCAGTTCGATGTTGGGCCGCACGCCGGTGGCGGACACCACCAGGTCTGCGTCCACCGCGCTGCCGCTGTTCAGCACCACGCGCAGGGCGCCGCCTTTAGCCTCGATGGCGTCGACCTTGGTGCCCGTGTGCACCGCCACGCCGTGACTCGTGCACCAGTCCTTGATCATGTTGCCGGCGGTGTCGTTCATCATGCGCGGCACCATGCGGTGCTCCATCTCGACCACGGTCAGCTTGGCGCCGCTGCGCGCCAGCGCCTCGAGAATGATGCAGCCGATGAAGCCCGCGCCCATCAGCACCACGCGCGCGCCGGGCTTGGCGGTGGCGGCGATGCGCCGTGCATCGGCCAGCGTCCAGCACGAGGTGACCTGGGGCAGGTCCATGCCCGGAATGGGCGGACGCACCGGCCGCGAACCGGTCGCGAGCAGGAGCGTGTCATAGGCGAGTTCGCCGCCGTCGGCGAGGGTCAGCGTGCGGCTGGCCGGCGCCAGCGCCGTGACCCGCGCCTGGCGCAATTCGATGCCGCGCTTGGCGAAATGGTCCGCCGTCTTGCGCAGGTGTGTGCCCGCTTCCTCGATCTGCTTGATCAGGAAGTAGGGAATGGCCATGCGCGAATAGGGCGGCTCGGGCTCATCGCCTACCAGGGTGACCTGCGCCTTGGGCGCCAGCTTGCGCAGCGCCTCGGCGGCTATCACGCCCGCCGGTCCCGCGCCTACCACGACGTGATGCATGTTGCTCGACTCCCCCGCGCTCGCTCAGACGCCGAGCCGCGACAACGTTTCGTCGGTCGGTCGACCGTCTTCCGACCAGCCGCGAATCGAGTAGTACTGCGGCAGCATCTCGTGCAGGCGATTGACCTGCCCCTTGGCCGGGCCGGTCTTGGCGGCGTCCTTCAGGAGCCGCTTGGGCAGCGTGTCGTCGGCAGCGGTCAGCCCGGCATCGAGATTGAACTGGCGCTCCAGGTTCCAGATGCGCTCGCCCACTTCGAGCATGGTCTCGGGGGTCCAGCCGCCCTCGCAGGCCGCGTCCACCTGCGGCGCGATGTCGGCCAGGGTCCAGGCGAAGGTGGTGAACACGCAGAGCCCGGTGGAATCGACCGCCGCGGTCGCGTCCTGGAAGGCCTTCACCAGCTCCGGCTTGCCCTCGGTGGTCAAGGGATCGGTCTTGACCGGCACGCCCATGATCTCCGACGACACGGTGTAGCTGCGCAGGTGGCAGGCGCCGCGGTTCGAGGTCGCGTAGGTCAGGCCCATGCCCTGGATGCCGCGCGGATCGTAGGCCGGGAACTCCTGGCCCTTCACCGTCATGGAGAGATCGGGATGGCCGTACTTGGCGCACAAGCGCTTGGAGCCGAGCGCCAGGTCCTTGCCGAAGCCAGTGCCGGTCGCGACCGCCTCGGCCGCCCAGGTCAGCGCCTCGGCGGAGCCGAAGCGCAGTTCCACGCCGCCGGTGTGCTCGGTGGTGATGGCGCCGATGTCGAACAGCTCCATCGCCGCGGCGACGGTCGAACCGAAGGAGATCGGATCGAAGCCGTCCTCGTTGCACAGGAAGTTGGCGTAGGTCAGCGCGTCCAGATCGTCGACACCGGTGTCGCAGCCGAGTGCCCACGCGGCCTCGTACTCCAGCCCGCCGGAGGCGCCCTTGTACTTGTTCTTGTTGGCGATGGTGTAGTGCTGGGGGTCGATGGTCGAGATGCGGCCGCAGGCGATGGTGCAACCGAAGCAGGCGCCGTTGGTCACCAGGTTCGGCTTGCCGTCGCTCTCACGCGGCTCGAGCATCGCCTCGGCGGAGATCTTGGCGGCGCCCTCGAACTGCACTTCGCGCATGTTGCGGGTCGGCATCGCGCCGACCTCGTTGATCACGTTCATCAGCACCTGGGTGCCCATGGTCGGCAGGCCGACGCCGGT
>JBFWYG010000045.1:0-2593 GCA_050186725.1 Gammaproteobacteria bacterium | reverse complement strand
GATCAGCTTGTTGTCCGGCGACAGCGCGTCGACCTTCGGGTCGACTTCGGCCGCCAGGTACTTGCTCGCCAGTCCGCGCTGACCGATGTACTTCAGCGCCCAGTCCATGTTGAGGGGTTCGGGGGTGCAGGTGCCCGCGGTGAGGTTCACCCGCAGAATCTTGCGTTGCCAGGCCATGGTCGACGTCTCCCGCGAAATCAGCTGTGGGGCAGGCTCTGCGCGGCGTGGGCGCGCATGCGTTCGTATCCGGTGTGTTCGGCGTCCACGTAGGTGATGGCGCCGGTCGGGCAGGCGGTGGCGCAGGCCGGCGCGCCGCCGCACAGGTCGCACTTGATCACCTTGCCGCTGTCGGCGTTGTAGTTCACGGTGCCGAAGGGGCAGGCGATGGTGCACACCTTGCAGCCCACGCAGACATCGGCATGCACGTCCTTGGCGCCGGTCGCCGGATTGATGACGATGGCTTCCACCGGGCAGGCGTGCAGGCACCAGGCCTCGGCGCACTGCGAGCAGGTGTAGGGCGCGAATCGCCCCTCGTCATGAAAGGTGAAGACCTTGATGCGCGACTTCGAGGGATTGAACACCCCTTCGTTCTCGAACGAACAGGCCATCTCGCACTGCAGACAGCCGGTGCATTTCTCGGGTTCGAGCTGCAGCGCCTTCAACATCGGGCATCTCCTCGATGGGGCCCAGAGGCGGGCCGGTTCGCCTTCCCAGGACGGGCACGCGGCGGCGCCTCGCGCCACCCTTCACCGTCACGTAAAACTTTTGCCGTCGAGAGCTGCCAGAAGGGTGCGCCCCCGCGCGCTGGCATTCCTCTTAGAATGCGCGGCGCTCACCGCCTCGAAGGTGTGGGCAGACTAGCGGGATTCAGTGTCGATCACCAGACCCCACGGGACGTCAATATGCATTTCAAAACCAGGCGCGCTGGCCCTCACCTCCACTTCGCGTTCGTCCTCCTCGCCGCGCTCGCCGGTACGGTCTTCAATGCCGACGCCGCCACGCCGCTCGCGGTCCGGCTGGCCTACGTCGGCCCGGCCGAGAGCGACAGCCTGGCCGGCGCCCGCCAGGGCATCGCCGAGGGCAATGCGCAGGGCAAGTTCCTCGGGCTCACCTTTGAACTGGTGGACAGCCGCGAACTCACCGCTGCCCTGGCCGCCAAGCCGGTGGCGGTGCTGGTCGACCTGCCCGCCGCCGAGGTGGCGGCCGGCGCGGCGCAGGCGGCCGGCGTCGCGGTCATCAACATCGGCGCCGAGGACGACCAGCTCCGCGCGCGGTGCGCCCCCAACCTGCTGCACACCTTGCCGAGCGCCGCCATGCGTGCCGACGCCCTGCGCCAATGGAAGCAGAAATCCCCGCAGAGCCAGGCCAGCGCCCACGCCTGGCACTGGCGCGCCGAGATGTATGCCGGCTCGCAGCTCAACAAGCGCTACACCCACAAGACCGGCAAGCCCATGAGCGACCAGGCCTGGGCGGGCTGGGCGGCGGCCAAGCTCGTCACCGACACCGCCGCGCGCCTGAAGAGCGCCGACCCGGTGGCGCTGCTGAAGGCGCTGCGCGAGGACCTGGCCTTCGACGGGCAGAAGGGCGTGGAAATGAGCTTCAGGCCCAACGGCCAGCTTCGCCAGCCGCTGCTCCTGGTCGAGCAGGACGCCATCGTCGGCGAGGCGCCGGTACGCGGTGTCGCCACCGACCTCGATTCACTCGGCACCAGCGACTGCGCCCCCTGACACCTCGAGTCCTACTCATTCATCGGAGTTCCAGCATGACCCTATCCAAGCTCGCCCTCCCCGTCCTGCTCGCCACGCTCGCGCTCGACGCCGGCGCTGCCACCGGCCGCGTGTTCGTCACCAACGAGAAGGGCGACAGCGTCACCGTCATCGACGGCAAGACCAACAAGGTGGAGAAGACCATCGCCATCGGCGCCCGCCCGCGCGGCATCGGCCTCGCCCCGGACGGCAGCGAGATCTACGTGGCGGTGTCCGGCGAGAACAAGATCGCGGTGCTGGACCCCAAGACCCTCGAGGTCACGCGCAGCTTCCCGAGCGGCGACGATCCCGAGACCTTCGCGGTGCACAAGGACGGCCATCTCTACATCTCGAACGAGAACGACGCCAAGGCCTCGGTCTTCGATCCCAGGACCGGCAAGCTGGTGGCGGAGATCGAGGTCGGCATCGAACCCGAGGGCGTGGCCATTTCACCGGACGGCAAGCGCGCCATCGTCACCAGCGAATCGACCAACATGCTGCACATCATCGCCATCCCCGAAAACGAGGTGGTGAACAACATCCTGGTCGGCGCGCGCCCGCGGGCCGCGACCTTCAGCGCTGACAGCAAGCTGGCCTACGCCACTTCCGAGATCGGCGGCGAGGTGAAGAAGGTCGACGTCGAGAGCGGCACCATCCTCGGCCGCATGAGTCTTGCCGACGACAAGGCCAAGCCCAAGGACGTGCTGGTCAGCCGCGACGGCAAGCAGCTCTACGTCGCCGGCGGCCGCGCCAATACCGTGTTCGTGCTCGACGCCAACACGCTGGAGGTCGTCGCGCAGATCGGCGTCGGCAAGCGGGTCTGGGGCCTCGCGCTGTCCCGCGACGGC
>JBFWYG010000044.1:28099-35924 GCA_050186725.1 Gammaproteobacteria bacterium | reverse complement strand
CGTGGCTGTGACATCGCGCGCGTGCAGGAGGCCCAGGCGCGGCTGCTCGAGCGTCAGTCGAGCGCGTTGCTCGGCATCCAGGCGGCGGCGCGCGAGGGCGAAGGACGCGCGGAGAGCGCCTCGCCGCTGCTCACCGACCTGCCGGAGAGCGAGCGCAGCATCAACCTCCTGAACGGTCAGGAGCTCGGCGAGCTCATCGAGGTCAACGAGCCGCTGCGCGCGGCGCTGCGCGAGTGGCTGACCTGGATGCGTCCGCAACTGCTCGATACCTACGAGAACTACCAGTACCTGCGCTACAAGATGTGGCCGGCCTATGCGCAGGCCGGCCTGCCCGAGGCGCTCTTGTTCGGCATCATGGCCAAGGAGTCCGGTGGCAAGGTGCACGCCGTGTCGCCGAGCGGCGCGTCGGGCCTGCTGCAGTTCATGCCCGCCACCGGTCGTCGCTTCGGACTCGGCTACGACAACGGCTTCGATCAGCGTTTCGATCCCACCGCGTCCACAGCCGCCAACGTCGCCTACCTGAACGAACAGTTCAAACGGCTGAACAACGATCTCGAACTGGTGCTCGGCGCCTACAACGGTGGCGAGGGCCGCATGGCGCGCCTGTCCCAGGGCGGCGCCCGGCACTTCTGGGATCCGCGCGTATTCAACGCGCTGGCGCCCGAGACCCGCGAGTACGTGCCGATGGTGCTGGCCGCTGCCTGGCTGTTCCTGCATCCCGATGAATACGGTGTGCGCTTCGCCAAGGTCGACCCGCGGCCGGGCGCGCTCGAACTCGGACAGCCGATGTCGCTGAACGAACTGGCCATCTGCCTCGGGCAGGACGGCAACGATCGCGGCTGGTTCCGCACCCTGCGCAATCTCAACCCGCGCTGGGAGGCGAACATGCGCCTGCCCGCGGGCTCCAGGCTCGAAGTGCCCGCGCGCGCGGTGGAGGCCTACGAGCGCCATTGCAAGGCCGGCGAGATGGTGGCGCGCGTGCAGGCGCTGCAGGACGCGCGCATTCCGGGCGTGAAGACTTCGGCCGGCAAGAGCGTGCGCACCATGGTCGCGGTCGCCGGCGCGGCCGGCGGCGTGGTCGAGGCGCGTGAACACAAGGTCGCGCGCGGCGAGACCCTCGGCACCATCGCGCGCAAGTACGGCTGCAGCAGTCTGAAGGACATCGCCAGCCTGAACGGCCTCGCGGCACCGCGCTACGCGCTGCGCGAAGGGCAGAAGCTCCGGGTGCCGAGCTGCGGCGCGTGAGCGGCTGGCCACCTGATTTCGGCGCGACATTCCGCGTGCATGGCCGATTGAAATCGGCCCTACAGCGGAGCCTCATGTAGGGCGGGTTTCAACCCGCCATGCACGGTGCTGACGTGCGCCGTGCACGGCCGATTGAAATCGGCCGCACAAGGCGGATTTCGCCCCGCCTTTCACGGCCCTCCCTCAATCCCGCCGCACTCTCCAGCAGCGATGCGGCGTGCGGCGCTTGAAGTCCTCCGGCACGGTGCGCGCGGTGATCTCTTCGAAGCGGCCCAGCGCCTCGCTCTCCGGCGCCAGGCGAAAGCCCTGGCGATTGTTCGAGAAATACAGCGTGCCGCCCGGCGCCAGCAGGCGCAGCGCGGCGGCCAGCAGCGCGGTCTGATCGCGCTGCACGTCGAAGCTGTCCTGCATGCGCTTGGAATTGGAGAAGCTCGGCGGGTCGAGCACGATGAGGTCGAAGCGCTCGCGGCGCCAGGCGCTCTCCTCGAGCCACGCGTTGACGTCGGCGGTCACCAGCCGATGGCGCGTCTCGTCGGCAAGCCCGTTCAGCGCGAGGTTGCGCGCGGTCCAGGCCTGGTAGGTGTGCGACATGTCGACCGTCACGGTCGCGGCCGCGCCGGCCTTCGCCGCGTAGACCGTGAAACTGCCGGTATAGGCGAACAGGTTCAGCACGCGCCGCTCGCGCGCCTCGCTCGCGACCAGCGCGCGGGTCTCGCGATGATCGAGGAAGAGCCCGGTGTCCAGGTAGCGCAGCAGGTTGACTTCGAACAGGTGGCCGCGCTCGCGCACCGTGAACGACGGCCCGTCGGCGGTCAGCTTCTCGTACTGCGCCGTGCCGCGCTGGCGACGGCGGACCTTCAGCGCCACGCGCGCGCGCTCGACCTCGAGCGTGGCGGCGAGCGCATCGAGGTGGGCGTGGACGTCCTGCTCGGCGAGCGGCCGCTTGCCTTCGAACAGCTGCACGCACAGCCACGCGCCGTAGCGATCGACGGCGTAGGGGAACTCGGGAATGTCGCGGTCGTAGAGGCGATAGGCCTCCAGCTCTTCGCGCCGCGCCCAGCGCGCGAGGTGCCGCGCGTTCTTCAGTACGCGGTTGACGAGCGCGGCGCAGTCGGCGGCCGGCGCCGGGGGCGCTGCGGTCAATCGATCACCTGGAAGTCGAGTTCGCCCATGCCGCCCAGGCGGTAATGCCAGTGCTCCGGCCCGCTCGGAAACTGGGTCGGTACCAGGCTGCCGGTCGCCACCACGTCGCCCGCGCGCAGGCCTTCGCCGTGCGCGGCGAGATGATTCGCGAGCCAGGTGAGCGCGTGGGCCGGATGACCGAGCACGTCGCGGCCGTGCCCCTCGTCGAAGAACTCGCCGTTGCGCGACACCCGCCCCGGCAGTTCGGCCAGATCCGGCCAGCAGGTGCGCCAGGTGCCGAGGATGAGACCGGCGTTCCACGAGTTGTCGGCCACCAGTGAAGCCATGTCCAGGCCCTGGTACTCGGCGTTGCGATCGTCGACCACTTCCACCGCGGGCGCGACCGCGCTCACCGCGGTGGCGACGTTGGCGAACGCATAGGGCGCGCCTTCCGGCGGCAGCGCGCGACCGATGCGCACCGCGATCTCGAACTCGATACCGAGGCGGCCGAAGTCGCGTCGGCGCAGCGTCACGCCGTCGCCCAGCACGCGGTTGGCCAGCACGCGGCCGGCGATGGGGCTGTCGATGCCGCACAGCGCCTGCATGCGCGGCGAGGTGAGTCCAATCTTGTAGCCGGCGAGCCGCGTGTGCTGGCTGGCGATGAGATCCTGCACGTAGGCGCGCTGCACCGCGTAGGCCTCGTCCAGCGAGGCGAGCGCCAGCGCGCCGCTGAAGGGCTCGAAGCGCGTGAAGCGCCGGTGCCCGTCGACCAGGTGCGTGACCCGGCGCTCGATGTCGTCGTCGTTCATGCGCTCCGTCGTCCCGTGGTTCAAGTGGGCGCGCGCGGCGCCGCTAAGCGTTGCGACCCAGCGCCGCGCGCGCCAAGCCGGTCGCCGTCACGCGGAGGTTGCCCTCGCATGTCGCCCAAGATGCTCGCCGTGCTTGCGCTGTGCGCCCTCGTCGCCTGGTACCAGCGCCCGACGCCGGGCGTGGACTATACCTATCCCGTGGCGGCGGAAGAGCGCACCACAGCGGCCGCCGAGATGCGGGAGTTCGAGACGCTGTTCTTCGATCAACAGCCGCTCGCGAGTCTCGCCGCTGCCGGCAGCTACACGGTGGTCGAGGTGTACATCAACCACTGCGCCATCTGCAAGCGCATCGAGAAGCAGATGCCGGCGCTGCTCGCCGCGCGCGCCGACGTGGTGATGCGCCGCGTGCACTTTCCCGAGGACGGCTTGAGCTGGTCGCTGGACCAGGAGATCAGCATGAACGCGCGCCTGAAGGATTATCGTATCTGCGGCACGCCACACATCGAGATCTACAAGCCGGACGGCACGCTACTGGTCAAGGACGACTGCGGCGAAAAGCACGCGCTGCGCTTCCTCGAGGCCTGGCTCGCGGACGAGACGCGCAACGGCTGAGCACGAGCGGCGCGCAGCGCGGCGGGCTGTCCTGCCCGGTGGCGATCCCTTACTCTTGGCCCCCTGGTCATAGAGGAAACCGGCCGGCCTGGCGCCGGCCGCACACTGCCGCATGCATCGTCGCGATCTCCTGAAACTGCTGGCGCTGGCGGGCGCCTGGACCGCCGGCCGCGCGCGCGCCCTCACGCTGCCCGAGCTTCCGCCCCACGGCTTCGACTATGCCTGGCTGAAGGGCACGGCGCGCACGCTGGCGGCGCAGGAGTACGATGCGCACGAGCCCGAACTGCCCGCGGCGCTGTCCGACATCGGCTACGCCAACTACCAGCTCATTCGCTTTCGGCCGGAGAAGTCGCTGTGGCACGGCGAGAAGCGCGGCCTCGAACTGCGCTTCTTCCATCCGGGCTTCATCTTCAAGCGGCCCGTGCACCTGTTCGAGGTCGAGGACGGTACGGCGCGACCCATCGTCTACGACCCGGCGGATTTCGATTTCGCCAAGTCGGGCGTCGACGCCTCGGGCTTCAGTCCCGATCTCGGCTACGCCGGGTTTCGCGTGATCGACGAGACCAATCCCGAGATCGATGTCGCGGCCTTTCTCGGCGCGAGCTACTTCCGCGCGGTCGGCGCGGAGAAGCAGTACGGCATGTCGGTGCGCGGGCTCGCCATCGACACCGGCGCCGATCATCCCGAGGAGTTTCCCTACTTCACGCATTTCTGGTTCGAGAAGCCGCAGGTCGGCGCCTATCGCCTGGTGATCCACGCGCTGCTCGATTCGCCGAGCTGCACCGGCGCCTACCGCATCGAACTCGTGCCGGGCGAGAGCATGGTGATCGACGTCGACGCCGCGCTCTACCCGCGCCGCCGCATCGAGCGTCTGGGCATCGCCCCGCTGACCAGCATGTACCAGACCGGCGAGAACGACCGGCGGCTCGCCAACGACTTCCGCCCCGAGATTCACGACTCCGACGGCCTGGCGCTCTGGACCGGCGGCGGCGAATGGATCTGGCGGCCGCTCGAGAACCCGCGCCACCTGCGCTACAACGTGTATGCCGACAACCGCCCGCGCGGCTTCGGCCTGCTGCAGCGCGATCGGGTCTTCGACCACTACCAGGACGACGGTGTGTTCTACGATCGGCGTCCCGGCGTGTGGGTCGAGCCCAAGGGCGACTGGGGCGCAGGCGGCGTGGTGCTGGTGGAACTGCCCACCGCCGACGAGACCTTCGACAACATCGTCGCCTTCTGGCAGCCCGAGAAACCGCCGGAAGCCGGTGACGAACTGCTCTACGCCTACCGCCTGCACTGGGGCGCGAAGCCGCCGATCACGCCGCCGCTCGCGACCGTGGTGGCGACGCGCACCGGCCTCGGCGGCGTGGTCGGCAACCGCCGCGAGTATTTCTCCTGGCGTTTCGCCGTGGACTTCGCCGGCGGCAAGTTGCCGCTCCTGCCGCGCACGGTCGAGCCCACGCTCAGGCTCGAGGTGTCGCGCGGCGCCACGGAACTGACCTCCTGCCGGCCGCTGGACGCCATCGGCGGACGGCGCGCGCTGTTCGATCTGCGCCCCGACGAGTCGGAAGAGCCGATCAACATCCGGCTCTACCTCGAGTACGAGGGCGCGCCGCTGTCCGAGACCTGGTTCTACCAGTACTCGCCGCCGCCGCTCGCCGAACGCCGCTTCTGAGCCCGCGGCGGACTTCAGTTTCGCGTCCCGCGGCCGCTAAGCAGACGGGCGTTCCCGCGGTTCCTGGCGGCGAACGCGGATGGCCCTGGAGACCCGTCATGCTTCAATCCGACGACGAACTCGAACACCGCCGGCTGCGCCACGAGCTGGAGCAGCAGATCATGTCGATCAACACGGCGCAGATCGGCGCCGTGACCGGCACCGTGACCAAGCTCGCCTTCAGCAACGTGGTGAAGATGGTGGCCTGCCTGCGCGCGCGCTACCTGCACACGGTGCTGAAGCTCGGCAAGGAATGTAACGGCGACTGCATCACCACCGAGGCGGCCCTGGAACTGTCGCGCCTGCGCCAGGCCTACAACGAGGCGCTCGAAGGCTTCAACGCGCTCGAACACGCGGTCAAGCGCGGCTACGTGCACATCACTGACTGAGTTCGGCGCGCCGCGCTGCTCAGTGTGGCCGCGCGCGGCCGAGCCGCGCCACGTCGGC
The DNA here is from genome assembly GCA_050186725.1 of Gammaproteobacteria bacterium. Taxonomy (GTDB): domain Bacteria; phylum Pseudomonadota; class Gammaproteobacteria; genus JADJYF01. The sequence continues at coordinate 29,975 of JBFWYG010000044.1, read as the reverse complement.
TGCTCCCGGCACCCACGCCGTGGCATCCAGGCTCATCGTCAGTTCCTCTCGCGTGAGCGGCGTCAGGCGCGCGAGCTGATCCGCCAATACCTCCACCGTCGCCTCCGACACATCCTTGCCCGCCGCGGCACGCGCCTCGATGCGCCGCTCGAGCTCCGCCACCGGCGCTTCACAGCGCAGCAGATGGAACGGCGCGTGCAGATGCTCGGCCAGCGCGCGGAAGGGTGCGCGCTCGGCGGCGTCGAGGAAGGTCGCGTCCACCACCACGCTGAAGCCGGCCGTGAGCGCCGCGCGCGCGAGTTCCAGCAGCCGCGCGTAGGTCGCGCGCGTCGCTGCCGGGGTGTAGAGGCCACGGTCTTGCGTGCTGCCGCTGCGCGCATCGAGCGCGAGTCCCGCCAGCCGCCGCCGTTCGATGTCCGAGCGCAGATGCACGAAGCCGTGGGCGGATGCGAGCCGCGCGGCATGAAAGCTCTTGCCGCTGCCGGACGGTCCATGGGTGATGACGAGTCCCGGTCCGCCGTCGCGCGCGAGGTAGCGCGTCGCCAGAGCGACCTGGGCGTCTGCCTGGCGGCACGCGTCGTCACCGCGCTCGCCGTCGTCCTGGGCCGCGCGCAGCAGGGCCACCTTGGCCCGCACCAGCGCGCGGTAGGCGAGCAAGGCCGGCAACAGCCCGAGATGCGGTACCTCGTCCGCCGCTTCCAGGTAGGGGTTCATGAACGCGTGGCCGAGGCCCGGCGCGCCGCGCGCGTCCAGGTCCATCAGCAGGAATGCCGCGTCGCTCAGCGTGTCGATGACCGCCAGCTCGTCGTTGAATTCGATGCAGTCGAAGGGCAGCAGTGTGTCGCCCGCGGCGACCACGTTGGCGCAGTGCAGGTCGCCATGGCAGGCGCGCACGCGGCCCGCCGCGCGGCGCGCCGCGAGTAACGGCAGCGCCGCGCTCAAAGTCTGCTCGAGCGCCGCGCGCAGCGCGTTCGGCAGCCGCGCCGCCAGCGGCGCGCCCAGGCAGGCCTGCCATTGCGCGCGGAACAGCGCTGCGCTGCCGAGGGTGGCGTCGCTCGCCGCTGGCGTGGCGGCGTGCCAGGCCGCGAGGCGGCGGCCGAAGTCGGCGAGCATGGGCGCGTCGGCCGCGCCGCGCGCGAGCCTCTCGTTCAGCAGGTCCGTGTTCGCGAAACGACGCATGCGCACGGCGTATTCGCAGGGCGAGGGTGTGACGTCAGGCAGGACGATGCTCTCGACACCCAGATACAGATCGGGCGCGTAACGACGGTTCAGCGCGACCTCGCGCTCGCAGGCGCGGCGGCGCTTCTCCAGCGTGCTGAAGTCGACGAAGCCGAAGTCCACCGGCTTCTTGAACTTCCACGCGTACTCGCCCGCGAGCAGCACCAGCGAGATGTGGGTCTCGTGGTATGCCACCTCATCGGCGAGCCCACGCGCGGCCAGCTGGCGACGAAAGCCTTCCACCACCGCGGCGAGAGGTGGGGAGGTCATGTCCGCTGTCTCGTCTTCGGGCCGCGCATGCTCGCAGTCTAGGGACCGGGTGCGGGGCCTGCCAACCGGCAAGTGCCCGGTGGACGGGGCGGGGCTTCGACGATCGCCGATGGACCCCTGCTTTCGCAGGGGTGACGGACTAGTGGGTGGCTGTGGCGGCCGTTCAGCGCATCTGCACGTGTCCACCCCGTCATTCCTGCGCAAGCAGGAATCCATGGGCTTCGCCGATCGCCCATGACCTTCACCCGACGCCCTCGCTCGAACGGCTTGATATCGATCATCGCGCGCCGCGACCACCTGGGTATGCTGGCGCCGCCTGCCCCGCCACGAGGACGTGCATCCCATGAGCGTCAAGCCCCTGCCCGCGGCCGCGCTGTACCGCGCCTGC
>JBFWYG010000044.1:0-27999 GCA_050186725.1 Gammaproteobacteria bacterium | reverse complement strand
AACGGCTTGATATCGATCATCGCGCGCCGCGACCACCTGGGTATGCTGGCGCCGCCTGCCCCGCCACGAGGACGTGCATCCCATGAGCGTCAAGCCCCTGCCCGCGGCCGCGCTGTACCGCGCCTGCGACACCGCCGCGCTGCCCTTCGCGAACAGCGAGGAACTGCTGGACGGCGGCGAGTTGTTCGGCCAGGCGCGCGCCATCGAGGCGATCCGCTTTGGCGTCGAAATGCGGCACGCGGGGCACAACCTGTTCGTGATGGGGCCGCCGGGCACCGGCCGGCGGCGATTCGTCGCGGAGTTCCTCGCCGGGCTCGCCGCGCGCGAGACCGCGCCCGCCGACTGGTGCTACGTGAACGACTTCGACGACGCGTCGCGCCCGCGCGCGCTGTGCCTGCCGGCCGGCTCGGGCAAGCGCCTCGCGGCGACGGTCGATCGCCTGCTGCAGGAGGTCCAGGCCGCGGTCGGCGCGGCCTTTGGCAGCGAGGACTACCGCGGTCGGCGCCAGGCGATCGAGCACGAATTCGAGGAGAGCCAGGGGCGCGCCTTCGAGCAGGTGCAGCAGGCGGCGCGTGAACGCAACATTCGCATCATGCAGACCCCGAACGGCATGGTGTTCGCGCCGGTGGTGAACGGCGTGGTGATCGGGCCGGAGGAATTCGAGAAGCTGCCGGCCGAGCAGCAGGCCGCGATCCAGGCCGCGGTGGAGGAGGTGGGCAAGCTCTTCCAGGACACCATGCAGCACACGCCCGAGCGGCTGCGCGGCGCGCGCGCGCATTCGCGAACTCGATCAGCAGGTGGCGGACTCGGCCATCCGCCGCCTGGTGAACGAAGTGCTGCCGGACTTCCAGGACGCGCCCGAGGCCGGCGACTACCTCGAGCGCCTGCGCGCCGATCTCACTGAGCACTACGAGCTGCTGCGCGTGCCCGAAGCCGGTGGTGCGCCCGGCATGCCGATGCGCCTGGAACTCGACGGCGACGAACCCGGCGACTCGCGCGTCGCGCGGCGTTACGCGGTCAACGCACTGGTGTGCCACGACCCGGGCAGCGGCGCGCCGGTGGTGATCGAAGAGCGGCCGTCCTACGGGCGCATCCTCGGCAAGATCGAGCACCGCGCGCGCTTCGGCGCGCTGATCACCGACTTCCGCCTCATTCGCGCCGGCGCGCTGCACGAGGCGAACGGCGGCTACCTGGTGTTGAATGCCGCGCGGCTGGTGTCCGAACCCTTCGCCTGGGACGCGCTCAAGGAGACGCTGCGCAGCGGCGCGATCCGCATCGTGCCGCTCGAGCAGGCCTACGGCTTCGCCTCGACCGCTTCGCTCGAGCCGGCGCCCATTCCACTGAGTGTGAAGGTGGTGCTGGTCGGGCCGCCACGGCTCTACTACCTGCTGCGTGAACTGGACCCGGAGTTCGACGACTACTTCAAGGTGGTCGCGGAGTTCGACGACCGCACCGCGCGGCACGACGGCAGCGAGCACGAGTTCGCGCGCATGCTGGCCGCCGCCGCGCGTGACGCCGGCCTGCTGCCGCTGGCGCGCGAGGCCGTGGCGCGCATCATCGAAGAGGCCGCTCGCTGGGCCGAGGATGCCGAGAAGCTCTCCACCGAGGTGCGCCGCGCGATCGATCTCGCCTGCGAGGCGGACTACTGGGCGCGCCAGCGCGGCGCGACGATGCTCGCGCGCGACGATGTCGAACACGCGCTCGAGCGCCAGGCCACGCGCCTGGGCCGCGTGCCCGAGCGGCTGCGCGAGGAGATGCTGCGCGAGACCCTCCTCATCGATACCCAGGGCTCGCGCGTCGGCCAGATCAACGGCCTCGCGGTGGTCGCCATCGGCGACCAGCCCTTCGGTCGCGCCAGTCGCATCAGCGCGCGGGTGAGTCTCGGCGGCGGCAACGTCATCGACATCGAGCGCGAGGCCGAACTCGGCGGCGAGCTGCACGCCAAGGGCGTGATGATCCTGGCCGGCTACATCGCCGCGCGCTATGCGCAGTGGGTCCCGGCCTGCTTCGCCGCGACGCTCGCCTTCGAGCAGTCCTATGGCGGCATCGACGGCGACAGCGCCTCGTCCACCGAGCTCTACGCGCTGTTGTCCGCGCTCGCCGATGCGCCGCTGCGCCGCTGCGCCAGGATCTCGCGGTGACCGGCTCGGTCAACCAGTTCGGTGACGTGCAGGCCATCGGCGGCGTGAACCACAAGGTGGAGGGTTTCTTCGACCTGTGCGCGGCGCGCGGCCTGACCGGCACCCAGGGCGTGCTGATCCCCGCGGCCAACGTCAAGCACCTGATGCTCAGACCGCGAGTGGTCGAGGCGGTGGCAGCAGGGCGCTTCCACCTCTATCCCATCAGCTGCATCGACGACGGCATCGCGCTCCTGACCGGCATCGAGGCCGGCACGCCGGACGCGGACGGCAGCTACCCTGAGGGTTCGATCAATCGGCGCGTGGTCGAGCGTCTGCAGGCCTTTGCCGAGCTGCGCCGCCGCCACGCGCGTAACGGCGTGACGCCGGTCGAGGACGACGCGCCATGAACCCTGCGCCTCTCGCCACCACCGAGCCGCCCCTGCGACGCCTGGTGCTGGCGCTGACGCGCCGCGAGCTGCCGGCCACCATCGTGGACGTGCTGCTGCGCGCGCTGGCGCCCCACGCGGCCCTGGAACTGCGCGCGGTGTTCATCGAGGACCTGGATCTGCTGAACGCGGTCGCGCTGCCCTTCACCAGCGAGTGGTGCCGGCTGACCAATGCGCTCAGGCCCATCGATCGCGCGCACCTGGAAGCGCACTTCGCACGCGAGTCAGCGGCGGCCGCGGCTGGCGTCGCGGCCTTGTCCCACGAGCTCGGCAGAACCTGGCAATTCGAAGTGTTGCGCGCCTCCAAGGCCGGCGCGCTGCGCGCGACGCTGGCCGAGAGCGACGCGCTGCTGCTGCCTGGAAAGCGGCTGGCGGCCGCGCCGACGCGCGCGCCGGTGCTGGCGGTGGTGGAGGGTGGCGATGGCGCGCGCTGTCGTGCGCTCGCCGAGCAGCTCGCGCGGGCCACCGCGCGCCCGCTCGAAGTGCTGGTGGTGGAGAACGACGCGGCGCTGGACCGACCCGCGGGGCGGCATGCCATCACGCGCCAGCTCGCGCGAGCCGACGTCGCGCTGGTGCTGCTTTCGGCGCCGCTGCTGGCGCTGCTCGGGCAGGACGCCGATGAACTCGACGAGCGCTGCCCGGCGCCGCTGCTCCTGGTGCGCTGAGGGCTGCTCTCAGGCGAAGGTCTCGGTGACGTGCTCGGTGTCGAGGTACTCGCGGATCGAGACGAACTTGCCGCCGCGAATCACCATCATGAAGTGGTATTCATTCTGGTAGACGCGGCCGTTCTTGAACTTGCCGTAGGACTTGGCCTCCACCGACACGCGATCGCCCTCGGCGCACAGGCCGCCGGGGTTGGGCGTGACGCTGAGCCCGCCGTCGGCCTGCTCGGCGATGCCCTTCACGAGTTCGGCGAACTGCGCCTTGGTGTAGGTCGCCGACAGCTTGGTCTTGCCCGCCACCCACCAGGTGGCATCTTCAGCCAGCAGCGCCAGCACCTCGTCGAACTTGCTCTCCGAGAACAGCTTCCAGAAACGCGTGACCAGGGCCTTGTTGTCTTCGATGCTCATGGCGTGATCTCCTTCGGAATCGTGGGCCGCAGCCTAGCGGATGGTCGCCATCGGTGACAGGCCCCGAAAGGGTGGCGCGGGGTTCGGCCCGCGCGCGGATCGGCTAAGCTGCCGCTCCCTGTCATTCAGCGCGGCCCGGTCCCCTTGCGCTTCACGGCTCTCGTCTTTCCGCTGGTCGGCCTCGCGCTGCTCGCGCTGGTGCTGGCGCAGGCCGACCTCGACCAACTGCTGGCGCACATCGCGCAGGTCGGTTGGCGGAGCTTCGCGCTGATCTGCGCGCTGTTCCTGCTGTACTTCGCCGCCGACGTCGCCAACTGGCAGGCCGCGCTGCCGAGCCTGCCGCATACGCCGCGCTGGTTCGCGCGGCTGTGGCTGGTGCGCATGATCGGCGACGCCTACAACAACGTCACCCCGACAGCGGCACTCGGCGGTGAAGCGGTGAAGGGCTGGTTGATGAAGCGCCGCTACGATGTCTCGTGGCGCGTGACCGGCGCCGGCATCGTGATCGCGCGCACCAGCACCATGTTCGCGCTCATCCTGTTCGCCGCCATCGGCGTGCTGCTGGTGTGGCGCCGTCCGGGGCTCGATGTCTCGCAACAGGGCTACGCGCTCGCGGCCTTCGCGGTGCTGGTGGCCGGCACGGCGGCCATATTCCTGGTGCAGTATCTCGAACTCTCGAGCCGCCTCGCGCGGCGCGTGGGCGCTTCGCGCTGGGGCGAGCGGCTGCTGCGCGTGGTCGGCGCGGTGGAGGATCTCGATCGCCGCCTGGTGGCCTACTACCGCGAACACCGCGTGGGGCTCGCAGCCAGCATCGGCTGGGCCTTGGTCGCCTGGGTGCTCGGCGCATTTGAAGCGTGGCTGGTGCTGCGCGCGCTCGGTCTCCACACGAGTTTCGCCGACGTGTGGATCATGGAGGCCTTCGTGCAGACTGTGCGCGCCGCGAGCTTCTTCATTCCCGCCGGGCTCGGCGCGCAGGAGGCGGCCATCTACCTGATGGTCGACTGGCTGGCGGGTGCGCCCGCGGCGGGCATCGCCACCGCGCTGGTGCGGCGCGCGCGCGAAGTGCTGTGGCTCGCTGTCAGTCTTCTCGCCGGCAGTCTTTGCGCGGTGCCCGTGCGGCGTCTCGAGGGCGGTGCGCAGGACGATTGAAAGCCCCGGCATGCCTAGGCATCATGCGACTCGATTCAATCGATTCGACTGAGCGAGCCAGGCATGCGACCCATAGACTATTTCGCGCGCGGCGCGGCCATCGATCCGCTGCGGCCCTTCCTGATCGGCAACGGCCAGCGTTACAGCTACGGCGTCGGCAGCGCCATGATCGACGACATCGCGCGCGGTCTGTACGCGGCGGGCTTCGAGCTCGGCGATTCCATCGCGGTGTATTCGCCGAACGATCCGCTCGCCATGCTGTGTGTGTTCGCGTCCATGCGCGCGGGCGGTGCGTGGGTGCCGGTCAACGTGCGGAATTCCGCGAGCGCGAACGGCGAGTACATGGCCTATACGCGCACGCGCTGGCTGTTCTTCCATTCCGCGGTGGCCGATCTCGCGCGCCAGGCGATGGCTATGCTGCCCGAGCTGAAGGGCGCCTACTGCCTGGACAGCGACGCGTGCGACGCGCCCAGCCTGCAGGACTTCTGCGCCGCGGGCGCGGGCACCGAGATTCCCGACTGGTCCGATCCATTTGGCGCGCCGCACATGCCGTTTTCGCGCTGGCCGACCGGTGGCACGACCGGGCCGTCGAAGGGCGTGGAGATGAGCAACGGCTCCATCATCGCGATGATCGAACTCGGCTTGAAGCATTACGTGGCGGGCCGCGAGGACGACGTGGTGCACCTCGCGGTCGCACCCATCACCCACGCGGCGGGCGCCATCACCACGGTGTTCTCGGCCGTCGGCGGCACCACGGTGATCCTGCCCGCCTTCGACGCCACGGCCGTGCTCGAGGCCATCCAGCAATACCGCGTGACCCACGTGTTCCTGCCGCCCACCGCCTACTACGCGCTGCTCGATCATCCAACGGTGCGCGACTACGACTGCTCGAGCCTGCGCCAGGTGCTGATCGCCGCCGCGCCCGTCTCGCCGGACAAGTTCCGGCGCGGCGTGGAAGTGTTCGGCCCGGTGATCTGCCAGTGCTTCGGCCAGGCCGAGGTGCCGATGCTGGTCTCGATGCTGTCACCGGAAGTGGTGGCGGCCGCGGCGGCGGGCGATCATCCGGAGCGACTGAAGAGCTGCGGCAAGGTCACGTCGTCGACCTTGGTCGCCATCCTGGACGACGACGGTCGCCACGTGCCGCTCGGCGAGCGCGGCGAGATCTGCTGCCGCGGACCGCTGGTCACGCCCGGCTACTTCGAGAAGCCGGAGGCGACCGCCGAGGCGCGCAAGTTCGGCTGGCATCACACCGGCGACGTCGGTTATCTCGATCGCGATGGCTATCTCTACATCGTCGACCGCAAGAAGGACATGATCATCACGGGCGGCTTCAACGTGTTCGCCACCGAGGTCGAGGCGCCCATCCTCGCCATGAGCGAAGTGCTGGAGTGCGCGGTGATCGGCGTGCCGGACGAGAAGTGGGGCGAGTCGATCAAGGCGGTGGTGGTGCTGAATGCGGGGGCTTCCTTGAGCGCGGACGAGATAGTCGAGCGCTGCCGCGCCAAGCTCGGCGCGATGAAGGCGCCGAAGTCGGTTGAGATCTGGGACGCGATTCCGAAGACGCCGGTCGGCAAGACCGACAAGAAGGCGATACGGGCGCGTTATTGGGTGGACAGTGAGCGGGCGGTGAACTGAGGCGGATGCGTCAGCTGATGGTGACCTGGATGTCGGTGTCGATCAGGATCGTCGCGCCGGGCCTCGTGTACCGCTGATATTCTTCACCGAACGCCGAGTTAGTCCCGACAGCCGTCCAGCCGTGACCGCTCGACGTGACGGTGTCGTCGCCATCGCCGTCGACCCACATGAACACGCCGTCCGCGAACAATTCATTCAGGTCGTTCGGCGTGAAGCTGAGCGCGTTCGCGCCGACGGCGCCGAGATCGATGGCCTCGATGCCGCGCACTACGGTGCCACCGATGCCGGCGAGATCGAGGTTGACGCCGGTCGGCAGGCGCAGCGTGTCGAAATCGCTGCCGCCGTCGATGCGCCGGTCGGCGCTGTCGTAGACCAGGATGTCGTGGCTGGCGCCGCCGAGCAGCACATCACTGCCCGCGCCGCCGTCCAGGACGTCGAGGCCGTCTCCGCCCACCAGGACATCGGCCCCGGCCGTGCCGCGCAGCATGTCATTGCCGCTACTGCCCGCGTGGGTGACAACGCCGCTCAGGTTGTCGCCGTAGAAGAGCGTGGTCGCGTTGCTGCCATCGGTGAAGCTGGTGCCGCCGATGAGGAGGTCAGCATACCCATCACCGTCGATGTCGCCCGCGGCGCTGACCGCGGTGCCAGTGCCGGTGCTGCCGGCAGGACCGGCGAAGCGCAGTCCCTGGCGGCCATCCAGACTATCTAGGTCGAATACGCTAGAGAAACCGCTTGCCGCGCCGAATACCAGGTAGGCGCCGCCCGTGGCCCCTGCGCCCGCCGCGCCCAGCACCAGGTCGTCGTAGCCGTCGCCATTGACGTCGCCCGCATAGCCGAGCGCGTTGGCGTTGCCGAGCGTGAGCCCGCCGCTCGTGTCGGTGATGCGGAAGCCGTTGCTGCCGTCGAGCGCGCCGAGATCAACGCTCGCGCCCAGGTCCGCGCCGGTGCCGAACACGAGGTAGGCGCCGCCTGAGACACTGCCGAGCAGCAGGTCGCGCAGGCCGTCGCCGTTGAAATCGCCGCCGGTGCTGAGCGCCACGCCCAGGCCATCGTTCGCCGCGAGACCGTCGATCCGGGTGACGCGCGCGCCGCCGGGGGCGGCAAGATCCAGCGCGTCGGCGATGGCGCTGCCGTGCCCGTAGACGATGTGCACGGCGCCGCTGCCGGCAGCCGCGCCATCCGCGGCCATCGCACCGAGCACCAGGTCGCTGAAGCCGTCCCGGTCGATGTCGCCGCCGGCCACCGCCGAACCGAGCGCGTCGCCGAGGGCTGCGCCTTCGACGCGGAAGCCGGTGCCGTTGCCGAGCGTCGCCAGGTCCAAGGCAGGCTCGAAATCCTCGAAAGAGCCGGTGAACTCGCGCCCGAAGATCACATAGGCGCGGCCGGGATTGACCGGGTTCGACTGCGTGCGCGTGGCGCCGATCACGATGTCGTCCAGGCCGTCGCCATTGAAGTCGCCGGCGGCGCCGAGCGAGAAGCCCAGTTGATCGGCGTCCTCGAGCCCGCTCACGCGAAAGCCGTTCCCGCCGTTCAGGTTGGCCAGCGTGCTACTGGGACCAGAGAAGCCGCCAAACAGTACGTAGGCAGTGCCGCGCTGTGCGCCGCCCTCGGGGGCGTCGGGCGCGCCGATCAACATGTCCGGGTAGCGATCGCCGTTCACGTCGCCCGCGGCAGCGACGCGGCTGCCGGCGTGGTCGAGGCTGGTAATGCCCGTAATGCGCACCCCCTCGTTGTCGCGAGTGGTGAGATCCGACAATTCTTCCGTGGCCGCCAGTGGGTCGAAGCGGGCGTACACCACGTACACGCGTCCGGCGCCGCCGGGCGCGCCGATAGCGATGTTCGGGCGTAGGTTGTCGGCGATGTCGCCCAATGCGGCGAGGCTGAAGCCGCCCTGTTCACCCGCAGCGCTCAGCAGGCGGCTGCCGTCGCCGCCGTCGATTTCGTTGAGATCGATGACCCCGCCCACTACGCGGTCGGCAGCGCCTGCGATCTGCACGGTGCGGCCGCCGAGGGTATAGCTCGTGGCACCCTCCACCGTCGCACCTGCTACCCACGCACCGTGCAGGAACACCCGATCGGCGGCGTCACTCAGTACCCGCAGGCTGTTGCCTGCGCTCGTGAGGCGCGTGACCAGCGCCTGGTCCAGCACCAGCCCGCTGCCACCGCCCGCGCGCAGGTCCAGCACCTCGAAGCCGTCTACCCGCGTGAGCAAGCCGCGGCCAAAGGTCCTGCCGTCGCCGCCGAGGCGCAGGCGATCGGTACCCGCGCCGCCGCGCACGCGCAGGTCCTGGACATCGAACAGCACGGTGTCGTTGCCGTCGCCGCCGTACAGGCCGTCGCTGCCGGCGCCGCCGTCGAGGAAGTCGTGGCCCTGGTCACCGAGCAACTGATCGTTGCCAAGCCCGCCTTCGAGGCGATCGTTGCCGAGGCGTCCCAGCAGGGTGTCGTTGCCACTGCCGCCGAGCAGGAGATCCTTGCCCGCACCGCCGTCCAGGCGGTCGTCGCCGGTGTTGCCGCTCACGGTGTCGTTGCCGTCGCCGCCGCGCAGGGTGTCGTTGCCGGCCAGGCCGATGAGAAAGTCGTTGCCGCGCCCGCCCGTCAGCAGATCGTTGCCGGTGGTGCCGCGTCGCTTCGTCATTGATGAGCCTCCCTGGCCGGCCCGCGGTGCCGAGCGCAAGAGCGCGCTCACCCTGGAGGTTAGCGGAAAGGCGTGGCGCAGCGAAATGCGCTACGCCACGACAGGAAGGTCCGCTCAGCGCCGCCCGCTGAACACCGAGAGGAAGGATTTGATCTTCTGCTTCAGGCGCGTGCGCAGCTTGGGCGCTTCGCCGTGGCCCTTGGCGGCCTCGGCCGGCGCGGCGGTCGCGGCTTCCGCGACCTGCACCGGCGCGCCTTCGCGCGGCTTGCGTGAACGGCGGCGGCGCTTGCGGCGCGCCTCGCTGTCGCGAGCCTCGGCCGTCGCCTCCACCTCGACCACCGGCGCGGCTTCCACCGGCTCCGCCACCGGGGCTGGCTGTTCACGGCGCTCCTCGCGTTCGCCGCGCGGTGGGCCGTCGCGACGCGGCCCCCCTTCACGGCGTGGCCCGCGACCACCACCACCACCACCGCCGCTACGCTCGCCCTCGCGGCGCGGACCGCGGCCGCCGCCGTCCCGTTCACGCCGTCGCTTGCGCTCGGCGGTCGCGGCGGCCAGCGCGTCCTCGATCACCGATTCCGGGCCGCCTTCCTCACTGCGCGGACGACGCGGCGGCAGCGGCAGCAGCAGCGCCGGATCGATGGTGGCGACCGGGATCTTCTGCTCGATGTAGGCCTCGATGTCCGGCAGGCCCATGGCGTATTCGTCGCAGGCGAAGCTGATCGCGTCACCCTCGGCGCCGAGGCGCGCGGTGCGGCCGATGCGGTGCACGTAGTCTTCCGCGTCGAACGGCAGGTCGTAGTTCAGCACATGGCTGACGCCGGGAATGTGCAGACCGCGAGCAGCGACGTCGGTCGCGACCAGGATGGTCAGCTCGCCCTTCACGAAGCGGCCAAGCAAGGTCTCGCGCTTCTTCTGCGGCACGTCGCCGGACAGCACGCCGACCCGGTAGCCGGCGCGTTCGAGCATCAGCGCGACGCGCTCGCAGCCGTACTTGGTGTTGACGAACACCATGGTGCGGCTGTCGCCGATGCCCTGCATCAGCCCGAGCAGCAGCGGCATCTTCTCTTCTGTGGCTGGGAAGTACACCACCTGGCGCACGCTGGCGGCGGTGATGGATTCGGTCTCGACCACCAGCTTCTCGGGGTCGTTCATGTGCTCGTAGGCGAGCTCGAGCACGCGGTGGCTCAAGGTCGCCGAGAACAGCAGGTTCTGGCGTTCGCTCGGCCCCGGCATGCGCCGCAGCAGGAAGCGGATGTCCTTGATGAAGCCGAGATCGAACATCCGATCGGCCTCGTCCATGATCATCACTTCCACGCTGCCGAGTTCGATGGTGCGCTGCTTGACGAAGTCGATGAGGCGACCCGGCGTGGCGATGATCACATCAACGCCGTCCTCCAGCACCTTGCGCTGCTTGTCATAGTCCACGCCGCCGTAGATGAGCGCGGTCTTGAGACCGGTATAGGCGCCGATCTGGCGGGCGTCCTTCTCGATCTGGATGGCGAGTTCGCGGGTCGGCGCCAGGATCACCGCGCGCGCATCCAGCGTACGACGGTCGGCATGGCCGGGATTGTTGAGCAGGCGGTTGAACAATGCGACCAGGAAGGCCGCGGTCTTGCCGGTGCCGGTCTGGGCCTGGCCGGCGACATCCTTGCCGGCGAGGGTGAGCGGCAGGGTCATCGCCTGGATCGGCGTGCAGCGCACGAAGCCGGCGCTCTCGAGACCCTTCAGCAGGTCGGGGTGCAGTTCGAAATTCTCGAAGCAGATGTCGGTCAGGGTTTTGTCGGTCACTAGAACTCCGTTCGTCTATGCGGCAGTGAGCAGCCGTGAGGCCGCCGTCGGTTCGAGCCCGTCGGGCCCGCGCGTGTCCCGGGCCGCGCGCGACGCGTTGCTCGGAGCGCGCGTCTGACCCACGCACTCGACGGGCTCCGCACCGGGCAGCGCGCGTGGCGTCGGCGACCTTGGATTGCTGGGTCGCGGGACTGGCGGGCGCGCGGTGCGCATGCACCACGCGGCGTTCCACGCGGGGCCGCGACGCTGGCGTCGCGGGCTCGGGACGATGAGTGGCTCTGCCGTGCCGCGCCGCATACCGAGGGCACGGCCGCGCAGGCCGGACGGCGCCGTCACATCGCGCGCCGCCGCGCGATTCTACCCGGTATCGGCGGCGAGGCCACGCACCTATGAGGGTAGGTACCGGCCGCGGCAATCAATGCTTGGACAATCACTGCCTGGGCAGTAATATCCCGCCATGAGCAGCACGCCGCCCCGCGCCGCGCGCGCGAGCCGACCGCGGGCCACGCGGCGGGTGAGCGAGCAGGCCCTCTACGACGCCCGCACCTACGCCACCGACCAGTCCTACGGCTACCTGCTGCGGCGGCTCTACGCGTCCATGCAGCGTCACGTCGAGCGACGCATGCAACCGCTCGATCTCACGGCCCTGCAGTGGGCGCCGCTGCTGCTCATCGCCGAGGGTCGCGGCAGGACCGCCGCCGAGCTCGCGCGGCGCATGGACATCGACACCGGCGCCATGACCCGCATGCTCGATCGCCTCGAGGCCAAGGGCCTGGTGGCGCGCGCGCGCAGCGCGAGCGATCGGCGCGTGGTGCATCTCGAACTCACGGTCGCCGGCGAAGAGGCGGCGCGCCGCATTCCCCACGTGCTGGTCGACGTGCTGAACCTGCATCTGCGCGACTTCAGCGCCGCGGAGCTCGGCACCCTGATGGGCTTCCTGGAACGCATGCTGGTCAACGGTGGCCTGGGCGCGCAGGACGGCGACGCGGGACGCGTGGCGCCATGAGCGGCATGCGCACCCTGCGGGCACTCGCGTTCGGCGCCGCGCTGCCGCTGCTCGCGGCCTGCATCAGCGCCGCGGGCATCGCCCCGGCCGGACGCGCGCTGGACGCCACGCGCATCGCCGATGACGCGACGTTCAGCGCCTGGCCGCAGACGCGCTGGTGGGAGCGCTACGGCGACGCCGAGCTCTCGCGTCTCATCGAGCATGCGCTCGCCACCAGCCCGGACCTCGAGCGCGCTCGTGCCGACGTCGCGCAAGCCGAGGCCGCCATCGGCTTCACCCACAGCCGGCTGCTGCCGCAGGTGCAACTCGGCGCCGAGGTGAGCGGTCAGCGCTACCCCGAGCACAGCCTCTACCCGCGGAGCCTCGAGGGCGATCACCTGCTGGACTCGACGGTCGAGTTTCGCGGCCGCTACGAACTCGACTTCTTCGGCCGCAACGCCGCGACGGTCGCGGCGGCCACCTCCCACGCGCAGGCCGCGGCGGCCGCGGCGCAGGCCGCGCGCGTGGCGGTGGCGAGCGCGGTGGCACGGGCCTATTTCGATCTCGCCGAGTCCCTGGCCGAACGCGAAGTGGCGCTCGCGACGCGCAAGCAGCGCGAGACCATCCTGAACCTGGTGCGGGCGCGCGTCGCCGAGGGCCTCGATTCCAAGGTCGAACTGCGCCAGGCCGAGGGCGCGCTGCCGGCCATCGAGGGCGAGCTGGCCGCGCTCGATGAACGCGCCGCGCTGCTGCGGAGTCTGCTGTCGCGACTGACCCTGCTGCCGCTCGCCGACACCGCCAGCTTGAGTCCGCGTCTCGCCGCCGTGGCCGCGCCGAGCCTGCCGGCGAACATTCCGGCGGAACTCCTCGGCCATCGCGCCGACGTCACCGCCGCGCGCTGGGAAATCGAGGCGCGCCTGCACGGCAGCGAGTCGGTACGGGCCGAGTTCTATCCGAGCGTGAACCTGACCGCCTTCGCCGGCTTCACCGCGCTCGGTCTCGGCGCGCTGTTCGAGGCGAGCTCGGCCAGCTATGGCGTGGCGCCGGCCCTGAGCCTGCCGGTGTTCGACGGCGATCGCCTGCGGTCCAAGTTGAAGTTCGCCGACGCGGAAGTCGATCGCGCCATCGCCAGCTACAACGGCGCGTTGCTCGATGCCATGCAGGACGTGGTGCGCACGGTCACCTCGCTGCGCGCGCTCACCGTGCGCCAGGCCGCGCAGGCCGAGGCGCAGGTCGCGGCCGAGAGCGCCTACAGCATCGCCCTGCAACGCTACCGCGCCGGCCTCACCGGCTATCTCACCGTGCTCACCACCGAATCCGAAGTGCTGCGCGAACGCCGCGCGGCCACCGCGCTCAAGGCGCGCGGACTCGATCTCGATGTCGAACTGAACCGCGCGCTCGGCGGCGGGTTCGACGCCACCGTCATCGCCGCCGTCGGCGGCACGCCCGCGGGATCCTGAAACACATGTCTGCCGCCCCCAGCGCCACGCCTGTCTCGCCGACGAAGCGTCGGCCCCTGCTGCTCGTGTTGATGCTCTTGTGCCTGTTGGGCGCCGCCGGTGGTGGCGCGTGGTACTGGCAGGTCGGTCGCTACTTCGAGCACACCGATGACGCCTACGTGGCTGCCAACGTGATCGAGGTCACGCCGCAGGTCAGCGGTACCGTGGTCGCGGTCGGCGTGCGTGACACCGACCGGGTCGAAGCCGGGCAGATGCTGGTGCAGCTCGATCCGGCCGACACCCAGATCGCGCTCGACCAGGCCGAGGCCGAACTCGCCCGCACCGTGCGCCAGGTGCGCGCGGTGTATGCCGCGAACCAGGGCCTGGCGGCCGAGATCGCGGTGCGCGAGGCCGATCTGAAACGCGCCCAGGCCGACGCCGACAAGGCCCGCGGCGACCTGGCCACGCGCGCCGCGCTGGTCGAGACCGGCGCGGTCGGCCGCGAGGAGATGAAACACGCCGAGGCCGCGCTCGCCACCGCCGACGCGGCGCGCAAGGCCGCCGCCGCCGCCATCGCCGCGGCGCGCGAACGGCTCGTCGGCAACCAGGCGCTGACCGAGGGCGTGGCGCCGGAGCAGCATCCCGAAGTGCAGCGCGCCGCGGCGCGCGTGCGCGAGGCCTATCTCGCCTGGGCGCGCACGCGCATCCTCGCGCCGGTCGCTGGCGATGTCGCCAAGCGCGCCGTGCAGGTCGGCCAGCGCGTGCAGCCCGGCAGCAATCTCCTGTCCATCGTGCCCTTGGAGCACGTGTGGGTGGATGCCAACTTCAAGGAAGTGCAGCTGCGCGACATGCGCATCGGCCAGCCGGTGAAGCTGCACGCCGATCTGTACGGCGACGAGGTCGATTACCAGGGCCACGTGGTCGGCTTCGGCGCCGGCACCGGCTCGGCCTTCGCCTTGCTGCCGGCGCAGAACGCCACCGGCAACTGGATCAAGATCGTGCAGCGCGTGCCGGTGCGCATCGATCTCGACAGGGCGACGCTGGCCGAGCACCCGCTGCGCGTCGGGCTGTCGATGACGGTCGAGGTCGACCTGCACGATCTGAGCGGCCCGCGCCTGCGCGAGACCGTGGCCGCGGACGCGGTGCGCAGCCGCACCTCTGTCTTTGAGGATCTGACCAAGGCTGCGGATCTGCGCATCGACGAGATCGTCGCGCGCAACAGCGGCCGCCACGGCGGCGGCGTCGCTGCGCGCCAGTGACATGAGCGCCGCCCTGCGCGACGACGCGCCGCCGCCCGCCGCGCCGCCGGCGCCACCGCCGCCGCTGACCGGCATGAAGCTCCTGCTCGGCAGCGTGGCGCTGTCTGCGGCGACCTTCATGAACGTGCTCGACACCTCCATCGCCAACGTCTCGATTCCAGCGATCTCGGGCGCGCTCGGCGTGGCGCCCAACCAGGGCACCTGGGTCATCACGTCCTTCGCGGTGTCGAGTGGCATCGGTCTGCCCATGACCGGCTGGCTCGCGCAGCGCTTCGGCGCCGTGCGCCTGTTCGTCGCGAGCGTGCTGCTCTTCACCATTGCCTCGTGGCTGTGCGGTCTGGCGACCAACATGACCGCGCTGATCGCCATGCGCGTGCTGCAGGGCGCGGTCGCTGGCCCCATGATCCCGATGTCGCAGACCCTGATGCTGTCCAGCTATCCGCGTGAGAAGTCCGGCACCGCGCTCGCCATCTGGACCATCACCTCGCTGGTCGGGCCGGTGGTCGGGCCGGTGCTTGGCGGCCTCATCACCGACAACTTCCATTGGGCGTGGATCTTCTACATCAACGTGCCGGTGGGGCTCGCCGCGGCCGGCATCGCCTGGTGGCTGTATCGCGATCGCGAGTCACCGACGCGGCGCCTGCCGGTGGACGTGGTCGGACTGGCGCTGCTGGTGCTGTGGATAGGCGCGTTCCAGATCATGCTGGACAAGGGCAAGGAACTGGACTGGTTCGAGTCGAGCCAGATCGTGACGCTCGCGGTCGTGGCAGCGGTCGGTTTCCTCGTTTTCGTGGTGTGGGAACTGACCGAGAAGCACCCGGTGGTCGACTTAGGCTTGTTCGCCAACCGCAACTTCGCGGTCGCGACCTTGACCGTCGCGGTCGGCTACAGCGCGTTCTTCGGTAACCTGGTGCTGCTGCCGGCGTGGCTGCAGCAGCACATGGGCTACACGCCGACCTTGGCCGGTTTCGCCATGGCGCCGGTCGGTCTGCTCGCCATCGTGGTCACGCCCTGGGTGGGGAAGAACATCAATCGCATCGATCCGCGCCTGCTGGCGACGGTCGGCTTCTCGACCTTCGCCTTCGTGCTGTGGATGCGCGCGGGCTTCAACACCGACGCCGACTTCTACACCATCCTCGTGCCGACCTTCATCCAGGGCGCGGCCATTGGACTGTTCTTCATCCCGCTGTTCAACCTCGCGCTGTCCGGCGTGCCGGTGGAGAAGACCGCCTCGGCCTCGGGCATGTTGAATTTCCTGCGCATCACCGCCGGCGCCTTCGGCGCCTCGGTCGCGACCACCCTGTGGGACAACCGCGCGTCCATGCACCACGCCTACCTCGCCGAGCACATCGACGTCACCAACCCGGCCTTCGCGAGCGGCATGGGCGCGCTGACCCGCACCCTGCCGCCACCACCCGAGGCGCTCGCGGTCATCAATCGGCTGATCGACAACCAGGCCTTCATGCTCGCAGCGGCAGACATCTTCCGCGCCAGCGCGCTGTTGTTCATGGCGCTGATGCTGATGGTGTGGCACGCGCGGCCGCCAAAGGCGGCATCCGCGGCCGGCGCCGCGGATGCAGGTGGCGCACACTGAGCGCCATGGGACAGACCCCGTACGGGGTCTGTCCCTGCCTGTCACACCCGCTGCCGCAACTCCCGTGTGAGCCGTTCCAGCGCCGGCGAGATGTCGTGCTGCGCGAGCCGCACGTGGATCACCGCGAGCCTCGAGGCATCGGCCAGCGCCGCGCCGAGCGCGGCGACGAATTCCTGCTCGGTGCGCACCTCGTAGCCCTGGCCGCTGCGAATGAGATCCGGTACCTGGCTCACGGCCCAGCCGTGCACGTCGTTGAACTTGCCGTCCACCATCGGGCGCTCGGTGCCGTAGCCGTCGTTGTCCAGCACCACCACGATGGGCGTGAGCCTGTAGCGCGCGGCGGTGGTCAGTTCCAACCCGGTCATCTGGAACGCGCCGTCGCCGACCAGCACCAGCGGGCGCCAGTCGGGCTCGGCGAACTGCAGCGCGATGCTGGCCGGTACCGCGAAGCCGAGCGAAGCGTAGTAGGCGCAGGCCATGAACTCGCTGCGTGAGTGGATGGTGAGGTCGATGGCGCCGAACAGGGCGTCCCCCGGGTCGGCGATGACCGCGATGTCCTCGGCCAATTCCGCATCCAGGCACTCGAACAGGCGCGCGATGGTGATTGGGTCGTCGCTGACCGGCTCGAAGTGATCGGGCGCCGCGTGACAGCTCGGCGGCAGCGGATCGCGATCGACCAGTTCCGCCCTGCACAGCGCGTCGATGAAGGTCGCGAGCCCGATGCCGGGGTAGACGTGTCGGCGTATGCCCAGGGACTCCGCGCCGGCCGCGATCACCCGCGCCGGATCGAGATTGGCGGTGAAGATGCCAGTGTCGAGATCGGTCAGCATCGCGCCCAGGTTCAGGATGCAGTCGGCGGACTCGACGGCGCTGCGCGCCATCTCGTTCGACAGCGAGCCGGCGTACACGCCGACGAAGCCCGGCAGTTCTTCGTTCACCACCGACTTGCCCATGATGGTGGTGGCGAAGCGGATGCCGGACTTGCCGACCAGCTGGATGAACTTGTCCTGCAGGCCGAAGCGATGCAATTCCACGCCGGCGAGGATGATCGGACGCAGAGCGTGGTTCAGCATGTCGACCGCTTCCTGCACCGCCTCGGCAAGGGTTGCCGCATCGACGGCGGGCGGCGCGACCGCGATCTCGGCGCCTTCGTCCACGGCGGTCGCGAGCGCGCAGTCGCGCGGGATCTCGACGTACACCGGTCGCTTGTGGCGCGCGGCCGCCGCCAGCACGCGCCTAAGCTCGCGCTGCGCGGTCTCGGGATCGTCCAGCACGCACTGCGCGACGGTCACTTCGCGGAACACGCGCATCTGCGTGCCGAAGTCGCGCACGCGATGATGCAGCAGGGCGTCGCCGGTGGTCTCGGCCACGCCAGGCGCGCCGCTGATCACCACCACGGGTGAGCGTTCGGCGTAGGCCTGAGCGGTGGAATTGACCAGCTTCAAAGCGCCCACGCCGTAGGTCACGGCGACCGCGCCGAGGCCGCGAATGCGCGCGTAGGCGTCCGCCGCGAAGCCCGCGCCCTGCTCGTCGCAGGTATTGATCAGCGCGAGCGGGGAATCCTCCATGACCTTGAACAGGCCGAGCGCGTAGTCGCCGGGAATGCCGAACACGTGGCCGACGCCGCGCGCGCGCAGTTCGTCGACCAGCATGCGGGCGATGGTGAAGGTCTCGGACATGGCGCTCTGCCTCGCGTGACTGCCGGTTCGATTGTAGCCGTGGGATTAGTGCATATGCCGCAACTCCCAAACGGGAGTGGCTGGCACTCGTGGGGCTGACCTAGTGTCGGGCTGGCCGGGGCGCACCGCGCGGCCCGTGCCTCGTGTCACCCAAGAGGAGAACGCCGAGATGCGTCCCATCCAGACCAAGGCCGTCGCTACCCTCGTTCTGGCGGCCGCCACCGCGCCCGCGCAGGCCATCGATTTCACTTTTCTCACCCACGAGTCGCTGGTCGGAGTGTTGTCGGTCGATGGCTTCCTGGGGAACGGCGACGACTTCGTCGCGCCGGGCCTGAACACGCTCGGCGCCGCCAGCCAGTTCATCGCGAGCAATGCCACCTACGGCTTCCTCGGTGGCGCCATGACCACCGCCGGAGTCACGCCCTTCGGCCTCGTCGAGCAGCAGTTCTTCGGCGTCAGTACCCACACCTCGAACGACATGTTCGGCGAGTGGTCCCATAACGCTCTCGGCATGTTCAACATACCGATAGTCCAGTCACTGGACGTTGGTTCCCCATCAGTGATCACCCTGCACCCCGACCAGAGCTACACCACCAGTTTCGTCCTGCATGATTCAGTGTCCGGCGGACGTCTCGCCATCACTGGCAGCGGCCACTACCTGCGGCCGTTCCAAGACCCGAGCGAGCTCTACTCGGGCGACCTGCTCACGCACTTTGAAACCGTCGTGCCGCTGCTGCCCGACGGCTGGGCCGGCGTCGCGCAGGAGAACCAGTTCTGGGAGGTGCTGGATGGGCCGGGAGCCGGCGTCACCGGCTTCACTTCGTCGACGTTCTACTCGTTGGATTCGGCTGCGGTGCCGTTGGAGCCGACACCGGTGGCGCTGCCCGCGCCGTGGCAGACCTCAGGCTGGGCCAGTACCTCGGAGGACCAGCCGAACGTGATCCAGATCGGCAGTTCCTACGCGCCGGCGCAGGACGGCACCGCGACCCTCAGTGACGGCGCGGTCGTAGCCGCTGACGTCGTGAACCTGGGTGGCCTGGGCGCCGGCACCCTGAACGTCACGGGTATGGGTAGCTTGCTCACGAGTCGCTCCCTGCAGTCGGTGGCAGCCGGCGGAGGCACCTTAAACATCGCGGCGGGCGCTCAGGTCGATGCCACCCTGGTGGTGCGTAGCGCCAGCGGCCCATTGAGCATCCAGGTCGATGGCGCGGGGTCGCAACTGAACCTACATGGCGACAGTACCTCGGGATTCAGCGGCATCCTGGACGTCGGAGCGCCGAATTCGCCTCTCGGTACCGACATCGCCGTGACCAACGGCGGCAGTGTACGTGTCAGCGCCACTGACAACGCCAGCGCGCTCATCTACAGTGCGGGGTCCACCTTGCATCTCGACGTAGACGGCACCGGCTCGCGCGTGAGCGTGACTGGAACGAGCAACGGTAGCGTGCAGGGGCTCAGCACCGGCCTCTACATCGAGCAGTCCTCGGCGATCAACGTCACCAACGGTGGCGTAGTGGAAGTGACGGCGGCGAACGTCGGCAACAGCGGTATCGGCCTGGGTGCTGTGCTAGCGGACGATGCGACACGCGACGCCGCACGCCTCGTGATCGACGGGGCAGGATCGAGGGTCGATGCCGGCCCGCTGCTGAGCGCCGGCGCCCATTACGAGTTCGATCCCTCGGTCGGCAGCTTTTTCGAGACCAGCCAGCCGGGCGGAACTTCCATCGTCACCGTACGCAACGGGGGCGTCCTGGAAGCGGACCGCATCCTGATCGGCGGCAACGGCACCTTGAACGGCAGCGGCGGCACGCTCATCGGCAACGTCGAGAATCACGGCGTGGTGGCGGTCGGCGAATCGCCCGGCACAATGGTCATCGAAGGCGACTATGTGCAAGGCGTGGACGGCCGCCTGGTCATCGAGATCGGTGGCACGACCCCGGGCGTGGATTTCGACCTGCTCACGGTCAACGGGACCATGACGCTCGGCGGCACGCTCGAGATCGTGCTGCTGAACGGTTTCGTGCCCGACGCCGACGACAGCTTCGGCTTCCTCTCCGCGACCAACATCGTCGGCGCCTTCGCCAACATCCTGCTGCCGACGCTCGGCAACGGCCAGCCGCTCGCGCTGCACTTCGGTCCGACCGGCATCACCGCCGGCGCGGCGCCGATACCGGTGCCGGGCGCGGTATGGCTGTTCGGTGGGGCGGTGGCGGTGCTGGCCAGGCGCCGTCGTGCCCGCGGTGACGCAATGGCGCCGTGGATGGCGGGTTGAAACCCGCCCTACAAGGGATGTCTCTGTAGGGCCGATTTCAATCGGCCATGCACGGCATCAAAACGACCACGGGACAGACCCCGGACGGGGTCGGTCCCGGCTGGATCTCCCCTTACCGCGCCACCTTCTTCGCCCCGCCGGCCTCGGCCGGCGTGGTGAGATCGACCTGGAAACGTACCGGCATCAGGTGCAGGTCGACCACCGCGTTGGAGCCGGCGATGGCGGTCGCGGGCTTCACCGCGGCATCACCGAGCGCCGCGGCGTCGAAGGTCGTGAGCTGCGGACGTCCGCGTATCGAGCGTTTGAAGTCGTAACCGGCCTCGAACTGCACCAGCGCGGGCCCGCCGTTGACGCGGGTCGCCGCCAGCGGCGGCGAGTACTTGATCAGCGCGCCGTTGCCGACCAGCGGCAGGCATTCGACGATGGAAAGATCGAGAACGGTCCTGCCATCCTGCCGCACTTCGCCATGCACGCGATCGTAGGTCTCGAGATAGCTCACGTCGGCGGCGCGCACGTCCAGACCATAGCGGGTGGTGAAATAGCGCGCGGCCTGCGCATTGCCGCAGAAGGCGCCGGTGATGAAGTGACGCGGCTTGATGCCTGTGCGGCAGGCGATGCCCTGCCAGGCCAGGGTGAACTCGCCGAAGGGACTCTCCCTGGCGTGCATCACCGTGATGCCGAGCACCGCCGGTATGCTCGGATGCAGCGCCACCGGCAGGCGCTCGAGTGCGACGGTCATCGGCATCTCGAACAGCACGTAGAGAATGGCGACGTCCGGCAGCACCAGGGTCTCCTGGGGCGAGACGTCGAGCGGCTCGGCCGCGAGCGTGACCGTGGCCGGCGCGCGATTGCCGTACAGGAGCATGGGCCCGTTCATGCGTTCACCGCCGCGCTCAGCTGGGCCTGCCGCGCGTCGGCGGCGAAGTGCGGCATGACTTCCTTGGCGAACAGGCGCAGTGAATCCAGCACCTCCTTCTGCGGCAGGTGCTCGCGCGCCTGCACCATGAACACCAGGTGGTCGGCGCCCGCTGCTTCCCAGCGACCGATGGTGTCGATCAAGGCCTCCGGACTGCCGAAGCAGAGCCCGCTGGCCGGTGGCTTCTTGGTGTCGCCCGGCGCATTGGGATCGGGGCGCAGTGAGCTCAGGAGTCCGATGGCGGTGTAGTTGTTGGCCGGGTAGGCCTCGGACACCTCGATGGTCTGGCCGGCCATGTAGCCGAAGGTCGCGATGAGTTCGTCACCGCGCTGCTTGGCGAGCTTGTCGTCGGGATGGCAATGCAGCCAGTTGGCGATCGCCACCTGGTCGTTGACGAAGGCGCCGACCGGCTTGCAGCGCTTGATGCGCTCGCGGTACTCGCGGATGCGCGGCACGTTCCGTTCGACCTCGGAGATGGAGAGGATAAGCGCGCCCATGCCGCGATCGGCCGCGTCGAACTCGGTGCCTGGCGCGGTCACCGCGACCCACAGCGGCGGATGGGGATCCTGCACCGGCTTCGGCAGGACGCAGCGCTCGGGCATGCTGAAATACGTGCCTTCGTGGCTGAAGCGTTCCTCGGTCCACATCTTCGGAATGACGCGGCAGAACTCGTCCCAGGTGCGCTTGGTGTCGTCGACCTTGGCGTTGAAGCCGCCCAGTTCGTTCCAGGTGGACGAGCGGCCGGTGCCGAACTCGACGCGGCCGTTGGACAGGTGATCGAGGAACGCGGCCTTCTCCGCCCAGCGGATCGGCGAGTGCATGGCGGGCACGCAGGTGCCGATGCCGAAACCGACGCGGATGTTCTTGGTCTCGCGCGCCGCGGCGGTCAGGAACATGTCCGGGCAGCTCGCGTGGGAGTATTCCTCGAGGAAGTGATGTTCCACGCACCACACGCTGTGGAAACCGAGCTGGTCGGCGAGGCGAATCTGTTCCAGTGCGTTCTCGTAGACCGCGCTCTGCTGCGCGGCGGTGAAGGGGCGGGGGGTGGAGAGTTCGTAAAACAGGCCGAATTTCATGCGGGCGGGTCCTCGCTGCTGGTCAGTGGCTCGAGGCAGCGGTGACGCCGGCCGTGGGCACGTCACGGCGCGCGGCTGCTCTTCCCTTGGCCGGCATTAGACCCGAAAATTCCGCGACGTCCCAGCAACCTACCCATTAGGATGTAGGCCTGACACGCGGGACGCTTCGTCCGTCGCCGGAGACCGAAACTGAACGTTCGACATGCCGCCCGCGGCGCCAGCGCGCCCGAGGACATCCTGCAGCTGGCGGTGGAGATAGAGCCGCAGCCGGACGGCATCACCTGTGGTCCCACCTGCCTGCATGCGCTGTACCGCTTTCACGGCCTGCGCGTGCCGCTCGCGCAGGTCATAGCCTCGGTGCAGCCGCTGGAAGAGGGCGGCACGCTCGAGGTGCTGCTCGCGAACGACGCGCTTGCGCGCGGCTTCGACGCGACCATCTACACCTTCAACCTGAATCTCTTCGATCCCACCTGGTTCGCCGAGCCGGACGTCGACATCGCCGCCAAGCTGCGCGCCCGCGCGGCGCGCAAGCGCGGCAAGAAGTTCGGCGTGGCGGTGGAGGCCTACTGCGAGTTCCTCGCGCGCGGCGGCGAGCTCAAGTTCACCGATCTCACCCGTGCGCAGCTGCGCGGGCTTTTGCGTCGCGGCGCGCCGGTGATCGCGGGGCTGAACGTCACCTATCTCTACCGCCACGCGCGGGTCTCGGGGCCGCACGACGATCCGGACGATGTGCACGGCGAGTCCTGCGGGCATTTCGTCGTGCTGACCGGCTACAACCGCGACGATCGCACCATCGCGGTGGCTGACCCCTACGTGCCCAACCCGGTCGCCGCGGAACAGCTCTACTGGGTGCACATCGACCGCGTCATCGGCGCCATCCTGCTCGGCGTGATGACCTATGACGCGAGCCTGCTGATCCTGGAGCGTGAGCCATGAGTTCCCTGTTCGTGGTCGACAACCCGAAGCGCTGGCCCGTCAGCATTCCGGGGGTGGAGATCATCTCGTCCCGCGCTTACCTGACCGACCGGCGCTACAGCGACATGCGCGCCGCCAAGGTCTTCAACCTGTGCCGCTCCTATCGCTACCAGACCGCCGGCTACTACGTCTCGCTGCTGGCCGAGGCGCGTGGGCACCGGCCCATTCCGAGCATCGCCACGCTGCAGGATCTGCGCTCGCAGAGCGTGGTGCGCGCGCTGTCCGAGGATCTCGACGAGCGCATCCAGCGCATGCTGAAGCCGCTGCGTTCCAAGACCTTCGAGCTCTCGATCTACTTCGGTCAGAACATGGCGCAGCGCTACGCGGCGCTCGCCAAGGCGCTGTTCGAACTGTTCCCGGCGCCGCTCCTGCGCGCGCGTCTCGAGCGCAGCGGTAAACGCTGGGAACTGCGCTCGGTGGTGGTGATGGGCAGCAACGACATCCCGGAGAAGCATCGGCCCTACGTGGCCGAGGCCGCCGCGGCGCATTTCCACCGCGGGCGGCTCAGTCGGCGACGGCGCGCGGCGCCGCGCTTCGATGTTGCCATCCTGGTGGACCCGAACGAGAAGACGCCGCCTTCGGACGCGCGCGCGCTGCGCAAGTTCGAGCGCGCGGCGGACGCGGTGGGGCTCGCCTGCGAGTTCATCACCCGTGACGACGTCGGCCGGCTGGCCGAGTTCGACGCGCTCTTCATCCGCGAGACCACCGCGGTCAATCACCATACGTTCCGCATGGCGAGCCGCGCCGAGGCCGAGGGCCTGGTGGTGATCGACGACCCGCGCTCGATCATCCGCTGCACCAACAAGGTCTACCTGGCCGAGCTGCTGGACCGCTACGACGTCGCGATCCCCAAGACCCTCATCGTGCACCGGGGCAATGCCCACGAAGTGGAGGGCGTGTGCGGCTTTCCCTGCGTGCTGAAGGCGCCGGACTCGTCCTTCTCGGCCGGCGTGATCAAGGTGAACGACGCCGAGGAACTGCACCGCGCGCTGGAGAAGTTCTTCGACGGTTCGGATCTCGTCGTCGCGCAGGAATTCCTGCCCACCGACTTCGACTGGCGGGTGGGCGTGCTGGACGGGCGTCCGCTGTACGTGTGCCGCTACCACATGGCCAAGAGCCACTGGCAGGTGATCCAGCGCGATGCCGACGGCAAGACCGCGGCGGAAGGCGCGGTGGATACGCTGTCCGTCGCCGAGGCGCCGGTCGACATCGTGCGCGCCGCGGTGCGCGCCGCCAACCTCATCGGCGACGGGCTGTACGGCGTGGACTTGAAACGCATCGGCCGTCGCGCGGTGGTCATCGAGGTCAACGACAACCCGAACATCGACGTGGGCAACGAGGACAAGATCCTGAAGGACGCCCTGTACCGCGAAATCATGGGGCTCATGCTCCGCCGCATCATCGCGCGCAAGCGCCTGGAGTTCGACATCCCATGAGCGAACGCAGCGCTTTGCACGCCTTCACCGCCTACGGCATCGAGATCGAATACGCCATCGTCGATCGCGACAGCCTGGACGTGCGACCCATCGCCGACACCCTGCTCTCCGCTGCCGCCGGACACGAGACCAACGAGTTCGCCGACGGCCCCATCGCCTGGTCGAACGAACTCTCGCTGCACGTCATCGAACTGAAGACCAACGGCCCGGCGCCGACGCTGGACGGGCTCGACGCGCTGTTCGCCGCCGAAGTCCGCCGCGTGCAGGGCCATCTCGACACGCTCGGCGCGCGCATCCTGCCGGGGCCCATGCATCCCTGGATGGACCCGCTCACCGAGCAGCGCCTGTGGCCGCACGAGATGAACGAGATCTACGCGGCCTACGATCGCATCTTCGACTGCAAGGGCCACGGCTGGGCCAACCTGCAGAGCATGCACATCAACCTGCCGTTCGCGAACGACGCCGAGTTCGTGCGTCTGCACGACGCCATCCGCATCGCGTTGCCGCTGCTGCCGGCGCTGGCCGCGGCCTCGCCCTATGCGGACGGCCGCGCCACCGGCCTGCTGGACACGCGGCTCGAGACCTATCGCCTGAACCAGCGGCGCGTGCCCGAGATCGCGGACGCGGTGGTGCCGGACCGGGTCGGCAGCATCGCCGAGTACCACGAGCGCATCCTGGAACCCATGTACCGCGCCATCGCGCCGCTCGACCCCGAGGGCGTGCTGCACGGTGAGTGGCTGAACTCGCGCGGCGCCATCGCGCGCTTCGAGCGCGGGGCGATCGAGATTCGTGTGCTCGACGCACAGGAGTCGCCGCGGGCGGATCTCGCCGTGGCGCGGGCCGTGGTGGCCCTGGTGAAGGACTTGTACGAAGAAGGCGGCAGCAGCGCCGCGGCGCAGGCGGCGGTCGGCACGGACGCGCTGGCGGCGCTGTTCGTGCGGAGCCTGCGGGACGGCGAGGCGACGCCCATCGAGGTCCCGGCCGTGCTCGCGGCGCTGGGTCTCGGCGGAGAGCCGCTCAGCATGGGCGAGGCCTGGCGCAGACTGGTCGCGCGCGTCGGGCTGAGTGCGGACCACGACGTCGCGCGCCTGGTCGAACGGGCGCCGCTCGCCCGCCGGCTGCTCGCGAAGGGCGGTCCGGCGCCGGACCGCGCGGCTCTGCGCGAACTCTACGCCGACATGTGCACGGCGCTGGAGCAGGATCGCTTCCTTGGCTGAGAGCGGTCACCGCGCCGCCGATGCCGTCCTGCTGGACGGTGACTTCGTCACCTTCGATGACGTGCTGCCACGCGCCAGCGCGCTCGCGGTGCGCGACGGCCGCATCGTCGCGCTCGGCGCGAGCGGGACCATGCGCGACTACATCGGGCCGGCCACGCGCGTGCACGAACTCGGCGGGGCGATGGTGCTGCCGGGACTGACGGACGGCCACTGCCACCCGACCAAGGGCGCCATTGCCGACTTGTTCACCTGCCGCTTCGTGCAGGACGCCGCGCCCGACGGCATCGCCGCGGCGCTGGCGCGCAGCCTGGCCGACGGCGGCGACGCTGATGTAGTGATCGGCGGGCGCTGGGTGAGCGACTTCTTCGAACGCCACGCGCTCGGCTCGCCGCGCCGCTGGCTGGACGCCCTGGCGCCGACCCGCGCCGTCTACCTGCGCGACGACTCGGGCCACAATGGCTGGGCGAACAGCGCCGCGCTGCGGCTGGTCGGCGTTGATCGCCACAGCGCTGACCCGCCCGGCGGACGCATCCTGCGCGAAGCGGACGGCGTCGAACCCAACGGCCTGCTGCTGGAAGCCGCCGACGTCGCGGCCCGCGCCCGCCTGCCGGATTGGAGCGCCGCGCAGTACCGCGCCGGACTGCTTGCGATGCAGCGCATGGCCCACGGTTTCGGCATCACGGCGCTGAACGACGCCGATGCCAGCGCGCCGCTGCTCGCGGCCTACAGCGCGGCCGATCGCGCCGGCGAACTCGAGCTGCACGTGGCCGCCTCGATCTCGACCCCCTACGGGCCGCGCGCGACGGCGCTCGACTACGCGCACATCGATGCGTTGCGTGACACGCACGCCACGCCCCGCGTCGACACACGCTTCGTGAAGATCTACCTGGACGGCGTGCCTACCTCGGCGCGCAGCGCCGCGATGCTCGCGCCCTATGTCGGGCATCCGGACTTCCCGCCAGGACACCGCGGCGAGGTTCACGTCGGCGTGGAGACCCTTGCCGCCGACATCGCCGAACTCGAACATCGCGGCTACACCGTCAAGCTGCACACCGCCGGCGATGGCGCGGTGCGCGTGGCGCTCGACGCCATCGAACGCGCGCATCGAGTCTCCGGCCGCGACGATATTCGTCACGAACTCGCCCACGCCGGCTTCGTCGACCCGCTCGACCTGCAGCGCTTCGTTGCGCTGAACGTCGCAGCCGACCTCTCGCCTTATCTCTGGTACCCGGCGCCGATCATGGCCTCGGTGCGCCAGGCGCTCGGCGCGCGCGCCGAGCATTACTGGCCGGTGCGTCAGATGGTCGAGGCTGGTGTGCCGCTGCTGGCCGGCTCCGACTGGCCTGCCGCGGCGGCGTCGATGAATCCCTGGCTCGGCATCGCGACCCTGGTGACGCGTCGCGCGAAGGGCGGCGCCGAAACACTGTGGGGCGAGGAAGCGATACCGCTGATGACCGCGCTCGAGATCTTCACCCTCGGCGGCGCACGCGCGCTGCGCCGAGAGCACCTGACCGGCTCGCTTAGCATCGGCAAGTCGGCCGATCTGATAGTTCTCGACCGCGACGTGTTCGCCGTCGCGCCGGACGAGGTGGCGGACACAAAGGTCCGGATGACGATGTTCGCGGGCGAGGTGGTGTATTCGGCCGAGGCGTAGATGGGTCGCCCGTAGGGCCGATTTCAATCGGCCATGCACGGCACTGGTCGAGGCCGTGCATGGCGGGTTGAAACCCGCCCTACAGTTGGCTCCGAGGTACAGCAGGGTGCCGTTGTAGGGCCGATTTCAATCGGCCATGCACGGCATTGGTCGAGGCCGAGCATGGCGGGTTGAAACCCGCCCTACAGTTGGCTCAGAGGTAGAGCGGGGTGCCGTTGTAGGGCCGATTTCAATCGGCCATGCACGGACCGATTCCGCTCAGTCGTTCTGTACCTCGAACACCCGGTAATCCACCCGCCCGGCGGAGATCTTGCCCTGCGCGACGCAGATCAGATTGTTCACCCAGCGATAGCGCGGGTCGCCGGTCTGCATGCGCGGCGCGGTGACGAAGTAGCTCTCGCCGAACTCCGTCGTGCCCTTGCCCTCGAGCGCCGCCAGCACTTTCGGCGTCAGTTCCAGCTTGCCGATGTACTCGACGTAGATGTAGGCGCCGTCGTGGGTCTCGAAGGTGGCGCGCACATCAAGATGACCGTAGTCCTCGGTCATGGTCAGCCAGTCGGCGCAGCCGGCCTTGCGGATCTGGCCCTTGAGGCGCGGGCCTTCGAACGCGCCGCCGTCCACTTCGACGATGAGGCGGTTGCCGTACATGCC
>JBFWYG010000043.1:0-36770 GCA_050186725.1 Gammaproteobacteria bacterium | reverse complement strand
CGGACTGGGAAGCGGCTTTGCTTTGACACCGTCACCCTTGCGAAAGCAGGGGTCACCGCGTCGCGAAAAAATGGACCTGGCACCTTTTCCTGGCGGTATCATTCGCCCTCCCCCTCGAGCCCCGCGCCGCATGACCACGACCGCCCTCGCCTGATGTCTCGCCGCCCCGCACGCAAACCCGAAGGACAAGCGGCATGCGGCACCGTGGTCGCGGTGTTCGGCCGACGCTACGAAGTGGCCGGCGACGATGGACTGCGCTACGACTGCGTGCCACGCGGCAAGCAGCACGTCGCGGTATGCGGCGACCGCGTCGCCTTCGGCGCGACGGGCGCGGGCGGCGGCGTGATCGACACGGTGCTTGCCCGGCGCAACTACCTCGAGCGCAGCGATGCTTGGAAGCGCAAAGGCATCGCCGCCAACGTGGACCAGGTGCTGGTGCTGGTCGCGGTGGAACCACATCCATCGGAAGAGTTCGTCGCCCGCGTGCAGGCCCTGGCGCGCGCGGCCGAGGTGCCGATGCTGCTCGCGCTGAACAAGGTGGAACTGCCCGGCGCCGCGGCCACCCGCGTGCGCATCGAGCCGTTCGCGGCGAGCGACACGACGCTGCTCGCGTTCAGCGCGAAGCCCCGCGACGGCAGCGCGGCCACCGCGCGCGACGTGCTGCTGCCGCGACTGCTCGGCCGTACCACCGTGCTGCTCGGTCAATCGGGCATGGGCAAGTCGAGCCTGGTCAATGCGCTGGTGCCGGACGCTGGCGCGGTGACCGGCGAACTGTCGAGCACGCTCAGCAGCGGCCGCCACACCACGACCTTCTCACGCCTCTACACGCTCGATGCCGAGAGCGCGCTCATCGACTGCCCCGGCATGCAGGAAGTCGGCATCCACCACGTGCCGCGCGACGTGCTCGCGGCGAGCTTCGCCGAGTTCGCGCCCCACCTGGGCCGCTGCCGCTTCGCCAATTGTCGCCACGACCAGGAGCCGGACTGCGCGCTGCGCGCCCAGGTGGCCGCCGGCGCGATCCGCGCCGAGCGCCTCGCGCTGTTCGTCAGGCTCGCGCGCGAAGTCGCGGCTTGAGTTTCAGCGCTTGAGCGGACGCCACCAGCCGCCGGGCGTGTCCGCCCATCGCCTGGCCGCGATCCACAAGAAGGCGCAGCGCCTGGCGCGCGCGCGTCGTGAACGCGCGGGCGCGCCGCCCCACGCGATCACCCACCAGCGACGCGGCATCGCGCTGCGCTTCGAGCGCCTGCGGCATGCCGGCGTGGGCGCAGCGCTGTCGCTGCTCGCGGTGCTGGGTCCGGGTCTGCTGGCGGGACTGTCCGACGACGATCCGGCCGGCATCACCACCTATTCGCGACTCGGCGCCGATCACGGTTATCGCCTGCTGTGGATCATTCCGCTGTCGACCCTGCTGCTCATCCAGTTCCACCTGCTGGCCGTGCGCATCGGGGCTGCGACCGGCAAGGGTTTCGTCGCCGCCGTGCGTCATCGCTACGGCCGTGGCTGGGGCTACCTGGCGCTCATCGGACTCTTGTTCGCCAACCTCGGCACGCTGTGCGCGGAGTACGCGGGGGTCGCCGCCGCCGGCTCGCTGATCGGCCTGCCGGCCTGGCTCTGCGCGCCGCTCGCCGGCGCGCTGGTGTCGGCGGTGGTGGTCCTGGGTTCCTTCCATCGCGTCGAGCGCGTGCTGCTGGTGATCTCGGCCACGCTCGCGCTCTACCTGGTCGACGGCATACTCGCGCGGCCCGACTGGGGGCAGGTGGCGCGCCATGCGCTGCTGCCGACCCTGCCGGTCGATCGTGCCGGCTGGGTCGCGCTGGCGGCGGCGCTCGGCACCACCCTCGCGCCCTGGGGCCTGGCCTTCATCCAGTCCTACGCGGTGGATAAGAAGATCACCGTCGCGCAGCTCCGCCTGGAGCGCATCGATGTCGTGTTCGGCTCGCTCCTGACCGGCATCATCGGGCTCGCCATCGCGGTGGCCTGCGCGGCGACACTGCACGCGCACGGTCTGCGCATCGAGTCGGCGGCCGACGCGGCGCAGGCGCTGCGACCGCTCGCCGGCGATCTCGCCACGCTCCTGTTCGGTGTGGGGCTCCTGGGCGCCTCGCTGCTCGCCGCCGCGGTGGTGCCACTCGCGACCGCCTACTCGGTCGCCGAGGGCCTGGGCGCGCCGGCGTCCCTCGATCTCGACTCGCGCCACTTCCAGGTGTTCTACGCCGCGTTCCTCGCGCTCGGCCTGTTCGCCATCGTGGTGGTGTCGATTCCCGGTCTGCCGCTCATGGAACTGATATACGCGAGCCAGGTACTGAACGCGGTGCTGCTGCCGCTGCACGTGGTGGCGCTGCACGTGCTCGGCCAGGACGCGCACGCCATGGGCGCGGCGCGCAGCACAACTGCCGTCGTCTGGGCGGAGCGAGCAAGCATCGCGGTAATCGTCGCCTGCGTGGCAGCGCTGGCGCTGTAGGGCGGGTTTCAACCCGCCATGCACGGCCCATAACCGAAGGCTGTGCATGGCCGATTGAAATCGGCCCTACAGCAACAACAGGACCTCACCGCCCCTGCTGCAGCTCGTTCAGCGCCCGCAGGCTGTAGGTCTCGTCGTAGGGAGGATGATCCGGCACGCCGTAGCGCGCGGCGATCGTCTTGAATTCGCCCGCCTCGCGCAGCGCCGCGAGCGCGCCGTCGATAGCATCGCGTAGGGCAGCGTCCTGCTTGCGCGTCGCGACCGCCAGGTTCCAGCGCACCGCGGCCGGCGGCTGGTAATCGGCGACGAAGCCGCAGGCGCGGGCCTCGGGCGAAGCGTCGTTCACCAGCCGCCAGCCGGTGGTTGGCCCCCACAGCAGCGCGGCATCGGTCTCTTTCGCGCGCAGCGCAGTCAGCGCCTCGTCGATGCTGAAGTAGTTGTTGGGCTTGCCCTTGACCATCAGCGTCGCGAAGTGCGCGACGGTCTGCGACTGGATGGCGACCTTGCGACCGCGCAGGGCGCGCAGTTGCCGCGGCGGCTCGGCTTCGCAGGACAGGAGTTCAAAGGCCGCCGCGTAGTAGTTTGCGCCGACCGTCAGCGACGGCGTCTCGCGCAGCGTGTCCGCCGCGGGTCCGGGAATGCTGAAGATTGCGTCGCAGGCGCCTTTCGCGAGCCGGTGCAGGGGGAAGTCGCTGTCGTCAATTTCGTCGATATGCGGATTGTTGTCGGTCCAGGCGATCTCGAGCGGCCGCGCGAGGCGCGCGGCCACCGCGCGCGCGACGTCGAGATCGAAGCCGCGGTCCTCAGCCCTGATCGAATAGGGCGCGTTGTGCGCGAGCAGGCATATGCGCAGCGGCGCGACGTCCGCCGCGCGCACGCCACCCGCGAACAGGGTGAGCAGCAGCGCCACCCGCCCTTGCCAGCGGCCGGCGACGTGCGCGGGCCGCAGCACCTTACTTGGCCGCCGCGGTATCGGGCAGCGCGAACACCACCAGCGCGCTGCCGGGGGTGTCCAGCGCCGGCTGGCCGATAATCGACACCGCGATGCCGCCGCCGCCACTCGGAATGGCCACGTACTGACGGCCATCCTGCTTCCAGGTCACGGGCTGACCGCGCACCGCGGATCCAGTCTGGAACTTCCACAGCAGCTTGCCAGTGGTGTCGTCGAGCGCCACCGCATGGCCGCTCTGCGTGCCGGTGAAGACCACGCCGCCGGCGGTCGCGAGCGCACCGCCGACCAGCGGGTATTCGTCCTTCCAACGCCACTTGGCCTTGCCGGTGGCGGGATCGAAGGCCGTGACCGTGCCCCAGGACGACTGGTCCTCGCCTTCCGTCACACCCGGCCCGCCGCCCCAGAAGGGCGTGCCGTTCATGAACACCGCGGTGTCCTTCTCCATCTTGCCGCAGGACTCGACCAGCGGGATGTACAGCATCCTGGTCTGCGGGCTGTAGGTATAGGTCCAGGAACCGTTGTGACCGCCGACGTTGCCCGGGCAGATGAACTCGGGATTGCCACCCGCCATCGGCACGTACTTGTCGTCGCGTATCGGCCGGCCGTTCGCATCGAGGCCCTTCGCCCAGTTCAGCCGCTCGGTGTACTGGTCGCCACGCAGGAACTTGCCGGTGGCGGCGTCCAGCACGTACACGAATCCATTGCGGTTCGGCTGCACCACGGCGTGGTGGGTCTTGCTATCGATGGTCACGTCGGCGACGACCACGCCGTTGGTGGCGTCGTAATCCCACACGTCGTGGGGCGTGTACTGGAAGTGCCACTTGAGCTCGCCCGTCGCCGGGTCCAGCGCCAGCAGCGAGTTGGTGTAGAGGTTGTCGCCCTCGCGCGGATCGCCGTTCCAGTCGGGCGAGGGATTGCCGGTCGGCCAGAACACCAGGTTGGTCTTGGCATCGTAGGTGCCGGTATTCCACGGTGGTCCGCCGCCGGTCTTCCACGAATCGCCCGCCCAGGTCTCCACGCCCTTCTCGCCCGCGGCCGGGATCGTGAAGCGCCGCCACACGCGCTTGCCGGTGGCGACGTCATAGGCATCGATGAAGCCGCGCGCGCCATATTCGCCGCCCGCGCTGCCGATGATCGCGACGTTGTTCACCACCAGCGGCGCGCCGGTCGCGCTGTGGCCGTTCTTGTAGTCGTCCATCACCGTGTTCCACGCCACCTTGCCGGTGGCGCGGTCCAGCGCGATCAGGCGCGCGTCCAGCGTCGCCATGAAGATCTTGTCACCGTGAATCGCCACGCCGCGATTGGTCGGCCCGCAGCAGATGCGCAGATCACTCGGCATCTGGTGCTCGTAGTGCCAGATGATCTCGCCGCTCTTGGCATCGAGCGCATAGACGTTGTTGTAGGCGGCGGTCAGGTACAGCACGCCGTCGGCGACGATGGGCGCGGCCTCGAGCTGCCCTGCCACGCCGGTCTGGAACACCCAGGCGGCGGCGAGCTGCTTGACGTTGTCGCGATTGATGTCGGCCAGCGGGCTGTAGCGCTGGTTGTCAT
Organism: Gammaproteobacteria bacterium; assembly: GCA_050186725.1. GTDB lineage: Bacteria > Pseudomonadota > Gammaproteobacteria > JADJYF01. The sequence goes on along the minus strand of JBFWYG010000043.1, from coordinate 31,806 downwards.
AGCTGCCGCCGTACATCACCCAGCCGCTGTCGTCGGCCGTGCCCTTGGCGAGACGCTCGCTGCTGACCGGCGTGAGCTTGTGCGTGTCGGCCACGGTGGCGGCGTTGTCGGCGTTCTTGCCGGGCGCCGCGGCGTGGGTCGGTGCGGCAAGCAGCGCGAGGCAGGCGCCCAGCGCCGCGAGGCGGGTGTAGTGATTCAGCATGTCGCTCCCCTTGAAAAGAAATCGCGCTTTCATATGTGCCGTGCGTGGCCGATTGAAATCGGCCCTACAACAGCGATTTTTTCTACCGACTGAAGGCGCCTTGTAGGGCGGGTTTCAACCCGCCATGCACGGCGCTTTACATGGCGCCGTGCATGGCCGATTGAAATCGGCCCTACAGCGGTGAATCCAGGTCGAAATCGGGTTTGCGCTTCTCGCGATGCGAGCGCACGCCCTCCACCGCTTCCGGTGAGGCGAAGCCCAGCATCTCGAGCGCGGTCGACGCGTCGAAGGCCGGGCCCGCCATGCGGTACCAGTTGTTCAGCGCGTACTTGGTCCAGCGGGTCGCGGCCGGCGCCGCGTCGCGCAAGCGCAGCGCGATGGCGAGCGCGCGTTCCTGCAGTTCCTCGTCGGCCACGCACAGCGACACCATGCCGATGCGCTCGGCTTCCTCGCCGCTCATCGGCTCGCACAGCAAGAGGTGATACTTGGCCTTGGCCATACCGCACAACAGCGGCCAGTTCATCACCGCCGAGTCGCCGGCCGCCACACCCAGGCGCGTGTGGCCGTCGACGATGCGCGCGGACTTGCCCGCGATGGAGATGTCGGCCAGCAGCCCCGCCACCAGGCCGGCGCCGACCGCCGCGCCGTTGATCGCCGAGACTATCGGCTTCGAGCAATTGATGACGTTGTAGACCAGGTCGCGCGCTTCCTTCCAGGTGCGGGCGCGGGACTTGTGATCGTCGATCATGCTCTCGATGAGGCTGAAGTCGCCGCCGGCCGAAAAAGCCTTGCCCTTGCCGGTCAGGATCACCACCGAGACATTCGGGTCCTCGTCGATGTCGCGCCAGATGTAGGTCAGCTCGCGATGGCCGTCGGCATCCAGCGAGTTGAGCGTGTCGGGCTTGTTGAAGGAGATGCGCAGCACGCGCGGCGCGGGCGAGTCGAGCTCCAGCGCCTTGTACCTGGCGTAACGATCGAGCATGGCGGCCTCGTGACGTGAAACAAAAATGCCGCGTCGCGGACAGCGCCGCGGCCGTGGCGATCCTAACCCAGTGCGGCGCCCAATGGGGGCTGGCGCGCGGGCCGGCGCCTCGCCATGATGGCCGGCGTCCCAGGATGGAACCGATGCGCATACACCTGCTGTTCGACCTCCTCGCATGGTGCACTGCGGTGGCGGTTGGCCTGGCGGTGTGGCGCTGGCGACTGCGCGACACGGTGACGCAGTTGAAGACCCGCCTCGACGGCGCCTACTTCCCCCATCTCTCACTCGGCGCCATCGCCGGCGCGTGGGGCTTCGGCAGCTTGAACCTGTGGCTCTCCGGCCTCCCGGTACCGGGGCACAGCATCCTGGGCGCGCTGGTCGGCGCGATCGCCAGCGTCGAGTTCTACAAGCAGCGCCGCGGGCTGCGCGGCTCGACCGGCGTGATGTTCGCCGCGCCGCTGGCCGCGGCGGTGGTGATCGGGCGCATCGGTTGCTTCCGCGCAGGGCTCGCCGACCAGACTCACGGTACGCCGAGCGACCTGCCCTGGGCCGTCGATTTCGGCGACGGCATTGCCCGTCACCCGGTGCAGCTGTACGAAGCGGCCAGCATCGCGCTGGTGCTCATGGCGCTCTTGTGGGGCCTGGCGCGACGCTCACCGCGCGCGCTCGGTCACGGCTTCTACTACGTGGTCGGCGCCTACGGCGCGCAGCGCTTCGCCTGGGAATTCCTGAAGCCCTATGCCACGCTGCTCGGGCCATTCAACCTGTTTCACCTGCTCGCCGCGGCGCTGGTGCTGTACGCCTGGGCCATGGCGCGGAGTACGCCACTTGTCCATGCGTGAAGCCACCGCCCATCTCTTCATCGGCCAGACCAGTTCGCTGTGCGAGACCTGCCTGGACCTGGTGCCGACGAAGATCCTGCGTGAAGGCAACGACATCTGGTACCTGAAGCGCTGTCCAGCGCACGGTGTCCAGCGCACCCTGATCGCGAACGACGCCGACTACTGGCTGCGCACCCGCGAGTTTCTCAAGCCCGGCGAACGCCCGCTGACGCGCCAGACGCTGACCGAGCGCGGCTGTCCCTGGGACTGCGGGCTGTGCCCGGATCACGAGCAGCACAGCTGCGTCGGCATCGTTGAGATCACCGAGGCCTGCAACCTGCGCTGCCCGGTGTGCTTCTCCGATTCGTCGCCGGAGCGCGCCGTGCATCGTTCGCTGGACGAGGTCGAGTTCATGCTGGACGCGCTGGTCGCCTCGGAGGGCGAGCCGGACGTCGTGCAGATCTCTGGCGGCGAGCCGACCGAACATCCGCGCTTGCTGGACATCCTGCGCCTCGCGCGAAGCAAGCCCATTCGCCATCTCATGCTGAACACCAACGGCGTGCGGCTCGCGTGCGAGCCGGCGCTGGTCGAGGCGCTGCGCGAGTTCCAGCCGGGCTTCGAGGTCTACCTGCAGTTCGACGCGCTGGACGACAGCGCGCTCCAGGACATTCGCGGCGCGGATCTCGCGCGCCTGCGCCGCACCGCGCTCGAACGCCTCGAAGCGGCCGGCATCTCCACCACGCTGGTGGTGACGGTCAAGGCCGGGGTCAACGATGCGCGCCCGTGGGACATCGTCGACTTCGCGCTCGACTACCGCTGCGTGCGCGGCGTGACGTTTCAGCCGGTGCAGGACGCGGGGCGCAATCCCGGCTTCGACAAGACCCGGCATCGCAGCCTGCTGACCGACATCCGCCGCCGGCTGATCGAGCAGTCGGCGGTGTTCGACGGCCAGGACCTGATGCCCCTGCCGTGCAATCCCGAGTACATCGCCATCGCCTACGCCCTGCGCAACGGCCGCACGCTGACCCCGGTGACCAAGCTGCTGCCGCCCGAGGTGGTGCTGGGTTCCGCGCCGGCCAGCATCGCCTTCGAACGCGATCCGGCGCTGCGCCAGCGGCTGTTCGACCTGCTGTCGCTGTCAGGTGGCGCGCTCAATACCGGCGAGCGCCTGCAGCAGCTGCTGTGCTGCCTGCCGGCGCTGCCGACGCCCGCGGAACTGCGCTACGAGCACGTGTTCCGCGTGACCATCGTGCAGTTCCTCGATCGCTTCAACTTCTGCGTCGGGGGCGTGAAGCGCTCCTGCATTCACATCGTGCATCCCGACGGACGCATCATTCCCTTCGACACCTACAACCTGTTCTATCGCGACCTGCCGGCGGGCGCAGCGCCCCGCCGACCCGGGAGACCCGCATGAACGAGCAGCCGCCGCCGCGTCCACGCTCCTTGCTGCGCTCGCTGATCGCCGCCGTCGGCATGCTGCTCATGACCTGCTCGGGCCTGTGCAGCGCGGTGGTCGGCATCGGCAGCCTCACCGAGGGCGGTGACCTGGACGGCATCGCCACCATGCTCGGCGCGATCCTGGTCTACGGCGGCGTGCCGTTCTTTCTCGGTTATTCGCTGTGGCGTGCGGGGCGCTCGCGCGGCTGACGCCGCCTCACTCGCCCACGGCGGGGCGCGCGGACCGAAAGGCCGGCAGGTGTGCGCGCACCGCCGCCGCGCGGCCCGCGAAGCGCCACAGAAAGCCTGGCAGGGCGGGCGCGGTGAGCGTGTAGTCGAAGCGACCACCATGGCGGCCGCAGCGCCGCTGCCAGGTGTGGACGTCGTCGGGCGAGAGACGCACCGCCAAGGTCTCGGCGGCGAGTCGATCCCAGACCCGCACCTCGCCCGGTTCGGCGCCGAAGTTCGCTACCCGCACGCACACCGCGCCGGGCTCGAGATCGTCCTGGTCCACGTGCGCTTCGAACAAGGGGCCGCCCTCGGCGCGAAGCTCGCCGCGGAACGCCCACAGCCGTCCCTCACCACCTCGCACCATCACGTCATAGCGACCGTCGGGTGCGACCGGCCAGGCCTCGACCTTGACGCGGCCCCCTTCGACGATCACGCCGCGCACCACGCCGGCGGACGCGGCATGCACCTGCAGCAGCGCGACACCCGCGCCGGCGTGCGCGAATTCCACCGCGAACTCCGCCGTCATCGGTCGCAGCAATCCACGCACCTCCACGCCTTCCATGGCCGCGCGGGGGGGCCTGTCGGCGCCTGGTCCCGGTCGCGCGTACGCGACGCCTGGCAGTGTCGTTTCTTTCATGTTCGTGCTTCCTCGTGCGTGCCGTGAGCCTGTGCGCAGGCCTCTGGCCGGCACCCTAGGCCGCGAACATGACATCCCCGCGACTGGCCCGCCGACCGTGCGCGCGCCCCGCGCCGCGTCGTCACGCCGATGTCGCGCAAGATTCATCGCGATGTCGCGACCCTTCGCCACTCTGGGTCCGCCACGCGCTAACGCGTGCGCAGCCACGACCAATGACAAAGAAGAGGGACACCATGAGAAACATCACCCATCGCACCTTGAGCGCGCTCGCGTTCGGCGTTGCGTTGCATGCCCCCGCACATGCCGCGGGCGAACTGACCGGCTGGGCGTTGATGCCCGCCAACACCTTCGCGCCCGGGCCGACCTCCGGCCAGTTCGCCAGCACGGCGTTTCCGGCCACCAATCCTCTGCCGCTCGTGAACCAGCAGCCAGTGCAAGGCTTCTCCGCCGTGCTGCGCGGACCGAGCGCTGACAGTTACCGCGTCATGACCGACAACGGCTTCGGCGCCATCACCAATTCGGCCGACACGCTGCTGCGCATGTACGCGGTCGCCCCGCGCTTCAAGACCTTCGACGGCGCGAACGTGATCGGCGCCGGCACGGTGGACGCGGTCGACTACCAGAGCGGCGCGCCGCTGGCCGGGTTCACGACCGAGAGCTTCATCAGCCTGCGCGACCCGGATCACAGGCTCGGCTTCACGCTCGTCGCCGACCAGGTCAACTATCCGAACGGCGCCAACAACATTCCGGTCGACCCCGCGATCCAGAGTGGTCGGCTGCTGACCGGCAGCGACTTCGACATCGAAGCGGTGCGCCAGGACAAGCACGGCAACCTGTGGTTCGGTGACGAGTTCGGTCCCTTCCTGGTCAAGACCGACGCCACCGGCAAGGTGCTGCGCCAGGAGATCGCGATGCCCGGCGTGCAGTCGCCGCAGAACCCCTTCCTGGGAGGCGCCACGCCCAACCTGGGCCGTTCGTCCGGCTTCGAAGGCATGGCCATCAACCCGGCGGGTGACAAGCTCTACACCCTGCTCGAGGGCACCGTCAGCGGCGACCCGGTGAAGAGCCTGCGCATCAACGAGTTCGACGTCGAGACCGAGGCCTACACCGCGGCCAATTTTCTCTACCAGCTGGAGACCGATGGCACCAACATCGGCGACATGACGGCCATCGACGACCACCGCTTCCTGGTCATCGAGCGCAACGGCGCCACCGGGACCTCGGGTGTGCCGTTCAAGAAGATCTACCTGGCTGACACCACCGGCGTGGCCAACGGCGGCTTCGTGAAGAAGACCGAACTCGTCGACCTGATGAACGTCGCCGATCCGCACGACCTGAACGGCGATGGGTCCACCACCTTCACCTTCCCCTTCGTCACCATCGAAGACGTGCTGCTGCTGGACGCACAGACGCTGCTGGTGATCAACGACAACAACTACCCGGGCGGTGGCGGTCGCGGCAATTTCGCCGACAACACCGAGTTCCTGCGCATCGGACTCGCGCAGCCGGTGCCGCTGCCGGGAAGTGCCGTGCTGCTGACGCCGGCGCTCCTGGCGCTGTTCGGTGTGCAGCGCCGGCGGACGCGCTGAAGGCAGGCAGGCGACGGGCGCGCGCGACCGCGCGCTCCGTCGTCTGAGCGGCCCGACCCCGCGGCGCTGCCGCGAGGTCGGCTTCAGCTGGCCAGCGCGCGCAACCTGGCGCGGCGCTGGCGCGCGGCTGGCAAGGGCGGCGCGAAGCGCAGTTCCATGCGTCCGTCCTGCCACTCGACCAACGCGCTCGCGCTGTCAACCCAATCACCACAGTTGCGATAGCGGACGCCTTCCAGGTCCTTCAACGCCGGCACGTGGATGTGGCCGCAGACGATGCCATCGAAGCCCAGCAGCGCGGCATGACGCGCGGCCGACTGCTCGAAGTCGCGCACGAAGTGCACCGCGCCGGGCAGCCGCCGCTTGACGGTCGCCGCCAGCGACCAGTGATCCTCGCGACCGAGTGCCCGTCGCACGGCCGAAAGTGCGTGGCTGCCACGGTTCAGGCAGCGGTAACCCAGATCACCCGCCCAGGCCACCCAGCGATGGAAGCGGGTCAGGTCGTCGAAACGATCGCCGTGCAGCAGAAGGTAGCGCGCGCCATCGGCGCCGTGGTGCACGGCCTCGCGACGCACCCGGACCTGGCCGAAGCTGCCGCCGTCGTAGGCCCGCAGCGGCGCGTCGTGGTTGCCCGGCACGAAGGTCACCCGCACGCCGGCGCGCGCCTGCTCGAGCAGCATGTGCATCACGGCGTTTTGCGCCGCGGTCCAGCACACGCGACGCTGCATGGCCTGCAGGTCCACGATGTCGCCCAGCAGGTACAGGTAGTCGGCGCGATAGTCGGCCAGCAATCGCGCCAGGCGCTCGGCCTGGCATTCAGGGACCCCGAGATGCACATCCGACAGGAACAGGGTGCGGACGCGCAGCATCGCGGCTCAGCGTCGCGGCCGGCCGATGAAGATGAAATACGGCACCCGCAGTCCAGGCAGCCACGGCAGGGGCGCGTGGCCCTCGTGCAGGAACTCGAGATCGAGGCGCTCATGCAGCCGCCGCAGGATCTGACCGTGGAGCTGCACCCCATCGTGGGCGAACCACCAGGGCCAGAAACGTCGCGTCCAGGGGCCGTGGGTCGCGTAGCCGCGCGGCGGCCTCGCCTCCGACACGTAGAAGTCGACCACGCCCAGCAGCCCGTCCGGCGCGAGCATCGCCAGCGCATTGTCCAGCACGCTGCGCCAGTCGGGCATCATGGTCAGCGCGTAGGAGAAATAGACCCGTTCCACCCCGCGATCGCGATAGGTTGCCGCGTCGGCCTCCACCACCCGACAGTTCGGCCAGCGCGCCGCGCGCGCCCGCGCCTGCTCCAGCAGGGCCGGACACAGGTCGACCAAGGTCAGGCTCGCAAGCTCCGGCACTACCTCGGCGAAGTACTCGGCGTTGCGCCCGGTGCCCGCGCCGAGCTCGACCACCCGCTGTCCGGCGCGCAGCGCGAGCGCACGCAGCATGCGCGAGCGGCCGACCAGCAGGCGCTCGCGAAACGCATCGTAGTGCGTGGCCTGGGGCCGATAGAAGGCCTCCAGGCGCGCGGCATGGCTGCCGGCATCCGGCAGACCTCGGACCATGCGCCACAGGGTCGCGAACTCGGCGACGCGCGACATTTCAGGCCACCAGGTCCGCGATGTGGAAGCCGGCGTAGGTGTGCACGCGATCGTGGCGACTTAAGCGTCGTGCGAGTTCGTCCTGGAAGGCGAACACTTCGCGCAGCGGCCTCCGCGCGGGCCCGATGCGCAGGCGCTCGAGATAGCGCGGGCGCGCATGGGCGCTGCGCAGCAGCACCCGCGCGCCGGGCGCCGCGCGGGCCACGATGGCGTCCCATTCCGCGACCAGCCCCGCGTAGTCGTAGGCGCCCATCCAGTCCATGTGGTCGAGCAGCACGAAGCGCGTCACCGGCTCGGCATGACGCTGCAGGAAGTCCGTGACTGTGCAGGTGTGTGGCACGATGCGGTCCGCCAGCCCGTGCTTGAGCGCGAGGAAGTTGTCGCGCTTGAGGTACTCCGGGCAGCAGGCAGAGTCGTAGGCGCCACGCACGTAGACCGCGTAGAAGTAGTTGTCGCTGAACGGCAGATGGTGCGCGAGGTAGTCGATGGACTCGCGCACGAAGCCCGCCACACCGTTGCTGTGCTGAGCCTGTACCTCGCGCCGCTGCGGATGGGGCACGCCGAGCAGGGACAAGGTCACCTGGCGCGACAAGGTCCAGTTCATCCAGAAGCCCCACAGCAACGGCGCCACCTCGCGATCGTAGAGCGCGCTCTGCTCGGCCACGCTGTGGCTGTCGAACAATCGATCGATGAGCGCGCCCAGACGCGGACGCAGGCGGAGGTAGGCGCGAAAGCCGCGCGCCACCAGGCCGGACAGCCCATGCAGGTAGAAGCCGCCGCGCGCGTGGGAGAACCACTGGGTGCGATCGTCCCAGAATTCACGCGCGAAGGGTGACAGCTCCGCGCGCAGGCAATCGTGGTAGAGCTCGCTGAACTGCTCGTGGCGGCCGCGTCCGAACAGGGCGAAGAAGTCCGGGTAGTCGAGCCGACGTATGCCGGCCAGCTTGAGTTCGAGGAGCGCCGTCTGGCGCGGATTGGCATCCACCGCGTCGATGCGTCGCGGCCCCTGCAGCGCATAGTCCAGCACGTTGCAGCCGGCGCTGGTGATCACCAGCACGCTGTCATCGGCGGTGAGCGCGAGAGCTTGGCGATCAACTGCCGGGTCTTCCCAGCTGGCGTTGTAGACCAGGGCTCGCGAATAGACCGCGTCGAAGATGCGTCGATCGACATGATCGCTCAAGCTGGCGCGTGCGTTCAGAAGTCCCTGCCTTCGGCGAGCTGCCGCTGATCACGATGGCGCGCACCCTAGGCAAGCCCCATGACCGGCGCGTGATGTATTGGCGTCGGCTACATGACACGTGAGCTCTACGGCACGTCGTCACGCGATCGGCACGCACTCGTCACGTCGCGTTCAAGCAAGAGTCGCAGTCTTGTCGCACCACGGCATGGCTACGGTCAGATCGTGCCGGTCGCGCGGCGAACCTCGCGACCTAGCTCATCATTTGATCCATCGCGGAGATCCCCCGATGTTCGACCCTTCTCCCCTGGCGTTCGATGTGTTGCCTGTCGCGCTAGCCGCGCTGACCGCGACCGCGTTGCTGGTGTTCATCCCACGCGCCTGGCTGTCTCTGCGCGCGCGCAGCCTGACACCAGCCGTGGCACGCTGGCTGGCGTACCGCGTACGTGCGCTGGACGGCGATGCACGAGCCATGGCGGGCGCCGACGAGGCGCCGGCCCCGGTGGTCGAGCGTCGCCTGCAGGCGCTGGCGGCGCTGCGCGAGCGGCTCGCCGAGCGCGCGCCGCGGTCGCACGCGTTCGCGCAGTACCTGCGAGGCGGACTGTCCGACCTGCGCTTCACCGACGCCAGTCGAGTGCCCTTCCCCTTTGCGCTCGCAATGCGCGACGGCTTCAACGTTGCCTCGGTCGCGACGGAGACCGCCGGCAGCCGCCTGTGCGATCTGGACGGCAACTGGAACCTGGACGTGAGCGGCGCCTACGGCGTCAACCTCGCGGGCTACGAACAGTACAAGAAGTGGCTGAGCGCGGGCCTCGAGCAGGTACGCAAGGTCGGTCCGGTGCTTGGCCCGGTGCATCCGCTGGTGGCGGACAACATCGACATGCTGCGCGACTTGTCCGGTCAGGACGAGGTGTCCTTCCACGCGAGCGGCACCGAGGCCGTGATGGCGGCCGTGCGCCTGGCGCGCTTCAACACCGGCCGGCGCCTCGTCGTCTGTTTCGCAGGCGCCTACCACGGCTGGTGGGATGGCGTGCAGCCGGGACTCGGCAGCGAGCGCGAAATCGGCGACTGCGTGACTCTGAAAGACCTCGCGCCGGCCTCGCTCGCGTGGATCCGCGCGCATGCCGGCCAGATCGCCGCGGTGCTGGTCAATCCCGTGCAGGCCTTTCATCCCAACTCGCCGCCGCCCAATGACGCGGTACTGCTGCACAGCGCCGCGCGCCGCACGAGCCCCGAGACGTCGCCCTACGGCAGCTGGCTCGCCGAACTGCGCGTCACCTGCTCCGCGGTCGGCGTGCCGCTGGTGTTCGACGAAGTCTTCAGCGGCTTTCGGCTCGGCATCGGCGGTGCGCAGCGCTACTTCGGCGTGAAGGCCGACATGGTCGTCTACGGCAAGACCGTGGCCGGCGGCATGCCGGTGGGCGTGGTCTGCGGGCGTCATGCCCTGATGCGGCGCTTCGACCCCGAGCGCCCGATGCGCATGGCCTACGTGGTCGGCACCTTCGCCGCCCATCCGCTCACCATGGGCGCGATGCACGAGTTCCTGCGCTGGGCGGTGACGCCCGAAGCCGAGGCCGCTGTCGCCGCGCTGGATCAGCGCACTGCCGCGTGGGTCGAGGCCACCAATGCCGCGCTGCGCCGCGCGGGCCTGCCACTGCGGGTGACGGCGCTCGCGAGCATCTGGACCATCGAGTTCACCACGCCGAGCAGGTTCAACTGGCTGCTGCAGTACTACCTGCGCGCGGAGGGCGTCAATCTGAGCTGGGTGGGTACCGGCCGTTGCATGTTCAACCTCGACTTCAGCGACGAGGACTACATCGACATGACCGACGCGCTGCTGTCGGCCGGCCTGCGCATGCGCGAGGACAAGTGGTGGCTCACCGAGGACGAGCAGCCGGACCGTGACCGGCGCATCGCGCGCGCCACACGCCGTGACCTGCTGGCGGCCCTGCTGGCTCCGCCGCGCGGCCTGCGCGACTTCTACCGCGAGGTCATGCGCCGCAAGCACGACGACCACGTGGCCTCCCACAGCCACGGTCTGAACCAGTTCCTGCACCTGGTGAGTTCGAGTGTCTTCATCCTCTGCTACTGGATGATCTTCAGCGACATGGTGACCGCCATGTGGCTGGGGCTTGGCTCACTGTTCGTGCGCCAGCTCGGCCACGCGCTGATCGAACCACCCTGCCACGACAAGGAGCAGCTGCTGCTGGGCTTCGACACGCGCTCCAAGACGCGGGTCGTGGCCATCTACCTGGCGATCCCGCTGCTGCAGTGGTTCGCGCTGGAGGCGCCGCGCAGCGTCCACCTCGCCACGCTCGCCGAGAACGTCGCCGGGCTATGGCTGGCGTTCACGGCCCTGGTGGTGTTCGGACACGTGGCGCGCCTCGCGCGCCGCCATGGACTGCGCAACGCGCTGGTGTGGCTGGTCAAGCTGGTCACCGATCCCCTGACTGACATATTCGCCTATTACCCTGCGCTCACGAGATTCCGTGGACGGGCGTGAGGGTTCGACCATGATGAGCAAGCGCGTGCTGGTGGTGCTGGACTTCGATGGACTGCTGGTCAACTCCTATGCGCTGCTGCGCGACACCATGGCCGGCTTCGGCCTGGATGTCGGTGACGAGCAGCGCTTCCGCAATCGACGCAAGTTCCTCAAGTACCTGGGTGGCGGCAAGGAGCTGCTGAACAACCTGGTCGGCATGGGCCTGCCGAAGACCGGCAGGCTGCGCGAGCGTCTCACCGCCTGCTACTGCGAGCGCGGCTACGTCTACCCGGAGTTCATCGACCTGCTGAACCGCATGATTCGCAGTCGCCAGGTGCATTGCGGCATCGTCAGCCGCAATTTCACTCTGCGTCCCGGGGCCACCATTCGCACGGTCCTGCGTCGCAGCGGCATCGCCGAAGAACATCTCGACTTCGTGGTGCCCATTCCGGTCGGCGTGAAGAAGACCGAAGTGCTGGCCGGCATGTGGGCCGCGCGCTACCAGGCGGCGCTGCTGGTCGCCGACGAAGTGGGGGACTATCACGCCGCCTGTGAGGCGGGCTACGAGAGCCTGATGGGCACCTACGGCTTCGATACCCGTGATCGCCTCCTGCGCCGCGGCGAAGTGCCGGAGGAGGCGCTGTTCGACACGCCGGTCGAACTGGCCGCCGCGCTGCGCGCGCGACTCGCCGGCTATGGATGTGAAGACACCGCGCGGCTGCCGCTGCTGCCCAGGCTGTTGCCGGCCGGGGTCCCCGCGTTCGCGGCGATGGGCGCGAGGTAGGAGAGGAAGTCGGCGGTGGCCGCCGCCCAGGAGTAGCGCCCCGCGTGGACCACGCAGGCGGCACGCGGAAGCGTGAGCGCCCTGCGCACGGCGCTGCCGAGGTCCTCGTCCAGCGCGCCGCAGACGCCGTCTTCGAGCACGTCGAGCGGACCCTGCACCGGGTACGCTGCCACCGGCAGGCCACAGGCCAGCGCCTCCAGCAGCACCAGCCCGAAAGTGTCGGTGCGACTGGGAAAGACGAACACGTCACCCGCCGCCAGGTGGCGCGCGAGATCGCGCCCATAGCGAGGCCCCAGGAAGTGACAGTCGCGATGCCGCGCGGCCAGGCGTTCGCGGTCCGGTCCATCACCGATCACGACCTTGGTCGGCAGGTCAGGCAACCGCAGGAATGCTTCGATGTTCTTCTCCACCGCCACCCGGCCCATGTAGACGGCGATGGGTCGCGGCCAGTCCCAACGCACCGGATCGTCCGGTCTGAACACCGTCGTATCCACCCCGCGCGACCACAGCGCCAGGTGCTCGAAGCCGCGCGCCGCGAGTTTGTCGCGCTGCGTCGGTGTCGGCACCATGGTGCGGACCGCAGATGCGTGAAAGCGCCGCAGGTAGCGATAGCTCCACGTCACCGGCACCGGTGCGCGTAGCCGCAGGTATTCCGGGAACTGGGTGTGGAACGCGGTGGTGAACGGCCAGCCCCTGGCCAGGCAGCAGCGCCGCGCGGCGTGCCCGAGCGGGCCCTCGGTGGCGACGTGCACCGCCTCGGGCCGGAACGCATCAAGGCGACGCTCGACCCCACGCGCCGGCAGCACCGCCAGGCGAATGCTCGGATAGGTGGGGCACGGCACGGTGCGGAAGTCCTGCGGCGAGATGGTCTGCACCTCGTGGCCGAGCGCGCGCAGCGTGCCCACCGTGGTGTCGAGCGTACGTACCACGCCGTTGACCTGCGGATGCCAGGCGTCTGTCACCAGCGCGATGCGCGTCATGCTCTGGGCGCTCCCCTCTGCTTCGCTCGCCGGCCGCGAGCCTAACGCGCTCGCGTGACGATTTGGCGTGCGCTCACGACGCCCGTTCGCGGCGAAGTCGCTCGACCAGCACGCGCAGCATCTCGAGCGCGAAGTAAGGGGTCTGCGACACCATGAATTCGAAGCGCCGTTCGTCGATCGGTTCGAGCTTGCACTCGGTCCTCGCCACCGCGGTCGCGCTGCGCGGACCATGGTCGACGAGGCCGATCTCGCCCAAGGGGTCGCCCGCCTCGACGCTGTCCGTCGGTTGGCCGTCGCGCAGGATGTCGACGGTGCCCTCCACCACCACGTACATCACGCCTTGGGACGGGTCGCCCTCGCGAAAGATGGTGCTGCCCGCGGCGTAGGTGACTGCCCGGTCCGAATCCCTGAAAAAAGCTATGCGCATCGCGTTCACCGGCCCGCCTTGGAAATTGCCGACGGGCGTGGCGCGGCGCCATTGCCCGCCCGTCGGCGGTCGGAACGCCGAGACATTACGAAGGTTCGATGACGTCTACTTGACGATTCAGTGACGTCGACGCGGGCTCGCCATCGGACCGTCACGCATGCGTAACGCGCAAGCTCTATCACGGCAGTTCGCGCAACACCAACCACCAAGGGCAGAACAAACAATGCACCACCCCCTCACTCGCTACTCGCTGCTGGCGCTACTCGCGGCCGGCGCCGGCGCCGCGCACGCGGCGACCTTCGTCAACGGCATCACCATTCCCGGCGACACCCTGGATCTGTCGAGCGGCTCGGCCACCGAGCGCCGCGTCGGCTTCTTCTCGGACCTGTACTTCGACCCGCATCGCAACGAGTGGTGGGGCCTGTCGGACCGCGGCCCCGGCGGCGGCACCCTGAACTACGAGACCCGCGTCCAGCGCTTCACGCTGGACATTGACCACGTCACCGGCGCGATCAGCAACTTCCAGGTTGCGCAGACCATCAGGTTCAGCGACGGCGGCGCCGCGCTGAACGGACTGGCGCCTTCCCCCGCCAGCGCGCTCGGCAATGCCTTCGACCCGGAAGGCTTCGTGATCAACCCGAAGAACGGCAACTTCATCGTCTCCGATGAGTACGGCCGCGTCGGCGAATTCACTCGTGACGGAGAACTGGTCAAGCCTTACGCGCTACCGGAAGACGTGATTCCGAAGGCCGGCGACGCTGTGGACTACACCGCCACGCCGCCCACGCTGACCAACGGGCGCGAGCCCAACCGCGGCTTCGAAGGCCTGGCGGTGTCGCCCGATGGCAATTTTGCCTATGCGATGCTGCAGAACGGCGCCATCCAGGATGGTTGGAGCGGCGGCACGCGGGGCGTGTACTCGCGCATCCTCAAGTTCGACACCGCGACCGGCGACCTGGTCGCGCAGTACGCCTACAAGCTCGAGAGCTCCGGCCAGGGCCGCGGCATCTCGGCGCTGGTGGCGCTGAACGATCACGAGCTCCTGGTGCTGGAGCGCAACAACCGCGGCATCGGCGTCGGCGCGACCTTGGCGTCACCCGACAAGAACGTCTATCGCATCGATCTGAACGGCGCCGACGACGTGACCGGCGTGGACCTGCCAGGCACCGGCGCGCTGCCGACCGGCGTCGACGCGGTCGTCAAGAATCCGACCAAGTTTCTCGATCTCGACGCCGACACGCTCGCCGAACTCGGCAACAAGTCGCCGGAGAAGTGGGAAGGACTCGCCGTCGGGCCGCGGCTCGCGAACGGCGACTTCATGCTGCTGGCGGGCACCGACAACGACTACAGCGTGACGCAGAACAGCGGCGGCACCCAGTTCGACGTGTGGTTCGACTTCACCGCCGCCGATCCCTTCACCTCGGCCATCCAGTGCGCCTTCGGCTCGGTGACGGACTGCACCGCGCCGTTGACCGACTCGCACCGCCTGCTGCCCGGCGTGCTGCACAGCTACCGCGTGTCCGCCGCCGAACTTGGCAACTACGTGGCGCCGGTGCCCGTGCCGGGCGCGCTGGTCCTGCTCGGCAGTGCGCTCGCCGGCCTGGGCGCACGTCGCCGACGCCGCTGATCGGGTCTCGTCCCGGCGGCGCCCGCGGGCGTCGCCGGGACGGCCGCGATGACGGCTCGATGACCGTCACCGCGGACGTGCGCGCCGTCACGCTTCCAGGCGCCGCCGTCACATTCGCGCCGCCCATCGACGCGCAAGCTCCTGCGCAGATCAATACGGCGGAGCACAGCCATGCCTGACATTGCCACTCAGCGTCCCCACGCCCCCGATGCGTCCAGCGGCCGGCGCCGCGAAGACACGCGGCCCGCGCCCTTGAGCAACGAGCTCATGCTGGCCTTGTTCGATCACCTCGAAGAATGCCTCGATGTCGCGTCCTGCGAGCACGACCTGCGGCACACGGAAGCTTTCCTGGTCGGCCAGGGACGCGCGCCGGCCCCGGCGGTGGCCTGGCTGCGACGGCTGGGCGCCCAATGCGACTGCGAGATTCTCGAGCGCCTCGAACTGACCTGGAGCGCCGAGGACGAAGCGCCCGGCCCGCTCAGTCGCGCCGTGCGAGGTGGCGCCTGATCTCCTGCTGCCAGGCGGAGAGGCTTTCGATGGCGCCGTCGGTGGCATTCAGCAGCCGCTCCGGCGCCAGCACGTCGCGGCGCTCGAGGTCGATCAGGCGTTCGAGCAGACGACGTGTCTCGCCCAGTACACCGTCGAGGTGCGCGAGGACATCCGTGAGTTCCTCGAGTCCCTCGGGTGGCGTGATCATGGCAGCGGCCTCTTTATCGTTGGTCGATGTACGGCGGGCGCGGTGTGCCACGCGAGCGCCCGCACGAGCGGCGCGCGACGTAGCGCCGGTCTCGCGTCCGCTCGACGCGGGACCGGGCAACTATGTCGGCATGGGGGTGACATGCGCATGACAGTCCGGTGACAACCCGGCGAGCGCATCGGCCGGGAGTGCGGCCGGCCAGGTGGGCGTCGAACACGCCCAGACCAGGTGACCGGCGATGCAGGGTTCGGCGCCCGGCTGCAGGCAGGCGCGCCAGGGTCGGCGCAGTTCGCGGTGACGACCGGTGATGAACCACAGGACGTAGAGGCCGCGCCCGCGCGCATCCGCGGCGAGGTCGTTACGCTCACACCAGCCCAGTAACTCGCTCAACTCCAGGTGCACGCGCACCACGCGATGCGCCGCCCCTTCGAGGGTCACACGCAAGGCGCGCGCGGGCGCGAGCCAATCGTCGTAGCGCGACGGGAAGCGGCAGGCGTCCGGCAGGCGCAGCACGAAGCCGCGATAGCCGTCGCGCGGCAGCCAGGCGATGCCGATGGTGCCCTCGCGCATGGTTCGATCTGCCCTCCCGACGCGCCTCCTTGACCGTCGTCGAGCCTGACCGGGCAAGATTGCCGGGTGGTGACATGCGCGCGACACGCGCGCGGCTCAGGTCTCCTTGTAAACCTCGCGCACCAGCTTCGCCTTGTACTCGTAGCGCGGCAGCGCCAGCTCGGGCACCAGTTCCAGCCGCGCGCGGAAGATGAGCTTCTCGCGCAGTCGCGCCTCGATGGCCGCCGCCAGGGCGGCCGGGTCGGCGGCCTCGGCCGTCACTTCCGCCTTGATGTGCACCGGCGGCGCCCAGCCCTCGGGCGGCGCCGCGTGCAGTTGAATCTCGATCACGCCGTTGGTCGCCGGCGCGAAGCTCGCGACCACGTCGCGCACCGCCGCCGGGTAGACGTTCATGCCCTGCACGATCAGGAGATCGTCGGTACGACCGATGATGCGGATACCGACACCGGTGCGACCGCAGTCGCACTCGGTGTGCGTCACCACCACGTGATCGCGCGTGCGGAAGCGCACCAGCGGCATGCACTCGCGGTCTAGCGAGGTACATACCAGTTCGCCGCGCACGCCCGCTTCCATCGGCAGCACTTCACCGCTGTCGGGATCGATGATCTCGGGATGGATGATGTCCTGCGCGCAGAAATGCATGCCCGCCCGATGCTCGCACTCCGCCCAGGCCATGGCGCAGTAATCGCCGTTGCCGGAGCACTCCATCAGGCGGCACCCGAACAGGGCCTCGATCTGGCGCCGTACCTCCGGGATGGAGGCACCGGGCTCACCGCCGGCCAGGATGAGCTCCAGACCGAGGCTGGCCGGCTCGATGCCGCGCTCGGCGAGCGCACGCGCGAAATGCAGCGGGTAGGACGCGGTGCAGAGCAGCGCGCTCGCGCCGCCGAAGCGGAAGGCGTCGATCAGCCGGTCGGTCATGTTGACGCCGATGGGCATGCAGGTGCCGATGTTCTCGAAGGCGTCGGCGTAGGACGCGGCGACCACGAAGGGCGAGACCACCAGCGGAACGCGCTGCCCGGGCCTGAGGCCATTGGTCCAGAAGGCGCGCGTCGCGGCCTCGCGCCAGACCTCGACATCGTGGCGCGTGAGACCGATGTAGGTCGGTCTACCGGTGGTGCCGCTGGTCGAGTACACGCGGCGCACGTCTTCCGGCGCGCAGGCGACGTGATGGCCGAAAGGCGCGTCCTCGAGCTGGCTCTCGCGCAGTTCACTCTTCTCGGTGAAGGGCAGGCGCGCGAGGTCCGCCGTGCCACGCACGGCATCCAAGTCGAGGCCGGCGAACTTGCGCTGGTAGAAGGCGGAGCGCGCCATCACGTAGTCGAGCTGGGTGCGCAGCCGCGCGTCGTGACGCGCGGCGAGGTCGGCGGGGCTCGCGCACTCGAGCGCCGGGTTCCACACTGCCTTCACGCCGCGCTCCCGCGCAGCGTCGCGACCCAGCGCCTGAGGTTCTCGAGATCGGCGTCCGCCGGCACGAAGTCCGCGGTGGTGACGATGCCGGGCGGCGCCGCCACGGGCGCGTCCAACGGAACCAGCGCGGGGCCGGGCAGCCCGGCGAGCTGCCAGCCGAGCAGGGTCGCCTGGTGAAAGCGCGCGATGTTGGCCGCGGTACGTACGCCGTCCTGCCAGGCTTCGCCCGCGCAGTCCGCACCCTCCTCTTCGATGGCGAGCAGCACGTCCGCGCCCGCTTCGCAGAACTGCTTCAGCAGCGCGCCGAAAGCGGCGGCGGCGGTCGCCTGGTCCACGCCGAACTGGCGCGCGAGCGTGGCCGGCCCGGTGACACCGGCCAGCAGCGCGAGCGCATCGCCGTGTACCGCGCGCAGACGCCGGCAGGCCTCGAGGCTCGCGGCCACCGGGCCGCGGCCGGCGATCGCCTCGATGTCGAGCCCCGCGCCGGCCGCCGACGCGAACTCCATGCCGCCGGCGAGCGCGCACACGATGCCGTCCGCACCGAGCGCCTGCTGCAGTTCGCCGAGACCATTGGCGAGCTGGGTGGGATCTTCGCGGAACACGTCCGGCGGGCGCGCCGAGATGCGCGCGGCCACTTCGAAGGCGAGCGGGATGACCAGGCTGTCGCCGCGGCCGCGGCCCTGCGCGATCGCCTGCGCGCGCTTGCGGGCCGGCTTCACGGACGGAATGCCGGCGCGAGCGGCCGCGCGTCGGGCCAGGAGCCATAGAGACCGAGGATGTCGTCCGGCGGCATGCGCGTCAGCCAGTCCTTCTCGAATTCGTCGAACGGCACGCCGCGGGCGATGCGCGCGCGGCGCGCCTCGTGGCGCAGCGCCGCGGTCGCGTCATGGTCGACGCGCTGGCGCGCCGCGTCCCAGGCCACGCGGTAGACCTCCTTCGCGCTCCAGGCCGACACCAGCCCGGCGCGCAGGTCCTTCTCCACCGCGGCGGCGTCCCGCTCCAGCGGATCGCCGAAGCCCGCGCCGCCGGTGGACAGTCCGATGGTGACCGTCTCGTCGCCCTGGATGACCCGTGTCGAGCGGCCGAAGGGCTCGGCCACCAGCTTGCCGAACTTGCCGGCGACCAGCGATTCGAAATCGAGCTTCTTGTCCTCCAGCGCGCCGAGCAGCGCGCTCACCTTGGTGCCGGCCAGCGACAGGCCCGGCACGGTCGGCGGCGCGTAGCCGCCGAAGATCGGCTGCGGGGTCTGGATGGTGCTGTTGTCGGCGATGGCCATGAAATACAGCGCCGGCACGTGGTGCGCGGCCCAGAACTGCGCCGTGCCGCAGCCGCCGCGGAACTTGCCGTGGCCGCCCGAATCCGGCCAGTGCTGCGAGAAGGGAATGATCATCGGGAACTCGTTCTCGATGGATTCCACGTCCGGCGCGCGGCCGAAGGCGCACCAGGGAAAACCGTAGGCATCCATGCCGTCGCAGCAGGAACGCGCGCCCTGGCCCTCGGTGTTGATCGGATAGGCGATCATGTCCGCGAAGGGCTGCTGCCACTGCGAGAGCCCGGCGATCACGGTGGCGTTGCCGCCGTTGCCCATCGAGGCCGTCGACTGCTGCCACTCGGCGGTGGGGTAGCGCGCGCGCGAGATGCAGTTCGCCACCGCGCTCATCGCGCCGGTGCAGATCATCACCGAGTTGCTGGTCGCCGCGCGATCGGTCGGCGACAGGCAGCTCGCCTCCGGGAAGATGAAGTCGATGGGCGCGAAGGTCGCGCTCGAAATCGGCAGGTCGTGGAACACGTACTCGTAGATGTAATTGGCGAGATGCCCGATCACCGCCTGCGGATGGGCGTTGTAGCTGGACAGGTTCTCCGGACTCGTGCCGGTGAAGTCGATGGTCAGCCCGTCGCCCTTCTTCACCATGGTCATGCAGCAGTTGCGCATCAGCCCGCGCAGGTTGCCGGCGGCGTCGGAGAAGGTTACGCAGCGATAGGTGCCGTCCGGCCAGCCGAGCAGGCGGCGACGCGCGCCGGTTTCGGCCGCGTCCAGCATGCGGCGGAAGAGACCCGTGACGAAGTCCACGCCTTCCCGCGCGCACATCTCGACGAGGCGCGTGCGGACGCGATCGGCGGTGGTGACGCGCGCCTTCAGATCCACCGTCACGTTCGCCTCGGCGCGGATGCCGAAGGCACGGAACAGCTCGATGATGTCGTTGTTGATACGGAAGTTCTGCCCGATCTTCATCGGCGGCAGGTTCATACCCTCTTCGAAACGCGAGGTCGCCGACACCGGCATGCCGCCCGGCTCCTTGGCGCCGGTCTCGGTGGTGTGCGACAAGGCCGCCGTCCAGGCGACCAGCGTGCCCTCGTAGAACACCGGCGTGATCGCCACCTGGTCGGGGTTGTGGATGCCGCCGTAGAGCGCGTCGTTGGTGTAGAAGATGTCGCCATCGAAGATGCCCGGGTTGTCCTTGTAGCGGGACAGGATGTACTTGATGACGATGGGCGGGATGATGGCGTGGAGATAGGTGCCGGCCGAGGCGTTCACGAGATCGCCGGCGGCGTTGAACATCGCGACGATGGAATCGCCCGCCACGCCCATGGAACTGCGCGACGAGCGCATGAAGATCTCGTAGCCCTCGTCCAGGATGTCGGCCGTGCGCTGCACGGCGATTTCGTAGGCGCCGCGCGTGACCTTGGCCGCGCAGGCGCGTTCGTAGTCGCTGGCCTCGGTGACCTTGAGCGCGGCCAGTTTCTCGGCGAGTGTCGGGATGCTCATGCGCGCTGCCCTCCGTTCAGGTACTCGAGGATGCCGAGTCCGCGGCTGTCGATGTGGAACACTTGTCCCGGTGGGACCACCAGCGTGGTGAACTCGGCTTCGACCAGCGACGGCCCTTCGAGCCTGTGGCCGGGCGCCAGGGACTCGAACTTGAAGACCGGTGTCATCACCCGCTCTCGCAGCTCCGGCCAGTAGGCCTCGCGCTCGCCGGTGCGCGCGCTCACCGGATCGGCCGGGCCGAGCGGGTATTCCGGCAGGGCCGGCTTCTCGGTCGGCACGGTGGCCTTCAGCACGATGTTGTCGAGGTACACGCCGCCCGGCTTGTTGACCACGTGCGGGCTGAAGGCGGCGGAGAACTCGGCCTCGAAGGCGTCGTAGATCTCCTGCATGTGCTGCGCGTTCTCGACCAGAACATGGGGCGAGGACACGCGCTTCACGTGCACCTGGCCGCCGTAGAGCATGTCGAGCTCGACCTGGAAGACGATGCTGTCCAGGGGAAAGCCTTCGGCCGCGATGTCGATGCGCGCCTGTTCCATGAGCCCGCGCACCGCGTCGTTGAAGCCGGCGAAGTCGTCGGTCAGCCGCTCGGTCAGCGGCGTCATGAACACCATGCGCTTCGACACTTCGTAGACGTGCATGATGTCCATCACCGAAGAGCCGAGCGCGCAGAACACCGGCGCCTGGGGAAAGATCACCGCGACGGGCACGTCGGCGCGGTAGCCGGCGACGTGGATCGGACCGCCGCCGCCGAAGGCGAAGATCGCGAAGTCCTCCGGGTGGTAGCCACGCAGGTGCACCTCGCGCTTGATGGCCGACGCCATGTTCTCCTCGACGATGTTGCGGATCATGGCGGCCGCCTCGTCCACCGTGACGCCGAGCGGCGTGGCGATCTTCTCTTCGATGGCCGTGCGCGCCTTCTTCGCGTTCAAGGGCATGCGGCCCGAGAAGTAGTTGTCAGGCGAGATGTAGCCCAGCACCACGTCGGCGTCGGTCACGGTCGGCTCGGTGCCGCCGAGGTCGTAGCACACCGGTCCCGGCATGGCGCCGGCGCTGCGCGGGCCGACCTCGAGGCGATTCAAGAGCGTATTGATCGACGCGATGGAGCCGCCGCCTGCGCCCATGGTGGTGGTCTGTAGCATGGTGATGCCGACCATCCAGCGGTCGATCACCGGGCGGAACTCGTAGGAGCGCACGCCAGCGTCGACCACCATGCCGACGTCGAAGCTGGTGCCGCCGACGTCGGAGGCGATGACGTTCTTGTAGCCGAGTGCGCGGCCGAGGTGATAGGAACCCATCAGCCCCGAAATAGGTCCGCCGTTGTAGGTGCGGGACGCGGTGGTCTTGAACATCTCGGCGCTGCCGCCGGTGTTGTGGGTCAGGAGGAAGGTGCCGCGGTAGCCCTTGTCGCGCAGCTGGTCCCAGGTGGCCTCCATCTCGAGCTTGATGGAACGCTGCAGGTAGGCGTCCAGGATCGCGGTCATGGTGCGCTCGTACTCGCCGACCTTGCCCACCACCTCGTGGGACAGCACCACCGGCAGGTAGCCGACGTGGTAGCCCTTGTACTCCTCGCGGATGATCTCGCGCACGCGCTTCTCGTGCGCGGGGTTGGCGAAGGACCACAGCAGCGACACGGCAATCGCGCGCGCGCCGTTGTCGATAAGCCTTCGGAGCTTCTCACGCACGTCGTCCTCGTCCAGCGGACGCAGGATCGCGCCGTTGGAATCCACCCGCTCCTTGATGCCGGCGATCATGTTCGGCGCGACCAGCGGCGTGGGCTTGTGCTGCACGGCGAGGTTGCGCCGCTCGCTGATGCGCAGCCCGTCGCACCATTGCGCGCCGCGACCGATCAGCACCGCGTCCTCGTGGCCTTCGGTGGTCATGAGGCCGAGTCGCGGTCCGCGCCGCTCGATGAGCCGGTTCATCGCCACCGTGGTCGAGTAGCGCACCACTTCGATCTGCGGCAGCAGGTCTTCGACGTCCATGTCGAGCTGGTCGGCGCCGTCCTCCAGCACCGAGAGGAAACACACCGAGAGGTCGTAGGGCGTGGTCGGTGACTTCGCGATCACGCGCCGCTCGTCGAAGGTCAGCACGAGATCGGTGAACGTCCCACCGACGTCGATATCCACACTGCGCATGCCTCAGCCCTCCCCAGCCGGCCGCAGATGGCCGTCTTCCACCGTCAGCTCGCCGCTCGCGAGACGCGCCTTCAGCGCGTCCAGGTCGATTTCCGTGGTGTTGGTGATGGGATGGCCGGGCGGCAGGTACTCGGTCTCGAGCTGCACGCCGCAGGCCGGGCAGTAGAACTCGAGGATGCGGATCCAGCGCGGATTGGGCGAGAAGGTGTACTCGCCCTTGATCAGCGGGCGGTGGATCTCGGCCGGGTCGCGCTCGCCGACCAGGAGTCCGCGCTTGACGTTGTCGCGCGCCGGGCCGATGTCGTGGCCGCACTTGCCGCACAGCCAGCGCTCGGGCTCGACCGCGAGATCGAGGTTCTCGCCGATATGGATCAGGGTGCTCATGCGCGCGCCTCCCGCGTGGCGATGCCATCGCCGTGTTGATCGACCTCGAGGCGCCAGCCGGGCTCGAGCAGCCAGGTGAAGGTGCCGCCGTCGACCACGCAGGGGCCGACGATGGCATGGCCGGCGAGTTCGGCGTGCTGGTAGACCGGCAGACCGGGCGCGGGCGCCAGCGCCGAATCACGCAGGCCGGACGGCGCCGGCGCGGGCCCGCGCGGACGGCTCGGCAGCACGACCGCGCCGAGCGCGAAGCGCGCGTCCAGCCGGAGCAGCGTGCCGTCCGGCAGGCGATCGGCCAACTGCTCGAAGACCTTGGCGCCGTTGCCCTTGGCCGTGACTTCGCGGCGCGCGTCGTTCGCGAGCGTCCAGCCGTAGCGCGCCGCGGCCGGATCGAAGCCCTCGCCCGCGAGGTCGCGTCGCGCCTGCGCGAGCAGCGCGTGGCCGGCTTCACGCAGGCTCGCCGCGCCACCACTGACCGCGCGCTCGTAGACATGACGCACGTCGGAGATGGCCGAGCCATAGGCGCTGAACACGGTGCCGAGCGCGAACAGGTGGACGCGGCCGATGCCGAGCACGTCGGCCACGGCGGTCCCGAACAGCGGGCCGTTGCCGCCGTAGGCGAAGAGCTCCACGCCCTTCAGACCCTGCCAGCCAGCCTCGGCGCCGGTATCACGTGCGAGCGTCGCCATCATCTCCACGGCGACCCGGCGCACGCGGCGCGCGGCCTCCAGCTCGTCGATGCCGAGCGGCTCGGCGACGTGGCGCGCGAGCGCCGCGCGCGCGCGGTCCACGTCCAGCACGCGCCGCCCGTTCAGGAAGGCGGTCGGCGAGAGCACGCCCAGCACCAGCAGCGCGTCGGTCAAGGTGGCGTTGTTGCCGCCGAGCCCGTAGCAGGCGGGGCCGGGCGCGGCGCCCATGGATTCCGGGCCCAGGGTCAGCGCGCCGTCCGTGAGCCTGGCCACCGAGCCGCCGCCCAGCGCGTTCGAGCGCAGGATGGGCATGGCGGTACGTACCGGGATGCCGAAGATGTTGCCTTCGGGCAGGGTCTCGACGCGTCCCTTGGTGATGGCGCTCGCCTTGCCGGTGGTGCCACCGATGTCCATCGCCAGCACCCGTTTCAGCTTCGCGGCGTGCGCGACATGCGCCGAGGCGTGGGTGCCGAACAGCGGCCCGGACTCGATGGTGTCGACCGCCTTGGTCTTGCCGATGCGCGCCACGCCGCCGTTCAGATGGCCGACTAGCAGGTCGCCCTGCCATTGGTGCTCGACCTTCAGCTGGTCTTCGGCCTTGAACAGCGAGTTGGCGAGCGCGTTGTGCACGTAGGCATTGATCAGCGCGTAGAAGGTGCGCGACATGTCGTCGTTGCGCATCAGCATCTCGCTACCGGCGAGCGCCGGCACCGAGCCGAGGAAGTGATCGGGAAACTGCTCGCCGATGATGCGCAGCACCTCCTGCTCGCGCGCGCCGTCGGGAAAGGCGCCCTTTAGCGAGATGTTCACGCGGCGTATGCCCTGGTCGATGAGCGACTTCAGAAGCGCGACGATTTCCGCGCGGCCGGCGTCGGCCGGCAGGCCGGTGACGAACTCGCGGCGGATGAGCGAAGGCATGACCGCGGCGGTGGCCGTCGGCGAGTCGGCGTAGAGCGTGTCCTCGTAGCCCGGCGTCACCACCAGGCCGAGCTTGGGACCCTTGCGCTGCGCGAGCACGTTGGAGGTCAGGGTCGAGGTCCAGCGGATCAGCCGCACCTCGTCCAGCAAGGCGCGCAGGTCGCGAAAGCCGAGCGCGCTCGCGGCGGCCTCCAGGCTCTGCATGAAGGAAACCGTGACATCGTGCGGCGTGGACTCGACCTTGATGAGCAGCGGCTCGGCGCCGCCGCTCACCAGGGTGTCGGTCATGGTGCCGCCGGTATCGACATCGATGCACAACACAGGCGTTCTCCCCTCGTAACGGGCGGCGCGTCGGCGCCGCTCACGGCCGCCGCGGCGTGGGCCTTGGGCGGTCGCCCCAAAGGTAGGCCGCGGGCACGGCCAGCCACCATGTCCGATCCGGCCATGGGCATGCTTAAATCTCTGTCCGTTTCGACCGGTCCACGCCATGCCACGCAGTGCCCCCGCCCCTGCCGAGTCCGAGGCCCGCGCGCTCGCGGCGCTCGCGGGCCTTGGTGATGCCATCAGCGGCAGCCGCGACCCGGCCCGCCTGCTGGCGACGGCCATCGAGGTGGTGTGCCGTGCGCTGGAAGCCAGTGGTGGCGGCTTCATGCGCCACGAGCCGGAGAGCGACGAACTGGTGCTGGAGGCGCCGGCCTTCGGCGTGCAGGCCGAACACGTGGTGTCGCGCTATCGCGTGGCGCTCGGCTCGAGCGGCAACGCGGCGCGGGTGTTCGCCTCGCGTGAGCCGACCATCGCCAACGACACAAAGCACGATCCACGCTTCATCCAGCGCTTCGTGCGCCTGTTCGACACGCGCAACACCATCACCGTGCCGCTGGTGCTGAACGACCGCGCCATCGGCATCTTCCACGCGATCAACAAGCGCGACGGCGATTTCACCGCGGCCGACCGCGGCCTGCTCGCGCGCCTCGCGCCCTGCCTCGCGCTGTGCCTGGAGCTGGTGCGCCAGGGCCGCGCGCTGGCGAGCGCCGAGCGGCGGCGCGAGCGCGCGCGCCGGCTGCACGAGGGCCTGATGGCCGCGGCACAGCGCGCCGCCGACGTGGACGAGTTGTGCGCCACGCTGCACGGCGTGCTCGACCGCCCGCTGCTGCTGCTGGACGCGCTGCGGCGCCCGCTGGCGTCGCACGGTTGGCCGCTCGACCCGGCGCTGGTCGCGCGCGAGGTCGCGCGCCATGCGCTGCGTGACGGGCGCCAGAGCGAGATCACCCTGCGCGGCGCGCAGCCGCGGCGCTGCGCGGCGCTCGCCATCAGTCTCGGCGAAGAGCGCGCGGCCACGCTGTGCGTGCTGCTGGACGCCGCGCCCGGGAGCGACGACGACGAGCAGGCGCTGGAACTGGCGGCGACCCTGGTGGCGCTGGCCCTGCAGCGCCAGCGCTCACTCAACGCCGAGGCGGGCCAGGCGGCGCACGCGCTGCTCACCGCGCTGTTCGCCGAGGGCGTGGGCGCGGGCGAGGCGGACCGGCTGGTCGCCGAGCTCGGCGTGGTCGGCCGCGGTCCGTGGCGCGTGCTGCTGATCGGCCTCCAGGATGCGGCCGGCGTCCGCGAGCCGCTCGCGCCGGGGCACGGCGCGGCGGTCAAGGAAGCGCTGGAACGCAGCCTCGGCAGCCTGCGCGCGCGCCTGCGTCTGATGCCCTGGGGGGGCGGCCTGGTGAGCATCGCCGGCGAGGAGGAGTGCCAGCGAATCAGCGAGCGCGGCCAGCTGCGGCGCATGCAACAGGCGCTGGACGAACTCTCGCGTCCGCGCGCGGCGCCACGCCTGGTGCTGGGCATCGGTCGCGCCGAGCGCGAAGCGCTGGCGCTCGGCCACTCGCTGCGCGCGGCGGAACAGGCGCTGCGCGCGCTGGCCCGCGCGGCGGGGCGCAACCCTTGCCTGCGCTACGAGGAACTCGGGGTGCATCGCCTCCTGTTGGGCGGCCAGCGGCCGGCGGACCACGCGGCGTTCGCCGCCGAGGTGCTGGCGCCGGTGCTGGAGGCCGACGGGCGCGGCCAGCTGCTGGACAGCCTGGTCGCGCTCACCGCGCACAACTTCAACCTGGCCGCCGCCGCGCGCGCGCTCGGCGTGCATCTGAACACGGTGAAGTACCGGCTGCAGCAGCTGCGCGACGCCTTCGGCGGCGATCCGAGCCGCGGCGATCTGCGGCTCGAGATCGAGCTCGCGCTGCGCATTCGGGAGATGCGCTGAAGCGGCTGCGCGCCACTTCAGCGCGGAGGGGACTCAGGCGCGGGCGCGACGCCGCAGGAAGGCCGGCAGGCCGAGTGCGGCCAGCGCCGCGAGGGCGAGGGACGAAGGCTCCGGCACCTCCGCCACGCGCAGCGCGGGGGCCGGCGGCGCGAGGGCCTCGAGGCGCGGCGTGAGCGTGTTGCAGAGCGTGGTCGGGCCGCAGGGTGTGCCGGTCGCGCGAATGCGCGCGATGCCGTAGCCATTCGGCGCCGGCTGATCGCCCGACGCCCAGCCGAAGGCGCCGAGTACCGAGCAGGACACGCAGGCGACCCCGGAGTCGCTCGGCGCGTTCGACTGAAGCCGCAGGTTGAGCGTCACGTAGCCAGCGGTCGCGACCGGACCGGTGAGCGGGTCCCAGCCGGTCAGGAGGAAGCTGGACAGGTCGGCCAGGTCGAAACGACCGAGGCCGGGGATCTGCCAATCGAAGGCGGTGAGCGCCTGCGCCGGTCCGATGTTGTGCAGCAGCGCGGGGCCCGTGGCCGTGGGGCTCACGGTGAAGCCGCCGCTGCCGGCGACGCCGAGGTCGAAGGTGTAGCTGAGCGGTACGGCCTGGGCCGCGCCGCCGAGCGTGAGCAGCGCCAGCAAGGCAAGGGCGCGCGAGGCCCGGGGCGCGCGTCGACGTGACAGTGAGTTCATGGCGGTCTCCTCGAGACGTGTGCCGCGTGCGGTACGCGGTGCGGACGAATTGTCGGCATCGGACCGCCAGGTCTCGCGTGATACGCGCCGGCTTTGATAGATGTTTTACTTTCACCTCGAGCGAATGTGACAGCTGTCACGTCGCACTCGCCGCCCCGCCGGGGCGGCGAGTGCCGAAGGTGAACATTCGTCATGCGGCAGCGGTGCGAGAAGGCCCGCTGGAACTTCCGTCCTCGCCCGCGCGAACTGTCGGCAACACGACGCGCTCGACGTGTCGCAGGACCAGGAACGACCGGGGGGTGAGGGTGAACGCAGCCGCGCGACAGCGACGCACGGGCCGGCTGGAGTACGTGCTCGAATACATCGACGCCCATCCGGGCGAGACCGGCGACGTCGAGTTCCTGTCCGCACTGGCCAGCATTTCGCCCTTTCACTTCCACCGCCTGATGTCGAGCTATCTCGGCGAGTCGGTGTCCGCCTACGGACGTCGGCGCACACTCGAACGCGCGGCGCTGCGCCTGCTGCTGGATGGTGACAGCGTGACGGCGGCGAGCGCCCAGGCCGGTTACGCGAGTTCTTCGGCCTTCGCGCGCGCCTTTCGTCGCCAGTTCGGCCAGAGCCCGCGGGCGCTCGCGCAAGCGTTGCTGGCGCGCCACGCGGCCGGCGCGGCCTTCCTGCCCGCGCACCTCGAGTACCGGCAGGTCGAACCTTGCGAAGTGCTGGCCCTGCGGCGTTACGGCGCGCAATCGGTGGCCGCGCCGGCTGCCTGGGCGGGCCTGCTGGGTGGCGCGCGCGGCGTGTCGGGCGCGGCCTCGCTGATCGGCATTCCCTGCGACACCCCGGAACTGACGCCGGTGGAACGGCGTCGCTACGACGCCTGCATCGACCCTGCGCACGCGCCGGCGGAACACGAACTGGTGCGCAAGCGACTCGGCGGCGGCGATCACGCCGTGTTCGCGTTTCGCGGCACGCTGGCAGGTCTCGAGGCCGCGCATGCCGCGGTGCTGTGGCACTGGTATCCCCGTTCCGGCGCGCGGCTGCGCCCGGCGCCGGCCCTTCACCGCCTGCTGAGCCTGGACGGCGCGCCCGGCGCGGACTGCACGGTCAGCGCCGAGATCCTGCTGCCGGTCGAGCGGCCGGTGCAGCGGCCGCGGTCCGCGCCGCGTGGCATGACACTGCTGGATCCCGGTCTGCACTGAGCAAATCCGGGATGGCGCGCACTACGCCCCATGGATAGTCTTTGCTGGCGGAAGCGCGTCGGCACCCTCGACCAACTTCACCATGTCGCGGCTCGCGACGCGTCGGACTCCGCGCACGAGAACATGAGGTTTCCTGACATGCAAAAGGAGCTTTTCAAACTGCGTAACGCGGCGCTCGCCGCAGGCCTGGCCCTGGCCCTCGGCGCGCCGCTGGCATTCGCCGACGACGTCGTGGACCCGGCCGCTGACTCACCCGCGGTGAGCGAGGAAGCGCTGCCCGGCGACGAGACGGTCAGCATCGAGATCCTGCCCGGCGACGAAGTGGTCGATGAGACCGTGGTCGCCGACGAGCCCCCGGCGGACCCCGGCGTGCCGGGCGACGAAGTGGTGCTGGACGATCCCGCCGTCGGCGGTGAAGGCATCGAGGTGATCGACGAGCCGCTGGTGCTGGAAGATCCGGTGCCGGTGGACGGCGGCGAAGGCGTCGAGGTGATCGACGAGCCGTTGGTGCTGGAAGATCCGGTGCCGGTGGACGACGGCGCCGTGATGGAAGTGACCTCGGTCGGCGAAGAGCCGGTGCCGGTGCGCGGCCCGGGCGACGACGACTGCGGCATGATCTGCTGGAACACCGCCATCGACCCGGCGCTCCTGCGCGGCAACGAAGCGCCCGACGACAAGGTGTTCGACAAGGACATCGAAGTCGACACGGCCGGCCTCGATGGTGGCGTGGCCGCCGAGCTGAGCGGCGCCATCGGCGCGGCCGAGCAGGTGGGCGCCACCAGCCTCACCGACGACGGCGTGGCTGGCGATGCGCCGGTCGACGTCGCCACCGCCGGAGGCGTGTCGATCCGCAACGGCCACCTGCGCTAAGCGCCGGCCGCCCGCCGAGAACGGGCATACTGGACGCCCCATCCGATAGTCGGATGGGGCGTTTTCATTTTCGAGGCGCCGCGACCCGCAGCTCCCACGCGCTGATGCCGGAACTCCGTTCTTCGCCTGCTCTCGCGGGACGCGTGGCACGCGCCTGCGCGTGGCTCGTCGGCCTGCTGATGGTCGCCTCAGCCGGCGCCTCGGCGCCATTGCTGCGCAGCGTCGAGTTCAATGGCAACACGGTATTCCCCGCCGCGCGGCTGGCGGCCCTGGCCCAGCCCTGGGTGGGCCGACCGCTGGAGCCGGCCACCACGGCGGCCCTGCTGGCGCGCCTGACCGATCTGTACCTGCAGGCCGGCTTCAGCACCTCGCGCGCGGTGCAGGCCGCCGCCCCCGGCGAAGACGGCGTGCTGCGCGTGACCCTGGTCGAGGGCTTTCTCGAACGCATCGTGGTGCATGGCGCGCGCGCCATCGACCCCGGCTACGTCGCCGCGCGGCTGCAGGCCGGGCTCACCAGGCCCCTCAATCTCGCGGTGCTGAACGCCAACCTGCGCCTGCTCATGCAGGAACGCGGCATCGCCGACGTCAGCGCGGAGTTGAAACCCGGCAGCCGGCCGGGCGCAGCGGTATTCGAGATCACGCTCACCGAGTCCGCGCGCTTCAGCGGCGGCCTCAAGCTCGCCAACGATCGCGCGCCGGCGGTCGGCGCGCTGCACGGCGCGCTCGAGGCGCAGGCCCGTGACCTCATGCTTCCCGGTGACAGCGTCGACCTGGTGCTCGGCAAGGCCGATGGCCTGGACGATCTCGACTTCCGCGTCGAACTGCCGTGGTCACGGCGCGGGCCGCGCTTCGCGCTGCGCTACTTCCACGCGGTGTCCAACCTGGTGGAGGAGCAGTTCGAGGTGCTGGGCGCCGAGACCCGCTCGAGCGCGCTCGATCTCGGGCTCAGCCAGGCGCTGTGGGACACCCCCGCGCGCCAATGGAAGCTCGCGCTCAACCTGGTGGCGAAACAGAGCGACAGCAGCCTGAACGGCTTGCCGGCGTCCTTCAGCCCGGGCGTGGAGAACGGCAAGGCCGACGTGCGCATCGCCCGCCTTGGCACCACCTGGACCGAGCGGCGCGGGCAGGACGCATTCAGCGCGCGCATCATCGTTTCGGCCGGCGCGGGCGTGCTGGGCGCCACGCGCCATGGTGGCGACCTGCCCGACGGGCGCTTCGTCTCGCTCTTCACCCAGCTGCAATGGCTGCACGCCTTCGCGCCCGGCTTCGGCTCGCTGCAGGCGCGCGCCGAGGCGCAGCTTGCCAACGACGGCCTGCTGCCGCTGGAGAAGTTCTCGGTCGGAGGGACGAACTCGGTGCGCGGCTACCGGCGCTCGCGCTACGTGCGCGACAACGGCTGGTCGGCGGGGCTCGAATACCGCCTGCCGCTGTTCCGGCCGGCCGCGGCGGGCCAGCGACCGCTCGGCCAGGTCACCGCCTTCCTGTTCGTCGACGCCGGACGCGCCTGGAACAACTTCCGCTACTCGCTCGATGAGCTCGATCCTGCCCGCACCCTGCTCGCCGCCGGACCGGGCCTGCGCTGGGAGCTGGCACCGGACACCGGGCTGGAGGTCGCCTGGGGCGGTCTGCGCCGGCGGCTGGACGACACCGGCGACAACCTGCAGGACCGTGGGTTGCACTTCATGCTGAGCGCCCACCGGCGCTTTTGACGCCGCTAAACGGGGACAGACCACGGTTTCGCGGTACCCCGCGAAACCGTGGTCTGTCCCCGTTTAGCGCCCGTTCAGCGCCGCTCAGCGCGCGACGTTCAGGCCTGCCGCCTTCACCGTGTAGTCCGCGGGCACGCGGAACAGCGCCGGGTCGGGATCGTCGCGACTGATGTCGTGCAGTCGATAGCGCGTCTCGCCGACGCGCGGATCGCGGTGTTCGGACAGCATCACCACGTCGAGCTCGGGGCTGTACCACTGCTCGGTCACGATCTCGATGGGCGCGCGGTTGCCGATGGCGTTGGCCGGAATGGTGACCGTGGTGCGGGTCCCCGTGGCACGCACGCCCTCGAGCGTCTTCTCGCCCAAGCTCACGCTGTGCGGGTCTCCCGGGAAGGGCAGACGGATCGGACCATCGGCGGGCAGGCCGACACCGCCGGCGAGCGTCGGCGAGGCATCGGCCGGCGCCACGCCCGCGACGCTCGCGAGCGGCGGCGGCAGGGCGACATCGAACACCGCGCCGCCGCTGCCGCCCATGTCCGCGGCCGAGGCGACGGTGGTGCTCCGCTCCAGCGC
>JBFWYG010000042.1:0-36839 GCA_050186725.1 Gammaproteobacteria bacterium | reverse complement strand
CAAGGGCTGGGGGTGCAGGCGCGAGCGCGCCTCAAGCCGAACTGTCACATTGCCGCTAACCCAGGACCCCGCTACGGATCCAGGGCCTACCAGTGACCAAGCAAGCCGCCAGACCCGCCACGCTGCGCAAGATCCCCGTCGAGCAGCTGCGGACCGGCATGTTCCTGAACGAGATGTGCGGCTCGTGGATGGATCACCCGTTCTGGAATACGCGCTTTCTGCTGGAGAACCCGGCCGACATCGACAGCCTGCGCAATTCCGCGGTCAAGGAGGTGTGGATTGACACCTCCCGTGGGCTGGACGTGGCCAGCGGCGAGGACAGCGCGCCGGCCGAGACCCGCGAGGAGGCCGACGAACGCATCGAGCGCGAGCTCGAGGCGACGCTTGCGCTGCCGACCAAGGTCATCGCGCGGGTGGAACTCGCGGGCGAGGTGCGGCGCGCCGCCGCGCTCTGCGCCAAGGCCAAGGGCGCCATCACCAGCATGTTCAGCGAGGCGCGCATGGGTCGCGCGGTGAGCGCGGAGAGCATGCAGCCGCTGGTCGAGGAGATCTCGAGCTCGGTGGCGCGCAATCCCGGCGCGCTGATCAGCCTCGCGCGGCTCAAGACCCAGGACGATTACACCTTCATGCACTCGGTGGCGGTGTACGGGCTGATGATCGCGCTCGCGCGCCAGCTCGGACTGGACGAGGACGAGACCCGCGAGGCCGGCATGGCCGGCCTGATACACGATCTCGGCAAGGCGATGGTCTCGCTCGAGATCCTGAACAAGCCCGGCAAGCTGACCGACGCCGAGTTCAACGAGATGAAGGCCCATCCGCGCTACGGCTACGACATGCTGCTGGAAGGCCGCGGCGTGGGCGAGATCCCGCTGGACGTCGCGCTGCATCATCACGAGAAGGTCGACGGCAGCGGCTATCCCGACCGCCTCGACGCCGACACCATCACGCTGTTCGCCAAGATGGGCGCGGTGTGCGACGTGTACGACGCCATCACCTCGGACCGACCCTACAAGACCGGCTGGGATCCGGCGGTCGCCATTCGCAAGATGAACGAATGGAGCAAGGGCCATTTCGACGCGCGCGTGTTCCAGGCCTTCGTGAAGTCGGTCGGCATCTACCCGGTGGGCTCACTGGTGCTGCTGGAATCGGGCCTGCTCGGCGTGATCGTCGAAGTCGCGCCCGACTCGCTGCTCACGCCGCAGGTGAAGGCCTTCTTCTGCACGCGCCGCAAGTCGCGCATCACGCCGAAGGTGCTCGATCTCGCGCACATGAAGGGCACGGAACGCATCAAGCGCTGGGAGGATCCCAGTCATTGGAACTTCCCCGATCTGACCGAACTGTGGAGCGGCCTCGAGACCCGCCGCGCCCACTCCGCCGCCTGAGACTAGGCCCGCGCCGCTTCGTCGGCCTGCCCCTCGTCCGGCAGGAAACCGCCGGCCTGCATCGACCACATGTGCGCGTAGTGCCCGCCACGGGCGAGCAGCGCCGCGTGAC
Organism: Gammaproteobacteria bacterium; assembly: GCA_050186725.1. GTDB lineage: Bacteria > Pseudomonadota > Gammaproteobacteria > JADJYF01. The sequence goes on along the minus strand of JBFWYG010000042.1, from coordinate 35,345 downwards.
TGCCATCCTCCACCACCCGCCCTTCGTGGAACACCACGATGCGATCCATGCTGGCGAGCGTCGAGAGCCGGTGGGCGATCACCACCACGGTGCGGCCCCGCATCAGGAAGTCGAGGCTCTGCTGGATGAGTTTCTCGGTCACCGAGTCGAGCGCGCTGGTCGCCTCGTCGAGCAGCAGGATGGGCGAGCCCTTCAGGATGGCGCGCGCCAGCGCGATGCGCTGCCGCTGCCCGCCCGAGAGCTTCACGCCGCGCTCGCCGACCAGCGCGTCGTAGCCCTGCTCCATGCCGACGATGAACTCGTGCGCATGGGCGCGCCGCGCCGCCTCGATCACTTCCTCGTCGCTGGCGTCGAGGCGCCCGTAGCGGATGTTGTCCATCAGCGAGCGGTGGAACAGGAGCGGGTCCTGCGGAATCATCGCCACCGCCGCGCGCAGGCTTTCCTGGGTGACGGTACGCACGTCCTGGCCGTCGATCAGTATGCGCCCGGCCTGCGGTTCAAAAAGCCGCAGCACGAGGTTGACCAGTGTGCTCTTGCCGCTGCCGGAATAGCCCACCAGTCCCACGCGCTCGCCCGGGGCGAAGGTGAGGTCCAGATCGCGGAACACCGGCCGCTCGGCGCTGTAGGCGAAGTCCACGTGCTCGAAGCGGATCTCGCCGCGGGTCACAGCGAGCGGCGCCGCGCCGGGCTGATCGACCACTTCGTGGGGTCTGACGATCATGCCGACACCATCGTTGATGTTGCCCAGGAACTCGAAGAACTCGAGGAAGCGTCGCGACAGCCCGCGCGCCTGTTCGATGAGCAGCAGCGAGAGGCTCGCCGCCATGGCGAACTGGCCGGCGCTCATCGCGCCCGCGCCGAACAGCTTGAGCGCGTAGCCGATCACAGCGAGCATCAGGACCAGCGCGGAGAGGAACTGGAACCAGCGTATCCCCTCCATGAACCAGAAAGTGCTGCGCGCCCGCGCCACTTCGACCTCGAGGTAGTCGTCGAGATAGCGGCGCTCGAAATCGCGCCGCGCGAACAGCTTGGCGGTCATGATGTTCGACACCGAATCGACGATTGTGCCGGACACGGCGCTGCGCGCCGCGGCGTAGTCGCGCGCATAGCGCCGACAGCGGCGCGCGAGCAGGAAGGACACCAGCACGTAGACCACGATCCACGCGCCGAGCACCAGCGCGAGCCGCGGGTTGACCTGCGCGAGCAGCACCTGCGACACGCCGAACGCGATGGCCAGCGGCCAGAAGTCGAACAGCACCGTCCAGATCACCTGCGCGACGCCCATCGACACCTCGGCGATGCGATTGGCGAGCGATCCGGCGAAGTTGGAGAGGAAGTAACGCTGCGAATGAAGCTGCAGCCAGGCGAACAGCTCGCGCCGCACGCGGCGACGGAGCGCCGGGCCCAGCATCACCAGCAGCGTGCCGCTCGCGCGCGAACACAGCACCACCCCCAGGTTCAGCGCCGCGAACAGCCAGAACGGCTCGCGCACCGCCGCCCACGCATCCAGGCCGCCGGCCTGGGCGGCCGCCACCGCGTCCATCATCTGCTTGATGGCGAAGGGCAGCAGGATCGAGCAGCCGGACTGGCCCGCCTCCAGCGCCACCATGGTCGCGACCTGCGCCCAGTAACGCCGCACGTAGCGCAGGCAGAAGGGCAGCGGCCGATCGGGCAGTGCCTCGACCGCCGGCAGCGTGACGTCTCGAGCCGCGGCGTCCACGCGCGCGCTCAGCGCCCACCGCTGACGTCGATGAAGGCGCCGGTCACGTAGGCGGCCTCGTGCGACAGGAGCCACAGGATGGCCTCGGCCACCTCTGTCGCGGTACCGGCGCGACGCATGGGAATCATGGGCGTGAAGCGCTCGATGCGATCGGGCGCGCCGGCCGAGGCGTGGATCTCTGTGTCGATCAGGCCCGGCCGCACGGCGTTGACCCGCACCCCCTGGGTGGCGAACTCCTTGGCGAGCCCGAGCGTCATCGCGTCGATCGCGCCCTTGGAGGCCGCGTAGTCGATGAACTCGTTGGGCGAGCCGATGCGCGCCGCCGCCGAGGACAGGTTGACGATACCGCCGCCCGCGCCGCCGCGCGCGGTGGACATGCGCTTCAAGGCTTCGCGCGCGACGAGAAAGGCGCCGAACAGGTTGACGCCAAAGGTGCGTTGCAGCCGCGCCGCGTCGTAGTCGCAAAAAGGCGCGATGGTGCCGACCACGCCCGCGTTGTTGACCAGCGCGGTGAGCGGCAGCCCGTGCGCGTCGAGCGTCACGAACATCGCCAGCACCTGCGCCTCGTCGGCGACGTCGGCCTGCACGGCAAACGCCGCGCCGCCGGCCGCGACGATGCGCGCGCACACCGCCTCGGCGGCGGCGTGGTCACGCAGGTAGTTGACCGCCACCGTGAAGCCACGCGCGGCGGCGAGCTCGGCGGTGGCGGCGCCTATGCCGCGCGCCGCGCCCGTCACCAGCATCAGTTCGTTCATGGCCGTGCCTCGTGAGTGGAGCCGCGCACTATAGCGGGCCCGCGCCGCGCCGGGCGACGAACACCGCGCGCAGCGGCGCGGGATGGCCCTCGCGCGTGCGCCGCGCATCGCGCGGGTCGAGGAACTCCGGCAGCGAATGACGCGGCATCCACGCGGTACGGCGTTGTTCCACGGTCGAGGTCGCGGTGACATCGACCAGTCGAGCATCGGCGAAGCCGCGCGCCGCGAGCCACGCCAGCACCGTGCGCGGCGCCGGCACCTGAAAGACGTTGCGCATCGCGCAGTAGCGTTCACCGGGTTCGAGCACCGCGGCGCCGCCCTCGGCTAGCACCAGGGTCTCGAGCAGCAGTTCGCCGCCCGGCTTGAGCGCGGCGGCGAGTTCGGCGAGGTGCGCGAGCGCATCGCGCCGGTGGTAGAGCACGCCCATGGAGAACACCGTGTCGAAGCACGCGAGGCGCGCATCGAGCGCGTCGCTCGCGAGCGGCAGCAGGCAGGGCGCGGGCCCTTGCCAGTAGCGCCGCAGGGCCAGCCCCTGCGCGAGCGCCGGCAGGGCCGGATCGATGCCGACTACCAGCGCCGCGCCGGCCGCCGCCATGCGCCACGCGTAGTAGCCGTTGCCGCAGCCGACGTCCAGCACGCGACGGCCGGCCAGCGGCGCGAGATGCGGCGCGACGCGCGCCCACTTCAAGTCGCTCCGCCACTCGGCGTCGAGGCACACGCCGAAGAATTCCAGCGGCCCTTTGCGCCAGGGCGCGAGCGCGAGCAGTGCGCTGCGCAGGTCGGCGCGCGTGGCCGGCGCGCATGCGCCTTCGACCCGCAGCACCGCGCCGGCCACGCAGCGCGTCGCCTTCAGCGCGGGCAGGGCGGCGAGCGCCGCGACGAGCCGTGCCGCGTGCCCCTCGTGTTGGCAGGCCGCGTCCATGCGCGGCTGCATGTCCCGCCACCAGGCGCGCGCGCTGGCCGGCAATCCGGCAAGGGCGATGGCGAGGCGTTCGCGCTCGGGCGCGAACCAGGCGGCCAGTTCCGTCGTGCTCATGACGCGATCATGCGATGATCGCCGCGGCCCGCCCAGCAACCGATTCGCGCCACGCATGACCACCATCGCCACCGCAGCGCCCGACGCCGACGTCGAGGTCGCCTCCTTCTACAAGTTCGTGGAACTCGCCGACCCGGCCGCGCTCGGCGCGGAACTCGCCGACCTGGCGCGCGCGCAGGGCCTGCGCGGCACCGTGCTGCTCGCGCACGAGGGACTGAACGCGAGCGTGGCCGGCACGCCGGCGGCGATCGCCGCACTGCTGGACCTGCTGCGCGGCCGGCCGGGCTTCGCGCCGCTCAGCGATCTGCGCCGCGCGCGCGCCGCGCGCGTGCCGTTCCGGCGCTTCAAGGTGAAGCTCAAGAACGAAATAGTCACCTTCGGCCGGCCCGAGGCGGCGCCCGCGCGGGGCACCGGCGTGCACGTGGCGCCCGCCGACTGGAACGCGCTGGTGGCCGCGCCCGATGTGCTGCTCATCGACACGCGCAACGACTACGAGGTGCGCCTCGGCACCTTCACCGGCGCGCGCGATCTCGAACTCGAGCGCTTTCGCGACTTTCCCGCGCGCATGCAGGCGGCGCTGGACGCGAGCGGCGCGAAGCGCGTGGCGATGTTCTGCACCGGCGGCATCCGCTGCGAGAAGGCGAGCGCCTGGCTCGTGATCCAGGGCGTCGAGGTCTACCAGCTGGCGGGCGGCATCCTGCGCTACCTGGAGGAAGTCCCCGCGGACCGGACGCGCTGGCAGGGTGACTGCTTCGTGTTCGACGAGCGGGTGGCGGTCGGCCCGGATCTGCTGCCGGCGGACTACGTCGCCTGCCACGCCTGCCGGCGACCGCTGTCGGCGGCCGATCGGGCGTCGCCGCTCTTCATGGAGCATGAATGCTGCCCCTACTGTCACGACGCGGCACAGTCGGCGCGGCGCGCTGCGCACATCGAGCGCGGGCGGCAGATGGCCGCGGCTGCCAGCCGCGGCGTTACGCACCTCGGAGCCGTGATGGGGACCGCCCAGACCGCGGACGACGCCGAACGTGCTCAGCGTCGCCTGACGGATTCCAGGTAGAGCAGGCGCACCGAGCCCGCCGCGGTGAGCTTCGCGGCGCGCGCGAACGGAGGCTGCAGGTAGTCGACGCCTCCGCTGAAACCGTATCCCTCGACCGGTCGCCCGCCCACGCGTTCGAAAGCGTCGTCGCCGTTCGCATCATGGTAGGCGAACGCGGCGTAGGGCCCCGGTCCCTGGGCGCTCACGGCGACATCGACGCGTCCGACGGCGGCAGGTGCGTCGCCGTAACCGACGGCGCGCGCGGCGTCACCCGAGGTGTAGGCCTCGGCGTCATCGTAGAGCAGGACGCGCACGAGGCCGCGCCCATCGCGCACGCCCTCGACGGCGACTCGCACGGTGGAGCCTCGAGCGGAAGGGGGCGCCGACGCACTCGCGGCCGGTGCGGGCGCACCCAGCGCCTCGAACAGTTCGACGAGGTCGTCGTCCGCCGCGCCGGTCGCCGGCACGCCCAGCGCGAGCACCGCGCACAGCACACGGCAAGGCATTCGAAGTGCGAGGGGCACGCGCGTGGAAGGCGCTCAGAAGCCGCGGATGTAGGGCTCGATCAAGGCCACGATGCCGTCCTCGCCCATGCGTGGCGGACCGTCGGGAAACCACAGCGCGGACTGCAGCAGCATGCGCCGCGCGATGCGGCGCGGGTCGTACATGCGCTCGCCGTCGAGGCAGTCCTCGGTGAAGCGCGTGACCAATGCGAGCGCGGCGCCGAGCACCTGCTCGCGTTCGCGCGCGGGCGCCGTCGTGTCGGGCGCGGCGCGCGACGCGGACGCCACCTGCGTGGCCAGGCGCGGCACGGTCTGTTGCACGAAGTCGAGCAGCGGCTCGGCCGCGGCCGGCAGCCGCACGTCCTCGCGGCGCGCCCACTCGCGGAGCGCGAGCGGGCTGACCAGCCCATCGCCGCTCACGCCGAGCGCTTCACCCGCGAGCCGCTCCAGCGCCGCCGCCGCGGCTTCGCGCGCGCTGTCGTCAAGGTGAAACGGCCAGTCCTCCGGGGGAATGCCCACCAGCAGGGGCAGCGCGACGCTTGCCAGCGGCCAGCCGGCCTCCTCGCCCACCCAGTGCTCGAACAGCAGTTGCAGGTAGTCGGGTTGCTCGACGTCCAGTCCTTCGCGCAGGACCGCGACCAGGTCTGCAAGCGTGCTCATCGCGCGCCCTCGTAGGTGATGCGATAGACCACGCCGGCCTCGTCGTCGGACAGGAGCAGCGAACCGTCGGGCAGCGTGGCGAAGGCCACCGGTCGTCCCCAGGCCTCTTCGTCCTGAAGCCAGCCGGTGATGAATGGATCGTAGCGCGTGACGCGCCCGTCGGCGTCGATGTGCGCGACCATCACGCGGTAGCCGGACTTCCGCGAGCGGTTCCACGAGCCGTGCTCGGCGACGAACAGCGCGCCTTCGTAGGACTTGGGAAACTGCTGCCCGCGGTAGAAATGCACGCCGACCGGCGCGACGTGCGCGCCGAGTTTCCGCGCGGGCGCGGTGAACTCGTCGACGCGATGGCCGGCGCCGAATTCCGGATCGAGCACCTCGCCGCCGTGCACGTAGGGGTAGCCGAAGTGCTGGCCGGGGCGCGTGATCCGATTGAGTTCGCAGGGCGGAACGTCGTCACCGAGCATGTCGCGGCCGTTATCGCCGAACCACAGTTCGCCACTGGTCGGGTGCCAGTCGAAGCCGACGGTGTTACGGATGCCCTCGGCCACCACCTCGAACTCGCCGCGGCCGTCGGCCGGCAGGCGCAGCAGGCGCCCGTAGGGATACGGCACTTCGCAGATGTTGCACGGCGCGCCCACCGGCACGTAGAGCTTGCCGTCCGGCCCGAAGGCGATGTACTTCCAGCCGTGATGGGTGTCGTCGGGCAGAGCCGCGGTGACCACTGTCGGCGCCGGCGGCCGTTCCAGCTGCGCCTCGATGTCGTCGTAGCGCAGCACGCGCTCGATGGCGGCGACGTACAGCGCGCCGTCGCGGAACGCGACGCCGGTCGGCATGGCCAGGCCTTCGGCGATGCTCGACACGCGCTCGGCGCGGCCATCGCCGTCGGCGTCCACCGCCGCGTAGACCTTGCCGCCGCGGCGGCTGCCGACGAACAAGGTGCCGCGCGTGCCGAGCGCGAGCTGGCGCGCGCTCGGCAGGTCCTCGGCGTAGAGCGTGATGCGGAAACCGGGCGGCAGCCGCAGGCTGGAGAGATCGACCGCGCCGCTCGCGTGGGCGCCGGACAGCAGCGCGATGAGCGCGAGGCAGGCCTGGGTGATGCGCCCGCGGGCCATCGCTCAGTACTCCTGCGACATCTTCTCCGTCGTCACGGACAGGCGGTGGATCAGCGTGCGCAGGAACACCTTCAGAAAGCGCACCTGGCAGTTCAGCGACACCTGGGTGATGACGGTGGAGTTGACCTTCAGCAGCGAGGTCGGTCCCTTGGCAACGATGGTCGCGGTGCGCTTGGTCTTGGCGAGATAGCCCATCTCGCCGAAGCAGTCACCGGCCGGCAGCGCGCGCAGCTCGCGGCCACCCTTCTGCACCGCCACCTCGCCGTGCACGATGATGTAGAAGGAATCGTCGAGTTCGCCCTCGACGATGATCTGGTCGCCGCTGCGATAGTCCTGCCACTTGCCGGCGCGCACGATCTCCCACACCTCGGCGTCGGGAAATCCATCGAAGAAATCGAGCTGCTTGACCGCCACGAACTGCTCCTGCTCGGAGATGTTCTCCTGCGGCGCCTCGAGCAGCGAGTCGAACGCGCGGCTGAGATCGGACGCGAGATCCATGCCCATCTGGTAGCGCCCCGCGCGATCCTTGGTCAGCGCCTTGTTCAGGATGCGCACCAGCTTTTCCGGAATGTCGGGCCGAAACTGGCGGACGTCGGGCGGATCCTCGTTCAGGATGCGCTGCACGAGCCGCGAGAAATTCTCGGCGGCGAAGGGATGCTTGCCGCTCAACAGTTCGTACATGACGATGCCGAGCGAGAAGAGGTCGGTCTGGTTGGTGATGTAGTCCTCGGTGATCTGCTCCGGGGACATGTAGCGCGGCGAACCGACCAGGCCGAGCGGCATGGTCTTGGTCGAATCCATCTTGGTCAGGTGGGCGATGCTGAAGTCGCCGAGCTTCACGTCGCCGGTGCCCGTGACCAGAATATTGGTCGGCTTGATGTCACGATGGATGACGCCCTGCTTGTGCGCGTAGTCCAGCGCCTTGGCCATCTTGAAGATCATCTCCACGACCTTCTCGAGCGGCGCGAGGGTGTCGGGCTTGCAGAAGGTCTTCAGCGTCGCGCCGCCCTCGACCAGTTCCATCACGATGTAGCAGATCTCGCCGTCGACGCCGGCGTCGTAGATGCCGATGATGTTCGGATGGGTGAGGCGCCCGGCGGTGTGCGCCTCGTTGAAGAACATCTTGCGATAGCGCTCGCCGCCCTCTTCGTCGTTCAGCTGTTCGGCGTGGGCCACCTTGATCGCCACCTGGCGATCGGCGTACGGATCGTAGCCGAGGTACACGGTACCCATGCTCCCGCGACCGATCTCGCGCAGCACCTGGTACTTGCCCAACCGTTCGAGGACTTCTGTGCTCATGTGCTGCTCTTGGTCCGTGGACCTTGCGGGTGATCCCCTTGCGGGCGAGGCACCGGTTGTGTGACGGGCGAAACCGTGGGACACAGCGTCGCTCGATAGTAATTCAAATTTTCGATGGCGGGCTAGCGGCGCACCGGCGAGGTGCGAACCGCCACCGACGGATTTCGACGGCTACAATCGAGGCGCGGCCGCCAGCGCCGCGCCCCGCTCACACCAGGATTCGACAGCGCCATGCACGCAGCCCTTCGCCCCCTCTGGACCGATCTCGAAGGCCACGCGCGGCGTCTCGCGGCGCGGAGCCTGCTCGAACTGTTTACCGCCGAACCCGACCGCGCCCGGCGCATGCGCGTCACCGCCGCCGGGCTCACGCTCGATTTCGCCAAGCAGCGTCTCGACGCGGCCGCCCTCACCCTGCTGCTGCGCCTGGCCGAGGACGCCGGCCTGGCCGCGGCCATCACCGCCATGTTCGCCGGCGAGGTCATCAATCACACCGAGGGCCGCGCGGTGCTGCACACCGCGCTCAGGGCCGGCGCCAGCGGTCAGGCGCGGGTCGACGGCCAGGCGGTGGCGGTCGAGATCGAGAACGTTCTGGCGCGCATGGCGACCCTGGTCGCCGACGTGCGCAAAGGCCGCTGGACCGGTCACTCCGGGGCGCGCATCACCGATATCGTGAATATCGGCATCGGCGGCTCACACTTGGGGCCGCAGCTCGCCTGCGATGCCCTGCGCCACCGCAACGACGGCGCGCTCCGGGTGCACTTCCTGGCCAACGTCGACGGTGGCGAGTTCGAGCGCGTGGTGCGACCGCTGGACCCGGCCAGCACCCTGTTCCTGATCACGTCCAAGTCCTTCACCACCGTCGAGACGCGACTCAATGCCACCTCGGCCAGGCAGTGGCTCGCGGCGCGCTTCCCCGCGCCCGAGGCCATCGCCCGGCATTTCGTCGCGGTCAGCGCGGCGCCCGCCAAGGCGGTCGAGTTCGGCATGGCGGCCGAGAACGTCTACCCGCTGTGGGACTGGGTGGGTGGGCGCTACTCGCTGTGGTCGGCGGTCGGCCTGCCCATCGCGTTGGCCATCGGCATGAGCGGCTTTCGCGAATTCCTGGACGGCGCGCGCGAGCTCGACCGCCATTTCGTCGCGGCGCCCTTCGCCGCCAACCTGCCCGTGCTGCTGGCGTTGACCGGGCTGTGGAACAACAACTTCCTCGGCGCCGAGACCGGCGCCGTGGTGCCCTACGATGACCGCCTGCGCTACCTGCCGGACTACCTGCAGCAGCTCGAGATGGAGAGCAACGGCAAGCGCGTCGACAACCAGGGCGCGCCGCTCACCCACGCCTCGGCCCCGGTGACCTGGGGCGGTCTCGGCACCAACGCCCAGCATGCCTTCTTCCAACTGCTGCACCAGGGCACGCGCCTCATCCCGGTGGACTTCATCCTCGCGTTCAGCCACCCCGCAGGCCTGCGCGAGCATCACGACATGCTGGTCGCCAACTGCCTGGCACAGGCCGAGGGCCTGATGCGCGGCCGCGTCACGAGCGACGACCTGCTCGGCCGCCACCGCGCCATTCCCGGCGATCGCCCCAGCAGCCTGATCACGATGGAGGCGCTCACGCCGGCGACGCTCGGCGCGCTGATCGCGCTCTACGAGCACAAGACCTACGTGCAGAGCGTGGTGTGGAACATCAACGCCTTCGACCAGTGGGGCGTGGAACTCGGCAAGGTGCTGGCCGGCAGCCTGCTGGACGAGATCACGGCCGGCCGCGCGGACGGGGATCATGATGCGTCGACAGCGGCGGCGCTGGCGGATTACCTGGCGGTGCGCGGGATCTGATGCGTCATGTGCGGAAGGGACAGACCCCGCGTGAGGTCTGTCCCGGCTGACTGAGGCGCCGTGCATGGCCGATTGAAATCGGCCCTACAGGCCCGCCTTCACCATCATCTCGGTGGTGCGGGACAGGCGCTCGGTGAGCACCTTGAGAAATACCTTGTAGAAGCGTAGCTGGCAGTCGACCGTGACCTGTTCCATCAGGGTCGAGTTGATCTTGAGCAGCAGCACCGGGCCGTCGGCGGTGACGGTGGCGGTGCGCTTGATGCGGTTGAGATACCCCATCTCGCCGAAGCAGTCGCCGGCGTGCAGCTTGTTGACGTGGTGGCCCTGCTTGGTGACGTTGACGTCGCCACCGACCAGGATGAAGAAGGAATCGTCCACGTCCCCTTCGCGCACCGCCTGCTCGTCCACGTCGAGTTCCAGCCACACGCCGGCGCGGATGATTTCCCAGATATCCGTATCGGGAAAGCCGCGAAAGAACTCGAGGCGCTTGCAGGCCTCGAACTTGGCGTTGACCGAGATCTCCTCCTGCGGTCGCTCGAGGTGCGAGAAGGCCATGCTGAGATCGATGGCCATGTCGAGTCCCATGCGATAGCGCCGCAGTGGATTCTTCTCCAGCGCGCGCTGGATGATGCGTTCCAGCACGTCCGGCACGTCGTGCCGGTAGGTCGAGAGCGGCGTGGGGTCCTCGTTCACGATGCGATGGACCAGCGCCGAGAAACTCGTGCCGCCGAAGGGATGATGGCCGGTGACCAGCTCGTAGGTGACGATGCCGAGCGAGAACAGGTCGGTCTGGTTGGTGATCACGTCCTCGTGCACCTGCTCGGGCGACATGTAGCGCGGCGAGCCGACGAAGCCCAAGGGCATGGTCGCGGTGGTGTCCTGGCGCACGGCGTGGGCGATGCTGAAGTCGGCGATCTTCACGTCCATGTCGGCGGTCAGCAGGATGTTCGACGGCTTGATGTCGCGGTGGATGACGCCCTGGCGATGGGCGTAGTCCAAGGCCTTCGCGCACTTGAAGACGATCTCCGCCGCCTGGTTCAGTGGCAGCAGCTTGTCCGTGCGGCAGTAGGGCCTGAGCGTGCCGCCGCCCGCCACCAGTTCCATGACGATGTAGCAGGACTCGCCGTCGACGCCGGCGTCGAAGATGTCGAGGATGTTGGGATGGCGCAGCATCCCCGCGGTGTGCGCCTCGTTGAAGAACATCTTGCGAAAGCGATCGCCCGAGTCCTTGTCGCGCAGGGCCTCGGCCATCGCCACCTTCACCGCCACGTCGCGGTTGATGTAGGGATCGAAGGCGCGGTACACGATGCCCATGCTGCCGCGGCCGATCTCCTCCTGGATGTCGTACTTGCCGAGCTTCTTGGGCGCGTCTGTCATGTTGGTCGCTGGCTGGCGCGGGCGCGCGTGGGGCCGGCCACGAGGCCGGCCACCCATGGTCGCCATTGCGCCCGGCATTTGCAAGAAAGCGCCGCGTGCGGAACCCGCGCGCGGCGCGCGCGTCTATAATCGCGCCATGCAAGCGCCCGCCCCCCGCATTCCCTGGCTGACCATGGCGCTCGTGGCGGCGCTGGCGTTTGGCGGCGGCATCGGGCTTTCCTGGTGGCAGGGGCAGCGCGACTCACACGCGTCGATCGACGGCCTGATGTGGCCGGACCCGCCGCGGGTTCCGGCCTTCGACCTCGTCGATCAGGATGGCAAGCGCTACACGCTGGAGGCGCTCAAGGGCCGCTGGACGCTGGTGTTCTTCGGCTTCACGCACTGCCCCGACGTGTGCCCTACGACCTTGCAGATCCTCGCCCAGGTGCATCGCAACCTGAAGAACGATCCGCGCTACGCCGAGCGCGGCCAGGTGCTGTTCGTGTCGCTGGACCCGGCGCGCGACACGCCAGAGCAGCTCGCCCAGTACGTGCATTACTTCAGCCCGGAGATGCACGGCGTCACCGGTCCTGAGACCGAACTCACGCCCCTGACCCGCGCGCTCGGCGTGCTGTTCATGAAAGTCGCCCAGGGCGGCAAGGACTACACCGTGGACCACTCGGCCGGCATCTTCTTCATCGACCCGCAGGCGCGCCTCGTGAGCGTGCTGACCCCGCCCCACACCGCCGACAGCGTCATCGCGCGCTTCGCCGCGGTCAGCGCCTTCATCGAGGCCCGCTCGTGAACCGGTCCGCGCCGTGGGCCGCGCTGTCCGCGCTGGCCCTTGGCCTCGTGACGGGGCCCGCGTGGGCCTGCGAGGGGCTGCGCATCGAGCGCGCCTGGCTGCGCCTGCCGCCGCCGGGCGCCGACGTCGCCGCGGCCTACTTCGAGGCCACCAACGCTGGCCATGCGCCGCTCACCATCACCGGCGTGGCGAGCCCGGGCTTCGGCGGCGGCATGCTGCACGCGATGGCGCTGGTCGACGGCCAGATGCGTATGCGACCCCAGGGCGACGTGGTGCTCGCGCCCGGCGAACGCTTCAGCGCCGCACCGGGCGGCAGCCACGTGATGCTGTGGGAGGCCGCGGCGCCGGTGACCGCCGACGGCGACTATCACCTGACGCTGACCTGCGCCGAGGGCGCGCCGCTGACCGTGCCGCTGCCAGTGAGACGTGAGGCGCCACCGGCGCCATGAACTTGGGCGAGCAGGCCTTCCTGGCGCTGCAGCGCCTGCTGCCGCGTCGTGGACTGTCCAGCCTGGTCGGCTGGCTGACACGACTCGAGGCCGGCGCGCTCACCCACTTCGCCATCCGCGCCTTCGTCGCGGCCTACAAGGTCGACATGCGCGACGCGGCCGAACCCGACATCAGCACCTACCCGAGCTTCAATCGCTTCTTCACTCGCGCGCTCGCGCCCGACGCGCGGCCGCTGCCCGAGGATCCACAGGCCTTCGTCAGCCCTGCCGACGGCACGCTCTCCGAGATAGGCGAGTTCACGCCCGAGCGCATGCTGCGCGCCAAGGGCCTGGACTACGGACTCACAGAGCTGTTGGGTGGTGACGCGGACCTCGCCGCGCGCTTCGCGGGCGGCAGCTTCGCCACCGTCTACCTCGCACCCTACAACTACCACCGCGTGCACCTGCCGTGGCGCGCGACGCCGCGCAGCCTGCGCTTCGTGCCGGGCGAGCTCTACTCGGTCAACGCCACCACCGTGCGCCTGGTGCCGGGACTCTTCTGTCGCAACGAACGAATGATCCTGGCCTGCGAGGATGACGCCGGCCGCTGGTTCGCGCTGGTGCTGGTCGGCGCCCTGAACGTCGGCAGCATCGAACTGACGGTACCGGCCGGCGCGACCAATCGGCCGCAGCCCACCGTAGGCGCCCATCGCAGTCTGCCACTGGACGGGCCACCGCTCGCGCGGGGCGCGGAGATAGGCCGCTTCAACATGGGATCGACGGTGGTGGTGCTGGCGAGCCCGGGCTGGCTCGAGTGGCGTGATCTGGCGGTCAGCGCGACGGTGCGCATGGGCGAAACCCTGGCGCGCGCGCTGCCTGGCGCGCCCGCCGCAACGGGGCGCTGAGAGCCGCCGGGAATTGGCGGGCCCGACGGAGGCCCGGACGCTCGGCCGCGCTAGGCGCGGCGCGGCTTCAGTAGCGCGGGCGGCGCTGCTGGGGCGGACGGTCGGCGCGCGGCTTGGCTTCGTTGACCTTGAGCGCGCGACCCTTGACCTGCTTGCCGTTCAGCTCGCGGATCGCGGTCTCGGCCGCCTGGTTGTCGGACATCTCCACGAAGCCGAAACCCTTGGACTGGCCGGTGACCTTGTCGGAGATGACGTGCGCGCTGCGCACCTCGCCATAGGCGCCGAACAGTTCGCTGAGCTCCTGCTCAGTGGTGCTATAGGCCAGATTCCCCACGTATATGTTCACAGTACTCACCCGCTGACAGAGTGCCTTGTGCTGGGTACTGGTGAACTCTCAAGGCCACAACGCTCACCAGTCATCGGCCTGGAAAAGACCGACGCTCCCTGGGGATTCTAGACGGCTCTGGCGAGCCTTGCGCTAGTGGCGGCGGGGGATCAGCCGGCGTAAGACTTCATGGCCGCCAGGCAGACCGACATCAACAAGCCGGGCAGTACGCCGAGCAGCAGCACAGACACGCCGTTCACGCTGAACACCAGGCGCACGTCGTCACCGGCGGTGATGGGTGCGGCGCCCGCGTCGGGCTCGTCGAAGTACATGATCTTGATGACCCGAAGGTAGTAGTAGGCGCCGACCAGGGAGAACAGCACCGCGACCGCCGCGAGCCAGGTGTGCTGGGCGGCCACCACTTCCTTGAGCACGAACCACTTGGCCCAGAAGCCCGCGAAGGGCGGCACGCCGGCCAGGGAGAAGACCAGGATCAGCATCATCAGCGCGACCCACGGGCTGCGGCGGCCGAGGCCGGCGAAGTCCGCCAGGCGGTCCGACTCGGAGGTTGCGTTGGACAGCAGCACGATGGCGCCGAAGGCGCCCATGCTCATCACCGCGTAGGTGATGGCGTAGAACATCGCGGCGGCATAACCCTCGGGGTTCGCCGCCACCAGGCCCAGCAGCAGGAAGCCCATGTGCGAGACGGTCGAGTAGGCCAGCATGCGCTTGATGTTGGTCTGCGCGATCGCCACCAGGTTGCCGATGGCCATGGAGGCGATGGACAGCAGCACGAGCATGTCCTGCCACTCGCCGGCGAGGCCCGCGAGGCCGTCGGTCAGCAGGCGGATGGCCATGGCGAAGGCGGCAAGCTTGGGCGCGGAACTGATGAACAAGGTCACCGGCGTCGGCGCGCCCTGGTAGACGTCCGGCACCCACATGTGGAACGGCACCACGCCAAGCTTGAAGGCGAGCCCGATCAGCACGAACACCAGGCCGAAGGTGTAGAGGATGTGCGAGTTGCCGCTGCCGACCTGGGCCGACAGCTGGCCCAGGTCGAGCGTGCCGGCCACGCCGTAGAGCATGGACATGCCGTAGAGCAGCATGCCCGAGGCGAGCGCGCCCAGCACGAAGTACTTCATCGCCGCTTCCGAGGCGGTCGCCGAGTCGCGATCCATGGCGACCATGGCGTACATCGACAGCGACAGGAGTTCGAGCCCCAGATAGACGGTCAGAAGGCTGTGCGCCGAGATCAGCACCATCATGCCGAGCGTCGCGAACAGCCCGAGGATGTAGTACTCCTGCACCACCCGCCCGCGGCGTTCGAAGTAATCACGCGCGTAGAAGAACGACAGCAGCACAATGACCATCACGAAGGCCTTCAGCACCGCCGACATGATGTCCAGGCGGAAGGTGCCGTTGAAGGCGAGCGTGGTGCCCTTGGGAAACCACATCGCGATCTCGGACAGCACGATGATCACCGACATCGCCGCGGCCCAGAAGGTGGCGGCGCGGTTGGCCGGGGCGCGGAACACCTCGATGATCAGCACCAGGCAGGCGAGCCCGGCGAGCGTGGCTTCGGGCAGGACGGAACTGAGCTCGGTCATCGCGGGCAGCCTCAGGGCAGTTTCGAGTGCGAAATCTGGGTGATGAGCGTATCGACGCTGGCGTTCATCATGTCGAACAGCGGCGCCGGCCAGATGCCGAACACCAGCACCGCCACCGCCAGGGTGACGAGAATGAGCTTCTCGCGACCGTCGATGTCCTCGAGCTCGGCGACATGATGGTTGGTCACCTCGCCGAAGCACACGCGCTTGTACATCCACAGCGTGTAGGCAGCGCCGAGGATCAAGGTCATGGCCGCCAGGAAGGCGTACCAGAAGTTGGCCTTGAAGGCGGTGAGTATCACCAGGAACTCACCGACGAAGCCCGAAGTGCCCGGCAGGCCGGCGTTGGCCATGGAGAACAACATCATGAAGGCGGCGAATACCGGCATGGTGTTGACCACGCCGCCGTAGTCACCGATCTGGCGGCTGTGCACACGGTCGTAGAGCACGCCCACGCACAGGAACATGGCGCCCGAGATGAAGCCGTGGGAAATCATCTGCACCATGGCGCCCGAGATGCCGAGCGCGCTCTTGTGCCAGTCGCCGGTCGCGCCCGCCACCTGGAAGACGATGAACATGCCGAGCGTGACGAAGCCCATGTGCGAGATGGACGAGTACGCGATGAGCTTCTTCATGTCCTGCTGCGCCAGCGCCACGAAGCCGATGTAGACCACCGCGATCAGCGACAGCGCGATCATCAGCCAGTCGAGCGAAGCCGAGGCATCGGGCGCGATCGGCAGCGAGAAGCGCAGGAAGCCGTAGCCGCCCATCTTCAGCATGATGGCCGCCAGCACCACCGAGCCACCGGTCGGCGCCTCGACGTGGGCGTCCGGCAACCAGGTGTGCACCGGCCACATCGGGATCTTGACCGCGAAGGCGAGCAGGAAGGCGATGAAGATCCACTGCTGCTCGATGAGGTCGAGCGGTACCTGGTGCATGGCGGGCAGCGCGAAGCTGCCGGCCTTGAGATACAGGTACAGCAGCGCCACCAGCATGGCGAGCGAGCCCATGAAGGTGTAGAGGAAGAACTTGATGGTGGCGTACACGCGCCGCGGTCCGCCCCAGATGCCGATCACCAGGAACATGGGGATCAGCATCGCTTCCCAGAAGATGTAGAACAGGATCGCGTCCTGCGCGGCGAACACGCCGTTCATGAGCCCCTCGAGCAGCAGGAAGCTGCCCATGTAGAGGCTGATGCGGTCCTTGATCACCACCCAGCCGGCCAACACCACCAGCACGGTGGTGAAGGTGGTCAGCAGGATGAGCGGCAGCGCGATGCCGTCGACGCCGAGCGCGTAATAGATGTCGAAGGGCTCGATCCAGGCCAGCCGTTCGACGAACTGCATGCCACCGTTGGCATTGTCGAAGCGCTGCCAGAGCAGCAGCGAAGCCGCGAAGGTCGCGAGCGCTATCACCAGCGAATCGACGCGCACCGGCGCGTCCGGCACCCGCCGTCCGGCGAAGATGACCCACAGGCCACCGATGATCGGCAACCAGATGGAGATGCTCAGCAGGGGCAGGTCAGCGCTCATGCGGGACTCACAGTTCGTTCTTCAGACTGGATGGGACGGTGCGCACGGGTCACGACAGGACGCCGTGCACGAACACCGCCAGCAGCACCAGCAGGCCGAAAATCATGGCGAAGGCGTAGTGATAGAGATAACCGGTCTGCACGTGGCGCACCACGCCAGCCCACCAGCCGACCATGCGCGCCGAGCCGTTGACGATGAGCCCGTCGATGAGTCCGACGTCGCCCACCTTCCACAAGAGGCCGCCGGTGCCGCGCGCGCCGCCGGCGAAGAACCACTCGTTGAAGCGGTCGAAGCCGTATTTCTCGAGCAGCAGCTTGTGCAGCGGCGACAACGCCGCGGCGATGCTGGCCGGAATGCCGGGGCTCTTGAGGTACAGCACCCAGGCGGTGGCGACACCGGCCATGGCGAGCATGAAGGGCAGCTGCGTCATGCCATGGGTGATGAAGGGCACGACGCCATGGAAGTGCTCGGCCATGTGCTTGACGACATCGTGCTCGTGGGCGACCTGGATGCTCGCGCCGAAGTAGTCGCCGAACACCATGTGGCCGACGCCAAGCGCGCCGATGATGACCGACGGCACGGCGAGCGCAATCAGCGGCACCGTGACCACGGCCGGCGACTCGTGCAGGTGCTCCAAGGTGTGGTGGTCCATGCGCTCCTCGCCATGGAACACCATGAACACCAGGCGGAAGGAATAGAGCGCGGTGATGTAGACCCCGGACAGCACCGCCCAGTAGGCGTACTGCGCGCCCGGCGTGTGCGACAGGGCGACCGCCTCGATGATGGCGTCCTTGGAGAAGAAGCCGGCGAAGCCCGGGAAGCCGATCAGCGCGAGCGAACCGATGAGGCTGGTCCAGTAGGTGATGGGCATGTGCTTACGCAGCCCGCCCATCTTGCGCATGTCCTGCTCGTGGTGCATGCCGATGATGACCGAGCCAGCCGCGAGGAACAGCAGCGCCTTGAAGAAGGCGTGGGTGAAGAGATGGAAGATGGCCGCGCTGTAGGCCGAGGCGCCGAGCGCGACGGTCATGTAGCCGAGCTGCGAGAGCGTCGAATAGGCGACCACCCGCTTGATGTCGTTCTGTACGAGGCCGAGCAGGCCCATGAAAAAGGCGGTGATCGCGCCGATGGCGAGCACCACCGCGAGCGCGGTTTCGGACATCTCGAACAGGGGCGACATGCGCGCGACCATGAAGATGCCGGCGGTGACCATGGTCGCGGCGTGGATGAGCGCGGAGATCGGCGTTGGACCTTCCATCGAGTCCGGCAGCCACACGTGCAGCGGCACCTGGGCCGACTTGCCCATCGCGCCGACGAAGAGCAAGAGACAGGTCAGGGTCATCAGCGACCATTCCTGGCCGCCCCAGATGGACACCGTGGTGTCGGCGAGCGCCGGCGCGGCCTTGAACACCTCGGCGTAATCCAGGCTGCCGGTGTACATCAACACCGCGCCGATGCCGAGCAGGAAGCCGAAGTCGCCGACGCGGTTGACCAGGAAGGCCTTCAGGTTCGCGTAGATCGCGGTCGGGCGCGTGTACCAGAAGCCGATCAGGAGGTAGGACACCAGGCCCACCGCTTCCCAGCCGAAGAACAATTGCAGGAAGTTGTTGCTCATCACCAGCATCAGCATGCTGAAGGTGAACAGCGAGATGTAGGCGAAGAAGCGCTGGTAGCCCGGGTCCTCGTGCATGTAGCCGATGGTGTAGATGTGCACCATCCACGACACGAAGGTCACGGTCACCATCATGGTGGCGGTCAGCTGGTCGATCAGGAAACCGACGTGCAGATCGACGCCGCCGGCCGACAGCCAGGTGTAGAGATTCGCGTTGTAGACCGGCGCGCCGTCCAGGACTATCTGCTTCCACACCAAGGCCGACAGCACGAAGGCCAGGCCGACCGTGCCGCTGGTCACCCAGTGCGCGCCGGCGCGGCCGATCTGGCGGCCGAACAGGCCGGCGAGAATGGCGCCCGCGAGCGGCAGGAGAACGATGGCGAGAAGCAGATTACCCATGCGGCTGGCCCAGGATTGCGTGGCGTAGGTCGTGCGTGGACGGCACCGCTCAGCCCTTCATGGCGTCGAGGTCCTCGACGTTGATCGAACTGCGGTTGCGGAACAGCACCACCAGGATGGCAAGGCCGATGGCGGCCTCCGCCGCGGCCACGGTGAGAATGAAGAACACGAACACCTGGCCGGCGACGTCGCCGTTGAAGTGCGAGAAGGCGATGAAGTTCATGTTGACCGCGAGCAGCATCAGCTCGATGCACATCAGGAGCACGATGACGTTCTTGCGGTTGATGAAGATGCCGGCCACCGACAGGCAGAACAGCACCGCGCCGAGGGTCAGGAAATGGGTCACGGTCAACATGGTGTCGTCCTCAGCCCTGGCGCTCGGCTTCGACCTTGACCAGGCGCACGCGGTCCTCGCGGCGTACGGCCACCTGCTTCTCGGGCTTGGGCGCCTTGGTCTGGCGGGTGTGGCGCAAGGTCAGCGCGATGGCCGCGATGATCGCGACCAGGAGCAGCACGGCCGCTATTTCGAAGGGCCACACGTACTGGGTGTAGAGCGCGAGTCCGAGTTCACGGGTGTTGTTGTAGTCGGCCGGGTGAGCGACCTCGGTCGCGGTCTTGGCCAGGGTGAAGTTCTCCTGGTTCAGCACCGAACCCACCGCGACGAACATCAGCACCGCCGCGATGCCGGCGATGGGCAGGTAGCGGGCGAAGCCCTCGCGCAGCACGGTCAGGTTGATGTCCAGCATCATGACCACGAACAGGAACAGCACCATCACCGCGCCGACGTAGACCAGCACGAGCGCAATGGCGAGGAACTCGGCTTCCAGCAGCAGCCACAGGCCCGAGCTCGCGAAGAAGGCCAGCACCAGGAACAGCGCCGCGTGCACCGGATTGCGCACCGTGATCACCATGCCGGCGGCGAGCGTAAGCACCGCGGCGAAGGTGTAGAAGACCACTTGTTCGAACATGCAATGTGGTAAGACGGCACGCGAACTCCGCCCGCGTGCGGCACCGGCCAGGAAACACGTGTTTCCCGCAGCGCGCCGCGCTGGCCCCGTTCAGCTTGGCTCCGTCGTCCCCCTCCCGTTGTAGTGCGTTCTTGGTGTGCCGCCGGCCCGTCAGCGGTAGCGCGCCTCGGTGGCGCGATCGGCGGCTATCTGGGCCTCGAAGCGCTCGGCGTTCGCGAGCAGCTTCTCCTTGGTCATGAGCAGGTCGCCGCGCTTCTCGCCGTGATACTCGAAATGGCGGGTCTCGACGATGGAATCCACCGGGCAGGACTCTTCGCAGAAGCCGCAGAAGATGCACTTGGTGAGATCGATTTCGTACTTGGTGGTGCGCCGCGTGCCGTCATCGCGCGGCTCGGACTCGATGGTGATGGCCAGCGCCGGGCACACCGCCTCGCACAGCTTGCAGGCGATGCAGCGCTCTTCGCCGTTCGGATAGCGGCGCAGCGCGTGCAGCCCGCGGAAGCGCGGCGACATCGGCGTCTTCTCCTCCGGGTACTGCACGGTGATCTTGCGGTCGAACAGGTAGGTACCGGTGAGCTTGAGGCCCTTCACCAGTTCCCACAGGGTCAGACTCTTGAAATAGTCGGCGACTGCGCTCATGGAGTTTTCCTCAGGCCGCGAACCAGGGCGGCAGCTTCCACACGACCATGGCGGCCACGACCACGATCCAGACGATGGTGATCGGCAGGAAGACCTTCCAGCCGAGACGCATGATCTGGTCGTAGCGGTAGCGCGGGAAGGTCGCGCGGAACCACAGGAACAGGAACAGGAAGAAGCTGGTCTTGGCCAGGAACCAGTGGATGCCGTCCGGAATGCCCGGCACAGGCGACAGCCAGCCGCCGAGGAACATCACCGAGGTCAGGGCCGAGATGAGAATCATGTTGGCGTATTCGGCCAGGAAGAACAGCGCGAAGCCCATGCCCGCGTATTCCACGTGGAAGCCGGCGACGATTTCCGACTCGCCTTCCGAGACGTCGAAGGGCGCGCGGTTGGTCTCCGCCACGCCGGAGATGAAATAGATGACGAACAGCGGCAGCAGCGGCACCCAGAACCAGCTGAAGGGCCCGAGACCGCCGCGCTGGGCTTCCACGATGTCGCCGAGATTCAGGCTGCCGGCCGCGACCAGCACGCCGACCAGGGCGAAGCCCATGGCGATTTCGTAGGAGACGATCTGCGCCGCCGAGCGCATCGCGCCCAGGAACGCGTACTTGGAGTTGGACGACCAGCCGGCGACGATGATGCCGTACACGCCGAGCGAGGTCAGCGCGAGCAGGTACAGGAGCCCCGCGTTGATGTCGGCCAGCACCACTTCGCTGTGGAACGGGATCACCGCCCAGGCGGCGAGCGCCGGACCGAGCGCGAGGATCGGCGCGATGATGAACAGGAAACGGCTGGCGCCGGTCGGTACCACCATCTCCTTGGTCAGGAGTTTCAAGGCATCGGCGATGGGCTGCAGCAGGCCCTTGGGGCCGACGCGGTTGGGGCCCAGGCGCACCTGGATGTAACCGATGACCTTGCGCTCGGCCAGCGTCAGGTAGGCGACGCCGCCCATCAGCGGCAGCACGATGACGAGAATCTTGGCGACGATCACCGCCACCACCACCAGCGGCGCCGGGATGAAGCCGAGCGCCGTGAGTTGTTCCTGCAGCAGCGCGAAGGGATTGATCATGCGGCCGCCTCCCCGCGCGCCGCGGCGAGCGTGACGGCGGCGCCGTTGACCGCGACGGGCGCCAGCGCCGGGCGCGCCGCGCATACCAGCACCACGCCGTCGGCCAGGCCCTCGTCCAGCGTCAAGGTGCCGGTCGCCTCGATGCCGTCGCGCGCGAGCGTCACGCGCTGACCGGCCACGAGCTTGTGTCCCGCGGCGGTCGCCGCGTTGACGCGTACGCCCTCGTCGCCCGCCTGCGGCATCTCCTGCAGCGCGGCCGCGTGACGCACCAGGGCGTCGGTGGCGTACATCGGGGTTTCCACCAGCAGTTCGAGGCGCGCGGGGTCGATGGCAAGCGCGCTCGTCTCGAGCGTCGGGGTCGCGCGCGCATCGCGCTTCACCTGGCCGACCAGGGCCTCGATCTCGCGGGTGATGTCTTCCACCGCCACCGCGTCGAAACCGGCCAGCGCGAGCTTGTTGCCAAGCACGCGCAGCACCTTCCAGGCCGCGCGCGCGTCGCCGCGCGCACGCACCGCCGCCGCGAATCGTTGCCAGCGGCCGGTGAGGTTGACGAAGGAACCCTCGTTCTCGCCGTAGAGCGCCACGGGCAGCAGCACGTCGGCCACGGCTTCGAGCGCGGGGCTCGCGAAGGCCGTCAGTGCGACCACGCATTGCGCCTGGTCCAAAGCGGCCATGAGGCGCGCGCCGTCGGCGCTGTCCAGATCCGGTTCCACGCCGAGCAGCAGGTAGGCGCGACGCGGCTGTTCGGTCAGCGCACGCGCGTCGCGGCCCGGCTTGTCCAGCTTGCGGCCCGCGGGACCGCGATGCGGCACCGCGCCGGCGAGCCAGGCGCCCGCACCGTTCGCGCCGTCGGCGAGTTCGCCGACACTGGCGCCGCTCGCCTGGCCGATGGCCGCGGCGACCTGCGCAAGCGCGCCGCGCAGCGGATGGGCGTTGGTCTCTGCGCCGGTCAGCACCACCGGGCGGCTGGCCTTGGCGAAGCGCGCGGCGAGCGCCGCGAGCTGCGCGTCGTCACGCGCATGCTGCTGCGCGAGCTTGTCCGTCGGCGCGGCCAGGCTCACGCCCTTGGCGCCGGCCAGCGCCGCGGCGAAGCTCGCGGCGGCGCCGAGCAGCTGCGACGGTTTCACCGTCACCTGCCCGGCGATGTCGTAGTTGAACTCACGCGCATGGCTGGTGAGGTGGATGATCGCGGCGCCCTTCAGCGCCGCCTTGCGCAGCGCGAGGTTCAGCAGCGGGTTCTCGTGACGCGGATAGGCGCCGAGCAGCAGCACCGCGTCAGCGCTCTCGAGCGCTGCCAGCGAGTCCACGCCGGGAAACAGCGGTTCGGCGCTCTGGTCGGCGAAATCGCGCTGGCGCAGGCGGTGATCGACATTGTGCGAACCGAGCGCGCGGACCAGGCGCTGGAGGAGGTAGAACTCCTCGGTAGTGGAATTCGGCGAGGCCAGCGCGGCCAGTTGATCGGCGTCCGCCGCGGCCACGCCTTTCAGGCCCGCGGCGGCTGCATCCAGCGCCGTCTCCCAGTCGCACTCGGCCCAGCGGCCGTCGCGCTTGATGCGGGGGCTCTGCAGGCGCGCGTCGCTGTTCATGCCCTGGTAGCTGTAGCGATCGCGATCGGAGAGCCAGGTGCCGTTGACGTCGGCGTTCTCCTTCGGCACCACGCGCTTCACCACCGGGCCCTTCACGTGGAAGTGCACGTTGGCGCCGAGCGCGTCGTGGGGCGCGATGCCGTCGCGCTGCTGGAGTTCCCAGGCGCGCGCGGAGTAGCGGTAGGGCTTGTTGGTCAGCGCGCCGACCGGGCACAGGTCGATGACGTTGCCGGACAGTTCCGAGGTCATGGCCTTGGCGACGTAGGTGCCAATTTCCATGTGCTCGCCGCGGCCGGTGGCGCCGAGTTCGCGCAGGCCCGCGATCTCTTCGCCGAAGCGCACGCAGCGGGTGCAGTGGATGCAACGCGTCATGTCGGTCTGCACCAGCGGACCGATGTTCTTGTCGCGCACCACGCGCTTCTTCTCGGTGAACTGCGAGACGTCACCGCCGTAGCCCATCGCGAGGTCCTGCAGTTCGCACTCGCCGCCCTGGTCGCAGATCGGGCAGTCGAGCGGATGGTTGATCAGCAGGAACTCCATGGTCGCGTGCTGCGCGGCCACCGCCTTCGGCGAGCGGGTGAAGACCTTCATGCCGTCCATGATCGGCGTCGCGCAGGCCGGCATGCACTTCGGCGCCTTCTCCACTTCCACCAGGCACATGCGGCAGTTGGCCGCCACCGACAGGTGCTTGTGGTAGCAGAAGCGCGGCACGTAGATGCCGGCGGCATCGGTGGCCTCGATCAGCATCGCGCCCTTGCGGGCCTCGATGGTCTGGCCGTCGACTTCAATCTTGACGCGGTCGTCGCTCATGCTCGCGGTCTGTGCGTTCAGGCGGCGGCGGAATGGCCGCGCGCTTCGAGGATGCTATGCCCGTGCTCGATGTAGTACTCGAACTCGTGGCGGAAGGTGCGCACGAAGCTGCGCACGGGCATGGCCGCTGCGTCGCCGAGCGCGCAGATGGTGCGGCCTTCGATCTTGCTGGCGACGAGGTCGAGCTTGTCGAGATCGGCCGGCTCGCCCTCGCCGTTCACGATGCGGGTCAGCATGCGGTACAGCCAGCCGGTGCCTTCGCGGCAGGGCGTGCACTGGCCGCAGGACTCGGAGTAGTAGAAGCGCGAGATGCGCTGCAGCGCCTTGACCATGTCGGCGGTGTCGTTCATGACGATGACCGCGCCCGAGCCGAGCATCGAGCCGGCCTTGGAGATGCTGTCGTAGTCCATGTCGAGTTCGAGCATGACCTCGCCCTTCAGCACCGGCACCGAGGAGCCGCCCGGGATGACGGCCTTGAGCGGACGGCCATCCAGCACGCCGCCGGCGAGCTCGAGCAGCTTGCGAAACGGCGTGCCCATCGGCACTTCGAAGTTGCCCGGCTTGTTCACATGCCCGCTGACGGAGAAGATCTTGGTGCCGCCGTTGTTCGGCTTGCCGAGGCCCGCGAACCACTCCGCGCCGTTGCGCAGGATGGTCGGCACCGAGGACAGGGTCTCGGTGTTGTTGATGGTGGTCGGCTTGCCGTACAGGCCGTAGCTCGCCGGGAACGGCGGCTTGAAGCGCGGCTGACCCTTCTTGCCTTCGAGGGATTCCAGCAGCGCGGTCTCTTCACCGCAGATATAGGCGCCGGCACCGAGGTGATCGTAGAGATCGAAGTCGATGCCGGTCCCTTGGATGTTCTTGCCGAGCAGGCCGGCGGCGTAGGCTTCCGCGAGCGCGTTCTGGAAATGGATGGCCGGCTCGTCCATGAATTCGCCGCGCATGTAGTTGTAGCCGACCGTCGCGCCCATGGCGTAGCCGGCGATGGCCATGCCCTCGACCAGGGCGTGCGGGTTGAAGCGCAGGATGTCGCGGTCCTTGCAGGTGCCGGGCTCGGATTCATCCGAATTGCACACCAGGTAGCGCTGCACGTCGCCCTTGGGCATGAAGCTCCACTTCACGCCGGCCGGGAAGCCCGCGCCGCCGCGGCCGCGCAGGCCGGCCGCCTTGACGATGTCGATGATCTCGCTCTGCGGCGTCTTCTCGCGCAGGATCTTCTCCCACGCACTGTAACCGCCGATCGAGCGGTAGGT
The DNA here is from genome assembly GCA_050186725.1 of Gammaproteobacteria bacterium. Classification (GTDB taxonomy): domain Bacteria; phylum Pseudomonadota; class Gammaproteobacteria; genus JADJYF01. The sequence continues at coordinate 10,097 of JBFWYG010000042.1, read as the reverse complement.
CGCCATCGACCACGGCTCCGGCAGATTGCGCGTGGCGTAGCAGGTCAGGTCGAGCTTCAGGTCGCTCATTCGAGGCCGTCCAGGATTTCGTCGACGCGGTCGATGGTGAGGTTCTCGTGGTACACGTGGTTGACCTGCATCATGGGCGCGCCGCAGCAGGCGGCGAGGCATTCTTCTTCGGGCTTCAAGAAGATGCGGCCATCGGGCGTGGACTCGCCGATGCGGATGCCGAGCTTCTTCTCGACGTGCTTCACGATGTCGTCACTGCCGCGCAGCATGCAGGAGATATTGGTGCAGATGGCCACCGCGTTGCGACCGCAGGGCTTGGTCTCGAACATCGAGTAGAAGCTCGCGACCTCGTAGACCGCAATGCGCGGCATGTCGAGGTAGTCGGCCACCGCGTCCATCAGCGGCGTGGTCAGGAAGCCGTGGTTCTCGTGCTGCACTTCGCGCAGCGCCGCGAGTACCGCGGAGGCCTTGCGATCGGACGGGTACTTGGCGACCCACGCGTCGATGATCTCGCGCGCATGGTGGGACAGCCCGTGGTCGTGTGATGCGCTCATGGTGCGGACCTTAGCGGTCGATCTCTCCGAAGACGATGTCCATGGTGCCGATGATGGCCACCACGTCGGCCAGCATGTGGCCCTTCACCAGTTCGTTCATGGCCGACAGGTGCGCGAAGCCGGGGGCGCGCGCCTTGAGCCGGTAGGGCTTGTTCGCGCCGTCCGACACCAGGTAGATGCCGAACTCGCCCTTGGGATGCTCGACCGCGGCGTAGACCTCGCCTTCCGGCACGCAGTAGCCCTCGGTGAAGAGCTTGAAGTGATGGATGAGCGATTCCATGTCGCCCTTCATGTCGGCGCGCTTGGGCGGGGTGAGCTTGTGGTCGTCCAGCATCACCGGGCCGGGATTGGCGCGCAGCCAGGCGATGCACTGCTGGATGATGCGATTGGACTGGCGCATCTCCTCGACCCGCACCAGGTAGCGGTCGTAGCAGTCGCCCTTCACGCCCACCGGGATGTCGAAGTCCATATCGGCATAGACCTCGTAGGGCTGCTTCTTGCGCAGGTCCCAGGCCAGGCCCGAACCGCGCAGCATGGGGCCGGTGAAGCCGAGTTCCAGCGCGCGTTCGATGGTGACGATGCCGATGTCGACGGTGCGCTGCTTCCAGATGCGGTTGTCGGTCAGGAGCGTCTCGTACTCGTCGACGCAGGCCGGAAAGCGCTTGGTGAAGTCCTCGATGAAGTCGAGCATCGAACCCTGGCGGTTCGCGTTCAGCTGCTCGACGTCCTTCGCGCTCCGCCACTTCGAGACCTGGTACTGCGGCATGGCCTCGGGCAGGTCGCGGTACACGCCGCCCGGGCGATAGTAGGTCGCGTGCATGCGCGCGCCGGAGACCGCCTCGTAGCAGTCCATCAGGTCTTCGCGCTCGCGGAAGCAGTACAGGAACATGGTCATCGCGCCGATGTCGAGACCATGCGCGCCGAGCCACATGAGGTGGTTCAGGATGCGGGTGATCTCGTCGAACATAACGCGGATGTACTGCGCGCGTATCGGTGGCGTGATGCCACACAGTTTCTCGATAGCGAGCACGTAGGCATGCTCGTTGCACATCATCGATACGTAGTCGAGCCGGTCCATGTAGCCGATGGACTGGTTGAACGGCTTGTTCTCGGCCAGCTTCTCGGTGCCGCGATGGAGCAGGCCGATGTGCGGATCGGCGCGCTCGATGACCTCGCCGTCCATCTCCAGCACCAGGCGCAGCACGCCGTGCGCGGCCGGATGCTGCGGCCCGAAGTTCAGCGTCAGGTTGCGAATCTCAGGCATCGGCGGGCTTGCTCACGGGTTTCGAGGACTCGAGCCAGCTCTCCTCGCGGATCACGCGCGGCACCAGGGTGCGCGGCTCGATGCTGACCGGCTGGTAGATCACGCGGCCGCGCTCGGCGTCGTAGCGCACTTCGACGCGCCCCTCCAAGGGAAAGTCCTTGCGGAAGGGATGACCGATGAAGCCGTAGTCGGTGAGGATGCGGCGGAGATCCGGATGCCCGTCGAACAGGATGCCGAACAGGTCGAAGGCCTCGCGCTCGTACCAGTCCGCGCAGGGCCAGATGTCGGTCACCGAGGCCACGCGCGGGTGCTCGCCTTCCAGTTCGACCTTGAGCCGCACGCGCAGGTTGGTGGTGACCGCCAGCAGCTGGTAGGTCACCGCGAAGCGCTTGGCGTCGATGTCGGTGGCCTTGATGGCGTTCCTGGCGACGCCGCGGCTGAAGCCCGAGGCGGAGGCGTGGGTCTGCCAGTCGGCCTGGCCGTAGGTCAGGTAGTCGACGCCGCTCAGATCCGACAGCTGGGTGAAGCCGAAGGCCGCGTCGTCCTTCAGGCGCCTGCACACGGCGTGCAGCTTGGGCGCGGCGATGGTCAAGGTCAGTTCGCCGCGCTCCAGGCGCGACGCGAGGACTGCATCGCCTAGCGCGGCTTCCAGGGCGCTCGCGAGCGAGGCCAGTTTGCTCTCGAGGGTCACGGCGTTCTACGAGCGATTGATGGTCGTGGTCCGTTTGATCTTGTTCTGCAGCTGGATGATGCCGAACAGCAGCGCTTCCGCGGTGGGCGGACAGCCGGGGACGTAGACGTCCACCGGCACGATGCGATCACAGCCGCGGGTCACGGCATAGGAATAGTGGTAATAGCCGCCGCCGTTGGCGCAGGAGCCCATGGAGATGACCCACTTGGGCTCGGTCATCTGGTCGTAGACCTTGCGCAGCGCGGGCGCCATCTTGTTGACCAGGGTGCCGGCGACGATCATGACGTCGGACTGGCGCGGGCTCGGGCGGAACACGATGCCGAAGCGGTCGAGGTCGTAGCGCGAGGCGCCCGCGTGCATCATCTCCACCGCGCAGCAGGCCAGCCCGAAGGTCATCGGCCACAGCGAGCCGGTGCGCGCCCAGTTCACCACCGTGTCGACGGTGGTGGTGACGAATCCGCGGTCCTGTACTTCGCTCATTCCCATTCCAGAGCCCCCTTGCGCCACTCGTAGATGAAGCCGACGACGAGGATGCCGAGAAAGACCATCATGGCCCAGAAGCCGGCCTGGCCGATGGTGTCCAGCACCACCGCCCAGGGGAAGAAGAAGGCGATTTCGAGATCGAAGATGATGAACAGGATGGCGACCAGGTAGTAGCGCACGTCGAACTTCATGCGCGCGTCCTCGAAAGCCTCGAAGCCGCACTCGTAGGGCGAGGACTTCTCGGCTTCGGGCTTGTGCACGCCGAGCAGCGCCCCCACACCGTAGCTGGCACCGAGCGACACGAAGCCGATGGCGACGCCGATGGAAATGAAGATCAAGATCGGCAGGTATAGTTCAAGCACGAACCAGTACTCTCCACCGCGCTCGTCGCGCGACCCTGGTGGCGGATCGCGGCCTGCGCGTCGTTCTCAGCCCTGCGTCGGTTCCCCAACCGCCGCTCGGATTGCGCAGGCTCGAGAGCCCGCACGCTTGCACTTGCGCGACGCTGACGCCGTCGGAACGCAAGGTCCCGCGGGCCGCTCTTGTTTTGGTGCCGACGGACGGAGTCGAACCGTCACGCCTTTCGGCACAGCCACCTCAAGACTGCGTGTCTACCAATTCCACCACGTCGGCTGAGCTGGTCGCGACGATCACCAGTGCGTGTGATCGTTAGAAGCACAATGATACGGAATGCACGCGAAGCAATCCACAAAAAACGCGTTTGCAGGACGGCGTGATCGCGTCGCGCGTAGCGCCGCTACGGCTTCGCGGCGGGGCTGGCGGGCACATCACCGCTGGCCGTCGCCGGCGCGTTCGCGGTGGGTGCGCTGGCGGCCGGCGCGGCCGGCACGTCGGCCGGGGGCGGCGCCGGCACATCGGCCGGTTTGCCCTGGGCGGCCTGGGTGGCGAGCTTGTCGATGTCTATTTCGGTGGTGGCCGGCGCGGGCGCGGAGCTGGCCGGCGGCTGCGTGTGGGCCTGGTCGAGCAGGCTCTGCGACTTGACCGTGCCGCCCTGCAGGTAGACCAGCAGCAGGCAGTTGGCGAAGAACAGCGTGGCCAGCACCGAAGTCACCCGGGTCAGGAACGAGGCCGAGCCGCGCGCGCCGAACACCGTCGACGATGCGCCGCTGCCGAAGGCCGCGCCGGCGGTCGCGCCCTTGCCCTGCTGCAGCAGGATGACGCCGATGAGGAGCAGCGCCAGCAGGATCTGCATGGCGAACAGAACGGTGAAGAGCATGCGAAAGTCTCCCTGTGTGCGCGCTCAGGCGAGCGCCGCGCGACACACCGCGGTGAAAGAGGCGACGGCCAGGGCCGCGCCGCCGATGAGACCGCCGTCGATGTCGCGCTGGGCGAACAGCTCGGCGGCGTTGTCCGGCTTGACGCTGCCGCCGTACAGCAGGCGAATGCGCGCCGCCGTGGCGGCATCGAGCGCCGCGAGCCGCGCGCGGATGAAGGCGTGCACGGCCTGGGCCTGGGCGGGACTGGCGGACTCGCCGGTACCGATGGCCCACACCGGCTCGTAGGCGATGACCATCTCGGCCAACAGGGTCGCGGCCTCGGGCAAGGTCAGGAGCGCATCGAGCTGGCGGCCGATGACGGCCTCGGTGGCGTCGGCGCGGCGCTCGGCGAGCGTCTCGCCGACGCACAGGATGGGCGTCAGGCCATGGGCGCGGGCGGCCTTCAGCTTGGCGACCACTCTCGTGTCGGTGTCACCGAACATCTGGCGGCGCTCGGAATGCCCGATGATCACGTGGCTCGCGCCGCAGTCGGCGAGCATCTCGGCCGCGACCTCGCCGGTGTAGGCGCCGGGCGCGTGTTCCGAGCAGTCCTGCGCGCCGAGCAGCACGCCGCTGCCGGCGATGGCCGCGCCGACCGTCTCCAGGTAGACCGCGGGCGGGCAGAGAATCACGTCCAGCGCGTTGTCCAGACCGGCGTCGACCACGCCGCGCGCGAGCGCCGTGGCCATGGCCCGCGAACCGTTCATCTTCCAGTTGCCGGCCACCAGGCGGCGCCGTTCATTGCTCACGGGGTGATCGCTCAAGGGAGGTTCGGACCGGGTGGTGAAAAGCGGCCAAGCTTAGCCGCCGCTGCCTGGGAGATCAATCCGAGGACCGGCCGCCGGGGACGCGGCGTTCCTCGCCGTTGGCTTCCAGGCCGACCAGGTGACAAAGCTCGTCGCGCAGCGCGCCGCCCAGTTCCACGGTCTGGCTGGCGCGCAGATCGGCCGGCAGCATGACATTGCCGAAGCGCACGCGAATCAGCCGGCTGACCTTCACGCCCTGGGATTCCCACAGGCGCCGCACTTCGCGCTGTCGTCCGCTCTGCACCACGCAGTAGTACCAGCGGTTGGCGCCCTCGCCCTCGCCCTCGCCCTCGACGATGTCGTCGAAGTGGAAGCGTTCGCCCTCGATCTCCACGCCGTCGCGCATGCGCGCGAGCATCGCCTCGTCCACTTCACCAAAAATGCGCGCGGCGTACTCGCGGTCGACGCGGTAGCGCGGATGCATGAGGCGATGCGCGAGTTCGCCGTGGTTGGTGAACAGCAGCAGCCCGCTGGTGTTGATGTCGAGCCGGCCGATGTTGATCCAGCGGCCGCGATCGATGCTCGGCATGTCCTCGAAGATGGTCGGACGGCCCTGCTCGTCGCGCCGCGTGCAGACCACGCCGGCCGGCTTGTTGTAGGCCAGCACGCGCAGCGCGACGGACGCGCCGCTGATGCGCAGCATGCGGCCGTCGTCCAGTTGCACGCGATCGCCGGGATGCAGACGCGCGCCGGTCTCGGCGCGGCGACCGTTGACGCGCACCCGCCCGGCCTCGATCCAGCGCTCGATCTCGCGGCGCGAGCCCCAACCGGCGCGCGCCAGGACCTTGTGGATGCGCTCGCCGCTGTCTTCCGTCGCTTCGTTCATCCGCCCGACGCCGCCTGGTTGTCTGTCGCGGCCGGCGGCGTGTCGTCCGCCGCGTCGCTCGGGATTTCGTCGCTCGACGCTTCAGTCTCGACACCGTCGGCGGCCTCCGGCAACGGTTGGGCCCCCGCGTCCTCGGTCGGCGGCTCGTTCGCCGTGGGCGCCGCATCCGTCTCGGCCCGCACCACGTTCTCGCCGCCCTCGCTCGCCGCCTGCTCTTCGTCCATCACGATGTTGGCGAACAGATCGGCGTTGATCGCGTCGAAGTCCTTGAGCTCCGCCAGGCTCGGCAGTTCGGCGAGCGACTTCAGCCCGAAGTAGTCGAGGAATTCCTTGGTGGTCGCGTACACCGCCGGGCGTCCCGGCACGTCGCGATGGCCGACGGTCTTGATCCAGTCACGCTCCTGCAGGATGCGCATGATGTTGCTGCTCACCGCCACGCCGCGCACGTGCTCGATCTCGCCGCGGGTGATGGGTTGGCGATAGGCGATCAGCGCGAGCGTCTCGAGCAGCGCGCGCGAGTAGCGCGGCTTGCGCTCTTCCCACAGGCGGCCGACCCGATCGGCATAGTCGGCGCGGGCCTGGAAACGATAGCCGCTCGCAACTTCCACCAGTTCCACACCGCGCTCGGCGTAGTCGGACTGGAGCGCATCGAGCGCGCCGCGCACTTCGTCGCGATGCGGGCCGCCACCGCCCTCCTCTTCCAGCAGCTTGCACAGCCGTTCGAGACTGAGCGGCGTGTCGGACGCCATCACCAGCGCCTCGACCACGGGTTTCAGGTTCATCGCCTCGGTCATGTTCACTCCCGGGCCTCAGGCGACCAGCTTGACGTAAATGGGTTCGCGCTCGCCGTTCTGCACTATTTCGATCAGCGCTTCTTTCAGCAGTTCGAGGATGGCCATCAGGGTCACCACCGCGCCGGCGCGTCCCTCTTCGACGGTGAAGAAGTCGTGAAACGCGGTGAACACGTCGCCGCGCGCCTGGGCCAGCACCCGCGACATGCGTTCGCGCACCGACAGCGCCTCGCGCTTGATGCGATGGTCGGCGAACATCTCGGCCCGGTGCAGCACGTCGCGGAAGGCATCCAAAAGGGCCTCGAGGGTGATCTCCGGCAGCTCGCGCGCGGCGCTCGCGCGTTCGAATTCCACCACCACCGGGTACCAGTCGCGCTCCATGCGCGGCAGCACGTCGATGTCCTCGGCGGCCTTCTTGTAGCGCTCGTACTCCTGCAGGCGACGCACGAGTTCGGCGCGCGGGTCGCCCTCTTCTTCCTCGCCCTCACTCTTCGGTCGCGGCAGCAGCATGCGCGACTTGATCTCGGCCAGCATGGCCGCCATCAGCAGGTATTCCGCGGCCAGCTCGAACTTCATCTCCTGCATCAGTTCGATGTAGGTCATGTACTGCTCGGTGATGCGCGCGATCGGAATGTCGAGGATGTCGAGATTCTGGCGCTTGATGAGATAGAGCAGCAGGTCGAGCGGACCCTCGAAGGCCTCGAGGAACACCTCCAGCGCCTCGGGCGGGATGTACAGATCGCGCGGCGGCTCGGTGAGCGGCACGCCCTGCACCACCGCGAAGGGCATCTCCGCCTGCTGCGGGGGGCCCTCGTGGGGCGGGGCGAGCGCCTCGGCCTCGGTCTCGCTCATGTCAGCGGTAGGCCAGGTTCATCACCTGGCGCACGTCGTCCAGGGTGTCGCGCGCGGCGTCGCGGGCGGCCTCGCAGCCCTCGTCGATGATCGCCCGCACGCTATCCGGATCGGCCAGGAACTCCACCGACCGCTCGCGTATCGGCTGCTGCTCCTTCAGTACTGCGTCGATCACCGGCTGCTTGCAGTCGAGGCAGCCGATGCCGGCCGTGGTGCAGCCCTGGCGCGCCCAGCCGCGCACCTCGTCATTGGAATAGACCTCGTGCCACTTCCACACCGGGCACTTGGCCGGGTCCCCCGGGTCGGTGCGGCGCACGCGCGCCGGATCGGTCGGCATGGTGCGGAACTTCTGCGTGACGCTCTCCGGCGCCTCGCGCAGCCCGATGGTGTTGCCGTAGGACTTCGACATCTTCTCGCCATCCAGGCCCGGCATCTTCGACTCCGGGGTGAGCAGCGCCTGCGGCTCCGGCAGGATGACCTTGCCGCCGCCCTCGAGATAGCCGAGCAGACGTTCGCGGTCGCCGAGGCTGATGTTCTGCTGGGCTTCGAGCAGCGCGCGCCCCTTGTCCAGCGCCTCGGGATCGCCGGTCTCCTGGTAGCTGCGACGAATATCGAAGTAGAGCTTGGCGTTCTTCTTGCCCATCTTCTTCGCCGCGGCCTCGGCCTTGTCCTCGAAGCCCGGTTCGCGGCCGTAGAGGTAATTGAAGCGCCGCGCGACCTCGCGCGTCAGCTCGATGTGCGCGACCTGGTCCTCGCCCACCGGCACGTGGCCAGCCTTGTAGATGAGGATGTCGGCCGCCTGCAGCAGGGGGTAACCGAGGAAGCCGTAGGTCGAGAGGTCCTTCTCCTTCAGCTTCTCCTGCTGGTCCTTGTAGGACGGCACGCGCTCCAGCCAGCTGATGGGCGTGATCATCGACAACAAGAGGTGCAGTTCCGCGTGCTCCGGCACCCGCGACTGCACGAACAGCGTCGCCTCGCCCGGGTTGATGCCGACCGACAGCCAGTCGACCACGATGTCGAAGGCCGACTCGGTGATGATGCCGGTGTCCTCGTAGGAGGTGGTCAGCGCGTGCCAGTCGGCGACGAAGAAGAAGCACTCGAACTCGTGCTGCAGTTGAATCCAGTTCTTGAGCACGCCGTGGTAGTGGCCCAGGTGCAGTTGGCCCGTGGGCCGCATGCCGGACAGCACACGTTTGTTGGCGGCAATGGTCATTGCACGAGATTCCTGGTTGGCGCGCGGAAATGGCGTTCGACGCCCGGTCGGAGGCCGACGGGCGACGGCTGGGCATGGGGCCGGGCGGTCATGGTGAAAGCGCCGGTATTATTCCAGCGGACGGCAGGCAGATCAAAAGACGCGGGCTCAGCCGAGGTCGACCACGCGCGACACGTCGCCGAGCCCCTGGCGCACCAGGCGCGGCTCGGGCCCGGTGAGGTCGAGGATGGTCGACATCTCGATACCCACGGCGCCGCTGTCGAACACCGCCTCGAGGGCGTGACCGACGTCGGCCAGGATGTCCTCCGGGTCGGCGTAGGGCAGACCGATGCGGTCGTCCATCACGGTCGAGGCCAAGAGCGGCGAGCGGTCGTCCAACAGACCCTGGACGAAGGGATGGTCGACGATGCGCAGACCCACCGTGCGGCGCTTCTCGTCCTGCAGGCGGCGCGGGGTCTCGCGGGTGGCGGGCAGGATGAAGGTGTAGGGGCCGGGGGCCAGGGTCTTCATCAGCCTGAAGGCGTCGTTGTCGACCTTGGCGTAGGTCGCGATCTCGGCCACGTCCCGGCACAGGAGCGTCAGGTGGTGGTCGCGCTCGAGGTGGCGGATGGCGCGCAGCCGATCCTCGGCGGCCTTGTTGCCGGTCTCGCACAGCAGCGAATAGCAGGCATCGGTGGGTGCGACGATCACGCCACCGCGCGCGAGCATGTCGGCCGCCTGCTTGACCAGACGCGCCTGCGGGTGCGTGGGGTGGACGCGGATGTGTAGAGCTTTCATGGAACGATGCCGGTAGTGCGCGACGACGCCGATGGGCGCCGGAAAAGACGAGCAACGCCTCGGCCGCGGCGCACGCTGGCCTTGCCCCCGCGCTTTGAGGCACACTGAGGCCGCGACGAACGAAGTCGCGAGTCTAGCATCATCGACACCGAAACCATCCCGCAGATCGCCCCGCGGCACGCGAGCCACGAGCACCAGGCATGACCGACAACCAGCGGGTCGAACGCATACGCGCGGCGCTCGAGACCGCGCTCGCGCCCAGCGCCCTCGACATCAGCGACGACAGCGCGGCCCACGCCGGCCATGCCGGCGCGCTGACCGGCAAGGGACATTTCAGCGTGCGCATCGTCGCGGAGCGCTTCGCCGGCCTGCCACCGCTCAAGCGCCATCGCCTGGTCTACGCCGCGCTGGAGGCCCTGCTCGCCACCGACATCCATGCGCTCAGCATCGACGCCCGCGCGCCGCAAGAAGGCTGAGCGCGACCCGGGGGCGGCGTTCTGGGACAGCGGCGACGGTCGCGCGCGCCTGCACCACGGCGAACACCTCGTGCTGCT
>JBFWYG010000041.1:34868-36867 GCA_050186725.1 Gammaproteobacteria bacterium | reverse complement strand
TCCGGGGCCGAGCCCTTGGACACGTAGCCCGCGGCGCCGGCCTTCAGCGCCTGCATCACGAACACCGTCTCGTCGTGCACGCTGACCGCGAGGATGCGCGCACCCGGCGCCACCGCGGTGATGCGCTGGATGGCGGTCAGCCCTGACATGCGCGGCATGGAGAGATCCATCACCACCACGTCGGGCGCCAGGTCGCGATACATCTGGTAGCCGACGTCGCCGCTCGCCGCCTCGTCGATGTCGCCGCACCAGGCCTGCTGCGCGAGCAGCGAGCGAAAGCCCAGTCGCACCACCGCATGGTCGTCGACCAGCAGCACGCGCACGCGGTCCACACCCGCGACGCTGCGCGCCGCCGCGCTCACAGGCGAACTCTCACTCCCACCCAGGCGGCGCGCGGCGCGCCGGCGCCCAGGAACAGCGGACGCTGATCGGCGAGATTGGGCAGCACCTCGCCAGGCTCCTCGCCGAGCAGGCCGAAGTTCTCGTAGTCCGTGTCGAACAGGTTGGTGACCCGGGTGAACAACTGGATCTTGTCGGTCGCCGCCCACGACGCGCGCAGGTTGACCACCGCGTAGTCGTCGAGCTGCGCCAGGTCGTTCGATTCGTCACCGCGCAGGTACTGCCCCGAGTTGTAGACCAGGTCCAGGCCGAACAGCAGACGGTACGGCGCGTGCCAGTCGGTGCTGAAGCGCAACTGGTGGGCGGGATTGCCCGGCATGCGGTCGCCCTTCTCCACCGCGATGTTGCCGTCGCCGTCGGCCAGCGGATGATTGGGGCTCTGCGCCAGGAAATCATCCTCGAAGGTCGCGCGCACATAGCTGTAGGCGATGGCGTAGTCCAGGCTGCCGACGTTGACCGCGAACGCGGACTCGAAGCCCTCGCGGCGGGTCTCGTCGACATTGCCGAACAGGCCGGTGCCGCGGCCGGTGGTCTGGAAGATGATGTCGTCATGGTTCACGGTGCGGAAATAGCCGAGCCGGTGACGCACCGCGCCGAGCTTGCCGCGCACGCCCGCTTCCCAGCTCTTGGCCACCACCTGTTCGAGCGGCGGATCGGCCAGGAAGGCGTTGGGCAGGCGGCATTCGAAATCGACGTCGTCCGGGTCTTCGCCGCGCGCGGCCGCCGCAGCCCTGGCGCGCTCGAAGGTGTCGTCGTTGCAGGACAGCTCGATGGGCGTCGGCGCGCGCGAGGCCTCGCTGTAGTTGGCGTAGAGCGTGTTGTCGGCGCTGAACTGGAAGGTCGCGCCGGCGGTGGGATTGAAGCGCTCGAAGCTGTGGCTGCCATTCAGCTCCGGACGCGCGGCGGAGAGGTCCTGCACCTTGACCCGCGTGCGGTTGTAGCGACCGCCGGCGGTCACCGCGATGCGCTCGGTCACCTTGAACACGTCGAACACGTACACGCTCCAGGTGGCGGTGGTGGTGTCCACCTGGGTCGCCTGGCGGCTCAGGAAAGTGCCGGTGCCGAGGCCCGCGGTGCTGCGCGTCACGGGGTCGATACCGGACAGCTCGGTGGAGGAGACGAAACGCGCGTCGCCATGGTTGTGGCCACCGCCCAGCACCAGGTAGTTGCTGCGCCCGAACAGGTCACGTTTCCAGCTGCCCTGCAGATCGAGGCCGTACATCTCCTGCTGGCGGCGACTGCGGTTGTTGACCGCCGAGTCGGCAATCACGCCGGTGCCGACCAGGGAAGGTGTAAGGTCGTCGATGTTGAACGGCTCTTCGCCCGGATCGAGCAGCGCGTTCAAGCGGGTTTCCAAGGCTTCGGGATCGGCCGCGCCCAGGGCGTTGTTCTCACACAGGTCGTCGTCGTCCAGGCCCAGCTCTTCGAGTTCGTCCTCTTCCAGGCCTTCGAGCAGGAACTGCCCGTTGCCGAGTTCGCAGGCCAGCAGTTCCGCCGCGTCGCCGTTGAACGAGCGGGTGTCGACGTCGCGATAGAAACCGGTGGCGTTCAGCGCGATGTCGTCGGTCACCTGGTGCTCGCCGTTCAGGGTGAAACCGAA
>JBFWYG010000041.1:32929-34768 GCA_050186725.1 Gammaproteobacteria bacterium | reverse complement strand
TGGCCAGATAGTCGGTCAGGTCCGTGCTCTGTTTGCGTTCCAGCGCGTCGGCATCGGCGCTCTGCACCGCGTAGGGCAGCAGGTCGGCATCGAGCTTGCGCCCGGCGCCCGGCGCCGCCGCCACGACCACGATCTCGTCGTCGAAGCCCGCGCCCTCCGCGCGAGCGTCGCTGGTCGAAAAGAGCGCGGGCAGCGTCAGCGCGACGACCCACGACGAAGAGTTCCTGGCAACGGACATCGACGGTACTCGACTAACGGTAAGACCGCGCGATTGTAGGGGGCCGTCGCCCGACTGCCGCTGGGAATCCTCCCCGCAAATACCGGGAAATCTTCCCGGCGCCTCAGGCTTTCACGATACCGTGACGTATGGCGAGCCGCGTCAATTCGGCGCCGGTGTCCACCTGGAGCTTGGCCTTGATCTGCGTGGCGTAGTTGGCGACGGTCTTGTAAGACAGGGTCAAACGATTGGCGATGGCGTTCACCGACAGGCCCTCGGCCAGCAGACAGACGATCTCGAATTCACGGGTCGACAGGGCACGAAACGGCGAGTCGCTACCCTTGGTCTTCTGAAAAGCCAGGCGCTGGGCGATGTCCGGGTCGACGTAGAGATTGCCGCCGGCGATCTGCCGCACGGCCTCGACCAGCACCGTCGGCGCGCTGCTCTTGCCGATATAACCGCGCGCGCCGGCCTGCAGCGCCTGTTCGACGAACAGCGTGTCCTCGTGCATGGAGAACACCAGCACGCGCGCATCGCCCGCGCGCGAGACGATGCGACGGATGGCTTCGAGCCCACCCGCGCCCGGCATGCTGAGATCCATGATCACGAGGTCGGGCGCGTGCTCGACGAAGGCGCGACAGGCCGCCTCGCCGCTGTCGGCCTCGGCCACCACCGCGAGGTCACCCTGGTTCTCGAGCAAGGTCTTGAAGCCCGCGCGCACCACCGCGTGATCGTCGACCAGCAGGATGCGTAAGGGGTTACGCAAACTGGCTCTCCCCATGCACGTCGAGGAGCAGCGGCAGCCGCACCCGCAGGCGCACGCCAGCGCCCGGCCCGGCATCCAGCGCCAGGCTGCCGCCGAGCGTCTCGACCCGCTCGGCGATGCCGGTCAGACCGAGGCCGCGACGCCGCGACCCCGGCGCGAACCCGCGTCCGTCATCGCTCACTTCGAGCGTCACCGCGTCCACGCCGTCGCGCGCCAGCACCAGCCGCGCCTCGCTCGCCCCGGCGTGGCGGGCGATGTTGGTCAGCGCCTCCTGGGCGATGCGGTACAGGCCGATGCGCGCCGCGGCGCTCAGGGACGGCAGGTCGCGGGCGATGTCGAGGCGACAGAAGCACTCGGCGTGGTAGGAGTTCCAGTCGTCGACCATCTGCTCGAGGGCGGCCACCAGTCCGAGTTCGTCCAGTACCACCGGATGCAGGCGCGCGATCATGCGCCGGACGCGCGCATAGATGTCGCTCGACACATCGGTGATGGTGGCGGCGCGCTCGGCGAGCGTCGGCTCCCGTTCCACCGCGCGCTCGCGGATCGACACCGCCAGCGCCTTGATCGCCGTGATCGACTGGCCCATCTCGTCGTGCAGTTCGCGCGCCAGGTGGCGCCTCTCCTGCTCCTGGATCTCGAGCGAACGTTCGGTCAGCGCGAGATTGTCGGCGTGGCTCGCGGCCAGCGCGCCGGCCATGTGGTTGTAACGCGCGGTGATGGCGTCGATGTCGCTCAGGCCCACGGGCGGCACGCGGGTGTGGTACTCGCCCTGCTCGATGCCGGCCAGCGCGCCGGACAGCTGGCGCAATGGCCTGAGAGCCCGTCCGAGGAACAGGAACACCAGCAACAGCGCCCC
>JBFWYG010000041.1:20163-32829 GCA_050186725.1 Gammaproteobacteria bacterium | reverse complement strand
TTGCGGCAGAAGCCGGCGAGATTCATCAGGTCGATGTTCTGCACCTCGGTGTGCTCACGCAGGAAGTCGCGCAGACGACGAAACGCCGCCGCCTCGATTTCGATCTGAGTCTGGTTGTCCATCGTATAAATCCTCGCAGGGGCGCGGGCGCCGAGCGTCGACGCCTGTTCTAGTCATCACGCCCTCATTATAGGGGCCTCAACCAGCCGACGGTGGAACGCATGGATTCTCTCCCCTTGACCCGCGTGGTGGTGGTCGGCGGCGGCGCCGGCGGCCTGGAACTCGTCACGCGTCTCGGTCGGCGCTACGCGCGCGACCCGAGCGTCGAGGTAACCCTGGTCGATCGCGGCTACTCCCATGTGTGGAAGCCTCTGCTGCACGAGGTCGCGGCCGGCACGCTCAATTCCAGCACCGACGAGCTCTCCTACCTGGCCCAGGCCCACTGGAACAACTTCGAATTCCGCGTCGGCGCGCTGCTCGGCATCGATCGTGAGGCCAAGACCGTGACCATCGCAGCCACGCGCGACGCCAAGGGCCGCGAGTACATTCCCGAACGCACCCTGCCCTACACCTACCTGGTGCTGGCCATCGGCAGCGTGACCAACGACTTCGGCATCGAGGGCGTGGCCGAGCACTGCCTGTTCCTCGATGCGCGCGAGCAGGCCGACGCCTTTCATCAGCACCTCGTGCGCGCCTGCTACGCGGCCAACGCACAGGCAGAGTCGATCCGGCCCGGCCAGCTGCACATCGCCGTCGCCGGCGCCGGCGCGACCGGCGTGGAACTCGCCGCGGAACTGCATCATTCGCTGCATACGCTGGTCGGCTTCGGCCTGGATCGCATCGACGTCGAACGCGACGTGCGCATACATCTCATCGAAGGCTCGCCGCGCATCCTGCCCGGCCTGCCGGAGCAGGTATCGCGCGGCACCCACGAGATCCTCGAGCGCATCGGCGTCATCGTGCACACCGGCGAACGCGTGACGCGCGCCACCGCCGACGGGCTCGAGACCGCGAGCGGGCGCTTCATTCCGGCCGAGATCAAGGTATGGGCCGCGGGCATCCGCGGCCCGGCGGTGCTGGGCACGTTGGACGGGCTGGAGGTGAACCGCAGCAACCAGCTCATGGTGCGCCCCACCTTGCAGACCACGCTGGACGACGACATCTTCGCCTTCGGCGACTGCGCCGCCTGCCCGGCCGCCGACGGCCGCCAGGTGCCGCCCCGGGCCCAGGCCGCGCACCAGCAGGCCAGCCTGCTGGTACAGTCCATCGAGAAGCGCCGCCGTGGCGAAGCACTATCGCCCTACGAGTACCGCGACTTCGGCTCGCTCATCAATCTCAGCAAGCACAGCGCCATCGGCAACCTGATGGGCAACCTGTTCGGCCGCCACCCCACCAACTGGCCGATGGAAGGCCTGCTGGCACGCTGGGCCTATCTCTCGCTGTACAAGATGCACCAGATGGCGGTGCAGGGCCTGCTGCGCACCGCGCTCACCACCGCAGCTGACGCGCTCACCCGCAGCAGCAAACCGCGGCTCAAGCTGCACTGAGACGATTCAGCCCTCGGCGCCCCGCAGTCCGTACTTGTCCATCCGGTAGCGCATGGCCATGCGCGTGATGCCGAGCCGCCGCGCGGCCTCGGAGACGTTGCCGCCGCTCGCCTTGAGCGCGCGCGCCAGCATGGTCTTCTCCAGCTCCTCGAGCGTCATGTCCTCGAGCGTCGCCGCCGGTTCCGCGGCGACGCTCGCGAGGCCGAGCGCCTCGACGTCGATCACCTCGTCGCCCGCGAGCAGCACGGCGCGCTCGATCACGTGGGACAGTTCACGCACGTTGCCGGGCCACGCATGCGCCAGCAGCGCGCGCTCGGCCGCCGCGCCGAGCCGCGGGGCCGGCCGCCCGTAGCGGCGCGCGATGTCGGCCACGAAGCGCCGCGCGAGCAGCAGCACGTCGGCGCCGCGGGCGCGCAGCGGCGGCAGTTCCAGGCTCAACACCTTCAAACGGAAGTACAGGTCCGCGCGCAGTTCGCCGGCCGCGACCATCGCGTCCACCGGGCGGTTGGTGGCGGCAATGAACCACGCGCCGGTGCGCAGCTCCTGGCTGCTGCCGATGCGGCGCAGGCTGCGGCGTTCGAGTACCGCAAGCAGCTTGGCCTGCAGGTCGAGCGGCAGCTCGGCGATTTCGTCCAGGAACACCACGCCCTGCTCCGCCGCCTCGATGAGCCCGGTACGCTCGGCGAGCGCGTGGGTGAAGGCGCCCTTCACGTGGCCGAACAGCTCGGCCTCGATCAGGTCCTTCGGCAGCGCCGCGCAGTCGACGTGCACGAAGGGCGCGGCGCGACGCGCCGACTGCTGGTGCAGGCAGCGCGCCGCGACGTCCTTGCCGGTGCCGGTCTCGCCGGTGATCAGCACGGTCGGCGGCTGCGCGACCTCGGGCCCGACCAGCGCGCCGAGGCGCGCGATCTGCGCGCGCAGCGCGACCATGGCCGGCGCCTCGCCGAGCAATTCCACGCTCGCCGCCTGGGCATGCTCGCGCGCGCGCGAATACTCGAGCTGGCGGCCGAGAGCGGCCTGGGCCAGCACCTTGTCGATGTCGAGCCTGAGCTCCTCCAGGTCGACCGGCTTGCGCAGGTAGTCGGAGGCCGCGGCCTTCATCGCCGCCACCGCGTCCTCGACTTCGCCATAGGCGGTCATGACAATCACCGGCACCGCGCTCGTCTGGCGCAGCTGCTTCAGAAAATCGAGGCCCGAGCCGTCCGGCAGGCGCATGTCGAGCAACAGCAGGTCCGGCGTGCGCTCGGCGAGCGACGCGCGGGCCGCGGCCAGCGTGCCGACCTGCGCGCAGCGGAAGCCGGCCCGCTCGAGGTGTCGCACCACGGCCTTGGCGAACAGCGTCTCATCGTCCACCACCAGCACCTGGGTCGGAGCGCGCGGGGGCGCGGCGGGCACATCGGCGATGTCGCGACGGACTGACATCGCGTCATTCTAGCCGCGCGCGCGGCGCGCGCAGGACGACCCGCGTGCCGCTGCCCGGCGTGACGTCGAAGGACAGTTCGAAGCCGTGGGCCTTGCAGATCTTGAAGGCAATGGGAATGCCGAGCCCGGTGCCGAAGCGCTTGGTGCTGGGGCCCGGCTTGAGCTCGCTCGGTTCGGGCTGGAAAGGCAACCCGCCGGCCTCGTCGACGATCGTCAGGCGCAGTTCGCGGTCGTCGGCTTCCACGCCGAGCGTCAAGCTTGCGCCGCGCGGCGAGGCCTCGACGGCATTGTTCACAAGGCCATACAGGGCCTGCTCCAGCAGGTCGCGATCCGCCTCCAGCACGGCGTCGGTGTGCCACGGCGCGCGCCGCAGTTCGAGCCCCTGCTCGGCGATGCGCGGCGCGAGCAGGCCGGCGACCGCGTCCAGCGGTTCCACCGCGTGGAACGTCGTGAGTCGGGGCGTCAAGGGATGCAGGTAGGACACCAGCGCAGTGACCCAGCGGCCGAGGCGATCACAGGTGTCGATGATCGCCGCGCGACTCTCGGCCAGCTCCGCGGCGCTCTCGCCGCCGTCCAGCAGTTGAGCGTTGGCGCGAATCGCCGCGAGCGGATTGCGCACGTTGTGCGCCACCACCGGAATGAGCCCGCCCAGCGCCGCCTCTCGCTCGTGCTCGACCAGCGCGCGCTGGCTGGCGGCGAGCTCGGCCGCCATGCGCTCGATGCCCTGCGCGAGCTCGCGCACCTCGGTCACGCCGCCGGGCGGCGCGCCGGCGTCGCGCGCGCCGGCCGAGATCGCCCGCAGCCGCGCCAGCACCGTGCGCATCGGCCGCACGAAGTCGCGGGTCAGCGCGCGGCGCGAGCGCAGCACCAGCCCGATACCGAGCGCGATGGGCAGCGACAGCGCCCAGGGCGCGAGCGCCAGGCGACGCTGCACGCGCTGCTCCTGCGCGGCGGCCTGACTTGCCATGAGCCCGGTGAAGGCGGCGTAGGCGCTCTCGAAGTCGGCGACGAAGCGCCGCTCGAAGTCCGGATCGAGGAGTTTCGCCCGCACCAGGCGATTCAGCGCGTAGGTATCGCCCAGCGTCGCGCGCAGGTTGGCGCGCAACAGGCTGAAGGCGGTCTGCAGATTCTGCACCGCGTAGTCCTCGCCGCGACTGCCGGAGTCGCGACGCAGCGCGTTGAAGGCCTCCTGCACGGCGCGCGCGTGGCGCGAGTCCAATTCGCGCACTTGCGCGTCGTCGCGCAGCGCGGCCGCCGTGACCTCGTGCATCTGGCGATAGACCATGGCGCGAATCTGCTCGCCGGTGTGCGACATGCCACGCAGGCGCATCGACTCCAGCGAGGACTGCTGCCACAGCGAACCCCACAGCGCGGCCAGTCCGCCGGTGATGATCAGCAGCACCAGGAAGGCGAGGTCGTGGGCCAGCAGCAGGCGTCGCAGGGAACGGGGTCCGGTCTCAGGCATCGCGCCGCTCCCCGCGTCCATCGCCGCGCTACCAGGGCCACATGCGCCGCGCTAGCGCGCGATCGCCTTGCACGAGATGGGACAGGAAACCGGCGAGGTGTACGCCGATCAACACCAGCAGCGCGATCGAGCACAGCACGTGCAGCTCGGTGAAGAATTCGTTCAAGGGCGCGTCGCGCCAGCCCCAGTCCGGCAGCGGCACGCCGAACCAGCGCGTCTGGTAGCCGCTGAAGGACGACGACAGGTAGCCGCTCGAAGGCTGCGCGAGGAGCAGCAGGTAGAAACCGAGGTGCACACCGTGGGCGAGATGGCGCTGCCAGGCGGGCACGTGCGCGGGCAGCGGCGGCGGCGCATGGGCGAGACGCCAGGCGAGGCGCAGCGCGACGAGCACGGCGAGACTGAGCCCGATGGACTTGTGCAGGGCGAACCAGTAGCCGCGCAGCGGTCCCTTGGGCAGTTCGACCATGTACCAGCCGATCGCGAACAGGCCGCCCACCGCCAGCACCGTCAGCCAGTGCAGCAGCATCGCGATGCGGGTGTAACGGAGCGCGGAAAGCTCGTCCATGGATGGACTCGTGCGTGAGGGCAGCGTCGACCGCGGCTAGCGTAGCATGCACGGCTGGCCTTGGATTAGAATCGCGCAGCCCCGCGCGGCGGGGCGTCAAGACACAGGTCCGGCTCGAGTCGCCTTGAAGCACAGCATCGCCGCACGCTCACCTTCTCGCGTCCTCACTCGCGGCGCTGCGCGGTGTTCTTCGCGCCGCGGAGGCTGGCATCTGTGCCTCGCCTTCCTGCTGTGCGCGACACCGCTGCTCGCCTCGGCCTACGAACTCGAAGTGAGCAAGTCACGCCGCGTGCTGCTGGTGCGCGACGGCCAGCAGGTCAAGGCCACCTTCCAGGTCGCGCTCGGCCGCGGCGGCAAGGGCGACAAGAACCGCCTCGGCGACAACAAGACACCGATCGGCACCTACCGCATCGTCGGCGTCAGCGACAGCGGCGCCTTCGACACCTTCCTCCGGCTCAACTACCCCAACGTCAAGGACGCGTTCTACGGGCTGAAGCGCTCGTTGATCACGCGCCGCGATTTCGACCGCATCGTGAGCGCGCTGCGCCACAACCAGGTGCCGCCGCAGAACACCCGCCTCGGCGGCGCCATCGGCATCCATGGGCTCGGCGAGGAAACGCCGGAGAAGGTCCACATCCAGAACAAGCTCGACTGGACCCAGGGCTGCATCGCGCTGCGCAACCATGACCTGCATGCCCTGCGCTCCTACATCGACGTCGGCACCCGCGTGGTGATCACCGAGTGAGCCCGGTGGCGTGAGGGCCTGGCTCGCGCTCGTGCTGCTGCTGGCGCTCGCGCCGGCCGGCGCGGAGAGCGTCGCCGACTTCGACGGCCGCCACTACGTCACGCGCTACGTGGTCGACAAGCCGTTCGACGACGTGGTGTTCGAACTCAACTTCGCCATCACCGACCACAACTTCCGCATCACCGGCCGCAACGACATTGGCAATGGATTGCGCGAGCGCGGCTACGAGGACTTTCCCGAGGTCGAGGTCATCCACTTCTGCAGCCTGGAACTGGCCCGCGAGGCCCTGCTGCTGGACCCGGGCTACGTGGCCTACATGCCCTGCCGCATCACCGTGCACGTCGCCGACGGCCACACCGTGGTCAGCGTGGTGAAACTGCCGCTCGATCATCCCGACCCGCGGGTCAATGCCTTCGCCGCGCGGATGAATGCGACGCTCAGCGAGATCGTCGATTTCGCCATCGGCCGCTGAGCACGGTCCGCGCGCCGGAATCGTTTATCATGGCCGCCGCCCGCCACCCGGCGGGCGTCGCGCGGCGGCGCGACAGTCGACGCTACCTGGGGGGGAGCCGGTCTTGGTCATTATGGGAACATCGGGCCTGGTCGCGGCCTACGTGGTGGTCGCGCTCCTGCTGCTCGCGCTGAACCTGAAGTCGCCCTGGTCATGGCCCGTGAAGGCGGGCGCCATCGTCGTGGTGTCGGCGCTGTACGTCGTGACCTACTACTCCTTTCCGCCGCTGCTCGGCTGGCCGACCGATCAGCAGCTGCCCAAGCGCTTCAACCTCATCGCGGTCTACGTGCAGGAACCGGACAAGGCCACCGGCAAGGTCGGTGAGATCCTGCTGTGGGCGGCCGACATGGCCCAGGGACCGCGCGGCGCCGAGCCGCGCGCCTACCGCGTGCCGTTCTCGCCCGAGCTGCATCAGAAGGTCGAGGAAGCCGGCAACAAGATCCGCAAGGGCCTGCCGCAGCTCGGCGAACTGCGCGAGGACAAGGTCGGCGCCAACGCCACGCGCGCCTCGTCCGCCGGCGGCGAACAGAAGAAGGTCGACACCCAGGCGCGCTCGGCGGAATCTGTCGCCGGCGGGCAGAGCAGCGCGATCATCGATTTCTACGACCTGCCCGACCCGCTCTTTCCGGAGAAATGATGGCCAGCGGCCGCGCCACGGAAGGCCGCGGCGCTGCCTTCGGCGCGGCCCTGAGCCGCGTCCTGCTGGTGCTCGGCCTGCTCGCTCAAGTGAGCGTCCGCGCCGCCTCGACGCTCACCGAACAGCTCGACATCGCCTGCGCGCAGCCGAGCGCGCTCGAGCTGCGCTGCGACTACCGCCTGCTGGACGAGGGTGACCTCCGCGCGGTCGCCGCCGAATGGCAGGACCATGTCGTGCCCGGCACGCTCGGCGCGCGCTATCCGCGCGGCAAGGACACCACGGCGCTATTGGTGCTGGTCGACACCAGCGATCCGGCGCGCGCCCCCGCGGTCGCCGCTGCCGTACGCCACATCGACGCCCTGCTCGACGCCGCGCCGGCCCACCTGCGCGTGGGTATTGCGAGCTTCGACACCGAGTTCACGCTGCTCGCGCCACCCGGCGCCGAT
Organism: Gammaproteobacteria bacterium; assembly: GCA_050186725.1. GTDB lineage: Bacteria > Pseudomonadota > Gammaproteobacteria > JADJYF01. The sequence continues at coordinate 25,491 of JBFWYG010000041.1, read as the reverse complement.
GCCGCCACGCTGCGGGCAGCGACGGCCACGCTCGCGGCGCGTGGTCGCACCACCGAGCTCTATCGCAATGCGCGCGACGCGGTGCGCGTACTGGCCAGGACGCCGGCCACGCGCCGCGCGCTGCTGATCCTGTCCGATGGCCTCGCCGAGGACTACGCCTACCACCACGCCGACGTGGTCGAACTCGCGCGCGCCGAGGGGGTGGTGATCGACGCCATCGGCTATCCGCGCTCGGTACCGCAGTCGGTCGCCCTGCAGACCCTGCGCCGCCTGGCCGACGACACCGGCGGCCACTACCTGCAGGCCAACCATCCAGACTTCCACCTGCCCGAGCGCGCGCTGGAACGCACGTTGGCGCTGCTGGACAGCGGCGGCGCGCTCAGCTTCGATCTCGCGCCGCTGGCCGCCGCCGGCGCGCAAGGCGCGATCGAGGTGTCACTCGCCTTCCAGACCCGCGACCAGAGCTTCCTGGTGCTCGCGCCCGTGCGTCTCCCGGGTGGCGTGCCGGCCGCACCGGCGGTGAGTCCGCCTCCAGCGACGGCGCCCGCCCCCACCGGGACCGCACCCGCCGCGGCCGCGGCGCCGGCCATCGACCTCGACGCTGGCCGCGCGTGGCCGTGGCTCACCCTGCTCGGCGGGCTGCTGCTCGCGATCCTGGTCGGCGTCGCGGTGGTCTACCTGCGCGTGCGCGGCGGCGTGGCGCCACCGCCCCCGCCCGGCAAGCCGCTGGCCTGGCTGGTGCTCGCGGAAGCGCCGTGGACCCGGCACGCGATCCTGCGCACACCGTGGCGCATCGGACGCGGACGCAACAACGACCTGACGCTGTCCGATCATTCGGTGTCACGGCTGCACGCGGAGATTCGCGCCAACGAGTCCGGCGCGCTGACCCTGCACGACCTGGAATCCCTGAACGGTGTGTTCGTCAACGACACGCGCATCGAGGCCGTGCAGCTGCGCGAGGGCGACGCGGTCGACGTCGGCGATGTCGGTCTGCGCTTCACGCTGCGCGACGAGAGCGATGCGGCGCAGGAGGCGACGGTGATGGTCCGCACGCGGACGCCGGCCTGAGCGCGGCTCGCGGCATCAATCGTCCGGCGTCCAGTCGAGCATGAGCGCCGCGCGGTCGGCACCGGCCCGGAACTCGGCGGCGACCGCCAACCCGGGCACGGCCGCGAGTTCATCGTCCACGTAGAGGAGCGGCCAGCGTGGGCGTCGCCAGGTCGGCACACCCCATTCCTGGAACAGCGTCTTCAGGGCGCGCCGCGGGCCGCCGGCGTGCAGCCGCAGGCGCTCGCCGCCGTCACGATGCCGCACCCACACCTCGCCGGCCGTGGCGCGCGCCACGCACAGATCTGCGGCCCCGCCGGGCGCGCCCACGAGCATGCCGCCGGCGAGCGCGAGCGGCGCCCAGGGCGCCGCCCAGCGTTGCGCCGGTGCTGGCGACGGCAGCTCGGCGCGGGTCAGGAACAGGTGCCCGGCGTGACGCCGCACGGCGACCGACTGCCAGGCCACGCAGGGCTGGCCATCCGCGCGCGCGGCCAGCAGTTCGCGCTGCAAGGCCTCGAGCTGCGCGCGCCCGGGGATGGGCGCGCCCTGGCGCAACAGCCAGCGCCGCAGCACGCACACGCGCAGCCGCGGCGGCAACGCGAGCAACGCGCCGACGGGCGGGGTGGCCGGTTCGGCGCAGGCATCCAGCACTTCGTCCGCCAGTTCGTCCAGCAGCGACGCGACTTCGCCCTGCAGCGCGGCCGCCTCGGTCAGCGCCGTCACGGCATCGGGAAAGCTCGCCTCCAGCGCCGGCAGCACGGTCGCGCGCAGGCGGTTGCGCGGATGGCGGAGTTCGCGATTGCCCGGGTCCTCCAGCCAGACGAGCGCCAGCTCGGTCGCCGCGGCGCGCAGCGTCGCGCGGCGCTCCGCCAGCAGCGGTCGCAGCAGCCAGCCGCGACCGAGGGGCCGCCGGTCGCGCATGGCGGCCAGCCCCCAGGGCCCCGCGCGCCACAACAGGCGCTGCAGCACCGTCTCGGCCTGGTCGTCGGCATGGTGGGCGGTGAGCAGCGCGGCGTCGGTGTCGAGCCGCGCGGCGAGCAGCGCGTAGCGCTCGCCACGCGCCCAGGCTTCGATGCTCGCGCCTGCCGGCGGCGTGGTCGCGACGGTCAGTGTTTCGAAATGCACGCCCAGGCCTCGGGCCTGCGCCGCGCAGTGCGCCGCCCAGGCGCCGCTGTCCGGATGGAGACGATGATCGACGTGCACGGCCCGCAGGGGCAATCCTTCGCGCGCGGCGTAGTCGCGCGCCAGGACGAGCAACAGGGTGGAATCGGCGCCGCCGCTGAAACCGACCACCAGCCGCCGTGCGCCGACCGCCGTCAGCAAAGCGGTCAGGCGGGCCGCGCAGCGCTCGGCCAGGGCGCGCGCCGCCTCAGCGATCGGTGTACTCGCCGATCGCGGTAAAGCGCGCGCGGCGCCTCGACACCAGTTCCTCGGGCTTAAGCAGCAGCGGCTCTTCCAAGGCCTGCAGCAGCGCGCTCTTCAAGCGGCTGGCGGCGAGCTCCGGGTCGCGGTGCGCGCCGCCCAGCGGCTCTTCGATGACGGTGTTGACCAGGCCGAGCTTCTGCAGGCTCGCCGAGGTGATGCCCATCGCCTCGGCGGCGTCGGCGGCGCGCTCGGCGCTCTTCCACAGGATCGAGGCGCAGCCCTCGGGAGAAATCACCGCGTAGGTCGCGTACTGCAACATCAGGATGCGATCGGCGATGCCGATGGCGAGCGCGCCGCCGGAGCCGCCTTCGCCGATCACCGCGGCGATGATGGGCGTACGCAGCCCGGACATCACCATGAGGTTGCGCGCGATGGCTTCGCTCTGGCCGCGCTCCTCGGCGTCGATGCCGGGATAGGCGCCGGGGGTGTCGATGAAGGTCAGCAGCGGCAGCTGGAAACGCTCGGCCAGCTCCATGATGCGCAGCGCCTTGCGATACCCCTCGGGGCGCGGCATGCCGAAATTGCGCAGCAGGTTGTCCTTGGTGTTGCGCCCCTTCTGGTGACCGATGAAGGCGATGCCGCGGCCGTCGAGCCGGCCGATGCCGCTGACGATGGCCGGATCGTCGGCGAAGGCACGATCGCCATGCAGCTCCTGCACGTCGTCGAACAGGCGCGCGACGTAGTCCAGCGTGTAGGGCCGACGCGGATGGCGCGCGAGCTTGGAGATCTGCCAGGGCGTGAGCGCGGCGAAGATCTGGCGGGTGAGTTCCTCGGAACGCCGCTTGAGCCGCTCGATCTCCTCGGAGATGTTGATCGCCGAGTCGTCGCCGACCCGACGCAGCTCCTCGATCTTGGCCTCGAGCTCGGCTATCGGCTGCTCGAAGTCGAGAAAGTTGAGATTGATCTGGCCAGCGTCCGGCGCGCGTTCAGCCATGGACCACCGCCTCAGTATTCGACATGCACATGTTGGGCTCCAAAGTGACGCTTCAGCCCTTCGAGCAGGTTCTCGGACAGGTTGACCCGCCACTGCTCGCCGAGCTTGAGCCGGGCACGGGCCTCGGCGCGCGCGTATTCTATGGCTATCGGGCAACGTCCGGGGGCATGGGGCGTGATCATGCCCTCGAGCTCGCGCACGAAGCCGTTGGCGCAGCTCGCGTCGCGCACATTCAGCACCAGCGCCCGCGCGAGCCGGTTGCGCGCCTCGTCGATGGTCATGATCTCGTTGGCCTGCACCGCGTGATCACCGGAGAACTCGTCGATCGAGCACTCGCCCTCCACCACCACCAGCGCGTCGCTGACCAGCTTTTCGAGGTTGCGCTCGAAGGTGTCGCGGTAGACGGTGACCTCGATGCGCGCGGTGCCGTCGTCTAGCGTGACCACGGCCATGCGGCCGCGCCGGGTCTTGATGATGCGCACCGCCATGATCATGCCGGCGATGCGTTTCTTGCCCGGCTTGAGTTCGGCCAGAGAGGAGCTGGCGAAGGACGACAGCTCGGCGCGGTAGCGGTCGATGGGATGACCGCTGAGATAGAGGCCAAGGGTCTCCTTCTCGCAGGCCAGGATCTCCTCCACGGTCCACTCGGCGACGCCGGTGGCATAGGCTATTTCGAGCGGCGGCGGCGCATCGGCCGCCTCGGTGGCGAGACCGAAGAAATCCGACTGGCCGGAGACCGAGGCTTTCTGATGCTGGTCGGTGATCTGCAGCACCTGGTCCAGCGCCGCCATCAGCACCGCGCGCGCGTGGTCGAAGCAGTCGAACGCGCCGGCCTTGATCAGGGCCTCGAGCGCGCGCCGGTTGATGCGCTTGTCGGCGTTGCGGCGGCACAGATCGACCAGGTCCTTGTAGGGGCCGTGCTGCTCGCGTTCCTCCACCAGCGCGGTGATCACCGCCTCGCCCACCCCCTTCACCGCGCCGAGACCGTAGCGGATGGTGCGCTCGTCGGCCACGCCGAAGCGGAAGCCGCAGCGGTTGACGTCGGGCGCGACCACGGTGAGCCCGAGGCTGCGGCATTCCTCGATGAGGCCGACCACCTTGTCGGTGGAATTCATGTCGGCCGACATCACCGCGGCCATGAAGGCGGCGGGGTAATGGGCCTTCAGCCAGGCGGTCTGGTAGGCGACCAGGGCGTAGGCCGCGGAATGCGACTTGTTGAAGCCGTAGCCCGCGAACTTCTCCATCAAGTCGAAGATGTAGGTCGCGTCTTCTTCCTTGATGCCGTTGCCGAGCGCGCCGCCGGTGAACAGCTCGCGCTGCTTGGCCATCTCCTCCGGCTTCTTCTTGCCCATCGCCCGGCGCAGCAGATCCGCGCCGCCCAGCGTGTAGCTGGCCAGCACGCGCGCGATCTGCATGACCTGCTCCTGGTAGAGGATCACGCCGTAGGTCGGCTTCAGGATCGATTCCAGCTGCGGCACCGCGTACTTGATCGCCTGGCGTCCGTGCTTGCACTCGATGAAGTCGTCGACCATGCCGGACTGCAGCGGCCCCGGGCGGAACAGCGCGACGAGCGCGATCATGTCCTCGAAGAGATCGGGCTTGAGGCGCTTGATCAGCTCCTTCATGCCGCGCGATTCGAGCTGGAACACGGCGGTGGTGCGCGCGTTCTGCACCAGCTTGAAGGTCGTTGCGTCGTCCAGCGGAATCTTCGCGATGTCGATGGCGGCCTCGCCGCTGTCGGCGCGCCTGCGATTGATATCACGCACCGCCCAGTCGATGATGGTCAGCGTGCGGAGGCCCAGGAAGTCGAACTTGACCAGGCCGACCGCCTCGACATCGGTCATGTCGAACTGCGTGACCAGCGCCTCGCTGCCCTGTTCGCAGTAGAGCGGCATGAAGTCAGTGAGCTCGGTCGGCGCGAT
>JBFWYG010000041.1:0-20063 GCA_050186725.1 Gammaproteobacteria bacterium | reverse complement strand
GGCCCAGGAAGTCGAACTTGACCAGGCCGACCGCCTCGACATCGGTCATGTCGAACTGCGTGACCAGCGCCTCGCTGCCCTGTTCGCAGTAGAGCGGCATGAAGTCAGTGAGCTCGGTCGGCGCGATGACGATGCCGCCGGCGTGCTTGCCGGCGTTGCGTGTCAGGCCCTCCAGCTGCAGCGCGAGCGTCATGATCGCGCGCACGTCCTCCTCTTCATCCTGTCGGCGCTTCAAGGCCGGCTCTTCGTTCAGCGCGCGCTCGAGCGTCATCTGTGGATCGAAGGGAATGAGCTTGGCCAGCTGATCGACGAAGCCGTAGGGAAAGCCCAGCACGCGGCCCACGTCGCGCACCACGGCCTTGGCCGCCATGGTGCCGTGGGTGATGATCTGCGCCACGCGGTCGCGGCCGTAGCGCGCCGCGACGTAGTCGATGACCTCATCGCGCCGGTCCATGCAGAAGTCGATGTCGAAGTCGGGCATCGACACGCGTTCGGGGTTCAGGAAGCGCTCGAACAGGAGGTCGTATTCCAGCGGGTCGAGCTCGGTGATGCCGAGCGCGAAGGCCGCCAGCGAGCCGGCGCCGGAGCCGCGCCCCGGGCCCACCGGGATCTCGTGCTGCTTGGCCCACTCGATGAAGTCCGCGACGATGAGGAAGTAGCCCGAAAAGCCCATCTTGGTGATGGTCTCGAGTTCGAGCTCGAGGCGCTGGCGATAGACCTCGGCCTGGCGCGCCGCATCCTTGGCCGCGCGGATGGCGCCGCTCGCGAAGCGCCGCTCGAGGCCCAGCGCCGACTTCTGCCGCACCAGGTCATCGACGTTCAGGCCCTCGCCCACCGGGTACTCGGGCAGGTGATAGGTGCCGAACTCGAGCTCGAGGTTGCAGCGGATGGCGATGTTGACCGAGTTGACCAGCGCGTCGGGCAAGTCGGCGAACAGCTCGACCATCTCCTCCTCGGTCTTCAGGTACTGCTGCGGCGAGTAGTCCCGCGGCCGGCGCGGATCGGCCAACGCGCGGCCATGGTGGATGCATACCCGTGCCTCGTGGGCGTCGAACTCGTCGGCGTTCAGGAAGCGCACGTCATTGCTCGCCACCACCGGGATGCCGAGCGGCGGCGCGCACTCCAGCATGCACTCGGTGTAGCGCTCCTCGCGCTCGCGGCCGGTGCGCATCAGTTCCACGTAGTAACGATCGCCGAACAGTCCGCGCCAATGGAGCAGGCGCTGCCTGACCTGCTCGGTCTTGCCCTCGTGCGCGAGGCGGCCGAGATCGCCGGCCGGTCCGCCGGACAGCGCGATCAGCCCGCGCAGGCCGTCGGCGTGCAGCCAGCCCTCCTCGATGCCCGCCACGCCGCCGTGCTGGCCGAAGCGATAGGCCATGGTCAGGAGCTGCGACAGGTTGCGATAGCCCTCGCGGTTCTGGCACAGGAACACCATGCGATAGCGTTCCGCCGCGCCGGCCGCGGGCGTGATCCAGGTCTCGACCCCGATGATCGGCTTAATGCCGGCGGCCTGCGCCGCGCGGAAGAACTTCGGAATGGCGAACACGTTGTTGTGATCGGTCAGCGCCACGGCGCCCATGCCGAGTTCGCGGCAGCGCGCGGCGAGATCGTCCACCCGCACGATGCCGTCGACGATGGAATACTCGCTGTGCACGTGCAGGTGCACGAAACGCGGCGCGCTCACGGCTTACCCTCCAGCGCGCGGCGCACGGGCGCGAAGGAGCGGCGGTGGATGGCGCTCGCGCCGCAGCGCGCCAGCGCCGCGAGGTGCTCGGCCGTGCCATAGCCCTTGTGCTTCGCGAAGCCGTACTCGGGATACAGGCCGTGCAGGTCGTGCATCATGCGATCGCGCGTGACCTTGGCGATGATCGACGCGGCGCCGATAGCCGCCACGCTGCCGTCACCGCCCACCACCGCGCGCGTCGCGCAGCGCAGCGGCGGACAATGCGCGCCGTCGATCAGCGCCTCGTGCGGCGTCGGGTCGAGCGCCTCGACCGCGCGCCGCATCGCGAGCAAGGTCGCCTGGAAGATGTTGAGCGTGTCGATCTCCTCGACCTCGGCGACGCCGACGCCCACCGCGAGCGCGTCGCGGTGAATCAGATCGAAGACCTTGTCGCGCCGCTTGGCGCTCATCTGCTTGGAATCGCCGACGCCCGCGATCACCACCTCGCCGAGGATCACCGCCGCGGCCACCACCGGCCCCGCGAGCGGCCCACGGCCCGCCTCGTCGACCCCGGCGATCAGCAGCGTACTCACGGCGGCGGACACAGTTCGAGCACCGCCGCCGCGGCGCGCGTCGCGGCGTCGCAGCGCAGGCTCGCGTGGATCTCGGACGCACGCGCGGTGTAGGCCTCGCGCCGCGGCGCGTCGTCCAGCCACGCCGCGAGCGCCTCGCCGATGCGGCGTGGAGTGAGCTCGTCCTGGATGAGTTCCGGCACCAGCGCATCCTCGGCCAGGATGTTCGGCAGCGCGATGCGCGGAATGGTCACCATGCGGCGAATTATATGGTAGGTCAGCGGCGCCAGACGGTAGCCGACCACCATCGGCGCGCGGCACAGCAGGGCCTCGAGGGTCGCCGTGCCGGAGGCCACCAGGGCGACGTCGGCGGCGGTCAGCACCGCCTGGGCACGCCCGTGCACCACCCGGATGGCGAGCCCCGGCGCGCCAGCGGCCAGTGCCCGCTCCAGGCGCGGCACCTGGCCCGCGTGGGCCGCGCAGGCCACCACCGTCAGCGCGCTACGGCGCCGGGCGAGGTCGGCGGCGCCGGCGGCGAAGAGCGCGGCCAGGCGCTCAATCTCCTGGCCGCGACTGCCGGGCAGCAATGCCAGCATGGGGTTCTGACCGCGCAGGCCGAGTGCCGCCCGGGCCGCCTCGCGGTCCGCGACCATGGGCAGGGCGTCAGCCAGCGGATGACCGACGAAACGGCAGTCGACGCCGTGGCGCGCGAAGAAGGCGGGTTCGAAGGGCAGCAACGCGAGCAGGCGGTCCACCGACGCGCCGATCGTCCGCGCCCGCCCCTGCCGCCAGGCCCACACCTGCGGGCAGACGTAGTGCACGGTCCGAATGCCGCTGGCCTTGAGCCGCGTGGCGAGGCCGAGGTTGAAGTCGGGCACGTCGATGCCGACGAACACGTCGGGTCGCGCGGCGGCCAGATCGCGTGCGAGACGGGCACGCAGCGCGTGCAGGCGCGGATACGCGCGCAGCACCTCCACCAGTCCCATGACCGAGAGTTCGTCGATGTGCGCCAGCGGCTCGCAGCCCGCCGCCAGCATGTGCGGCCCGGCCATGCCCAGGAAGGTCGCGTCGGGGCGCTGCACGCGCAGCGCTTCGATCAGCGCCGCGCCGAGCCTGTCTCCTGAAGGTTCGCCGGCGACGAGCGCGATGCGCGGGCCGGACACGTCGTCGCGCCGCTCAGCGCACGATGCCACGCTTGGAGGCGCGGATGAAATCCAGCAGGCGTGCGACTTCCACGCTGTCATCGCGCTCGGCTTCGAGCAGCTCGAGCGCTTCCTCCAGGGTATGACCCTGGCGGTAGAGGGTGCGGTAGGCGCGCTTCAGCGTGGCGATGGCCTCGGGCGCGAAACCGCGCCGCTTGAGCCCTTCGCGATTGATGCAGCGCGGCTTGGCGGTGTTGCCGTTCACGATCACGTAGGGCGGCACGTCGCGCACGATGATGGTGGCGATGGCCGAGAAACTGCTCTGGCCGATGCGGCAGAACTGGTGCACGCCGGTGAAGCCGCCGAGGATCACGTAGTCCTCGATCTCGACGTGCCCGGCGAGGGTCGCATTGTTGGCGAATACCGTGAAGTTGCCGACCTGGCAGTCATGGGCGATGTGGCAGTAGGCCATCACCCAGTTGTCGTTGCCGAGCCGCGTGACGCCACCGCCAAGCGGCGTGCCACGGTTGATGCTGCAGTACTCGCGGATGGTGTTGCGATCGCCGATCTCGAGACGCGACTTGCCACTGCCGGAGAACTTCTTGTCCTGCGGGTCCTCGCCGAGCGAACAATGGGAGAAGATGTGGTTGTCGCGGCCGATGCTGGTCGGGCCCTTGATCACGGTGTGCGCTTCGACGCGCGTGCCGGCGCCGATCTGCACGCCGGCCCCGATCCAGCACCACGGACCGATCTCGACGTCGGACGCGAGTACCGCGCCCGCATCCACCCTCGCGCTCGGATCGATCAACGGTCGGCCGCCCTTTCCGTGGTCATGAATTCCGCGCTGGCGACCACCGTGCCGTCGACTTCCGCGCTCGCCTCGAAGCGATAGATCCCCTTGATCTGACGCTTGAACTCCGCCCTCAGTATGAGCTGATCGCCGGCGCTGACCGGGCGCTTGAAGCGCGCCTTGTCCACGCCCACCAGGTAGTAGACGTTGCCTTCCTCGCTGCGCGCGTGATTGGAATAAAAGGCCAGCATGCCGGTGGCCTGCGCCATGCTCTCGAGGATCAGCACACCCGGCATGATCGGATGACCGGGAAAGTGGCCCTGGAAGAACGGCTCGTTGATGGTCACGTTCTTCAGCGCCTTGATCGACTCGAAGGGCGTGTATTCGATGATCCGATCGATGAGCAGGAACGGATAACGATGTGGCATCGTCTGCAATATCTTTGCAATGCCCAAATCGTCCATACCGCCTCCCACGTCGCCCCCGCTCGCGGCCATCCGCCGCGACTATAGTTGTTCGTTCGTGACGTCGCGCGCCGTCACTCGCCGCCGCGCCGCAGCCACGCCACGCGCCGCCACCAGCGGCGGCTGGGTTCTGCGGGCCAGCCCGAGGAATAATGCGCGTGGGCGCGCTCGAGCGAGCGCGACACCATGCTCATCGCGGTGACCGTGATCCCTTCGGCGATAATCACGCCTTCGCCGATCCCCACCTTGCCGCCGATGCGGCAGCCCCGACCGATGCGTGCCGCGCCCGCGACCGCCGTCTGACCGGCAATGGCGGTGTGCGCGCCGACGACCGAATCATGTCCGATCAACACTTGGCTGTCGAGTACGCAGCCGTGAGCGATCACCGTATCGCCGAGCACGCCGGCCTGCACTACGGTGTGCGCGAGCACTACCACGTCATCGCCAATCTCGACGCTGCCGAAGGCCGGCATGGCGCGCCATGCCTGACCATCACGCAGGTAAGCGAGACCGTCCTCGCCGATGGCGCAATGGCTGCCTATCCGCACACGGTTGCCGATGCTCACGTGATTGCGCAGCGCGGTGCCGACACCCACCTCGCTGTAGGCGCCGATACTCACGCCGTCCTCGATGACCACGTGCTGTGCGATGCAGGTGTGCTCACCGACATGCACGCCGGCGCCGAGCACCACGCCCGGAGCGATGCGCGCCGTGGCGGCAATCTCGGTGGCACGCACCGCGCGGTGGGCCGCGCTGCGGCGCGGCGCGAGCCACGATGCAGCGCGCGCGCAGGCGAGCACCACGTCAGCCGCAACCAAGGTGTTGGGCTGCCCGAAGTCCACGGCCGCGAGCCACGCGCCGCAATGCTGTTCGACCGGTGCGTGCGCGCCCGGTGCGAGGAAGCACAGGTCTTGCGGTTGTGCGCTGCCCGGCAGGGCGATGCGCGCCAGCGGGGCGCCGCCCTCGGCGTTCGACAACCGCGCGCCCAGCCGCCCGGCGAGTTCGCTCGGCATCAATGACATGAGGAGTTCACAGGCCGGAACGAGCGCCCGGCTACGTGGAACGCGCGGCGCCGCCGCAGCGGCGCCGCGACGCGCTTACTTGCCCGCGCCCTTCTTGAGACGGGCGATGACCTGATCGGTGATGTCGACCTTCTCGCTCGCGAACACCACGCCGGTGCCGAGCACCATGTCGAAGCCCTGCTCCTTGGACAGCGAGATGATCGCGTCGGCGATCTGCTGCTGGATGGTCGCCATCTCTTCGTTACGACGATAGTTGACGTCTTCCTGGAACTCCTGGGTGTCGCGCTTGAGATCGCGACGCTTGTTCATGATGTCGCGCTCCAGCCGGCCACGCTCGGACTCGCTCATGATCGCGCCGTCCTTCTGCGCGCGATCCTCGAGGGTCTTCAGTTCCTTCTGCGCGGCCACCAGCTTCTGGTCGCGTGCCGCGAACTCCTTCTCGAGCTTGACGCGCGCGACCTCGGCCTGCGGCGCAGCCTCGAGGACCCGCGGCGCATTGACCACGCCGATCTTGTAGTCAGCGGCCTGCGCCGCGGAAACACTCAGGGCGGCGGACAACAGCACGGCAAGCGAAAAACGATCAAGGATTCTCAAGGCAGTACTCCAGTGCGTTTTGAAGTTGAGTGATGGGTGCTCGACCGCTTGCGCGGTACTCACCTCGATCCGATGGGAACGGCACACGTGAGGCGCGGACCGCGTCGCCGGCCGGGGCCGCGACGAGGCCTGCGATGTGCAATGCAGCGCGAATCCCCCCGCGCGCCGACACCGGCGCCATTGCCGGCATTATGTCGCCGTCCCCGGCATCTTTCCAGACTCGAGCGGCTCAGAACTGGGTGCCGAAATTGAACTGGAAGCGCTGGACCTCGTCGCCCGGCTGGTCGCGGAACGGCTGCGCCACGCTGACCGACAGCATGCCGAAGGGCGACATCCAGATGCCGGACAGACCCGCCGACATGCGCACGTCGCTGATCTCGAAGCGGTCATCGGCCGACCACACATTACCGGCGTCGAAGAAGGTCGACAGCCGCACGGACTTGAACTCGGCGAGGAACGGCACTGGGATGATGACTTCGGCGCCACCGACCACCTCGATATTGCCGCCGAGCGCGCGGCCGAAGATGTCTTCCGGACCGAGGGAGTTTTCCTGGTAGCCGCGCACGGTACGCGGACCGCCGGCGTAGAAGTTCTCGAAGAACGGCAGTTCGGTGGTATCTCCGTACGCGTCGCCGTAGCCCAGTTCACCGCGCAGCATGAGGATGTAGTTGCGCGCCAGCGGGATGAAGTAGCGCGAGTCGTAATTGACCTTGAAGAAGGTCAGATCGCCACCCGGCACCGTGATGTCACCGCGAATGCGCTGCAGGGTGCCGCGATCCGGGAAGATCGCCGCGTTGCGCGTGTCGTAGCTGAAGCCGCCGGTGATGCGGATCAGGTTGTAGCTGTTGCCCTCGCGCGCCAGGAAGTTGGCGATGATCGGATCGAGGAACAGCGGATTGGTGTTGATCTCGGTCGACTCGTAGGAGGCGCCGAAATTGATGAAGTGATATTCGGTGATCGGCACGCCGAAGTTCATGCCGCCCGACAGGGTCCTGGTGTCGTAGCGAATGATGTTGGTGTTGCCGGCGTCGGTCTTCTGGTAGGTGAGGTCGAAGCCGCGGGCAACGCCGTCCACCGTCCAGTAGGGATTCATGTAGCCCAGCCGGAAGACCTGGTTGATCTCCGAATTGGCGAAGGCGAAGCTCACGCTCTTGCCGGTGCCGAGGAAGTTGTCCTGCTGCACGTTGGTGTTGAAGATGATGCCGGCCGACTGCGAGAAGCCGAGACCGAGCATCAGGTTGCCGGACGGGCGCTCCTTCACGGTGAAGTTGACATCGACCTGGTCGGTCGAGCCCGGCACGGCCGGGGTCTCCACGTTCACGTCCTCGAAGAAGCCGAGGCGGCGCAGGCGCACCTTGGAGCGCTCGACCTTGGCCGTCGAGATCCAGCCGCCCTCCAGCTGGCGCATCTCGCGACGCAGCACCTCGTCGCGGGTCTTGGCGTTGCCGAAGAAGTTCACGCGGCGCACGTACACGCGCTGGCCGGGATCGACGAAATAGGTGATGCCGGCGACGCGGTTCTTGTTGTCGATGTCCGGAATGGCGTTGACATTGGCGAAGGCGTAGCCCTCGTCGCCGAGCCGGTCGGTGATGGCCTTGCTGGTCGCGGTCAGGTCCTTGCGCGAGAAGGTCATGCCCTTGCGCGTGATGACCAGTTTGAACAGGTCCTCGGGCTTGACGATCAGCGTGCCGGCCAGCTTGACGTCGCCGACCACGAATTTCTCGCCCTCGGTCACGTTGACCGTGACGTAGACGTCCTTCCTGTCCGGCGTGATGGAGACCTGGGTCGAGTCGACGCTGAAATTCAGGTAGCCATTGTCGTTGTACAGCGAGCGCAGCATCTCGAGGTCGCCCGCGAGTTTCTGCTTGGAGTACTGGTCGTCCTTGGTGAACCAGGAGATCCAGTTCGGCGTGTTGAGCTTGAAGTTCTCGCGGATCTGCTCATCGGTGAAGGCCTCGTTGCCGATGATGTTGATCTGCTTGATGCGGGCGGCTTCGCCCTCGGAGATGGTGAAGGCCACCTCGACGGTGCGGTCGTCGACCGGGATGAGCTCGTCCTCGATGCGCACGCCGTACTTGCCGTTGGCGTAATACTGGCGCTTGAGCTCCTGGCGGACCTTGTCCAGCTTGGATTCGTTGAACACCTCGCCCTTGGCGAAGCCGACGTCCTTCAGACCCTTGAGCAGGTCCTCGGTCTTGATCGCCTTGTTGCCTTCGAAGGTGATGTCGGAGATGGTCTCGCGCTCCTGCACGATGACCACCAGCACGTCGCCGTCGCGTTCGAGGCGGACGTCCTTGAACAGTCCGGTCTTGAACAGGGCGCGGACCGCGTCGCGGGAGCGCTTGTCGTCGACCGAGTCGCCGACGCTGATCGGCAGATAATTGAAGATCGCACCGGGTGAGATGCGATCCAACCCCTCCACCCGGATGTCGTCGACGACGAAGGCGTCGGCCGCGTGCGCACCCGCGGCGATCAGCATCGTCAGGCCACACATCCAGCCTGCTGCAAAGGCTCTCGGCATAGATTGTCTTTTGTTATTCGTGGGTCGGACCGTCACCGCGTCATAGCATGCGCAGGATGTCGTTGTAGACGGCCAGCCCCATGAGGCTCAACAACACCACCAGGCCCGCTTGCTGCCCCCACGCCTGGAGATGTTCGGACACCGGTCTACGCGTCGCGAATTCTATCAGGTAATACAGGAGGTGTCCGCCATCGAGGAGCGGAATGGGCAACAGGTTGAGTACCGCGAGGCTCACACTCACAAGGGCTAGGAATTCGAGGAAGCGCGCGACCCCGAGCTTGGCCGAGGCGCCGGCGTAGTGGGCGATGCTGATCGGCCCTGAGAGATTCTTCACCGAGGCCTCGCCCACCAGCATCTTGCCGAGGAACTTGAGCGTGGTGGCGGACATGTCCGCGGTGCGTTCGACCGCGCCGCTGAAGGCCGCCACGGGCCCGTAGCGCTCGATCCCCATGGGCACTGGCGGGACGCTGTCCGGCAGGCGGACCTCGGCGCCGATGCGGCCCATCACGCGGCCCTCCTCCTCGACGCGGATCGGCACCAGGGTCATGTCCACCTCGCCGGCGGCGCGCTCGACCCGCACAGCGATGGGCTGACCGGCGCGGCCGCGCACCACGTCCACCCAGTCCGACCAGCTCGCGACGGCCTCGCCATCCGCGCTCAGGACCCGATCGCCGGCCTGCATGCCGGCCGCCTCCGCCGCGCCACCCGGCACGACCTTGCCGATGACCGGCGGGATCACGGGCAGGTCGGGGGCGAGGCCCAGGGAATCGAAGAAGTCGCCTTCGCCCAGGTCATCGATGGACAGGCGGCTGACGTCCAGCGCCACGTCGCGGGTCGCGCCGCCGCCGTCCTTGACCGTGAGACGCACCGCGCGCTCGTCCAGCACGCCGCCGAGCGCGCGGCGAAACACGCCATCCCAGGTCTGCGCGGGCGTGCCGTCGACCGCGACGATCTCCTGGCCCCGGGCCAGCCCGGCGCGGGCGGCAATCGAATCCGGCGTCACGTCGCCGATGATCGGCCGCGGCGCGGTCACGCCCATCATCAACATCAGCCAGTAGGCGGTGATGGCGAACAGGAAATTGGCCAGCGGACCGGCCACCACCACCGCCGCGCGGGTCGCGAGCGGCTTGCGGTTGAAGGCGCGGTGCTGCTCCTCGGGCGCGACCTCGCCTTCCCGCTCGTCCAGCATCTTCACGTAGCCGCCGAGTGGAATGGCCGCCAGCGCGAACTCGGTCTCGCCCCGGCGCCAGGTGAGCAAGGGTCGGCCGAAGCCGATGCAGAAGCGCAGGATCTTCACCCCGAGCTTGCGCGCCACCCAGTAATGTCCGAACTCGTGGGCGGTGACCAGCAGGCCGATGGCGAGTCCGAAGGACGCCAGGGTCTTGAGCAATTCCATCAACGAACTCCGTGGGACAGGGCGCGCTCCACCGCGTCGCGGGCGGCGAAGTCGTCGGCGAGGATGGTGTCGAGATCCCGGGCGGGACGTGCGCTGACCTGTTCCAGCGCGAGCCCGACCAGGCGGGGAATGTCGGTGTAGCGAATCTTCTCGTCGAGGAAGGCCGCGACCGCGACCTCGTTGGCGGCGTTCAGGATCGCCGGGGCCGTGCCGCCGACGCTCATCGCGTCGCGCGCAAGGCGCAGGCAGGGGAAGCGATCGTAGTCGGGCTCTTCGAAATCCAGGTGCCGCACGCTGAACAGGTCGAGACGCTGTACCCCCGCCGCGCAGCGCTCGGGCCAGGCCAGCGCGTAGGCAATCGGAGTGCGCATGTCGGGGTTACCCAGCTGGGCCAGCACGGAGCCATCCACGTATTGCACCATCGAGTGAATCACACTTTGCGGGTGGATGACCACCTCGACCTGGGCGGGCGTGGTGCCGAACAGCCAGCATGCCTCGATCACCTCCAAGCCCTTGTTCATCATGGTCGCGGAGTCCACTGAGATCTTGCGGCCCATGACCCAGTTGGGATGGGCGACGGCCTGCGCCGGCGTTACCTCGGCCAGCGTCTCGATGGGCCGCGAGCGAAAGGGTCCACCGGAGGCCGTGAGCAGGATGCGTTCGACCCCCACGTTCGCCAGCCCGTCGCCGAAGCGGCTCGGCAGGCACTGGAATACCGCGTTGTGCTCGCTGTCTATCGGCAGCAACTCGGCGCCGCTTTCGCGCACCGCGTCCATGAACAGCTGGCCCGACATCACCAGCGATTCCTTGTTGGCCAGCATCACGCGCTTGCCGGCGCGCGCCGCGGCCAGGTTGGGCAGCAGGCCCGCGGCGCCGACGATGCCGGCCATGACGTAGCGTACCTCGTCGTGGGCGGCAACCTCGGCGAGCGCCTCGGCGCCCGCCAACACCTCGGTGGCCAGGCCCGCCGCGCGGCAGCGGCGCGCGAGATCCTCCGCCGCTCCGCCATCGACCATCACCGCGTAGCGCGGGTTCCAGACCTGGCACTGCGCGAACAGGCCGTCGACGTTGCGATGGGCGGTCAGCGCGAACACCGAAAAGCGTTCTGGATGACGCGCGATCACGTCCAGGGTGTTGACGCCGATGGTGCCGGTCGAGCCGAGGATGGTCACGGCGATGATCATGGATGCTCCGTCAGTGGCTTGTTCGTTCCGCGGCGCCGGCCGCGCGAGACTGGAATTGGATGCGGGCCGGGATCATGCCCGCGTGGCGAGCAGCAGCCCCAGGGTGAACACCGGCGCGGCCGCCAGCAGGCTGTCCACCCGATCGAGCACGCCACCGTGTCCGGGCAGCAAGGTGCCGCTATCCTTCACGCCACGCAAGCGTTTGAGCAGGCTCTCGAGCAGATCGCCCACCACCGAGGCGAGGAAGGTGGCGAGCGCCAGCGCCAGCAGGGCCAGCCCACCGCCGACCGGCAGCACGGCGCTGCCCGCCACCGCGACGGCCAGGATGCCCAGCAACGCGCTGGCAAAGCCTTCCCAGGTCTTGCCCGGACTCACGCGACTGGCCAGCTTGCGCTGGCCGAAGCGTCGACCGCCGGCGTAGGCGAACACGTCCGCGCTCCAGACCAGCGCGAACAGCGCGAGCAGGAGCTTGGGATCCCGCACCAGGAGCGAGTGGACCGCCACCAGCGCCGGCACCAGGCACATGAGCCCGACGCCGAACAGGAGCGGACGCGAGCGCGGCGCCGGCGCGCCACGCGCCTGGTAGCGGATCACCCACGCCGCCGCCGTCAGCCACCAGGCGACGCCCAGCCACAGCAGCGCCACAGGCGCCAGTCGCGCGCCGGCCACCGCGAGTCCCATCACGCACAGCGCGTAGATGCCGGCCTCGAGTCGGCTCACCGGTCCGGCCAGGCGCGCGAACTCGAGTGCGGCACCGATGCCGAGCAGCGCGTAGAACGCCTGCATCACGCCGAGTGGCAGGTAGAGCGTGCCGAACACCACGAAGCCGCCGAGGGCGGTCGCGGTCAGGACGCGTGCAAGAAGATTGGACACGGGCTGGCGGTACGCGCGGCGCGCCTTCGGCCGCGGCGGCCCGTCACTCGGCGCCGGAAGCCGCGACGGCGTCGCGCGTGCCGCTGACCTGCTCCCCGGTCATGCCGAAACGCCGCTGGCGTGACGCGAAACTCGCGATGGCGCGCTCGAACTCCTCGGTGTCGAAGTCCGGCCACAGGCAGTCGGTGAAGTAGAGCTCGGTGTAGGCCAGTTGCCACAGCAGGTAGTTGCTGATGCGCTGCTCGCCGCCCGAGCGGATGAAGAGATCAGGCGCCGGCAGGTCGGCCAGCGCGACATGCGCCTCGAGATGCTCGGCCGTGATCTCGTCCGGTTCCAGCACACCCTGCTTGACCAGGACGGCGACGCGGCGCGCGGCCTGGGTGATGTCCCAGTGGCCACCATAGTTGGCGGCGATCACGAGGTTCAGACGGGTATTGCCCGCGGTGCGCGTCTCGGCGCGTTCGATGCAGCGCTTGAGGCGCGCGGGAAACGGCGAGCGATCGCCAATCACGCGCAGGCGTACGCCGGCCTCGTGCAGCTTGTCGATCTCCTGGTCGAGCGCCACCACGAACAGTTCGAACAGCAGCTTGACCTCGGTCGGCGGCCGCCGCCAGTTCTCGCTGCTGAACGCGAACAGGGTCAGGGTCTCGATGCCCTGCTCCGCGCAGTACTTGACGATGGTGCGGACATTCTCGACGCCGGCACGATGCCCGGCGATGCGCGGCAGGGCGCGCCGCTTCGCCCAGCGCCCGTTGCCATCCATGATGATGGCGACGTGCCGGGGCAGACCAAAGGACGGCGTGGCGTGCTTCACCACGCTCACACCGCCATCATTTCTTTCTCTTTGGCCGCGACGATTTCGTCAATCTTCTTGACGTGCTCGTCGGTGAGCTTCTGTGCCTGCTCTTCGCCCTTGCGCTCATCGTCGGTGGTGATGTCCTTGGCCTTGAGCAGTTCCTTGATGTGCCCGTTGGCGTCGCGCCGGATGTTGCGGATCGCGACCTTGGCCTGCTCGGCTTCCTTGTTCAGCACCTTGATGAGATCGCGACGCCGCTCCTCGGTGAGCGCCGGCAGCGGCACGCGGATGACGGTACCAGCCGTGGTCGGATTGAGGCCTAAGTCGGACTCGCGGATGGCCTTGTCGACCGCGTCGATGGCGCCGCGATCCCAGGCGGTGACCACCAGCGTGCGCGCGTCCTCCACCGCGATGCTCGCGCACTGCGGCAGCGGCGTCGGGTTGCCGTAGTAGTTCACCATGATGTGTTCGAGCAGGCTGGGCTGCGCGCGCCCGGTGCGCAGACGGGCGAGGTCGGCGCGGAATGAGTCCACGCTCTTGGCCATGCGTTTGCGCGCATCGTCGAGGATGTCCTTGATCATGTCACCTGATCACCGTTACCAGAGTTCCGACCTCCTGGCCGAGCGCGGCCGCGACGAAGGCGCCCGGAGCGGTCATGTCGACCACCCGGAGCGGCATTCGATTCTCGCGGCACAGCACGATGGCGGTGGCGTCCATGACACCGAGTTTGCGCTGCAGGACCTCGTCGTAGTCGAGCACGTCATAGCGCTTTGCGGTTGGATCCTTGTTGGGATCGGCCGAATACACGCCGTCGACCTTGGTCGCCTTGATCATGAGTTCGGCGTTGACCTCGATGGCGCGCAGGCTCGCCGCCGAGTCGGTGGTGAAGAACGGGTTGCCGGTACCGGCGGCGAGGATCACCACACGCCCCTTCTCGAGGTGCCGCACGGCACGCCGCCGGATGTAGTCCTCGCACACCTCGTTGATCTTGATGGCGGACATCACGCGGGCGTAAAGCCCCTTGCGTTCCAGCGCGTCCTGGATGGCGAGCGCGTTGATGACGGTCGCCAGCATGCCCATCTGGTCGGCCGTGACACGGTCGATGCCGGCGGCCGCGAGGCCCGCGCCGCGAAAGATGTTGCCGCCGCCGATGACGATGGCGACTTCCACCCCCGCATCGCGGAGCTGCTTGATCTCGTCGCCGACCCGGTCGAGGACCGGCGAATCGATGCCGTAGTCGCCCTCGCCCATCAGGGCTTCGCCGCTGAGTTTGATGAGTACCCGCTTGTAGCGCGGGCGCGATGCCGTATCGCTGCTGCTCGAAGCCATGGGTCTTGCTTGGATCCGGACTTCAGCGTTGCGCCGCGCCGCGGGCCTGGGCCATGACCTCCTCGACGAAGTTGTCTTCCTTCTTCTCGATGCCCTCGCCCACTTCGAAGCGCACGAAATGGGTGACCGTGGCCTTGTGCTCGCCGAGCAGCTTGGCGACGGTCTTGTCCGGGTCCTTGACGAAGGGCTGGCCGAGCAGGGTGTTCTCGGCCACGAACTTCTTCAGCTTGCCCGCCACCATCTTCTCGACGATGTCGGCCGGCTTGCCGCTCTGCTCGGCCTGGGCCAGGCTGATTTCGCGCTCCTTGGCCAGGAGCTCGGCGGGCAGCTGGCTCTCGTCCACCGCCTGCGGATTGCTCGCGGCGATGTGCATGGCGACGTCGCGCGCGACCTCGGCCGAGCCGCCCTGCATCGCGACCAGCACGCCGATGCGCTTGCCGTGCAGGTAGGACACCACCACGCCGCCGTTGGCAGCCAGCGCCACGAAGCGGCGGATCTCGATGTTCTCGCCGATCTTGCCGACCAGCGCGGCGCGCTGCGCCTCAATGGTCTCGCCGCCCGCGGCGACCTCGCGCAGCGCCGCGACGTCGGACGCGCCGGAGGCCAGCGCGGCCTCGGCGACGGTCTGGGCGAAACGCTTGAAGTTGTCATCGTTGGCGACGAAGTCGGTCTCGCTGTTAACCTCCACCAGCACCGCGCCGGTGGCGTTGGCGGCGGTCACGATCGCGCCTTCGGCGGCGATGCGCCCGGCCTTCTTCGCGGCCTTGGCGGCGCCGGACTTGCGCAGGTTCTCGATCGCGAGCTCGATGTCACCCTGGGCTTCGACCAGCGCCTTCTTGCACTCCATCATGCCGGCGCCGGAGCGCTCACGCAGTTCTTTGACCAGTGCGGCCGAAATTTCCATCTGTCTATCCTCGAATGTCTGTATAGCTCGAACCGCGGCCTCAGGACGCCGCGGCCCGCTCGTCGAGTTCCACGAACTCGTCGGCCGCGCCGCTGGCCGCGTCGGACACCGTCAGGCGCGCGTCCAGCACCGCGTCGGCCACGGCCTCGGCGTAGAGGTTGATGGCGCGGATCGCGTCGTCGTTGCCGGGAATGACGTAATCGACGCCGTCGGGCGTATTGTTGGTGTCGACGATGGCGACGATCGGAATGCCGAGCTTCTGCGCCTCGGCGACCGCGATGCGCTCGTGGCCCACGTCGACGATGAAGAGCGCGTCCGGCAGACCGTCCATGTCCTTGATGCCGCCCAAGCCCTGGTTCAGCTTCTCGAGTTCGCGCTTGAGACCGAGGCCTTCCTTCTTGGACATGCGCTCCAAGCCGCCGGACTCCATCAGCTGCTCGAGTTCCTTCAGGCGGCGGATGGACTGCTTGACGGTCTTGAAGTTGGTGAGCATGCCGCCGAGCCAGCGACGGCTGACGAAGGGCATCGAGCAACGCTGCGCTTCACGCATCACGGCTTCCTGCGCCGAGCGCTTGGTGCCGACGAACAGGATCTTGCCGCGCTTGGCGGTCAGACGGCCGACGAAGTTCAGCGCGTCGGTAAACAGCGGGACGGTCTTTTCCAGATTGATGATGTGGATTTTGTTGCGCTCACCGAAGATGTACGGGGCCATCTTGGGATGCCAGAACCGGGTCTGGTGGCCGAAATGCACGCCAGCTTCGAGCATGTGGCGCATGCTTACTTCACTCATGCGAAAACTCCTGTCGGGTTTTGCCTCCACGGATCCCAGCCATCGATCCGTCGCTCGCGCGCCGGACACCCACGATGACTGTGCCGATCCGTGTGTGGATTTAAGGGTTTGATTGCCTCTGGGGCGCGCGCTTTATACCATGGAACCTCTGCCCCAACAATGACTTGGATATTGGGATACCGATGCCGATAACGATTAAGACGGCCGCCGAGATCGAAAAGATGCGGGTCGCCGGCCGACTTGCCGCCGAGGTCCTGGAAATGATCGTGCCCCACGTGCGCCCCGGGGTCACGACCGACGAGCTCGACCGGCTGTGCCATCGCCACATCGTCGAAGTCCAGCAGGCCATTCCGGCGCCGCTCAACTACCACGGCTTCCCACGCTCCATCTGTACGTCGGTCAACCACGTCGTGTGCCATGGCATCCCGGCCGACCGCAAGCTCAAGAACGGCGACATCATCAATGTCGACATCACGGTCATCAAGGACGGTTACCACGGCGACACCAGCCAGATGTTCATCGTCGGGGAGTCCTCGCTGAAGGCCCGACGCCTGGTGGAGACCGCCTACGACTGCCTGCTGGTCGGCATCGCGCTGGTGCGCCCAGGGGCGCGCCTGGGCGACATCGGCGCGGCCATCCAGACGCTGGCCGAGTCACGCAACTATTCCGTGGTCCGCGAGTACTGCGGGCACGGCATCGGCAAGAACTTCCATGAGGAACCGCAGGTCCTGCACTACGGCAATCCGGGCACCGGGGTGGAGTTGCAGCCTGGCATGATTTTCACCATCGAGCCGATGATCAACGCCGGCAAGCGCCACGTGAAGCTCCTGCCGGACAACTGGACCGTGGTGACCAAGGACCGCAGCCTGTCGGCGCAGTGGGAACACACCGTGCTGGTCACCGACCACGGCCACGAGGTGCTCACGGCCCGCGCCGAAGAGGCTTTCGGCATCGCGGCCTGAGGGAGCGGCGACGATGGACCCCACCGGCATCGTCGCGCCGGCTGACCTCGCCGCGCTGGAAGCGCTGGTCGGCACGCGACCCGATGCCGCCGCGCGCGACCTGGGTCGCCAGCTGAACGCCACGCTGGCGGCGCGCCTGGAGGCCGATTTCCGCGCCCGACAGGACGCCGAGTTCACCGTCCATGCGCGCGCCCGCGCAATCGGCGCCCTGCTCGAATTGAGCTGGCGCCTGTTCGGCCTGGACGCGAGCCCGCACGCACTGGCCGCGGTCGGCGGCTTCGGACGCGGCGAACTGCACCCACGCTCGGACGTCGACATCGCGGTGCTGCTCGGCGCAAGCCTGACCGCGGACGATCGCGACCGCCTGGAACGCTGGGTGACCTGGCTGTGGGACATCGGTCTCGAGCCCGGCACCAGCGTGCGCAGCGTGGCCGAATGCCGCGAGGAAGCGGCGCGCGACGTCGGCGTGGCCACCAACCTGATGGAGGCGCGCCTGCTGGCCGGGCCGTCCGCGCCGTTCGACGCCATGCGCGCGGCTACCGGCCCGGAAGCGCTGTGGTCGCCAGCGGAATTCTTCGCCGCCAAGCTCACCGAGCAGCGCGCCCGCCACCGCAAGTTCGACGATGCCTTCGGCCAGCTCGAGCCCAACGTCAAGGAGGGCCCCGGCGGGCTGCGCGACATCCAGATCATCTCCTGGGTCGCGAACCGGCATTTCCGCGCCGCCGGACTCGGCGGCCTCCTGACCCACGGCTTCCTCGGCAGCGAGGAGTTCGCCGCGCTCGAGGCCGGCCGACGCTTGCTCTGGCAGATCCGCGCCGCGTTGCATTTCGGCGCCGGCCGGCGCGAGGACCGCCTGCTGTTCGATCACCAGCGCGACATCGCGGCGCTGCTCGGCTACCGGGGCGAAGGCAACCAGGCGGTCGAGGATTTCATGCGCACGTTCTACCGCACGGTACGCGAGCTCGCGAGCCTGAACGACATGCTGCTGCAGCTGTTTCGCGAGGCCATCGTCGAACCCGCGGCGACCGCGCAGGTGCAGCCGCTGTCGCGCCGCTTCCAGGTGCGCGACGGCTACATCGAGGCGCGCGACGAACACGTCTTTCGCCGCAGCCCGCGCGCGCTGCTGGAAATCTTCCTGCTCATGCAGCAGCACCCCGAGGTCGTCGGCGTGCGCGCCACCACCATCCGCCTCATCCGCCAGCACCTGCCGCTGATCGACGCGGGCTTTCGCGCCGACATCCGCTCGCGCAGCCTGTTCCTCGAGATCGTGCGCCAGCCACGCCGCATCGGGCACGAACTCGAGCGCATGCACCGCTACGGCGTGCTGGGCGCCTACCTGCCGCAGTTCGCGCGCGTCGCGGGGCTGATGCAGTTCGACCTGTTCCACGTCTACACCGTCGACGAACACACGCTGCGCCTGGTGCGCAACCTGCGGCGCTTCTCCTTCCCGGCCGAAGACGAGACGCTGCCGGCGCACTGCGCCGAGGCCGTGGCGCGCGTGCCCAAGCTCGAGGTGCTGTACGTCGCGGGCCTGTTTCATGACATCGCCAAGGGTCGCGGCGGTGATCATTCGGCGCAGGGCGCCGACGACGCGGTGGCGTTCTGCCGCGATCACGGCTTCAGCAACTACGACACCCACCTGGTGGCGTGGCTGGTGCGCAACCACCTCACACTCTCGTCCACCGCCCAGCGCAAGGACATCTACGACCCGACGGTGGTGGCGAACTTCGCGCGACACGTCGGCGACCTGGTGCATCTCGACCTGCTCTACCTGCTGACCGTGGCGGACATCCGCGCCACCAATCCCGAGCTGTGGACCCACTGGAAGGCGACCCTGATCGGCGAGCTGTTCAGCGCCACCAGACGGCGCCTGCGCGGCGGTGAGGAATCGCCGCGCGCGATGACCGAACGCATCGAGGCCGTGCAGCAGGACGCGCGGCGCTGCCTGGCCGACCGCCAGCTGTCGATCCCGACCGGCAAGCTCGAGCGCTTCTGGCGCGGCCTGGACCCGGAGTACTTCCTGCGCCATCGACCGGACGAAGTGGCATGGCACGCCGAGCTCGTGATCGACGCCGCGCCGGACGCGGGTCCCCTGGTCGCGGTGCGCGACGTGCCGGAGCGCGGCTGCACGGCGGTGTTCGTCTACTGCCGCGACATGCAGAATCTCTTCACCATCACCACCGCCGCGCTCGGGCGCCTGCGGCTCGACATCCAGGACGCGCGCATCCTGACCACCGAGGCAGGCTACTCCATGGACACCTACGTGGTGCTGGAGGCGGACAGCGGCGAGCCCGTGCGGGACGCGGCGCGGCGACGCGAGATCGGCATCCGCGTGGCCGCGGCGCTGACCGACCGCAGCCTGCCGCGGGACGACACGCCGCCGGCGCTAGCGCGCAGGTACCGACATTTCCAGCTGCGCCCGAGCGTGCAGTTCAGCCGCGACGACCGGCGCAGGCGGACGGTGATGGAAGTGATCGCGCTGGATCGCCCCGGCCTGCTGTCGGCCATCGGCCGCGCGCTGGACGCCTGCGAGGTGCATCTCATCGACGCACGCATCGCGACCTTCGGCGAGCGCGCCGAGGACTACTTCTACATCACCGACAGACGCCACCGGCCGTTCAGCGAACCGGCCGCCCAGGAACGCCTGCGCGGTCTGATCGTCGAGGCGCTCGCATGAAGGTCGCGCCACCGCGCGACGAAGCGGAACTGCTGGCGCGCGCGGGCGCGCTGGCCGGCGCGCCGGTGCGCGAAGTGGCGGCGCTGTGCCGGCGGCCGGTGCCGCGTGATCTGCGCCGGCACAAGGGCTGGCTGGGCGAACTCCTCGAATGCGCGCTGGGCGCCACGGCGCGCTCGCGTCCGGAACCGGACTTCGTCGAACTGGGCATCGAGCTCAAGACCGTGCCGGTGGACCAGGACGGCCGTCCGCGCGAATCGACCCACGTGTGCACCGTGTCCTTGGGCGACCTGGTCGGGCAGCGCGGGCCGACCTCCTCGGTCAGGCGCAAGCTGGCGCGCGAGCTGTGGGTCCCCCTCGAAGCCGACCCGCGCGGGCCGCGCGCCG
>JBFWYG010000040.1:22322-36998 GCA_050186725.1 Gammaproteobacteria bacterium | reverse complement strand
GCAGTCGGACGCCACCGATATGCACGGCGACGCCTCCGCGACCACCAGCCCGGCCGATGCCGACAACACCGAACGCAACGAACGCGACCGCGATGGCAAGACGCTGACGCCGCTGGACCAGTCGTCCGCGGACAGTGACGTCGCGCTGACGAAGAAGATCCGCGCGGCCTTGATGGACGACGACAGCCTCGGCACCTACGCGAAGAACGTGAAGGTGATCACCGTGGGCGGCAAGGTGACGCTGCGAGGGCCCGTGGCCGATGCGGCTGAACGCGCGAAGGTCGTGAAGATCGCGTCGCAGGCGGCAAGCCCCACCGCGATCGCCGACGAGTTGGAAGTCGAATCCAAGTGAATGCGAACCACCGCCGGTGGCACAGCAAGGTTCAATGAGAGGAATGCGTCATGGCTAAATCGAAATCTGTGTTTGGCATCCTGCCGGATGAGTCCTCGGCCATCCGGGCAGCCGATGGTCTGAAGACCGCGGGCTTTTCGCCCGACGACATCTCCGCCTTGTTTCCAGACAAGTCGGGTACCAAGGACTTCGCGCACGAGCAGAACACCAAGGCGCCGGAAGGCGCCACCACGGGCGCCGGTGTGGGCGGCGCCCTGGGCGGCGGGCTCGGCTGGCTGATGGGCATCGGCGCGCTCGCCATTCCTGGCGTCGGGCCCTTCGTCGCGGCCGGCCCCATCATGGCCGCGCTGAGCGGCGCGGCCGCGGGCGCCATGGTCGGTGGCCTGGCCGGGGCGTTGATCGGGATGGGCATTCCGGAACTGGAAGCGAAGCGCTACGAAGGCAAGGTGAAGGGCGGCAACATCCTGCTGGCGGTGCATGCGAGCACCGGCGAGGAGATCGACCGCGCGAAGGAGATCCTGCGCAAGGCCGGCGCGGACGACATCAGTTACTCGGAAGAGTCGTCTGTCCGGTGACGCTCGGTGTGCGGGAACGTCCGGCGTGGGCCGTTCCCGCTACGCCACCGTAGCGCGATCTGCCGCGGCGGGAAGCGGCGGAACGTGTGGCTGACCCGCGACTTCCTCCATCAATTCGATGAAGCCGTCGCACGACCAACCTGTACGTCTGCCCATCGCAACCCGCAGGAACGGCGGCTCGTCCGACTCCGGGCACACGACCTCGAAACGATGCCCGCGGAAGCCGAAGCTGCCGCCCTTGTCCACCACCAACCCGCGCGAGCGA
This sequence comes from Gammaproteobacteria bacterium, assembly GCA_050186725.1. Taxonomy (GTDB): domain Bacteria; phylum Pseudomonadota; class Gammaproteobacteria; genus JADJYF01. The sequence continues at coordinate 35,806 of JBFWYG010000040.1, read as the reverse complement.
GCCGTGAGCGCGAGATGGGTCTCCAGGCGCGAGAGTGCCGACGCGTCGTCATCGGGCAGGCGAAACACGCAGTAGGGCGCGTGCCCGCCCCACAGCTCCGGGTGGGTGATCGGTCGAAACAGCCTGTTCCGGCCCTGCACCGCGGCGACGAGCCGCGCATTGTTCGCGTACACCGCCTGCTCGTAGTCCGCGGTGGCGCGCGCATCGAACACCCAGGGTGCTTCGAGCGCGATGGTGTCCGCGAGGCGCAGCCCGGCGCCGGTCAAGGTGCGCAGGCGTTCGAGCGTTGCCGAGGCGGTACGCGTCTCGGCGCCGGCCGCGCGTTCATGGCAGCTGACGAGTCCGAAGTTCGCGAGTTCCATGCCCTGCTGGAAGAGCTTGAGTCCGGAGCAGATCCGCAGCACGCACTCCACGTGCGGCGCGACCCCGTCCCGCAGATAGGCGTCGAGGGGATCCGAGCGGCCGACGAGGGTGGTATCGAAAATCACCGCCCGGCACGCGCTGGCGCCGGCCACGACACGCGCCAGCGCGACGTTGCTGACCCGCGAGAAATCTCCGTCGCAGGCAATGGGCTCGACCACCACCAGGTCGGCCAGCGCGGCGTCCGCCGGCGTGAGCACCGCGAAGCTCGAAGGCTGTTCAGCGAGCAGCGCCGCGGTCTCGAAGTAGCCGCCCAGGTGGAGCACGCGCAGCGAGCGCGCGACGCCGCGCTGGCGGAGCATCGTGAGCGCAACGCTCAGGGCCGCCTGTCCGCTGGAGAACAGCAGGTGTCGCACGGACCAGGGCGAGGGTGGCGAGGAGAAGAACGCCGCGCAGCGCGCCTCGAGCGCCGTCGGCCGCAGGTCGCGCTCGTAGCCATAGGCTTCCGTGAGCGGGTCGCCATCCAGGCTCTCCAGCTGCGCCTCGGTCGGGGATCGGTAGACCGCGCTCGGTCGCGCCGCTGCAAACCGCAACCAGCGGCAACGCAGCGCCCGTGTCATGTACTCCAGCTGGGACTCGGCGCTCGCGGCGGAACTCGCCCGCGACAGACATGCGCGCAGCCGCCGACACCAGTCATCCGATTCGTCCGCGAAGTCGGGCGCCACCGCTGCCAGTCCGTCGGCGAGCAGGATGAGTCGCTCAGCCTCTCGTGCAAGCTCTCCACTGCGCGCTGCGCCTGACACCCGTTCCCGCTCCGGCCTTGGTCGTCGACACGACGAGCCGCGACTCTAGCCGCGACCTCGCGCGGTGTCCGTCGGGCGATGGTGGGCGCCATGTAAGAGACGGGGAAGCTTCGGCCGGCATCAGCGCGGCCGCGGGACGCTGCTCCGCTCGATCACGCCACTTCCACAGCCTCGAAGTACGGCAGCAAGCCGGTGCGCGGGTGGCAGTTCACGTACTCCGCGACCAGTTCTCCCCGTTTCAGGATGAACATCTCCACCCACACGTGCATGCGCGGCTCGAAGTTCGCGATCTCATGCATGCGCAGGAAACTGTCCTTGACCGCGAGGTGGGTGGGAATGGTGCGCGCCGCGCGCTCGATGTGATGCAGGGACAGCGCGAACACGACCTGCGACTGGCGCTCGCGGGCGCTGTCGCGCGCGGGGTCCCATTCGCGACAGAAGCGCACGGAGAGGCAGCCGGTGCGTTCGGGCTGGTCGGCGAGCGTCGCCACCCAGTCCGCGACGGTCGCGTCCATCTCCCGTTGCCAGACCTCGCGTTCCTCGTTACCCGCCTCGTCCCAGGACTGGCCTTCGCGCAGGTAGCAGAGGTTGTCCGGCGTCTGCACGCGCAGGCGACGGCCACGCGTCTCGCGCACGATCGGCGTGGGTACCTGCTGTACCGGGCTCAGGAACTTGTCTTCGACCGAGGCCGGAATGCGATCGCGGTATCCGCCCCAGTAGCCGAACTTGGTGCTCGGCTCGACGCCGGTGAGCGTCACCATGCCGGCGATGCGGTCGTTGCCGGCGCCGTACTGGAAGCGGGTCAGCGGCACGCTCATCGCCTCGCACCACACGCCGACGGCGGCGTCGCGCGGCAAAGCCCGCCACCAGGCGTCGACAGCCGGCGAGGCGCGCCAGCGCTGGTACATCGCGGCGTCGAGCCAGTAGGCGAGCAGCACTTCGCAGTGCAGTCCCTCGGGATCGACGTAGCGCATGGCTTCCTGGTGACCGGGACCGTCCGCCAGGGCGAGCAGGGCACGCAGTTCGGCGGCGCGGCCCATGCCAGCCTCGGCGTCCTGCGCCTGCACGCCGAAGATCGCGTGACTGACGCGATCGACGCCCGGCGGCAGGCGCGCGGCGCGCCAGGGCACCTCTGCGGCGTGGGGACAGACGGCAGCGGAGTGGGACATGGCGGGCGCCTCCTGGGAGCGTGAGGAACGAGCGGCGACGCGCGCGCGGCGAATGCGTCACGCCTGACAACCGGGACTAGCTTTCCACGCTGCGGCGCAGGGGCACAAGCGCTGGCCGCCGATCCGGCGGCGGGCGCGCAGCCTGAACGTGCCCGGCGATGTGCGCCGGTGGGCCGTCGCCCTGTCCTCGCGCGGCGCCATTGACCATAATTCGAGCATGAGCGCGGGCCGACCTCAGCAATACCAGTCGGAGAACGTCTTCCAGGCGGTGATGCAGACTTTCTGGGAGCACGGCTACGACGGCACTTCGCTGCGCGACCTGCTGGACGCGACCGGACTGTCCAAGAGCAGCTTCTACGAGATCTTCGCGCACAAGCAGGACGCGCTCGAGCGTTCGTTGGCGCGCTACTGCGACCTGGTGGTGGCGGAGCTGTCCTGCGGTCTGGCCGCCGCGCCGTCGGCCAGCGCCTTCATCGAAGGCGTGCTGGCAGGGGCGGCCGGCGAGGGGCGGGACAACGCGAATCCGCGCGGTTGCATGCTGGTCAACGTCGCGACCGAGTTCTCGGCGCGGGATGCGCAGATCCGCGCACGGGTCGCGGTGAGCGTCGAGCGGGTGACCAGGGTGCTGGTGACCGCGATCAGGCGCGGTCAGCGCGAGGGTGACATCGGCGCGGACCATGATGCCAACGCGCTCGGCCGTTACGTGCTCGCGAGCCTTTGCGGTCTGCGTACCCTGGTCAAGGCCGGCGCCAGCCAGCGCGCCCTGCGCGACGTGATTCGCGTGGTGATGTCCACCTTGCGCTGAGCGCGCCGGGCGCTGCTCAGAAGCTGCGACCGTAACTCAGGTTGACGCCGTCGGCCGAGGCGCGCGCCCTGACCGGCACGCCGAAGTAGGGCGTGCGCGCGCTGCGCGTGGTCGCGCTCAAGGCGTGGAAATAGGCGAGCGACACTTCGCCCTTGCTGGGCAGCACGTAGCTCGCACCCAGGGCGAGGTCGTCCTTCATAGGCGCCGGCGCGATGGGCGCGAACAGCGCGCCGCTGCTGCCGACCACCCCGAAGTTGTGATTCCAGCCGACGCGCGCGGTGAGGCGCTCGTTCACCTTGAAGACCGCGCCGAGTTTCACTATCTGCAGGTCACGCCAGCCGAAGCCGATGCCGTCGTCGCCGCCGAGCCGCCTGTCCGGATGCAGCGCGCCCGCCAGTTCGCGCGCCGTGGGGCCCGGGTTGCCGATGTTCTCGATGGTTCCGAACAGCACTTCCTGGAAGTCCACGCCGAAGGTCAGCCGCGGCGTGGCATCCCACGACAGGCCCAGGGTGTAGTGCGCGGGGCTGTTCAGCTTGCCGCCGTCCGCGAACAGTCCGTCGTATTTCGTGTAGCGCGGAATGAACAGTTCGCTCGTGTACTGGGCGCCGAAGCGCAGGTTCGGCAGAAGGTGGTAGACCAGACCGACGCGCACCCCGCCGCCCACGGCATATTCCGCGCCGCGGTTGCTCAGGCTGTCGGGCTCGGCCGACAGCGCCGCGAAGCTCTGCAGGCCGCGCGCGCTGAACTTCTGCACGATGACGAGCGGCGAGATCCCGAGCGCCAGTCGATCACTGGCGCGCCAGGCGGCGGTCGGCGCGAAGATGAACTGGGCCAGGTCGATGCCGATCTTGCCTTCGTCGGGAAAGCCGGGCGTGCCTGGGCGCTGTCCGCCGATGCGCGCGGCGACCTCGTCGTAGAAGGCTTTGCCGTACGTCGTGTTGAGTCCGCCGTTCGCGTACAGCGTGAGGCCGAGGGTGAGGTCGTCGCGCAGCCGCCGGCTGTAGCCGAAGCCCGGGACCTGGAAGAAGTCGCGGCGCGAGCGGTCCGCCACGCTGCGATCGCAGGCGCCGATGCCGGTGCAGTCCAGTTCGCCTTCCCGATGGGGCATGAGCATCAGCGCGCTGGCATCGAAGCCCGGTTCCACCAGCGCCATGCCCGCCGGGTTGACCGCGCCGACCATGCGATCCTGGGGCATGGCGACGCCGGTGCCGGCGACCCCGATGAGCTTCGCGCCATAGCCCGGCAGGAAGAAGCCGTTGATGGCTGTCGCGGGTTGCGCGACGAGCAAGGCCAGCAGCGCGACCGCGCGTAGTGTGAGGTGCGCCAACCGCTGCGCGGGGCCACGGGTCGGGTGCGCGCGATCGGGCGCCGTCCGGCGCGTCGGAATTCCCATGGTGCCTCCCAATGGCTCGCCTGGAGCCGCATGATGACGAGCACGCCGCGCGGCCGGGCGCGCGGTTGACTTCTTCGGCACCGATCTCCCCCACAGGATTCTGGACCGACCGGCCCAGAATAGGCGGTCGACGTGGCGCCGTCCAGCGTCCTCGCGCGGGCAGGTCGCGGCCGACTCGGGCCGTCGGCCTACAGATCGGTCGGTCCGCACCCGGACAATGAGACAGCGACTCGAGGCGCCCCACCGGGCGGTGGCAGCGAGGTGTCCCATGAAATGGCTCACCATGACGTTTTCCGTGCTGCATGCGCTGATGGCCTTGCTGTTCGCCGGCGCGGCGCTGCTGCTGATGGCGATCGGCGCCCGGCAGGCCTGGGGCGGCGTGGTCGACGGCCTCGATCGCGCGGCCGCGCTCACCATCATCGAGGCGCTCGGCATCATGGCGGCGGCGGTGGTGGCCTTGCAGATCTCCCAGACCATTGCCGAAGAGGAGGTGGTGCGCGACGCGCTGATCAGCGGGCCGACACGCGTGCGGCGCTTCTTATCGCGCTTCCTGGTGGTCGTGGTGGTGGCGGTGGCGATCGAGGGCCTGGTCGGAACCTTTCGCGCCGCCCATGGCGCGCCCGTCGACCTGCTCTACGCCGCCGGTCACCTGGTCGCGACCGGCGCGCTGCTGGCCGGCTGGGGCGTGTTCGTGCGTTTCAATCGCTACGCGGAGGAACTGGAACCGGAGGCCATGGCCGAGGCCAAGGGCGAGGATCGGAAACTCGCGCAGGAGGTCGAGGCCGGCACGTGAAGCGCGCGCGGGCGCGCCGCGCCGCTGCTCAGCGCTCGCCGCTCCAGGCCAGGCGCACCGTGGCGCCGGTACCGTTGGCGAGTGGCCCCTGGGACGGGCCGTCGCTGTCGCGCGCCGGGGTCTCCGACAGGAACTCGGTGAAGCGTTCGATGCCCATCGGGCGGGCGAAGAAATAGCCCTGGTACAGGCGGCAGCCCTGCGCCGCGAGGAAGTCGCGGTGCTCGGCGGTCTCCACGCCCTCGGCCACCACGGCGAGGCCCATGGCGTTGGCGAGCGCGACGATGGTCTTGGTGATGACCGCGTCGTTGGCGTTGTTCAACGCGTCCCGCACGAAGGAGCGATCGATCTTCAACTGCTCGATGGGCAGCCGGCGCAGGTAGGCGAGCGAGGAATAGCCGGTGCCGAAGTCGTCCAGCGAGAAGCCGACGCCCATGGCGCGCAGGCGGCTCATCTTCTCGATCACTTCCTCGACATTGCTCATCGCGAGGCTCTCGGTGATCTCGAACTTGAGACGCCGGGCGGGCGCGCCGGTGGTGGCGAGCACCAGCGCGACGTGTTCGACGAAGTCCTTGTCGCGGAACTGCGCGGCGCTGATGTTGACCGAGAGATCGAGGTGCGCGGTCTGCGGCTGACGTGACCAGGTCACGAGCTGCGCGCAGGCTTCCTCGATGACCCAGCGGCCGAGCGGCAGGATGAGACCGGTGGCTTCGGCGATGGAGATGAAGCGGTCGGGCGTGGCGATGCCGGTCACCGGGTGCTGCCAGCGCAGCAGCGCTTCGCAACCCACGGTGCGGTTCAGCGCGTCGACCTGCGGCTGGAAGTACAGCACGAACTGGCGCTGCGCCACGGCTTCGCGCAGCTGGTTGGCGATGGCCGCGCGCTCGGCCACTTCGGCCAGCATGTTGGGATGGAAGAAGCGCACGCCGTTGCGGCCGGCGGACTTCGCTTCGTACATCGCGGTGTCGGCCTGCTTGTAGATCTCGTCGACCGAGTTCGTGTCGTCGGTGAAGAGCGTCACGCCGATGCTCGCCGAACAGTGGTAGGCGTAGGTCTGGGGCGCGCCGGCGACGGGGGAGAGATTCAACAGGTAGGGCTCGCGAATCGACTGCAGGATGTGCGATGCCACCGTCTCGGCGCGGGCTGTCGCGGATGCGCCACTGCCGAGGTTCTCGAGCAGCACCACGTACTCGTCGCCGCCCTGGCGTCCGACCGTGTCGCTGGCGCGCACCGAGCGGCGCAGGCGATCGGCGACCTCCTTCAGGAACTGGTCCCCGACGTCGTGGCCGAGAGTGTCGTTGAGGGTCTTGAAGTCGTCCATGTCGAGCAGCATCAGCGCGCCGTTGCTGCCCTCGCGGCCGGCGCTCGCGACCGCCTGCTGCAGGCGCTCGCTCATCATGCGGCGATTGGGCAGCTGGGTCAGGTGGTCGTGGAACGCGAGGCGGCGGATGGTCTCGTCGACCGCCTTGGCCTCGGAGATGTCGGAATGGATGCCGATCACGCGCAGCGCGTGGCCGTCGGCGTCACGTTCGACCACCTGGCCGGTCGAACGGATCCACGACCAGCTGCCGTCGGCGCGGCGCAGACGATACTCGACGTCGGCGGCGTCCCCGGAGTCGAGCGCGGCGCCGAAGGCCTGGCTCGCGCTCCGCCGATCGTCCGGATGGATCTCGGCCAGCCATTGGCGATAGCCGCGCTCCTCGCGCGTGGTGACTTCGCTGCCGATGCCGACGTGACGGTTGCTGGACGTCATCTCGCCGCTCTCGGCGTTGAGATCGAACCAGTCCTGGCGCGCGGCGCCGAGCGCGAGCCGCAGGCGTTCGGCCAGCAGGCGGCTGCGCACCTTGGCCTCGATGTCGCTCAGGAGATGCAGGCCGACGGCGCTGCCGAACTGCAGCATCAGCACGTACATGATGACCAGGCCCACGGCCAGCTTGAGCGCGAGCGGATGGCTCAAGCTGAAGGCGTGGACCGCGGGCAGCAGCAGCAGCCCGCCGAAATAGCTGACCATCGCGCCCAGGAACGGCGACATGACCAGCAGGCTCAGGCCCGCCACACCGACCAGTATCACGAGGTTCAGCAGGTAGGCCTCGAAGTGCCCTGCCGACCAGAACACCCACACCGACGAGCCCCACACCAGGCCAGCGAAGAAATTGAGAATGATCAGGCGCCCGCCCTGTTCGGCAAGCGAGGGATGCTGGGCGCTGTCGCGCGAATAGCGCTGCCCGGCGCGCCCGATCAGTATTTCGACCAGCGCGAAGGCCGCGAGCCAGGCCAGCGAGCGCGACCAGCCGACCTGCGAGCCGCCGATCCACGCGAGCAGCAGCGAGCCCAGCGGCGCGGTCAGCGCACCCTCGAAGGAGCGGTCGGCGAACACTCGCACGCGCTCGGTCAGCACGCGCTGCGCGACCAGGGGTTCGTTCAGGCCGAGAAATTCGGGTTCGACGTCCGGCGAACGCGCGCTCTTGAAGCGCACGGTGAGATAGCCGGGCGCGGTGAGCCGGCTCCACAGCGCGCGCAGCGTGCGTTCAGTCGTCGACGTGCGCATGGGCGCCGCTCTCCGCGGCGTGGCGATGGTCGCGCGTGGGCGCGAGCGTCGTGGCGACCTGGCGCCGATGATGCGAGGCATTCCCGCCTCGTGGCGACCGGCGCCGAGCGCTGTGAAGCCTCGACTGCGAAATCACTGCAGAACTCCCATGCGACACGCTGAAATCGTACCCGGCCTTGGGCTTTGACAGGCGCAAGGGCGGGCGGTGCAAGGACCTCGTCCTGCAAGGGACCCGCGGCATCGGTGTGCGGGCCACACACAATTTCGGCACCCGCGTCTGAGTCTTGAGCGGGCGCAAGAAGCCGAAGCCCGGTCCGGAGCCCGCATTCTCAGTCGAGCGCGCCCAGCGCGCGCAGGCGCTCGACCTCGGCCGCCGGCAGGCCGAGCAGTTCGCGCAGCACGTAGTCGGTGTGCTGACCGAGCAGCGGGCCGGGCCGCGTGACCGCCGGTGGCGTGCCCGCCAGCAGCGCGCGGGCGTTCTCGATGGGAATCGTGCCGAGCTCCGCGTGCGGCACGGGCACGAAGTGCCCGCGGGCGGCGAGCTGCGGATCGGCGCCGAGGTCGGCGCTGGTCGCGACGCGATGGGTCGGCACGCCCACCGACACCAGGAGGCGTTCGATCTCATCTATATCGCGGGTGACGGTCCACGCTTCGATGCCCGCTTCGAGTTCGGCGCGTGCCGCCTGTCGGCCGCCCAAGGTCGCCAGATCCGCTCGCGTCAGCCAGGTTGGCGGACCGACCGTCGCGGCGAGCGCGCGCCATTGCGGCTCGGTCTCCGCGGCAATCGCCACCCAGCGCTCTTCGCCGGCGGCCCGGAACACGCCATGCGGGCAGGCATGGGGCGAGGCGTTGCCCATGCGCGTCGCGACGCGGCCATTGACCTCGTGATCGAGCACGGCCTCCGCGATGAAATGCAGCGAGGCCTCGGACTGCGACAGATCGATGTACTGGCCGCGGCCGCTGCGCTCGCGCGCTTCGAGCGCGGCGAGCAAGGCTGCGACGGTGAACTTCGGCGCCACGTAGTCGGTGTAGGCGCCGAAGGGGCCGGCCGGCGCGCGGTCTGGCCAGCCGGCCAGCGCGCCGAAGCCAGCCATCTGCGCGCCCATGGTGCCGAAGCCGGCGAGGGCGGCGTGGGGACCGGTCTGGCCGTTCAGGCAGGAGCTCAGCACGATGACGCGCGGGTTCCAGCCGCTGAGCGTCGCGTAGTCCAGGCCCAGGCGCTGCATCGCGCCGCAGGCGAAGCTCTCGGTCACCACGTCGGCCCATTCGACCAGCCGACGCAGCACCGGCCGCACCGCTTCGTGGCGCAGGTTCAGGGTCAGGCCGAGCTTGCCGGCGCCGACGTTGGCGAAGGCCGCGGCGCGCTCGGTCCCGGCCTGGTTCTGCCACAGCGGCTGCACGGTGCGCGCGGCGTCGATCACGCGGGACGATTCGATGTGCACCACAGTCGCGCCATGGTCGGCGAGCATGCGGGTGGACGCCGGCCCCGCGATCACCCACATCAGGTCGAGCACCTTGAGATCGGCCAGCGCCGCGCGACGGACGCCGCGCGGTCCGGACGGCGGTGCGGTGTCGCGCGGCGCGACGGGCAGCTCGCCGAAGATCTCGGCGTCGTGCTCGCCCTGCAGCGGCGGACGCCGGCCGGTGGGCAGCGGCGTGGCCGAGAACTTGGCGAACGCGCCGGGGTAGCGCACCGCGCGCTCGAGCTCGGGATGCGCCACGGTCACCCAGTAGTCGCGCGCGGCGAGCTGCTCGGAGGCCGCGACCTCGGCGACCGTCGCCACCGGCACGATCAGCAGATCGCGCTCGCGCGCCAGCGCGAACAGCTCGGCCTTGGTGTGCGCGCTGGTGAAGGCGGCGATGCAGTCGATGCAGCGCATCAGTTCGCTGGCGGGCTCGGCGCCGGACAGCAGCAGGCTCGTGTAGTTGATCCAGTCCTTGTCGCGCGTCGCCAGGTCGACGTAGCCGCGCTCGTGGAGCGTGTGCATCAGGCGGCGCGCGAAGGGGCCGCCGGACTCGCCGAAGAAGAACGTCACCGAGACGTGGCCATCGCGCGCGGGGTTGACGAACTTGAGCACCACCGGTCCGGCCTTCATGCCGCCCGCCACGCGCTCGGCCTGCGGCGTGCCCCAGGCGTCGCTGAGCGCGAAGAACTGGGTGCCGAGCATGGTCGCGGTCTGCGCCGAGACGTCGACGTGCTGACCGAGCCCGTCCCGCCGCCGCGCCGCGAGCGCGATGAGCGTCGCAGCCGCGCCCTCGGCGGCGCCGTGCAGGCCGGCCTGCGGCACCATCAGACGAACCGGCGCGCGATCCGCGTCGCCGGTGATGTACAGCACGCCAGACGCGGCCAGCGCGGTGAGATCGCTGGCCGGCCAGGCGGCCTTGGGGCCGTGACTGCCGTAGGGCGTGAGCGAGACGCTGACCAGGCGCGGGTTCACGCGCGCCAACGCTGCGTGATCGAGACCCAGGCCGGCGAGATAGCCGGGTGTGAAGGATTCGAGCAACACGTCGGCCCGGGCGGCGAGCGCGCGCAGCCGCTCACGGCCGGCGGCGGTGGCAAGGTCCAGCGTCGCTGCGCGCTTGTGGCGATTCAGGGACCAGAACACCAGGCTGCGATCGGGATGCGCGAGGTCGTCGACAAAAGGCCCACGGGCGCGGTTACGCGAGCCGCCGGGCGGTTCGAGCAGCACCACGTCGGCGCCGAGCGACCCGAGGATCTGCCCGCACAACTGCGCGCCGTCGTCGGTGAGGTCGAGCACGCGGTAGGGGTCGAGCATGGGGCGGCGTCGTGTCTGGCGTGGGTCGTCAATGTGCATGAAGCCGCGGCGGGTGCCTAGTGCGCGTGCGCGCGCGGCGGCGCGGGGCGCCGTTGACCTCGCCGGGCCCATCACCGAGACTCGCGGGCCTCACGCGGCCCGCGGGCCGCGCCCGATTGGACCACGCGCGCGGCCGCGGCCGACGCCAGGAGTAGCCTGCCATGTCCGCCAAAGAACACCTGCTCGACATCAACGGCACACGCATCTACGCCATCGAGGAAGGACAGGGGCCGCTCGTGCTGCTGGTGCACGGCTTTCCGGAGCTGGCCTATTCCTGGCGCCATCAGCTGCCCGCGCTCGCTGCCGCCGGCTACCGCGCGGTGGCGATCGAGCAGCGCGGCTACGGGCGTTCGTCGAAGTACTGGCGACCCGATGCCTACCGCATCGATCGCCTGGTGGACGACGTGGTCGGCGTGGTGCGCGCGCTCGACGAGTCCAAGGCGGTGGTGGTGGGCCACGACTGGGGTGCGCCGGTCGCCTGGAGCGCGGCGTGGATGCATCCCGAGGTGTTCCGCGGCGTGGTGGGCATGAGCGTGCCCTTCGCCGGCCAGGGGCTGATCGGCGTGCCCGGCAATCCCTTCGGCGAACAGCCGCTGGAGGACTACCAGCGTGAACTGGCCGGCCCCGGCCAGGACTTCTACCACACCTACTGGAGCACACTCGGGCCGATCATCGACGAGATCGAAGCCGACCTCGCCGGCTGGATCGGCGACATCATGTATTCCGTGTCGGGCGAGGGCCTGGCTTCCGTGGGGTTCGCGCTCGACCTGGCCGATCCGATCACCATGGTCCGCCAGAGCGCGGTGTGCATCGCCCACGGCACGCGCATGCGTGATCGCTTCCTGCCCGCGCGGCCCGTGCCGTGGCTGAGTGCGACGGATCTCGCGGTCTACGTCGACGCCTTCCAGCGCTCGGGCCTGCATGGGCCCTTGTCCTTCTATCGCAACCTGCCCGACGACCAGCGCGTGCTGGCGCCCTTCACCGATCGCAAGCTCGCGGTGCCGGCCTTCTTCATCGGCGGGGAGTTCGACGTCGCCACCTGGTGGGGCGCCGAGTCGCGCGCCCGCGCGCACGAGGTCATCGCCGACTACCGCGGCGAGGCGGTGCTGCCGAAGTGCGGGCACTGGATCCAGCAGGAGCGTCCGGCGGAGACCAATCGCCTGCTGCTGGACTTCCTCGCCGGTCTCGACTGAAGCGCGGCCTCACGCCGCCCAGCGCAACTCGAGACGCGGCATGCTGGCGACGATGCCACCGTTGGTGACGAGTTCGTCACGCGCGGCGATCTCGAAGTCCGGAATGCGCGCGAGCCATTCCTCCAGGGTTATCAGGAGTTCGGCGCGCCCGAGAATCGCCCCCGGGCAACGATGGATGCCGTGGCCGAAGGTCGCGACCTGCGGCGCGCGGCGCGTCGGGTCGAAGCGCAGCGGCTCGGGGAAGAGGTCCGGGTCGAGGTTGTAGAGCATGGTCGGCGCGCTGACCATGTCGTCTTCGCGCAGGTGCACGCCGCCCAGTTCGAGATCCCGCCGCACGCGACGGCTCATGACGACGATGGGGTAGCGCCGGGTGAATTCCGCCGCGGCGCCCGCCAGCCGCGCGCGGTCGGCGCGCAGGCGCCGACGTTCGTCGGGGTGGTCGGCCAGATAGGCCAGTACGAACACCAGCAGTGAGGCGACCGTGTCCAACCCGGCCATGCACAGATGGATGGCGGCGCCGACGGCCTCGTCGGCGGCGATGGGCGCGCCGTCCACGGTGAGATTGGCGATGGCGCTCAGCATGTCGCCACCGTCCTGCCCGCGTCGCTGCGCGAGCACCGGTGCGAGGTAGTCGGCGAGCCCTTGAAAGGCGGCTTCGCGTGCGGCGACGTTCGCGCCGCGCACCGTCTCGGCGGTCCAGTCGGCGAGCATCTCACGGTCCGCGAGCGGCAGGCCGACGAGGTCCAGGAACACGCTCAAGGGCAGCACGTCGGCGAAGTCGCGCACCACCTCGCAGCCGCCGCGTGGCTTGAGACCATCGATGAGGGCCACGGCCCGCGCGCGGATCGCCGCCTCGCTGCCGCTCACCACCCGCGGTGACAGGCCGAGGTTGAGAAAGCGCCGGAACGGCGCGTGGGCCGGCGGGTCCTTGACCAGGGCGCCGAGCGGTCGCTGGCCGGTGGGCGCGCGCGGCACGCCGAAGGCGTCGACCGAAAAGCCTTCATGGTCCGACAGCACCCGCAGCACTTCCGGGCCGCGCAGCGCAATCCAATGGCCGCCGTGGCGCGCGCTCCACGCCAGCGGATGCGGGGTCGCGTCGCGCCAGCGCAGCCACGCGGCGAAGTAGTCCTCGCCGGGCGCGTGCGGCGCGTAGATGTCGAGATCCACCACGTGCGAGGTCGGCACGTGGTCGGGCCGGACCGACGTGGCGTGAATGTCCTGCATGCGAGTCCTCCCCCTCTCGTGCCGCGCTCCAGTCTAGAGGCTGGGCCCGCCGCCGGGCCAGGGGCGCCTGGGGCGGCGCTCCAGCGTTGCGGTCCGCGGACGATATTGGAATGGATGAGATCGCGACGGGCGACGTCACCGCGGGCCCGCGCCCTCGCTACACTTGCATGCATCTCGTCGTGGGCCGCCAGGGTGCCGCGCGACATCGAACGCTCAGGCCGGACCGGCGGCCTCGGAGGAAGGATGGAAAACCGCAGTCAACTCCCCGCGCTGCTGCGCGAACTGTACCCGCGTGGCTTGGGCGAGCTGCTGATGATGGGGCACAAGGGCAACCTGGCCATGCTCGGCAACCTGGTCATGGAGAAGGGCAGCCTGGTGCTGAA
>JBFWYG010000040.1:11714-22222 GCA_050186725.1 Gammaproteobacteria bacterium | reverse complement strand
AAAAAGTCAATTCGCATAGCGCTTTAAGCGGAATTTGTGATACGGTTAACAGGTAACCCTTGTTACTACCTAAAAATAAATGAAAAAGATTAGTGGCGTCCCTGGGGGAGGGACGCGGTCGACGCGCGCCGCCACGCCGCCTCGACTCGCCGCCGCCGCCAAGGCTTCGGGTGGTCGGCCCTTGCCCAAGCTGCGTAGCGTCGGTGAACTGCGTGTGCTCGTCATCGAGCAGGACACGCGGGTACTCGGACATCTCCGCCGTCTCGCGCGCCAGACGGGTGCGCCCACCAGCATCGTCCTGCAAGCAACGGCGCGGGCCGCGTCCGCGCGCAACCAGCTCGCGGCGCAGCCCTTCGACGCGGTGCTGCTCTCGCTCGACAGCGCCGATCCACTGGCTACCCTGGCAGAGCTCCGCGCACGCGAGCCCGGGCTACCGATCCTGGTGATGAGCGCGCGCCCGGACGATCCGCGCATCGCCGAGGCCCTGGCCGTCGGTGCCGACGACTACCTGGAGAGCGGCATCGAGGAACCGGCGCTGCTCCTGCGCACGCTGCGCTATGCCATCGAGCGCCGACACACCTCCAGGCACCTCGCCTTCCTCACCCAGTTCGACAAGCTGACCGGGCTCGCCAACCGCGACCAGTTCCGCGACTGCGTGCAGACGGCCGTGCGCCGCGCCGCCCAGGCGCTGCGCACCGTGGCGGTGATCTCGCTGGACGTCGATCGCTTCAAGGCCGTCAACGAGGCCTTCGGCCATGGCGCCGGCGACGAACTCCTGGTGACGGTGGCCTATCGCCTGAGCGCCTGCGTGCGCCCGGGTGACACCATCGCGCGGGTCGGCAGCGACGAGTTCGCCATCCTGCTGGAGGATGTCCAGGACGAGTTCGAACTCGAGCCGCTGTGCCACAAGCTCCTGGCCAGCCTGTCGGAGCCGATCTTCGTGCGCGGCGAGGAGATCTCGGTGTCCGCGAGCATCGGCGTGAGCTTGTGCCGCGGCGAACTCGCCGACGTCGGCGAACTGCTGCGCAAGGCCGACCACGCGATGTACCGGGCGAAGAAGGAGGGGCGCGGACGGGTTTGCGTCTTCACCCCGGCGCTGCAGGCGGTCACCGAGGATAACCTGCAGCTGGAGGCCGCGCTGCGTCGCGCGCTGGCCGACGAGGCGCTGTTCCTGTGCTACCAGCCCAAGCTCTGCCTGCAGACCGGCGCCGTGCTGGGCGCCGAGGCGCTGCTGCGCTGGCGCCATCCGCGCCTGGGCGTGCTGATGCCCGATCGCTTCGTGCCGCTGGCCGAGGAATCAGGGCTCATCGTGCCCATCGGCGAGTGGGTGCTGAAGCGTGCCTGCGCCGACCTCGCGCGCTGGCGCGCGCTGGGCTACGAGGACTTGAGCGTGGCGGTCAATCTCTCCACCTGCCAGTTCCGCGGCAGCGACGTCGGCGCGCTGGTGGCCCGGGTGCTGGAGGAGACCGGAGCCGATCCCAACCAGCTGGTGCTCGAGATCACCGAGAGCCTGCTGCTGGACGACGACCACCACAGCCGCGCGCAGCTCGATGTCCTGAAGGGCATGGGCGTGGCGGTGTTCCTGGACGATTTCGGCACCGGCTATTCGTCCTTGTCTTATCTCAAGCGTTTCCGCATCGACGGCCTGAAGATCGACCGCAGCTTCGTCGACGACCTGCCGGGCAATCCCGATGAAGAGGCCATCACCCGCGCCATCATCGCGCTCGGGCGCGCGCTGCACCTCGGCGTCATCGCCGAAGGGGTGGAGAACCTCGACCAGCTCGACCTCCTGGTGCGGGAAGGTTGCGACGCGGTGCAGGGCTTCCTGTTCAGCGAGGCGCTGCCGTTCGATGACTTCGTCGCGGCGCTGCCGGGCGGATTCGCCGGCGGCCAGCTCGTCGCCATGGGCGGAGACGCCCCCCTGGGCTGACGGCCCCAGGCGAGGGTCGTGTTGCGTAGAGGCCTCAAGGGCCCTCGCGATCTGTCTGATTTTCCGCGCAAAACCTTGCATCCCATCGCCGGATGGGGGAACATTCGCGTATTAATAAAACAACGGTGGCCGGAATCCCGTCGCGGGGACGCCATCATGAAAAACGCGTTTCAGGTGATCTGGCCCGGACGCTCACGCGTTTTGCACAGCGGCACGGAGTACGACATCGCCAGGCACGGCACTTTCGGGTCGCCCCGGACTCAGTGGAGTGCCGCGAGGGCCCGCGAGGCCAGGCTCCTCACTGGTCCGCTCCGTGACTTCCAGGCGCAGGCATGGTCGAATGCTGCGGCACAGCATCGAAGGATGGCAGTGCGGCATGGCAGCTTCTGATCGAGACCCAGGCCGCCGGGCTGTCAGTCGCTGAACAAAACGTGGGCGCCACCGCGCCGGCTGGACTTGTTGGAAAATGATCGAAGCACGACAAGAAGCACAATCGCGAGTCATCACCCAGGAGAGCGAGGCCCGCACCCCGTGGTGGGAAGAGCGCGCGGCGCAGCCGCTGGCCCGCGCGGCGGATGCCGTGCAGTCCTGCCTCAATCGCGCCGCGCAGGCCCTGCTCAAGCGCCAGGCGCTCGACGGCCACTGGCGATTCGATCTCGAGGCCGACGCCACCATCCCCTCCGAGTACATCCTGCTGCAGCATTACCTCGGCCGCTCCAACAAGGAGCGCGAGGAGAAGATCGTCCGCTACCTGCGGCGCATGCAGAACCGCAATGGCAGCTGGTCGCTGTACCACGGCGGGCCGGGCGACATCAGCGCCACGGTCAAGGCCTATTTCGCGCTGAAGCTCATGGGACAGTCGCCGGACGCGCCCTTCATGGTGCGCGCGCGGCACTGGGTGCTGGCCAACGGCGGCGCGGAGAAGGTCAACGTCTTCACCCGCATCACGCTCGCGATCTTCGGCCAGCTGCCCTGGCGCACCGTGCCGGCCATGCCGGTGGAAATCATGTTCCTGCCGCGCTGGTGGTTCTTCAACCTGAGCCGCGTGTCCTACTGGTCGCGCTGCGTGATCGTGCCGCTGCTGATCCTGTTCGCGAAGCGGCCGGTGGTGCACGTCGATCTGCACCTCGGGGTGGCCGAGCTGTTCCACTGCCAACCGATGAAGCTGCGCAATCTCGATTCCTTCAGCATCAAGAGCCCGCTGAAGAGCTGCTTCATCCTGCTCGATCGCCTGCTGAAGGTGCTCGAACCTCTGATCCCGCACGCCATTCGCGGCCGCGCCATCAAGCGTGCCGAGAACTGGATGCGCGATCACACCAAGGGCAAGGGCGGCATCGGCGCGATCTACCCCGCGATGGCGAATGCCGCGATGGCGCTGCGCGAACTCGGCGCGCCCGAGGACGACCCGGACTTCACCCGCACCGTGCAGGCCATCGAGGACCTGGTGCTGGACGGCGAGGACGAGACCTACGTGCAGCCCTGCGTGTCGCCCATCTGGGACACCTGCCTGTCGCTGTCGGCGCTCACCGAGGCCGGCGCGCAGAGCGATCATCCGGCGGTGCAGCAGGCGGTGGAGTGGCTGTTCGACCACCAGATCTTCGTCACCGGCGACTGGACCGACCGGGCGCCGGGTCTCGAGCCGGGCGGCTGGGCGTTCCAGTACGAGAACGACAAGTACCCCGACGTGGACGACACCGGCATGGTGCTGATGGCGCTGCTGCGCGCTGGCGCCCATGACAAGCAGCACAAGCGCAAGCGCATCAACCAGGCGGTCAACTGGCTGCTCGGCATGCAGAACCCGGACGGCTCCTGGGGCGCCTTCGACATCGGCAACAACAGCGAGTACCTGAACAAGATCCCGTTCGCCGATCACGGCGCGCTGGTCGACCCCGGCACCGCCGATCTCACCGCGCGTTGCATCGAACTGCTGGCCATGCTCGGTTACGACCAGAGCTTCCCGCCGGTGCAACGCGCGTTGGAATTCCTGCGCGAAGACCAGGAGGAAGACGGCTCCTGGTACGGGCGTTGGGGCGTGAACTACATCTACGGCACCTGGAGCGTGCTGGCCGCGCTCGGCGCCATCGGCGAGGACGTCGCCAAGCCCTACGTGCGCAAGGCCGTGCAGTGGCTGCAGGATCACCAGAACGAGGACGGTGGCTGGGGCGAGTCCTGCAACACCTACGACGATCCGGGCCTGACCGGCCGCGGCATCAGCACCGCCTCGCAGACCGCCTGGGCGCTGTTGGGCCTGCTGGCGGTGGGCGCGGCGGGCACGCCGCACGTACAAAGGGGCGTGGACTACCTGGTCCGCACCCAGAACGCGGCGGGCGAGTGGGACGAAGAGGAATACACCGGCACCGGTTTCGCCAAGGTGTTCTACCTGCGTTACCACGGCTATGCCCGCTACTTCCCGGTGTGGGCGCTGGCGACCTACGCGCGGGCTCGTCAGGGCATCCCGACGCGCCAGGCCGAGGTCATGACCGAAGGCCCCATCGACCTCGGACCGATACCGGTCCTGGCCATGGCCTGAGTCCGTACCCGCGTCGGCGGGGCAGGTTCAAGTGACCCGCCTCGCATGACGCCATAGCATCGATGTAGAGAAGCGAAACTCGGCCTGGCGCCGAGTTTCGTGTTACATGAGAACCGTTCGCCGCCGACACCGGCGCGCGAGCCAAGCGGGCGAAGCCAGTGGCTTTGCCGCGATCGACGCCGGCGCAGCCGCCGGCGGGTCGCTGACCACATTCCGGAGACCTTCAATGGCCGAGTACATCGCGCCGCTGCGCGACATGCGGTTCGTCATCAACGATCTCATCGGCCTCGAGCGCCTGCAGGCGCTGGCCGGCTTCGACGAAATCACCGCTGATCTCAGCGACGCGGTGCTGGAGGAGGCGGCCAAGCTCGCGAGCGAGGTGCTCTCACCGCTGAACCGGGTCGGCGACACGGTGGGCTGCAGGTGGGAGGACGGCGTGGTCACCACGCCGCCCGGCTGGCGCGAAGCCTATCGCGCGTTCTGCGAGGGTGGCTGGAACGGGCTCGCCATGAATCCCGAGTTCGGCGGCCAGGGCCTGCCCAAGGTGCTGGCCACCGCGGTCGGCGAGATGTGGGACGCCGCCAACATGGCCTTCGGCCTGTGCCCGCTGCTGACCGGCGGCGCGATCGAGGCCATCGAGCAGCACGGCAGCGATGCGCTGCGCGCGACCTTTCTCGCCCAGCTGATCAGTGGCACCTGGACCGGCACCATGAACCTGACCGAGCCGCAGGCCGGCTCGGACTTGAGCGCGGTGCGCACCCGCGCGGTGCCCAATGGCGACCACTACCTCATCACCGGGCAGAAGATCTTCATCACTTACGGCGAGCACGATCTCACCGACAACATCCTCCACCTGGTGCTCGCGCGCCTGCCCGACGCGCCGGAAGGCACGCGCGGCATTTCGCTGTTCGCGGTGCCGAAGTTCCTGGTCAACGCCGACGGCTCGCTCGGCCGGCGCAACGATCTGCGCTGCGTGTCCATCGAGCACAAGCTCGGCATCCACGGCAGTCCGACCGCGGTGATGTCCTACGGCGACAACGGCGGCGCGGTCGGCTACCTGGTCGGCGAACTCAATCGCGGCCTCATGCACATGTTCACCATGATGAACGCGGCGCGCCACGCGGTCGGCCGCGAGGGCGTGGCGATCGCCGAGCGCGCCTACCAGAAGGCCCTCGAGCACGCGCGCGAACGGGTGCAGGGCCAGGCGCCGGGCGCCGGGCCGCGCGCGACCATCGTCGAGCATCCCGACGTCAAGCGCATGCTGATGAGCATGAAGTGCCAGATCGAGGCGATGCGCGCGCTGGCCTATCTGTGCGCGGTGGAATACGACACCGCGGCGCTGCATCCCGACGCCGAGGTGCGGGCCCGCGCAGAGCGTCGCGGCGATATGCTGACGCCCATCGTCAAGGCCTGGTCCACCGAGACCGGCGTGCAGATTGCCTCGCTCGGCGTGCAGGTGCACGGCGGCATGGGTTATGTCGAAGAGACCGGCGCCGCGCAGCACCTGCGCGACTCACGTATCGCGCCGATCTACGAAGGCACGACCGGCATCCAGGCCGGCGACCTCGTGGGCCGCAAGACACTGCGCGACGGCGGTCACGCCATGCGCGAACTGATCGCCGACATGCGCGCGACCATCGCCGATCTGCAGGCGCAAGGTGGCACCGTGGCGCTCACGCGCGACGCGCTGGCGGCGGCGGTCGACGACCTGGAGACGGTCGTGGCGTGGATCTGCGGCGCGGCGTCCGACCCGCGCCTGCCGGCGGCGGCGGCGGTGTCCTACCTCGAACTCGCGGGGCTGACCTGCGGTGGCTGGCTGATGGCCCAGGCCGCGGCGCGCGCCGCGGCGGCGGGCGAGGGCGACGACTTCCATCGCGCCAAGCTCGCCTCGGCGGGCTTCTATGCCGCGCAGATCCTGCCGCGCACCGCCGCGCTCGCGCGCATCATCACCCAGGGCTCGGCGCTGGTCGCGGAACTGGACACCGCGCTGCTCTGAGCCGGGCGGGCCGGTACCCCGGCCCGGCGTTCATCTGCTATGGTTCGCCCGCGCGCCCCGCCTACCGGGGCGCGCGTGTTTCATGGCGAACTGCGAGTGAACGACGATGGCGAGCGCGGCTGATTTCGAAGCGGATATCCCCACCTTGAGGCGCATCCTCGCCGAGAGTCACACCATTGCCATCGTCGGTCTGTCGCAGAACTGGCACCGACCCAGCAACTTCGCCGCCAAGTACCTGCAGCACCACGGCTACCGCATCATCCCGGTAAATCCCGCCTACGATGAAGTGCTGGGCGAGAAGTGCTACGCGAGCCTCGGCGAGATCCCGGAGAAGGTCGACGTGGTGGATTGCTTCCGCCGCGCGGAGGACATCCCGCCGCTCGCCGAGCAGGCCATCGCCATCGGTGCCAAGGTGCTGTGGCTGCAACTCGGCGTGATCAACCTGGAAGCCGCGGCGCGCGCGCGCGCCGCGGGCCTCGACGTGGTGATGGACCGCTGCATGAAGATCGAGCACGCACGACTCTGCGGTGGGCTCAACTTCGTCGGCGTGAACACCCGCGTGGTGTCATCCAAGCGCCCCAAGACCGTATTCAACTGAGCGCGCGAGCGCGCCGAGCAGCGACAAGAGCAAGCCATGGCAGACCACGAATTCGGCTTCGAGACCCTGTGCCTGCACGCGGGCCAGATCCCCGACGCCGCCACCGGCTCGCGCGCCGTGCCGATCTACCAGACCACGTCCTACGTGTTCGACGACACCGATCACGCCGCCAGCCTGTTCAACCTGCAGACCTTCGGCAACATCTACACGCGGCTCTCGAACCCGACGACCGCGGTGTTCGAGGAGCGCATGGCGGCGCTCGAAGGCGGGCGCGCGGGCCTCGCGGTCAGCTCGGGCATGGCGGCCTCGGCCATCGCGCTGCTCACGCTCTGCCAGGCGGGCGATCACATCGTCGCCGCCCGCACCTTGTACGGCGGCACGCACACGCTGCTCGACTTCAACTTCAAGCGTTTCGGCATCGAAGCGACCCTGGTCGACAGCGACGACCCGCAGGCCTTCGCCGCGGCCATCCGGCCCAACACGCGTGTGCTGTACGCCGAGACCATCGGCAACCCGGTGATCAACGTGCTGGACATCGAGGCGGTGGCGGCCGTCGCGCACGACGCCGGCCTGCCGCTGATGCTCGACAACACCTTTCCGACGCCCTACCTGTGCCAACCGTTCAAGTGGGGCGCGGACATCGTCATCCACTCGGCGACCAAGTTCCTCGGCGGCCACGGCACCACCATCGGTGGCGTGATCGTCGAGAGCGGCAAGTTCCCCTGGGACAACGGCAAGTTCCCCGGCATGACCGAGCCCTCCGAGGGCTATCACGGCGTGCGCTTCTACGAGACCTTCGGCGACTTCGGCTACACCATGCGCGCGCGCTTGGAGCAGCTGCGTGTGCTCGGGCCGTCCTTGAGCCCGATGGCGGCGTTCCTGCTGCTGCAGGGCATCGAGACCCTGCCGGTGCGCATGGATCGTCATTGCGACAACGCGCTCGCCGTGGCCGAGTATCTCGAGCAGCACCCGCGCGTCGCCTGGGTGCGTTACCCGGGACTGAAGAACGACCGCTACCACGACCTCGCGCGGAAATACACGCCGCGCGGCGCGAGCGCCATCTTGAGCTTCGGCATCAAGGGCGGCCGCGAGGCCGGCGCGCGTTTCATCGAGAGCGTGCAGTTCCTGAGCCATCTCGCCAATGTCGGCGATGCGAAGACGCTGGTGATCCACCCGGCGTCCACCACCCATCGACAGATGAGCGAGGAGCAGCAACTGCGCGCCGGCGTCACGCCGGACATGGTTCGACTGTCGGTCGGCATCGAGACCTTGTCCGACATCCTGTGGGACATCGATCAGGCCCTGAGTCGCGCGGCCTGAGCCGGCGCGCCTCGGCATGTAGGGGAGAGTGCACATGAGCGATCTGGTCACCGCCCTGAAGGGCGTGCTCACCAAGGGCGATCTGCTGCTGGACGGCGATGCCACCGGGCGTCTCGCCGGCATCTGGCGCAGCGACAACATTCGCGCGCGCATCATCGTGCGGCCGACCTCCACCGAGGAAGTCGCCGCCGTGATGAAGCTCTGCCACGACCGCGGTCAGCACGTGGTGGTGCACGGCGGCCTGACCGGCCTGGTGCACGCGGCGGACACCGATCCCGATGACGTGGTGATTTCCACCGAGCGGCTGAACCGCATCGAGGAACTCGACACGCTCGGCCGCACGCTGACCGTGCAGGCCGGCGTGCCGCTGCAGTCCATCCACGACGCGGCAGCGGCGGCCGGGCTCATGTTCCCGGTGGACCTCGGCGCGCGCGGCTCCTGCCAGATCGGCGGCAACGTCTCGACCAACGCCGGTGGTCTGCGGGTCATCCGCTACGGCATGACGCGCGACAACGTTCTGGGGCTGGAGGCGGTGCTGTCCGACGGCACCATCGTGTCCTCCATGAACCGCATGCTGAAGAACAACTCCGGCTACGACTTGAAGCAACTCTTCATCGGCGCCGAGGGCACGCTCGGCATCGTCACACGCCTGGTGCTGCGCTTGCGCACGGCGCTGCCCGCGCGCCACACCGCGCTGGTCGCGTTCCCGAACTTCGAGTCGGTGTTGAAGGTGCTGTCCTTCCTAGACGGCGCGCTGTCCGGCAACCTCTCGGCCTACGAGGTCATGTGGCCGGACTTCTTCCTCTTTCAGCGCGGCAAGGTCGGCGGCGCGGCCAACCAGATCGCTGGCGATCAGCCGTTCTATGGCCTGGTGGAGAGTCTCGGGGCCGACCAGGAACGTGAGGCCGAGGCCTTCGCCGGCGCGCTGGCGGAGGCCCACGAAGCCGGCCTGATCAGCGACGCGCTGGTGGCGAAGTCGGACAGCGAGCGCGCCTCCATCTGGCGCATCCGCGACGAGGTGGAGCACCTGCTGAGTCTCGGCCAGTCGATCTTCTTCGACGTGAGTCTCGCCCAGCCGGCGATGGAAGACTACGTCGCCGAGGTGCGCAGGAACCTCGAGACCGCGCTCGCGCCGGTGTCGTTCTTCTCCTACGGGCACTTGGGCGACGGCAACCTGCACTTCACCGTGTGCAAGGGCATGGAGACCGAGCAGCACCGCGAAACCATCGAGCGCGTGATCTACGAACCGCTCGCCAAGCTCGCCGGCTCGGTGTCGGCCGAACACGGCATCGGCCTCGAGAAGCAGCCGTGGCTGAACGTGTGCCGCAGCGAGACCGAGATCGCGCTGATGCGACGCCTGAAGCACGCGCTCGATCCGAAGGGCATTCTCAATCGCGGGAAGATCTTCGGCTACGAGGGCGGGCAGGTGCCTGGACTGTAGGGCCGGTTTCAACCGGCCATGCAAGGCATCGCGGACTTGCGACGAATGGCCGGTTGAAACCGGCCCTACAATGAAGCCTTCGATTCGCGCGTGATGCGAAACTGTATGCCCGACACCGCCACCATCCCCACCCCCTACGTCGGCTACTCCGTGGTCAAGCCCGAGTGGCTGGATGCCAACGGGCACATGAACGTCGCGCACTACGTGTCGGCCTACGACGACGGCAGCTGCCCGATGTTCGACGACTTCGGGCTCGGCTGGGACTATACCCACCGCGGCGAGGGCTCGGTGTTCATGGTGAGCTCCAGCATCGACTTCCGGCGCGAAGTGCTGGCGGGCGATCCGCTGGAGATGACCACGCTGCTGCTCGGCTTCGATCGGCGGCGCATCCACATCTACCAGGAGCTCTACCATCGCGAGCAGCGCTACCTGTCGGCGCAGGCGGAATTCGTGTTCATGCACATCTCCTTCGCCACGCGCCGCGCGGCGGTGATGCCCGAGGCCTCCTTGCTGCGCCTCGCCGAGATCCACGCCGCCCATGCGCGCGCGCCGCGCCCACCCTTTGTCGGCCGTTCCATCGGCCTCGACTGGAAGCCGAGTTGAAGCCATGCCACCGGTAAGCGCACGTCACGGTATCGCCGCCACCAGCCAGCGCCTGGCCAGCGAAGTCGCGCGCGACATTCTGGGCGAGGG
>JBFWYG010000040.1:0-11614 GCA_050186725.1 Gammaproteobacteria bacterium | reverse complement strand
CTCGCGGTGCTGCAGATGCTGAACATGCTGGAGACCCTGCCGCTCGCGAACCACGACCCGCAGTCGCCCGACTGGTGGCACGCCTTCACCGAGGTGAAGAAGCTCGCCTTCGAGGACCGGGCCCGCTACTACGCCGATCCCGCGATGGCCGCGGTGCCGGTGGCGGCGCTGGCGGACAAGGCCTATGCGCGCGCACGGGCCGCGCTCATCGGTGCGCGCGCCGACGACGCGCCACGCCCCGGCGTGGCCTTGGGCGGCGACACCACCTATCTCTGCGTGGCCGATCGCGACGGCATGATGGTGTCGCTCATCCAAAGCATCTTCCAGGGCTTCGGCGCCGGGCTCGCGCCGGCGGATCTCGGCTTCGCGCTGCAGTGTCGTGGCGCGGGCTTCAGCCTGGACGCCGCCCATCCCAATGCCTATGCGCCCGGCAAGCGGCCCTTCCACACCATCATTCCTGCCTTCGTCACGCGCGACGGCGCGCCGCACATGGCCTTCGGGGTGATGGGCGGCGACGTGCAGCCGCAGGGCCAGGTGCAGGTGCTGGTGAATCACCTCGACTTCGGGCTCGACATCGCTGCCGCCGGCGCCGCGCCGCGCATGCGTCACGACAGCCTGAATGCGCCCAACCTGGCGCGCGACTCGGACGGCGGCGTGCTGCTGCACGAGCCGGGCTTCGAGCCCGCGCTGCTCGCCGCGCTCGGCGCGCGCGGTCACCGGCTCGAGCCGGCCAGTCACCCGGTGCTGCATTTCATGGGCGGTTACCAGTGCCTGCGGCGCGTCGCCGACGGCTGGGAAGCGGCCAGCGAGACGCGTTTCGACGGCGCCGCCGTCGGCTTCTGAACGTCGCGTGTAGGCGAAGCCCGCGCGCGGCCCGTAGAATGCGCGCTGCCCATTCGCGCAGCGCTCACCCGCCCATGTCCGCACCGCCCAAGATCGGTTTCGTCAGTCTCGGCTGCCCCAAGGCCCTGGTCGATTCCGAACGCATCCTGACCCAGCTGCGCACCGAGGGCTACGCGATCTCGCCGAGCTACGAGGACGCGGCGCTGGTGGTGGTCAACACCTGCGGCTTCATCGACAGCGCCAAGGCCGAGTCGCTGGAAGCCATCGGCGAGGCGCTGGCCGAGAACGGCAAGGTCATCGTCACCGGCTGTCTGGGCGTCGACGCCGACAACATCCGCGCCGTTCATCCCGCGGTGCTGAGCGTCACCGGTCCGCAGCAGTACGAGGCGGTCTTGTCCGCCGTGCACCTGCACGCGCCGCTGCCGCGCAGCCACGATCCGCGCGTCGACCTCGTGCCGCCGCAGGGTATCAAGCTCACCCCGCGGCACTACGCGTACCTCAAGATTTCCGAGGGCTGCAATCACCGCTGCAGCTTCTGCATCATCCCGAGCATGCGCGGTCCGCTGGTCAGTCGGCCCATCGGCGAGGTGATGGACGAAGCACAGCGCCTGGTCGCTGCCGGCGTGCGCGAGCTGCTGGTCATTTCGCAGGACACCAGCGCCTACGGTGTGGATCTCCGTCGACGCACCGGCTTCTGGCAGGGGCGGCCGGTAAAGACCAGCTTTCAGGGTCTGTGTGAAGCGCTGGCCTCGCTCGGCGTGTGGGTGCGGTTGCATTACGTCTATCCCTATCCGCACGTCGACGACGTCATCCCGATGATGGGGGACGAACGCCTGCTGCCCTATCTCGACATTCCCTTTCAGCACGCCAACCCGCGCGTGCTGAAGGCGATGCGCCGACCGGCCGCGGCGGAGAAGACCCTGGAGCGCATCCACGCGTGGCGCGCCGCGCGGCCCGATCTGACCATCCGCAGCACCTTCATCGTCGGCTTTCCCGGCGAGACCGACGCCGAGTTCGAGGAACTGCTCGCGTTCCTCGGCGAGGCGCAGCTCGATCGCGTGGGCTGCTTCCAGTACTCGGCGGTGGACGGCGCGGCGGCCAACGCGCTGCCGGGCGCCGTGCCGGAGGAAGTGAAGGCCGAACGTTGGGAGCGCTTCATGCAGACCCAGGCGGCGATCAGCGCCGCGCGGCTCGAGGCCAAGATTGGCCGGCGCATGCAGGTGCTGGTCGACGAAGTGGTCGAGGACATCGCCATCGCCCGCAGCCACGCCGACGCACCGGAGATCGACGGCGTGGTGCGCATTGCCGACGGCGCGCAGCTCGCGCCCGGCAGCCTGGTCGAGGTGCGTATCGTCGACGCCGACGACTACGACCTGGATGCAGAACTCGTCGCCTGAACCGCAACCGGAGTGCGCCCATGGCAAACGTCGCCTTCATCGGTCTCGGCAACATGGGCTATCCCATGGCGGGCCATCTCGTACGCGCCGGTCACGCGGTGACGGTCTACAACCGCACGGCGGCCACGGCCGAGCGCTGGGCCAGTGAGCACGACGGCGCGTGCGCGGAGTCGCCGGCCGCCGCCGCGAACGGCGCCGAGTTCGTCTTCACCTGCGTCGGCAATGACGACGATCTGCGCCAGGTGGTGAGCGGACCGCGCGGCGTGCTGACCACGCTCGCCGCCGGCGGCGTGGTGGTCGATCACACCACGACCTCGGCGGCCGTCGCGCGCGAACTCGCGCCGCTCTGCGCGGCGCGCGGTGCGGGCTTCGTCGACGCGCCGGTGTCCGGCGGCCAGGCCGGCGCGCAGAACGGCGTGCTGACCGTGATGTGCGGCGGCGAATCGGAGCACTTCTCGCGCGCCGAGCCCGTGATCGCGGCGTTCGCGCGGTCCATCGTGCTGATCGGGCCGAGCGGCGCGGGCCAGCTCACCAAGATGGTCAACCAGGTGTGCATCGCGGGCGTGCTGCAGGGCCTGGCCGAAGGCCTGGTGTTCGGTCAGCGCGCCGGCCTCGACATGGAGAAGGTCATCGCGGTGATCAGCAAGGGCGCGGCGCAGTCCTGGCAGATGGACAACCGCGCCGCGACCATGTGCCGCGGCGAGTACGACTTCGGCTTCGCGGTCGACTGGATGCGCAAGGATCTAGGCATCGTGCTGGACGAGGCGCGCCGCAACGGCGCGCCGCTGCCCATCACTACGCTGATCGACGGCTACTACGCCGAACTGCAGCGCCAGGGCCGCAACCGGGCCGACACCTCGAGCCTGATTGAAGTTCTGCGAAAGCCACGCATGGCGGATTGAAACCCGTCTTGTAGGGCCGATTTCAATCGGCCATGTGTGGCGCGTGGGGAAGCCGTGCATGGCGGGTTGAAACCCGCCCTACAGGCGCCCTTGCCCGGCCGATTTCAATCGGCCATCACACACGCTCACCCCTGTTGCGCGAGCGCCTGCAAGAGCGTCTCCGTCGCCGCGTCCTCGGGATAGAAGGTCTCCACGCGAATCTCGTCGGTGGTGATGTCGTAGGGTGTGCCGAAGGTCGAGATCATGCTGAACAGGCGCAACTCCACGCCGTCGCGTCCGAGCACCAGCGGCAGCACCGGGGGCGCGACGTTGGTCGCGGTCGGCTGCACCCAGTGAGCGGGGATCGCGGGGTCGCGGCGCAGTTCCTCGAGGAACGCGAGACCGGTGTTGGTGCGTGTCTCGGCCAGTTCACGGAACACGCGCTGGATCATGGTCGGACCCACCTCGTCGAAATTGAGGATGTAGGGCCGCGCGCCGTCGGCGCTGAAGGTGAGGCGCAGCAGGTTGCGTCCGCCGCGCGGGCAGCAGGCCGCCCACACCGCGCCCGGCTCACCGAACAGCCCGACCATGCGGTTGAACGCGCGGTTCTCCAGCAGCACCTCGTACTCGCGGTCCACCACGACCGCGGGATAGGGCTCGTGATGCGCGAGCATGCGCGCGAGCGCGCCCTGCACGGGCGCCATGTCGGCATCGGCCAGGCCGCGCTGGCGGTAGAAGGGCGCGAAGCCGGCCGCGGTCAGCAGGGTATTGCGTTCGCGCAAGGGTACCTCCAGCACTTCGGCGAGCTGCATCACCATCTGTTGACTGGGCCGCGCGCGACCCGATTCGAGAAAGCTCAGATGGCGCTGCGAGACCGCGCTCTCCAGCGACAGCTCGAGCTGGCTCAGCTTGCGCGCCATGCGCCATTGGCGGAGCAGGGCGCCGAAGGACAGTTCGGGCAGGGTCAGCGTGAGCTGGTTCATGGACGCGACTCCAGGACAGTGTGCGCAGCATAGACGCTGGAGGGGGCCGCTCAATTACTCGGCGCGTAATTTACCCGTGGCGTAGTTGCCGGCCCCGAGCGCACCCACGAAGCTCGTACCGCTCACGGCACAGGGCCGCGGGCTTCAAACTCGAGGAGACCCTCACCATGAACCTTCGCACTCTCGCTCTCCTTGTCGTGCTGGCCGCGTTCAGCGTGCTGAGCGCCCACGCTATGCTGGAGGTCGGCTATCTCGGCATCTGGCGCGCGGGCTTCGCCAGCTGGGGCGGCATGCAGCTGCTCGCCGATCTCGTCATTGCCTGCAGCCTGGCGGCGCTCTGGATCCACGACGACGCGCGCCGCCGCGGCCTCAACCCCTGGCCGTTCATGCTGATGACCCTGGTGGCGGGGTCTTTCGGACCGCTGTGCTACCTGCTGGCGCGCGCGCGGCGTGCCGCCGTCGGCCCGCTGGTGGCGCGCGCGTGAACGTAGCGGCGCACTACGCGGTGGGCCTCGCGCTCGCCGTGGCGCTGCTCGGCATGGCCGCCGGGCGCCTGGTGGGCTTCGTGGCGGAGCGTGCCGGCGCCTGGCCGTGGTGTTTCGCCGTGCTCGAGGCGACCGCCGGCGCGGCGCTCTGGTGGGAGGCCTGAGCCGCGCTCAGCGCGGCTCGACCTCGGCCAGGAAGCGCAGCATCTGCGCGGTGGTCTCGGCCGGCTTCTCGACCTGCAGCCAGTGGCCGGCGCCCTGCACGATGTCGATGAAGCGCAGGTCGTCGAAGGCCTTGGGAAAGGCCTCCCGCCAGTTCGGATCGTAGAGCAGCACGTCGTCCTCGGAGCCGGCGGCGAAGGCCGCCGGCTGGGTGAAGCGCGCGTGCTCGAGTTCCGGCGTGATGGCGTTGTTGTAGAGCAGGTTGCGATACCAGTTGTTCGGTCCGCGAAAGCCGCTCTGGCGATACTGCTGGACGTAGTAGGCGAAGTCCTCGGGTGTCAGCCAGGCGGGCAACCGGTCGGTGGCGGGCAGCGCCTCCAGCAGTCCCACGCCGGCCGGGAATTCGAGCTGCTTCATCCACGCGCCATAGGGCGAATCCGCCGACAGCCCGTAGTACAGCTTGAGCAGGCTGGCCTGCAGGTCGCGCTCGAGTTCTTCCTCGGCGGGGCCGGCCTCCTGGAAGTAGCGGATGTACCAGAACCGGTCGTCGTAGCCGGGCGGCGCGACAGTCGCCTCGTTGGCGCGCCAGAAGGGCACCGACAGGCCCATCACCGCGCGGCAGGTATCGGGGTGCAGCAGTGCCGTGTTCCACGCCACCAGGCAGCCCCAGTCGTGACCGATGAGATTGAACTGGTCGTAGCCCAGCGCGCGCGCCACGCCGACCACGTCGGCCGCCAGCTCACGGATGTTGTAGTCACGCACCGCGAGCGGCTTGCTGCTGCCGCCGTAACCGCGCTGGTCCGGCACCGCGACGCGATAGCCGGCGGCGGCGAGCGGCGCAATCTGGTGACGCCACAGGTACCAGCACTGCGGCCAGCCGTGCAGCAGGATGACCAGTGGGCCATCACCCGCGACCACGGTGCGAAGCGTGATGCCGTTGCTGTCCAGGTACTGGTAATCGGGTTCCTGCATGGGAGTCTCCGGTCGGGTGAATGGCCGCGGCTCACAGCGCGCCGGGCAGGCGCGGGACCACGAAGTAGTAGATTACGAAGGTAGTGATGCCTACCAGCAGCGGCCGGAAGGCGGCCGACGGCGGCCCGCCGCCGTTGCCGCGCGCGTTCGCCAGGCTGATGGCCACGCCGCAGGCCGCGCAGGCGGTCGAGACCAGGAACAAGAGCAGCAGCAGGCCGAAGTCGATCAGGTCCGCGGTGCCCCACTCGGCGCTCGCCGGCCTCGGGAACAGGCCGTGGCCCAGCAGGTGAAAGGCGAGGCCGAGCGCGGCCAGGATCAGCACTGCATACTCGAGACCGCGGGCGAGGCGCGGCAGGACGGAGGCTCGGTTCATGAATGCGGGATCATCATCGATTCGGGGCGCACCGCGGTGGCGCGGCCCCATGGTAACCTGTCAGCCGTTCCGGCCCCATGCATCGAAAGTTCACCCCCCATGTCCGCCATCCAGCGCTCCGCCAAGTTCCGCTTAGGCCAGGTCGTGCGCCATCGCCTGTTCCCGTTTCGCGGCGTGATCTTCGACGTCGATCCGAGCTTCAACAACACCGAGGAATGGTGGCTGTCCATCCCCGAGGAGATTCGGCCCTCGAAGGAACAGCCCTATTACCACCTGCTCGCCGAAAACGCCGAGACCAGCTACATCGCCTACGTCTCGGAACAGAACCTCTTGGTCGACGAGACCGGCAAGCCGGTCGCGCATCCCGACGTGCCGCAGTATTTCGGTGAGCTGCGTAATGGTTTTTATGCGCTGAAGGAAAGGCGTGGGCACTGACGGCCCGCGTCGGTCGCGCCGTGCATGGCCGATTGAAATCGGCCCTACAAGCCTGGTTCCCGGAGTCTCCCTGTAGGGCGGGTTTCAACCCGCCATGAAAGGCCTGTTGGATTCGGCCATGTCATTCGGAGTCGCCCTGTAGGGCGGGTTTCAACCCGCCAGGCACGGCCTCAATTCACATTCCGCGACCGACCGCGCCAGAACGGTTCGCGCAATTCGCGTCGCAGGATCTTGCCGGACGGATTGCGCGGCAGCGCGGCGACGAAGTCCACGCTCTTCGGTACCTTGAAGCCGGCGATGCGCTCGCGGGCGAACGCGATGAGCTCGTCGGACGTGGCGCTCGCGCCCGGCTTCAGCACCACCACCGCCTTGACCGCCTCGCCCCAGCGCTCGTCTGGCACGCCGATCACGGCGACGTCGGCGATCGCCTCGTGGCCGAACAGCGCGTTCTCCACCTCCGCCGGGTAGACGTTCTCGCCGCCCGACACCACCATGTCCTTCACGCGGTCGTGGATGTACAGATAGCCTTCGGCGTCCAGGTAGCCGGCGTCGCCGGTGTGGAACCAGCCGTCACGGATCGCCTCGCGGGTCGCATCCGGACGGTTCCAGTAGCCCTTCATGACGATGGCATGGCGAATCACCACTTCGCCGACCTCGCCGGTCGGCACGGGCGCGCCGTTGCCGTCGACCACGCGCAGTTCGACGCCGGGGTAGGGGCGGCCGCAGGAGCGCAGCAGGCCGGCGGCGTGATCCTCCGGCATCAGGCAGGTGCCGCCGCCGGTGGTCTCGGTCAGGCCGTAGAGGCCGAAGAACTGGCAGCCGAACAGCCGCTGCGCGTTCGCCAGCAGCGCTTCGTTGATCGGCGAGGCGCCGTAGAAGAGTTTCTCCAGCGTGGAGAAATCGGTGCTGGCGGCCTGCGGCAGCTGGGTCAGCATCAGGATCAGCGCCGGCACGAACAGCGCGTAGGACACGCCGTAACGCGGAACGAAGTCCAGGATGCGGACCGGGTC
The DNA here is from genome assembly GCA_050186725.1 of Gammaproteobacteria bacterium. Classification (GTDB taxonomy): domain Bacteria; phylum Pseudomonadota; class Gammaproteobacteria; genus JADJYF01. The sequence goes on along the minus strand of JBFWYG010000040.1, from coordinate 4,073 downwards.
CACGTCCTTCAGGATCAGATTGGTGCTGCCCTGGGCGAGGGCGAACACCCCCATGTTGCAACCCGCGACGTGGAACACCGGCATGCAGGTGAGCGTCACCTTGCCGGCGTCGAACAGGCCCCAGCGCGCGTCCTCGGAGCTGCGCCACAGCGCGCGGTAGTTGCCGTTGGTGATCTGCACGCCCTTGGGGTGACCGGTGGTGCCGCTGGTGTAGAGCTGCATCACGTCGTCGTCGGCGCGGCAGGGCAGGTCGGGATCGCTGGCGGAATGCGCGTCCCGCCAGGTGTCGAACGCCGGCCACTGCGCGTGTTCGCCATCCAGGGCGATGATGCGCGCGATGGATGGGCAACGCGCCGCGACCTCGGCCATCACCTCGTAGTACTCGGCGCCGACGAACACCACGGTCGCGCCGGCATCCTTCAGGATGTATTCGATCTCCGGCACCGCGAGCCGCCAGTTCACCCCGACCAGCACGGCGTTGACCTTGGCCACGCCGAACAGCAGCTCGAAATAGCGATCGGAGTTCTTGCCGAGAAAGCCGATGCGCGCCTGCGGCGTGACGTCGGCGGCGAGCAGCGCCTGGGCCACGCGGTTGCTGCGCTGGTCAAACTCGGCGAAGCTGGTCACGCGGTCTTCGAAAATCTGCGCGCGGGTGTCACCTCGCTCGCGCGCCTGCAGGCGCGGCACGTCCGCGAGCCCACGGAGCTGGTCGAGTTGGAACAAAGCGTCCCCCTTGTACGGTCCTGGCTACGAGTAGTGGGGCAGTGTACCCGTCCGGAGCAGGATCTGAACCGTGACGGCGCGCGCCCGCACTCACGATCCATGAAGAGTCCCCGGCATACCGCGACGCGGCCGTGCGTCATGCAGTTCCTGCTCGCGATCGTCCTGACCGGCCTGCTCACCGCCTGCGGCGGCGATGCGGGGCCGGCCGAGGTCACCGTGAGCCATCCCTGGATCCATGCCCCCACGGCGGAGGACCAAGGCGCGGTCGTGCTGCCGCCCTTCCTGGTCTACCGCGTGAACGCCGAGCGTCGCGCCGAGGCCGTGCAGGAACTCGCCCAGGAACCCTACGTGCAGATCAGCCCCGGCATGGCCTCGCACTTCACCGGCAGCCAGGTGCAGGTGCCGGCCGAGATGCGGCCCTTTCTGATCCGTGGCCTCGTCGCCGGCAAGTCCGAGATCACGGTCGTGCAGAGCCTGCACGGCCTGTGGGTCAAGGTGACCGGCAGCGATCTGGCCCATCTCGAACATCAGCCGCTGGTGGTGCTGGTCGACCCGACGCCGAACGACATCTTCGTCACTGTGGAGCCACGCCGCGCGCCCGCGGCCGCGCCGTGACGCGCTTCCCTGCGGTGGAGCTGCCCTCCTAGAATGGGGCTCCGGACACCATCGCGCGAAGGAGAGAGGTCATGAGCATTCAACCAGGCAGCATGGCGGCACGGGACCTCGACGCCCTGCTGCATCCCCAGACCCACCTCGGTCAGCATCACCGCACCGGCCCGATGATGCTCCAGCGCGCCGAAGGCGTGTACATGTATGACGACCAGGGCAAGCAGTACCTCGAAGGTCTCGCCGGCCTGTGGTGCACCGCGCTCGGCTACGGCAACGAAGAGCTGGCGCGCGCGGCCTACGATCAGATCAAGCAGCTGTCCTACGCGCAGCTGTTCGCGAGCAAGAGCCACGAGGTCGGCGTGCTGCTGGCCGAGAAGCTGAAGGCCATGGTGCCGATCGCGGACGCGCGGGTGTTCTTCGGCAATTCGGGGTCCGACGCCAACGATTCCCAGATCAAGCTCATCTGGTACTACAACAACGTCATGGGCCGGCCGCAGAAGAAGAAGATCATCGGCCGCGTGAAGGGCTACCACGGCATCACGCTCGCGTCCGGCAGCCTCACCGGGCTCGCGATGTCGCACAAGGGCTTCGACCTGCCGCTGCCGGGCGGACGCTTCCTGCACACCGATTTGCCGCACTACTGGCGCAACGCCCTGCCTGGCGAGAGCGAAGAAGAGTTCGCGACGCGGCTCGCGAACAACCTCGAGCAGCTGATCCTGAAGGAAGGGCCGGACACCGTCGCGGCCTTCATCGCCGAGCCGGTGATGGGCGCGGGCGGCGTGGTCACCCCGCCGCGCACCTACTTCGAGAAGGTGCAGGCGGTGCTGAAGAAGTACGACGTGCTGTTCATCGACGACGAAGTGATCTGCGGTTTCGGTCGCACCGGCAAGCCCTTCGGCGCCGATACCTACGGCATCGAGGCCGACACCATGTCGCTGGCCAAGGCGCTGACCTCCGCCTACCAGCCGCTGTCGGCGGTGGTGGTGAAGGGCGAGATCTACCAGGCACTGCTGAACGCGGCCGATGACATGGGGCCCTTCGGCCACGGCTACACCTACAGCGGTCACCCGGTCGCCTGCGCGGTCGGGCTGAAGACCCTCGAGATCTACGAGCGCGACGGCATCTTCGCGCGCGCGGCGAGCCTGAGCCCGCAGTTCCAGGCGCGGCTCGCGCGCTTCACCAATCACCCGCTCGTCGGCGAGGTGCGCGGCGTGGGTCTCATCGGCGCGGTGGAACTGGTGGCGAGCAAGACCACCAAGGCGCCGTTCGAACCGGCCGGCAAGGTCGGTGCGGAGTGTCTCAAGCACTGTCACGACGAAGGTCTCATCTGTCGCGCCATCGGCGACGTGATGGGCTTCTGCCCGCCACTGATCATCACCCCGGCGCAGATTGACGAGCTGTTCGACAAGTTCGAGCGCGCGATGGCCAAGACCCTCGACTGGGCCAACGGTCAGGGTCTGCTCGCCGCCTGAGTCGCAGGGCATGACGCAGGCTACGGCGACGACGCTCGCCGCGGCCGGGTACGCGCTCGAGGTCGCGCGCGTGCCCGGCACCCGTTCCGGGCCCACGCTCGTGCTGCTGCACGAGGGACTGGGCTCGGTCGCGCAGTGGCGCGGCTTTCCCGCGGCGCTCGCCGCGCGCAGCGGCCTGCCGGTGCTGGCCTATTCGCGGCCGGGCTACGGACGCTCATCGTCCGTGCCGCTGCCCCGTCCTCTCGACTTTCACACCCGCGACGCGCTGGAGGTCCTGCCGCGCCTGCTGGACGCGGCCGGCATCGAGGACTGCGTGCTGGTCGGGCACAGCGACGGCGCCTCCATCGCGCTGATCTACGCAGGCGCGACCCGCGATCCGCGCGTGCGTGGCCTGGTGGTGATGGCGCCGCACGTGCTGACCGAGGCCAAGACGGTTGCCAACATCGAGCGCGCGCGGGAGGCCTACGCCGATACCGACCTGCGCGCGAAGCTCGCGCGCTATCACGGTGAGAATGTCGACTGCGCGTTCCGCGGCTGGTGCGATACCTGGCTGGCCGAGGGCTTTCGCGAATGGAACATCGAGCAGTGGCTGCCCGGCATCCGCGTGCCGGTGCTGATCGTGCGCGGCAAGGACGACCCCTACAACACGCCGGTGCACGTCGACAGCATCAACGCTCGCGTCAGCGGGCCGGTCACGCGTGTCGACCTCGACGCCTGCGGCCATGCGCCGCATCTCGAGCAGGAAGGACGGGTGCTGGACGCGATCGAGGGGTTCCTGCAGACCCTGTGATGCAATCGGGGACAGACCACGGTTTCCGCGGAGCGGAAACCGTGGTCTGTCCCCGATTGCAGGCGCCGACTGTAGGGCGGATTTCAACCCGCCATGCATGGCGCTTCGATCGTCGCCGTGCATGGCCGATTGAAATCGGCCCTACAGGGATTGAAATTTCTGCATCGCTTTGCGTGCCACTGTAGGGCGGGTTTCAACCCGCCATGCATGGCGCTTCGATGGTCGCCGTGCATGGCCGATTGAAATCGGCCCTACAGGGATCGAAATTTCCGCATCGCCTCGCGCGCCGACTGTAGGGCGGGTTTCAACCCGCCATGCATGGCGCTTCGATGGTCGCCGTGCATGGCCGATTGAAATCGGCCCTACAGGGATTGAAATTTCCGCATCGCCTCGCGCGCCGACTGTAGGGCGGATTTCAACCCGCCATGCATGGCGCTTCGATGGTCGCCGTGCATGGCCGATTGAAATCGGCCCTACAG
>JBFWYG010000039.1:4562-37166 GCA_050186725.1 Gammaproteobacteria bacterium | reverse complement strand
GCGCTCGAGGAAGTACTGGCGATGCGCCAGCGACAACTCGCGGGTATAGGTATGGAACTCCACCTGCGCGGCCTTGATGGCCGCGAGCACCTGGGCCGAGGGCAGCAGTTCCGGGGCGTTCAGCGCCGCCACCTGGCGGGCCAGCGCGTCGCGATACACCGTGGTGTCCTCGCGCGCGTCGAGCAGCTCGGCAAGCGGCTGCATGCGCGCGCAGATCTCGAGGCTCCACTCGGTGAGGCCGACGCGGCCGCCGGCGCGTGCGAGCTCGAGGCCGGGCGTGCGCCCGCGCAGCGCCACGGTCAGTTCGTTGTACTCGATCTCGTGCAGCTCGTCGGCGGTGAGGCCTGGACTCGTCTCCAGCAGGCAGAACAGCAGGAAGGCCTCGATGAAATACAGCTGTTCGACCGCCACGCCGGTCGGCGCCAGGCAGTTCACGTCCAGCGCCCGCACTTCGACGTACTCCACGCCGCGCTGCTCGAGCGCGGTGCTCGGCCGCTCACCGGGCAGGGTGGTGCGCTTGGGTCGAATGTAGCTGTAGTACTCGTTCTCGATCTGCAGCACGGTAGTCGAGAGCTGGATGATCTTGTCGCCGTCGCGCGTGCCGATGGCCTCGTATTCGGGGTAGGGCAGCTTGAGCGCGCGGCGCAGGTCGCGGATGTAGCTCGCGAGATCGTCGTGCGAGACCAGCAGCGCCGACTGGTTCTTGTTCTTGTAGCCGATATCGCTCATGCGCAGCGACGTGGCGTAGGGCAGGTAGAAGGTGCCGCGCTGCAGCTGGTGAAAGCGCGTGGTGCGTCCGGCGAGAAACGACTTGCACACCGCCGGGGAGTTGCCGAACAGGAGCGGCACCATCCAGCCGTAGCGCTTGAAGTTGCGGATCAGGGCGAAGTAGGCGGTGTTGATGAAGTCCTGCGGCGCGCCGGACACGCCCTCGACCGCCTGGAAGGCCGGCCAGAATTCGGTTGGCAGCGAGTAATTGAAATGGACTCCGGCGATGGCCTGCATGCGGCGGCCGTAGCGGTAATCGAGCCCGACCCGATAGGTGCTCTTCAACCTTCCCAGGTTCGACGTGCCGTAGTCGGCGATGGGGATGGCGTTATCGTCGGCCACCGCGCACGGCATGCTGCCCGCCCACAGCACTTCGTCGGCCGGCAGGTGCTGGTGGACGAAGCGGTGGATGTCGTCCAAGAACCGCACCGTGTCGCGCACGTCGGCAAAGGCCGGCGTGATGAACTCGGCCAGCGCCTCGGAGTAGTCGGTGGTGATGCAGGGATGGGTCAGCGCCGCGCCCCAGGCATGGGGATGGGGCGTGGTCGCGATGCTGCCGTTGGCGGCAATGCGCAGGCTTTCCTTCTCCAGGCCCTTGCGGCCTCCACCGAGCAACCGGGCGGCGCCGGATGCGAGCATGCGGTCGAGCCGCTGTTCTAGTTGTCGTCGCATAAGGGTCCGGGCCGAAGGCGCGTCGGGCAAACGCGCGGGTTGATAGAACGACCAGTATACCAGCGCCGCACCGATGTGAAGCCGGCCGGCGCAGCCGGCCTGCCTGGACTTGGGGCGTGGGGCCAAGCAAGAATGCGGGGGCATTCTGCGCGCGAGTCGGCGCCCGCTCGGGCCGCGGTCGCGTCACACCCAGGGAAGCACTGAGCGCATGATCTACCCACAGCCGAAGTTCAGTCCCGGCGGCGATCGCTACATGCTGATCGAGTTCGGTGACGAGATGAATCTCGATCTCAACTTCAAGGGCCAGGGCCTGGCCGCGGCGCTCGCCGAGGGCCCGATAGACGGGGTCGTGGAGACCGCGCCTTGCTTCGCCAACATCCTCATCCACTACGAACCCGAGGTCATCGGCTACGACGACCTCAAGGCCGAACTGAGCCGGCTCATCGAAGCCCTGGGCCCGTCGGACGACATCGAGATGGACTCGCGGCTGTTCTACTTTCCGACCCTCTACCTGGACCCGTGGAGCAAGGAATGCATCGACGACTACCGCGCCAAGATCAATCCGAGCAAGGAGCAGGACCCGGAATTCGTTGCGCGCATCAATGGCCTCACCGACGTGCAGCAGTTCGTGCGGGTGCATTCGGGCACCGAGTACTGGGCGGCGAGCCTGGGCTTCTGGCCGGGATTGGCCTTCCTCATGCCGCTGGATCCGCGCTGCCGGCTGACCGCGCCCAAGTACAACCCACCGCGCACCTGGACGCCGCAGGGCACGCTCTCCATGGGCGGCATGTCGACCGCCATCTACCCGGTGGCGAGCCCGGGCGGCTACCAGCTGTTCGGCCGCACGCCGGTGCCAATCTGGGACCGCGAGCGCCGCTTCGCCGAGTTCGAGGGCGATTTGTGCATCTTCCGACCCGGTGACCGCCTGAAGTTCGTGCCCTGCTCGATGGAGGAGTACCTGGAAGTCGAGCGCAAGGTGGCGGAGGGCAGCTACAAGTACAACATCGTCGAATACCAGCGCTTCTCGGTGCGCAACTACAGGCACTGGGTCAGCCGGCTCGACCTCTCGGTGCGATTCTGAGGGAGGGGGAAGCATGCTGTTCGAAGTGATCAAGGCCGGCCTCGAGACCGCCATCCAGGACTGGCCGGGCCGCCTCGGCTACTGGAACAAGGGCTTTCCGCCGTCGGGTCCGATGGATTCCTGGTCCTTCCGCCTGGCCAACCTGCTGGTCGGCAATGCAGCAGGCGCCGCGGGTCTCGAGTGCCAGTTCATCGGGCCCACGCTGCGCTTCCTGGCCGATGGCGTGATCGCGCTGACCGGCGCCGACATGCAGGCGAAGCTCGACGACCAGCCGTGCCCGCAGTGGCAGTCGCTCGCGGTCCGCGCCGGCCAGGTGCTCACCCTGTCCTTCGCCAAGACCGGTGCGCGCGGCTACATCGCCTTTGCCGGCGGCATCGACGCGCCGCTGCTGATGGGCTCGCGCTCGACCTTTCACAAGGCCGGCGTCGGCGGTCTCGATGGCTATGCGCTGAAGGCCGGCCAGAGCGTCGCCGTGCTGCCCGGCCAGGGTCGCAGCGGGCGGCGGGTCAAGGACGGCGCCCGTCCCACCATCCGCACCGACAAGCGTTGGGAAGTGGAAGCGGTGGCGGGCCCGAACGACGACTGGATCGACGCCGACGGCCACGCGCGCTTCCTCGCCGCGGACTGGAAGGTCTCGAGCAAGAGCGACCGCACCGGCTTTCGCCTCGAAGGGCCGCAATGGACCTTCACGGCCCGGGCCTACAACAAGCTGCCCGAGCACGGCTCGGAGCCGGCGAACATTCTCGACCAGGGCTACCCGCTCGGCGCCATCAACCTCGCCGGCCAGACACCCATCATCCTGGTCAACGACGGCCCGAGCATGGGCGGCTTCATCAATCCCTACACCGTGCCGAGCTGCGCGTTCTGGAAGCTCGCCCAGGCCAGGCCGGGCGATGTACTGAACTTCAAGGCCGTGAGCGTGGCCGAGGCGCAGGCCGAGGCCCGCGCGCTGAAGGCGGTGTGTTCGGAGGCGAGCATCGAGGGGTGAAAGCCGTGCATGGCGGGTTGAAACCCGCCATGCACCAGGTGCTCCAGCCCGTTCAACGCCATCTCCCGTGTAGGGCCGATTTCAATCGGCCATGCAGGGCGGCGGACGGGACAGACCCCGCATGAGGTCTGTCCCGGTTGAACCCTACGCCGCCGGCTCCAGCCCGTTCTGCGCCATGGCCACCGCGCGGAAGATCGCGCGGCCCTTGTTCATGGTCTCTTCCCACTCGGCCTGCGGCACGGAATCCGCCACCACGCCGCAGCCGGCCTGGATGTACAGCCGGCCCTTCTGCATCACCGCCGTGCGGATCGCGATCGCGGTGTCCATGTTGCCGTTCCAGGACAGGTAGCCGACCGCGCCGCCGTAGATGCCGCGCTTGACCGGTTCGAGCTCGTCGATGATCTCCATGGCGCGAATCTTCGGCGCGCCGGACAAGGTGCCGACCGGCAGGGTCGCGCGCAGCACGTCGAGCGCCGTCTTGTCGGCGCGGAGCCGGCCTTCGACGTTCGACGAGATGTGCATCACGTGGGAATAGCGCTCGATGACCATCTTCTCGGTGACCTTGACCGTGCCGGTCTCGGCGACCCGGCCGATGTCGTTGCGTCCGAGGTCGATCAGCATCAGGTGCTCGGCGATCTCCTTCGGGTCCGACAGGAGCTCCCGTTCCAGCGCGAGGTCCTCCTCCGGCGTGCGGCCGCGCCGCCGGGTGCCGGCCAGCGGCCGGGTGGTGACCACGCCGTCCTCGAGGCGCACCAGGATCTCGGGGCTCGAGCCGATGACCTGGAAGTCGCCGAGATCGAGGAAAAAGAGGTAAGGCGAGGGGTTCAGGTGACGCAGCGCGCGGTAGACGTTCAACGGCGGCAGGTCGAGCGCCACCGACATGCGCTGCGCCAGCACCACCTGCATCACATCCCCGTCGACGATGTACTGCTTGATGCGGCCGACCGCCTGGCAGAAGGCGTCCGCGCCGAACTCCGACTCGAAGTCGATCTCGCCCAGCGGCGCGCCGGTGGTGGTGAGCGAGAACGCCGGCGCCGGCGCGTGCAGCCGCGCGGCCAGCGCGCCCAGTTCGCGGTGGGTATCGGCGAGCAGCGCCTCGTCATCGATGTACTTCACCAGCAGCAGCTGGCCACGCAGGTTGTCGAACACCACGAACTTGTCGACCTGCATGAGATAGATGTCGGGTGTGTCGATCGGGTCGGGCGGCGTGGAGGCGCGCAGCCGCGGCTCGACGTAGCGCACCGTGTCGTAGCCGAAATAGCCGACCAGGCCGCCGCAGAAGCGACCCAGCTCCTCCACTGCCGGCGCGTGGAAGCGCGCCTGGTAGTCCGCCAGCCAGGTGAGCGGGTCCTTGGCGGTGACGGTCTCGACGGGCGTGCCGTGGTCGCAGACCTGCACCTGGTTGCCGCGGACGACGATGGTCCGCGCCGCCGGCAGGCCGATGATCGAATAGCGTCCCCACTTCTCGCCGCCCTCGACCGATTCCAGCAGGAAGGAATGCCGGCCGAGCGCCAGCTTGGCGTAGGCGCTGAGCGGCGTGTCGAGGTCGGCGAGCACGCGCCGGGTGACCGGCACGCGGTTGTAGCCGGCCGCGCGCAGTTCTCTGAAACGTTCCGGAGTCACGGTGGCTTGGGTCTCTGGTGCGGGTCGAGCGCGGTTGATCGACGGGGCAGGGGAGGTTAAAGCAATCACGCTACCCCAACAAGGCGACGCCAGGCCGCCCTCAGTCGCCGTGGTCGAGCAGTTCCCAGCGCTGGCGACCGGGCTTGAAGAAGGTGCTGGCGGTGGTCTCCTCGCGCTCGAGCCTGACCAGGCCCACGCCCGGCGCGTACCACTCCCGTACCGATACCTTGATGGTGGCCGAGGTGTTGCCGCGATCGGCCGGCACGCTTGCCTCGCCCACACCCTCGACCAGCAGGCAGTGGTCGAAGCGGCCCGCCGCGACCTCCACGGTCGCGTCGCGCGCGGCGATGGTCTTGGTCACGACGACGGGCAGGCGGCGCGGAATGATGCGGTCGCGGGGTTCGAAGGTGCGGCTCTCGGCCAGCGCGAGGCTCGATCTCACCTGCCACGCGGTGCCCGGCGCGAGCGTCCGCGGCAGCAGCACGCGTGGCGGTTCATCGGGTCGCGGGCCCGGCATGCCCGGGTGCTGGCTCGCGATGCGGATCACGCCTTGGCCGTCGGCACGCAGGAAGTCCGCGGAGCGGGTCTGGCTGATCTGCAGATGGACCTGGCCGTCGAGTCCCCGGGCCAGGCCCGCGTTCTGCAGCAGGAAACGGCTCTGACGGGGTTCGTCCAGCACCACGCTCTGGACGGCGTAATGCCACCAGCGGCCGGCGGCGAGGGGGTAATAACTGCCGCCGGCGGGGCCACAGGCGGCCAAACTCGCCGCCAGCAGGGCGAGCGCCACGGCGCGCAGGGCGCGTGGCGAACGAACGGTGATGGTGAGGATCAAGCGTCGTCCCGGCGGCGAGAACCGAGGATAGCTTGCGCGCCGGGGCGGCCCTTGGCCAGCGGTGTCGCGGGCCGCCCCGGCGGGCGTGGGTGTCAGCGAATAGCGTCGGATCTGGTGTTTGTTGTTATGGCGGCGGCGCGCGCCGCTCAGGAGCTCAGGCTGTGATCGTTGGTATAGAAGATGCCGGTCAGCTCCTGCTTGTCCGTGAGCTCGAGCCTGAGCAGCACGCGCGCGCCGATCGCCCGGGCGCGGGTGAAGACTTCGTCAGCGGTCGCGAACGGGATGTACTCACCGTTCAAATCACGGTAGCCGTGATAGCGCGCGGACTGGCTGAGCTTCTGCATGGCATTCATTCTGGGCTCCCGTGGCTGGGTTGGTTCGCCACACTCAAAAGCAACAAGCGTTCCAGCCGGGCAAGTGCGGCCTGAAGGGCCTTTGGAATGAGAACGGGTTGGAGGTTTCGGCCGGGTAATGTGAACTGCTTGGCGTCGCGTCTCGCGACCTCGCCCTCGCGCGCAGGCGGATTTGTCTCCCCCTGGCGACGCTCGCGGCCCGCCGCTCGAAAATTCCGTCGCTTAGCGCCCGACAGCCGAAGGAGGCCTGGGATCAGTGGGCCTTCTTCAGTTTCTTCATCGCGCGCTCGAGCCCATCGATGGTGAGCGGGAACATGCGGTCGGCCATCAGCTCCTTGACCATGCCGATGGACGGAATGTGGCTCCAGTATTCCTCGGCCTGCGGGTTCAGCCACACGGCGTAGGGGAAGATCGCCAGCAGCCGCGCCATCCAGGTGGCGCCAGCCTCTTCGTTCCAGTGCTCGACGCTGCCGCCCACCGCCATGATCTCGTAGGGGCTCATGGTCGCGTCGCCAACGAACACCAGCTTGTGATCCGCGCCGTAGGTATGCATGACCTTCTGCGTCGGCACGCGCACGTTGGCGCGCATGCTGTTGTCGCGCCACACGGTCTCGTAGAGGAAGTTGTGGAAGTAGTAGTGCTCGAGATGCTTGAACTCGGCGCGCGCGGCGGAGAACAGTTCTTCGCACAGCCGCACGTAAGGGTCCATCGAGCCGCCGACGTCGAGGAACAGCACCACCTTGATGGCGTTGTGCCGCTCGGGGACCATCTTGATGTCCAGCAGCCCGGCGTTGCGCGCGGTCGAGCGGATGGTGTCGTCGAGGTCCAACTCGTCAGCCGCGCCCTCGCGGGCGAAGCGCCTGAGCTGGCGCAGCGCGAGCTTGATGTTGCGCGTGCCGAGCTCGATCTTGTCGTCCAGGTTCTTGTACTCGCGCCGCTCCCACACCTTGGCCGCGCGCCCCTGCTTGCCTTCCTCCGAGCCGATGCGCACGCCCTCGGGGTTGTAGCCGCTGTTGCCGAAGGGCGAGGTGCCGCCGGTGCCGATCCACTTGTTGCCGCCGTGGTGCGCCTTCTTCTGTTCCTCGAGCCGCTGGCGCAGCGTCTCCATGAGCTTGTCCCAGCCGCCGAGCGCTTCGATCTGCGCCTTCTCCTCCTCGGTGAGGTTCAGCTCCTTCTGCTTGCGCAACCACTCGAGCGGGATCTCGCCCAGCACGTGGTCGAACAGGGTCTCCTGGCCGCGGAAGTGCTCGCCGAACACCTGGTCGAAGCGATCGAAGAAGCGCTCGTCCTTCACCAGCGACGCGCGCGAGAGGTAGTAGAAGTCGGTGAGGCTGAAACCCGCGATGCGGGCCTCGAGCGCGCCGAGCAAGGTCAGGTACTCGGTGATGGAAACCGGGATCTGGACCTTGCGCAGCTTGTAGAAGAGTTCAGTTAGCACCGGTGCCTCGCCTCGACATGAACACCAGCCGCTCGAAGAGGTGCATGTCCTGTTCGTTCTTCAGCATCGCGCCGTAGAGCTTGGGGATCGCACGGCGGGTGTCCTTCTCGCGCAGCGCCTCCGGCGGGATGTCCTCGGCGACCAGCAGCTTGATCCAATCGAGCAGCTCGGAGGTCGACGGACGCTTCTTCAGGCCCGGGATGTCGCGCAGTTCGAAGAAGCACTCCATCGCTTCCGACAGCAGGCGCTTCTTGATGTCGGGGAAGTGCACGCCGACGATGGCCTCCATCGTCTCGCGATCGGGGAACTGGATGTAGTGGAAGAAGCAGCGGCGCAGGAAGGCGTCCGGCAGTTCCTTCTCGTTGTTGCTGGTGATGATGATGATCGGACGGTTCTTGGCCTTGATGGTCTGCTTTGTCTCGTAGACGAAGAACTCCATGCGGTCGAGTTCCTGCAGCAGGTCGTTCGGGAACTCGATGTCGGCCTTGTCGATCTCGTCGATCAGGAGCACTGGCTGGGTATCGGCCGTGAAGGCCTCCCACAGCTTGCCCTTGACGATGTAATTGGCGATGTCGTGCACGGCGGATTCGCCGAGCTGCGAATCACGCAGACGGGCGACCGCGTCGTACTCGTACAATCCCTGGTGCGCCTTGGTGGTCGACTTGATGTGCCACTGGATGAGCGGGCGGCCGAGCGCGCGCGCGACTTCCTCGGCGAGCATGGTCTTGCCGGTACCCGGCTCACCCTTCACCAGCAGCGGGCGTTGCAGCGTGACGGCGGCATTCACGGCCATCATCAGGTCTTCGGTTACGATGTACGTATCGGTGCCGGTAAAGCGTTGGTTCGACATGAGGCCCACGAGTGTTGAAAGGTCGAAGGCATTGTAAGCCATGGCCCAACGCCCAATTCAATTGCCCGAAGGGCGCGCGGCGCGCCTTAATCCAGGCCTCTTCGCCCTGCTGTTGCTGGCCGGCGCGAGTGACGCGGCGCGCGCCGACCTGGACGCCGGACTCGCCGCTTTCCGGGTCGGCGACCATGGCCTGGCGCTGGCCGAGTTCCAGCCACTTGCGCAACAGGGAGACGCCGAAGCGCAGTTTCACCTCGGCATCGCCTACCAGAAAGGGTGGGGCGTGATCGCCGATCCCGCCAAGGCCCTGCAGTGGTATCGACGCGCCGCCGACCAGGGCCACGCCAAGGCGCAGCACAATCTCGCGCTCGCCTACCTGCGCGGGGCTGGCGTCACGGCCGACGCCGAACGCGCGCGCGACTGGTTCGAGCGCGCGGCGGCGCAGGGCGATGCGCGCGCCGCGCATGAACTGGGACTCTTGTACTTCCGCGGCGAGGGCGTCGCGCGCGACTGGGTCGCGGCGCGCACCTGGTGGGAGAAGGCCGACCGCGCGGGCGAGCCGCGCGCGGCTTACGACCTCGGCATCCTGTTTCGTCGCGGCCAGGGCGGCGTGCCGCGCGACGTGCCCGCGAGTCTGCACCTGTGGCGACGCGCGGCGGAGGGCGGACTCGCGCTGGCGCAGAATGCGCTCGGTGCCTGCTATCTGAATGGCGACGGTGTGCCGCCCGATGCCATCGAGGCCTGGGCGTGGTTCCGGCTGGCGGCCGACGGCGGCCTCGCGGTGGCCTCGGTCAACGGCGAACTCGCGCGCAACCTGCTGGACGACGCCGGATTCACGCGCGCGCAGGCGCGCCTCGATGCGCTGCGCGCCGCGCTCTCACGCGACATCGCGCGCTGACCGCGCTCAGCCCTTGGCGAGCTGCTGGCTGACCTCGGCCAGCAAGGTTTCGTTGTGCGCCTGCTGCTCGGCCTTGGCGGCCGCCGCGCGGCTGCGGATGCGCTCCAGCATTTCCTTCTGGCGGGCCAGGATCTCGCGCTGCACGCGCGAATGCTCGAGCGCTTCCTGTTCGCCGATCCAGTCCTCCAGCTCGCGGTTGAGGCGCTGGTTGAGCTCGGTGGCGGTGGTGTAGGTGCGTTCGAGTTCGTCCTCGTGCTCCTCGGCCGCGGTGACGATGGCGGTCTCCGCCTCGATGGCCACCTCGAGTTCGCGGCCCGCGTCGGAGGCGCGACGCTCGATGCGGCTGATGGTCTCATCCAGCGCGTGGCGCTCGGCGCGGCGTGTCTCGCTCGCGCGCCGCTGCCGCGCTTCCGCCAGCTCGAGTTCGGCCGCCGCCTTCAGCGCTTCGGCTTCCTTGCGCACGCGGATCGCCTCGGCCTTCAGTGTCTCGATGCGCTCGGCCTCGGCGCGCAGCTTGTCGCGCTCGCGCGCGAACAGCGCCTGCTGCTCGGCGACCAGCGCCTGCTGCCGGCGCTGGTACTCGTCGACGAAGCGCTGCGCCTCGATGGCCGTGGCGTCCTTGGCGGCGATGGCCGCGGCGCGTTCCTCGCGCGCGCGTTCCAGTTCCGCCGTCGCCCGCGCCACGGCGAGCTCGAACTTGCCGCGTTCGGCCGTCAGCTCGCGGCGCAGGGACTCGCGCAGTTCCGCCTCGCGTCCGGCCTGCAGCGACTCCAGGCGTGCCGCCTGCTGTTCGTAGAGGGCGGCGAGGCGCCGCTCTTCCTCGGCGAGACGCGCTGCGGCGCTCTTCTCCAGTTCCTCCAGCCGGCGTTCGACTTCGGACTGCTGGCGAGCGACCTCGGCCTCGGCCTGGGCCTGCTGGGCGAGCAGCGCGGCCTTGAGGTTCTCGGCCTCGGCAACGCGTCGCGCGAGCGCCGCGCTTTCCTGTTCGATGCGCGCCTGCTGCTGCTCAAGCCGCTCCTGGGTCGCGCGTTCGATCTCGGTCGAGCGCTGCTGGCGTTCGAGGGTGGCGCGCAGCTGCTCGACCTCGGCCTGCTTGTGCTCGAGCAGCATGGCTTCGTGCTGGATGCGTTCGCGCTCTTCGGCCAGGCGCTGGCGGGCGGTTTCGGCGCGGGCCGCTTCGGCGCGCTGCGCCTCGAGCTCGGCGCGCAGGCTCTCGGCCTCGGCGCGACGCGCTTCCAGCGCCTCGCTCTCGCGTGCCGCCTGGTCCTGCTGGGCGCGGGCTTTCGCCGCGAGCTCTGCTTCCAGGCGTGCCAGGCGCTCGGCGGTCGCCTCCGACTCCCGTTCCAGCGCGGCGCGGGCGGCCGCTTCGCGCTCCGCGACCTCGGCCTGACGCCGGGCGAGGGTCGCCTCGACGTCCGCGGCCTCCGCCGCGAGTTCTGCGCGGCGCTGTTCCAGCGCCGCGCGCAGGTCCTGTTCCTGGGCGGCGGCCTGGGCCAGGCGCGCCTCGAGCTCCGCGCGCACGGCCTGTTCGCGCGCCGCGATCTCCGCCTGCTGACGTGTCAGCTCGGACTGCACCGCCTGCGCGCGCGCGTCGACTTCGGCCTGGCGGCGTTCCAGTTCGGCGAGCCGGGCCTGCTCGCGGGCCGCGACTTCGGCCTCGTGGCGGGCGAGTTCCGCGCGCGCCGTCTGCTCCCGCGCGGCGGCCTCGGCCTGCCGGCGCTCGAGTTCGTCGAGCCGTGCCTGGTCGCGGGCGGCGGCCTCGGCCTGCGCGCGGGCCAGCGTCACGCGGGCCGCTTCCTCCCGCGCGGTGAGCTCGGCCAGCAGGCGCGCGGTTTCCACCTGGGCGGCCTGTTCGCGCGCCGCGAGCGCGGTGCGCAGGCCCTCGGCCTCGGCCTGCTTGCGCGCCAGCTCGGCGAACTCCTCGGCCAGCCGGGCGCGCTCGCGTTCCAGCTTGTCGGCGACGAAACGCTCGGCGTCGGCCTTCATCGCCTGCGCCTCGGCCATCAGCTTGTGCGCCTGGTCGATGGTCAGGTCGGCGCGTGCGACCTCCGCGCCTACCGAGGAGGCGTGGGCCGCCGCTTCAAGCACGCCCTGGGCGGGCTGCGGCGGGGACAGGTCGGGGGGGGGCGCGACGACCTTGATGGTCGGGCCGGCCGGCGCCGGCTCGGCCGCGGCCGGCGGCTGCAGGGATTCGCCGACCAAGCCGCCCTCGACGTAGCACACCTCGAAGCCGCGTTCGGCGAGCAGGAAGGCGGCGGCCGAGCTGCGCCCGCCCGTGTCGCAATAGGCGATGTAGCGGCCGGCCGGGTCGAGCTCGGTGGCGCGCGTGCGCAACACGCTGAGCGGGATGTTCAGGCTGTCCGGCAGACCGTTGTGGCGGTGCTCGTCCTCGAAGCGTACGTCCAGCCAGCGCGCGCCGCGCTTGACCAGGGCTTCGCCTTCGGCCCGGTCGACCACGTGCAGGAGGGGTGCCTTGACCAGCCGGCTGAAGTCATCCTTGGTGAGGCGGGCGAGTTCGCCGTCCGAGGTCATGCGCACGGTGGCGTTGCGCCGCGCGCCGGAGATCAGCGCCTCCTCGCCGAAGGTGTCGCCCGGCCCGAGTTCGGCCAGGCGGATCTCGCGCTTGTTCGCGCCGTGCCGTACCACCTCGCAGGTGCCGCTGCGCAGCGCATAATAGTAGTCACCCGGATCGCCCTGGCGGACGATCTCCTCACCGGCGACCGCGCTGATCGGCTCGAGGGTGTCGAGCAGTCCCTGGATGTTGGACGGCGGGATGCGGGTGAAGAGCTCTGACTGCAGGAGGGTCATGAGCCAGTCGCCGCCGTGTTCGACCTCGACTTCCTCGACCTCGACACCGACGGCGGGGACATCGTCCGCCGCCTGGTCCATGCTGAGGAGTTGCTCGACCAGGCTGCGGCGCAGGCGCAGGACCGTGGCCTTCGTTTTTGCGACGGCCGTCATCTGTCGGGGCTGCAGTTGCGCCAAAGGCTGAAACGAGGCGCCTTCACCGCCGCTAACGCGCTTGATGAGTGAATCGTCGGCGAACAGCTCGAGTTCGCCCTCGAGTACGTAGCAGGTGAAGTCGTCGCGGTCGCCCTGGCGGAACAGGATGTCCTTCTTGCGCAGTTCGACGACCTCGGCCTGCGCCAGTAACCGGGATTGGCGGTCCGCGGGCAGCTTGTTCAGCGGGACCAGATAACCAAAGCGGGACTTGAGTGCTGCGAATTCGACTGTCATGAGCTGCAGGCCGACACTACCCTCGTGTGCTGCGCATCATGCGTCCAGGTCAGGAATCAACTGGCTCTTCAGCCGGGCGATCTGGTCCTTGAGCTGCAGCTTGCGTTTCTTCATGCGTCGCAGGAGCAGCTGGTCGACGTCCAGGCGGTTGGAGAGCGTGGTGACCACCTCGTCCAGATCGCGATGTTCTGTCTGCAGCTCCAGGATGCGGCGCTGGATGGACTTCGTCTCCTCGGTGACCACGATTCGCTTCCCGCGCTGTCTCGTAGGCCGGCATTCTACGCCGTTTCGCCGCGCGGGCGGCGTCGGAACAGGCGCTGCGCGGCGGCCAGCGGGTCACCGGCGAGAGCAAAGTCCGGGGCCAAGAATCCTCCGCGACACCCTGCGCCGGCGTGATGGTCTTCACACTTGGCGTCCCGGAACCATGCGTGGTTCACAACGCACGATTAAGCTAGGTGACGTCAGCCGACCTTGCTCTTCAGGCGGCGAATTCCCGACCGCAAACCTCCACCCCTGGCAGGTCCGTGCCTGAATGTCGGCCTTGGAAGCGAAGTACGAAGTCCTGATCGAGTCGCTCGTGCCGCTCGCCGCGCTCAGCGAGGCGAGTCGTGCCCAGGTGCTCGGCCAGGCCGAGGTGCTGCGCTATCGGCGCGGCGACATCCTGTTCCGCGAGGGTGACCAGGATCCCCACACCATCTACCTGCTCGAAGGCCGGCTCGAACTGCTGGCCGCCGGGCAGACCGTGCAGCGCCTGTCGGGCGGCACCCCGGCCGCCGCCCACGCGCTCGCCCAGCTCCAGCCGCGCAAGATGACCGCCCGCGCCGAGACCGACGTGGCGGTGCTGCGGGTGTCCCGCGAGCTGCTCGAGCGGCTGCTCATGTCCGACGGCGGCGGTCAGCACGGCGCGGTGCAGGTCAACGAGTTCGACGCGGATGTGACCGACGACGGCGACTGGATGACGCGCATGCTCCAGTCGAAGCTGTTCTCCCTGCTGCCGGCGGCGAACATCCATCGCATCTTCAGCCTGCTCGAGACCATCGATGTCCGCGCCGGCGAGACGGTGGTCAAGCAGGGCGAACCCGGCGACTACTACTTCATCATCGCCCAGGGGCGGGGCGAGGTGCTGCGCAGCTCCGGCCCGAACGCGCCCGGCTATCGCCTGGCGATGATCGGGCCCGGCGACTCCTTCGGCGAGGAGGCGCTGGTGGCGGGTTCCAACCGCAACGCTTCGGTACGCATGCTGTCCGACGGCCAACTCGTGCGCCTGCCCAAGGAGGCCTTCCTCGAACTCATCCAGAAGCCGCTGCTGAGCGCGGTGACCTACCCCGAAGGCCAGCAGATCGTCGCAACCCGCGGCGCCCAGTGGCTGGACGTGCGCTTTCCCGAAGAGCACAGCCAGAACGGTCTCGAAGGCAGCATCAACCACCCGTTGAACACGCTGCGCATGCACTCGGGCCGCCTCGACCAGGGCACCACCTACCTGGTCTATTGCGACACCGGCGGCCGCAGCGCGGTGGCGGCCTTCCTGCTCGCCGAGCGCGGCTTCGATGTGCATTTCCTCGAAGGCGGCCTGATGCGCTACGACCTGATGCGCGCGCCGTCGCTCGATCTCACCCTGCACGACGACGACGCGCTCGAGCCCGTGCCGGCGCCGGTCGCGCCGGTCCCGACCTCGCACATGACCGATCACGAGCGCCATGCCGAGGCCGCCCTGCAGGCGGCTTCCCTGGTACGGGTCGATCCTTCCGCGATGCCGAAGATCGATCCCAACGCGCCCAAGCCGCAGCGACCCGATCCGACGGCCGCGGCCAAGACCCGCGGCGAACTGGAAGCGCGCCTGCGCGCGGCCGCCGAGAAGGCGCGTCGCGACGCGGAGCAGGAGGCGACGCGCAAGATCGAGGCCGAGCGGCAGCGCATCGCCTCCGAACTCGAGCGCCAGCGGGTCGAGGTCGAACGCCGCGCCGCGGAAAAACTGCGCGCCGAGAAGCGCCGCATCCAGGCCGCGGCAGAAGCGGCGCGCCGGGAACTGGCCGAGGCGCAGCGGCTGAAGGCCGAGATCGAGCGCGCCCGCGGCGACGCGCAGGCGGCCGCGGTGGCCGCCGCCCAGCAGGAGGCCGCCGAGGCGCGACGCCTGAAGGACGAACTCGAACGCGCGCGCGCCGAGGCCGAGGCCATCGCCGCGCGTCAACTGAGCCGCGACAAGGCCGAGGCGGAGCGCCTGCAGGCCGAGGTCGACCGCGCGCGGGCGGACGCCGACGCGGCCGCCGCGGCGGCGGTTGCCGCCGCGCAGCGCGAGGCCCAGGAGGCGCAGCGGCTGACCGCCGAGATGGAGCGGGCCCGTGCCCAGGCCGAGGCTGCCGCGAGCGCCCACGCCGCGCGTGACCAGGCAGAGGCAGCGCGCCTGTCGGCCGAACTGGAACACGCGCGGGCCGAGATCGAGCGCGCCGCGGCCGCCGCTACCGAGGCGGCGCGCCGCGAGACTCTCGAAGCGCAGCGCCTGAAGGATGAACTCGAACGCGCGCGGGCCGAGGCGGAAGCCGCCGCGGCCGCCCATGCGGCGCGCGAATCGGCGGAGAACGCCAGGCTCAAGGCCGAGATCGAGCGCGCCCGCGCCGACGCCGAAGCCGCCGCGCGCGCCGCCGCCGAAGCCGCGGAGCGCGAGGCGCGCGAGGCCCAGCGCCTTAAGGAAGAACTCGAACAAGCGCGTGCCGAGGCGGAAGCCGCCGCCAGCGCCCAGGCCCAGCGCGAACGCGTCGAGGCCGAGCGCCTCAAGGCGGAAGTCGAGCGTGCCCGCGCCGAGGCCGAGGCCGCCGCCCAGGCCGCCGCCGCCGCCGCCGAGCGCGAAGCCCAGGAGGCGCAGCGCCTCAAGCAGGAATACGAGCGCGCGCGCCGCGAAGCCGAGGCCGCCGCGGCCGCACAGGCCACCCGTGAGCGGGCCGAGTCGGAGCGCTTGAAGGGCGAGGTCGAGCGCGTCCGCCAGGAAGCGGAAGCGGCCGCGCGGGCGGCGGCCGAGGCCGCCCAGCGCGAGGCCCAGGAAGCGCAGCGCCTGAAGGAGCACTACGAGCGCGCGCGGGCCGAGGCGGAAGCCGCCGCGGCCGTGCAGGCCGCGCGCGAGCGGGCCGAATCCGAGCGTCTGAAGGCCGAGGTCGAGCAGGCGCGGCTCGAAGCCGAGTCCGCCGCGCGCGCCGCGGCCGCGGCCGCCGAGCGCGAAGCCCAGGAAGCCCAGCGCCTGAAGGAAGAGTTCGAGCGTGCCCGGGCCGAGGCGGAAGCCGCCGCCGTGGCCCAGGCCGAGCGCGAGCGCGCCGAGGCCGAGAAGCACCGGGTGGAGATGGAACGGGCGCGTCTCGAAGCCGAGGAGGCCGCGCGAACCGCGGCCGCGGCGGTCGAGCGCGAGGCCCAGGAAGCCCAGCGCCTGAAGGAAGAACTGGAACGCGCGCGGGCCGAGGCGGAAGCCGCCGCCGTCGCCCAGGCCGAGCGCGAACGCGCCGAGGCCGAGCGGCTCAAGGCGGAGGTCGAGCGCGTGCGGGCCGAGGCCGAAGCCGCCGCGCGCGCCGCCGCCGCCGCGGCAGAACGCGAGGCGCAGGAAGCCCAGCGTCTCAAGCAGGAGTTCGAACGCGCCCGCGCGGAAGCGGAGGCCGCTGCGGCCGCGCAGGCGGCGCGCGAACGCGCCGAAGCGGACAAGCTCAAGGCCGAACTCGAAGCCGCGCGCGCCGCGGCGGCCGAGGCCGCCGCCGAGGCGGCGCGACGCGAGGCCGCGGAGATCGAGCGGGCCCGTCGCGAGCTGGCCAAGGCGCGCGCCGAGGCCGAGGCCGCGGTACGCGAGGCCGCGCGGCGCGAGCGCGAGGAAACCGACAGGATCAAGGCCGAGATCGAGCGTGCGCGGGCCGAGGCGGAAGCCGCCGTGGAGCGCGAGCGCGAGGCGCAGCGCATGCGCGTCGAGCAGGTGCGCGCGGAGATGGAACAGCGCCTCCAGGAAGAGGAACGCAAGCTGCGCGAGAGCTACGCGTGGCAGGCCGAGGAACTCAAGCGCCTGCAATCACAGAAGGCCGAGGCCGAGGTCAAGCTGCACGCCGAGCAGGAGCGCGTGCGCCAGCAGGCCGAGGAGGCGCGCCAGCGCCTGGCCGAGGCGCGCGACTTCCAGCGGCGCCTGAAGGAAGTGCAGCAGGCCAGCGCGCGCGAAGCGGAACTGCGCGAACAGCAGCAGCGCGCATTGGAAGCGCGCCTGCGCGAGGAACTGCAGCACAAGGTGCAGAGCGAACGGCGCCAGCTGGAAGAGGAGCTGAAGCGCAATGCCGCCGAACTCGAGCGCGCGCGCCGCGAACGCGAAGCGGCCGAGGCCGCGCGGCGCGCGGCGGCCGCCCAGGCCGAGCAGATAGTCAACGAGTTCAAGGAAGCGCACGCGCGCAAGCGCCAGCAGGAAGAGGCGGAGATGCGCTTCGAGCGCGAGCGCCTCGAAGCGGAGTCCCGCCGCCTGCGTCTCGCGCTCGAACTCGCCCAGCGCGAGAAGCAGGCGGCGCTGGCCCAGCAGCGCGCCATCGAGACCGAGATCGCCGGGCTCGAGCGCTCGCGCTCCAGCGGTCAGCAGGTGCCGGACTCGGAGCTGCGCGCGCTCGAAGCCCAGGCGCGACATCTCGCCCAGCAGGTCGCCGCCAGCGAACGCGCGCAGGCCGATGCGCAGGCGGCAGCCGTCGCCTCGGCGGGCGATCTGGCCGCTTACCGCGTGCACGAGGAACGCGTGCGGGCCGACCTCAAGGACGAAATCGACGAGTGGCTGAAGGAGCAGGAAGAGCTCGAGAACAGCACCCTGCAGAAGGGCATCCTCGCCAACCAGAAGGCGCACTTGGACCGCATCCGCCAGCGCGCGCAGGCGGTGCGTGCCGCGGCCAAGGCGCACGACCAGGCGCTGATCAACGAGCTCGCGGACAAGCTGCGGACCGGCGACCAGGAGTGAGCGCTGCGCCTTCGGCAGGGCGCGACATGTAGGGCCGATTTCAATCGGCCACTCGAGGTGCGTGTCGACGTTGTGCATGGCGGGTTGAAACCCGACCTACAGGTCTGCTCTCCGCAAATCCACGTGGATCGCGCCGTCCGGATGCGCCAGGTGCACCCAGTGCGGGAACGCGCCGCGCAGGCACACCTCACCCGGATGGCGATCGGCGCCGTTGACACTGAATTCGAACGCGTAGACGCGCTCGAAACCCAGCCAGTCGCCGTCGCGCGCCAGGCGCAGGCGGTTCAGCGAGACCGACTCGTCGAGGCGCTGCAGTTCGAGGTCGCGGCACACTTCGCGGCACACCAGGTTCACCCGGTCGCGGGCCTCCACCATCCACCACCACAGCGCGGCGACCAGCCCGGCGCCGAACAGCAGGCTGAACTCGGTGACGCTCACGGGTGGCTGCGCGTGCTCAGTCGTCGCCGCGGCGCGCGTCCAGACGCACGCAATCGTCGGCGTCGATGCGCACCGTCACGTTGATCGGACGGCAACACACTTCGCAATCTTCGATGTAGGTCTGCCAGTCCAGAGAATGATCGACCAGCATGCTGATCGGCTCGCCGCAGTAGGGGCAGCGCAGGCGCTCTTCGGTTTCGCGCAGCACGCGGGCCCGCTCAGTCGCGGAAGTTGGTGAACTGGAAGGGCAGGCCGAGCTTGGCCTCTTTGATCAGGCGGATGACCGCCTGCAGGTCGTCGCGGTTCTTGGCCGAAACGCGCAGCTGGTTCTGCTGCATCTGGGCCTGGACCTTGAGCTTGCTGTCCTTGATGAGCTTGGTCAGCTTGCGGCCGTTGTCCTTGTCCACCCCCTCGCGCACCGTCACCGGCAGGCGCGCCTCGGCGATGTTGGTGTTGAAATCCCCTACTTCGAGGCAGTCAATGTCGATGCCGCGCTTGACCAGCCGCGTCTCGAGGATCTCCAGCAGTTGCTTGGCTTGAAACTCACCATCGGCGATGATGGTCAGCACGTTCTCCTCGCGCTCCACCCGCGCCTTGCTGCCCTTGAAGTCGAAGCGCTGCGCGACTTCGCGATTGGTCTGGTCGACGGCGTTGGTGAGTTCGTGTTTGTCGACTTCGGATACGACATCGAACGATGGCATTGACGGTTCCTGCTTGCCGGCCGAGGGAGAGTATAGCGCGCGCCTCGCGCGCGTCATGACGCCATGTTCGAGCTCATCACCTTCGATCTGGACGATACCCTGTGGGACGCGCGCCCCGCGCTGCTGCGCGCCGAGGAAGTGCAGCATGCGTGGCTGATGGAGCACGCGCCGCGGCTCGCCGATGCGCACGATCTCGACTCCCTGCGCCGCTGGCGCATGGAGATCGCTCGCCGGCACCCCGAGGTGGCGCACGACTTCACTCGCCTGCGCCTGGTCGCGATGCGCGAACAGTTGAGTGCGGTCGGTCACGACGTGGCGCTGGCCGAACCCGCGATCGAGCTCTTCGTGCGCGAGCGCAGCCGCGTGACCCTGTACGACGATGTGCTCCCCGCGCTGACCGACCTTGCCCGCACCCACACCCTGGTGGCGCTGACCAACGGCAACGCCGACCTTGAAGTGGCGGGCGTCAGCCCTTATTTCGCTTTTTGCATCTCGCCGGCCGAGGCCGGCGTGCAGAAGCCCGATCCGCGCATGTTCGAAGTAGCGCTGGCGCGGGCCGGCGTCGGCGCGGCCCAAGCCCTGCACGTGGGCGATCAGCCCCTGTACGATGTCGAGGGCGCACGCCGCGCGGCGCTGCCCTGCGTGTGGCTGAACCGGACGGGCGCTGCCTGGCCCGCGGACTACGCGCCGCCCCATGCGGAGATCGCTTCGCTGACTGAACTGCGCGGCGCCGTCGATACGCTCGCGACGGCGCGCCGCTCAACCTGACAGGAAACACGATGTCCCGACCCGCCTTTGAACTGAAGTCCACCACGTCGATCGCATCGCTCGGACTGGAGCTGCGCCAGTACGAGCACGCCGCCACCGGCGCGCGTCATCTGCACTTCGCCTGCAACGATCCGAACAACGCCTTCATGGTGGTGCTGCCGACCCTGCCGGAGGATTCGACCGGCGTGGCGCACATCCTCGAGCACACGGCGCTCTGCGGCAGCCGGCGCTACCCGGTGCGCGATCCGTTCTTCATGATGCTCAGGCGTTCACTGAACACCTTCATGAACGCGTTCACCGGCAGCGACAGCACCGCCTATCCGTTCGCGACCCAGAATCGCAAGGACTTCGACAACCTGCTCGGCGTCTACCTGGACGCGGTGTTCTTTCCGCGGCTGGACGCGCTGGATTTCGCGCAGGAGGGCTGGCGGGTGGAACTCAGCCCCGGCGCGAGCGCCGCGGCGCCGGCGCTCGAATACCACGGCGTGGTGTTCAACGAGATGAAGGGCGCGATGTCCTCGCCGCTCGCGCAGCTCTGGCAGCACCTGCACGCGGCGCTCTTTCCCGACACGCTCTACCGGCACAACAGCGGCGGCGAGCCACTCGCGATCCCGGACCTCACCCACGAGGCGCTGCGCGCCTTTCACGCGCGCCACTATCACCCCGGGCACGCGGTCTTCATGACCTACGGCAGCTTCCCCGAGAGCGAGCACCAGGCGCGCATCGAGGACCTGGTGCTCGGCGAATTCCAGCGGCCGCAGGCGCCGCTCATTGCGACGCCGCAGCCGCGCTTCGCCGCACCGCGCGAACTGGAGACGGTGTACTTCAACGAGGAAGAAGACGAGCGCGCGACGCACGTCGCCTGGGCCTGGCTGCTGGGTGAGGCGGCCGAGCCGGAGGACGTGGTCGCGGCGCACTTGCTGTCGTCCATGCTGCTCGAGCACAGCGCCTCGCCCCTGCGGCACTTCCTGGAGACCACCGAGCTCGCCGACGCGCCGTCCGAACTCTGTGGCGTGGACGATTCTGCGCGCCAGCTGGTGTTCATCTGCGGCGTCGAGGGCAGCGAGCCCGAGCACGCTCGGGCGCTGGAGGACGGCATCCTCGCCGTGCTCGAGCGGGTCGCGCGGGACGGCGTGGACGCGTCCGAGTTGAACGCGGTGCTCGATCGCATCGAGCTCGCGCAGCGCGATCTCGGCGCGGGCAGCTATCCGTTCGGGCTGCAGGTCATGGGCCGCGTGATGCCGGCCGCGATGTATCGCCGCGATCCCGCGCGCCTGCTGGAACTCGATCGCGTGCTCGAAGGACTGCGCCGTGACATCCGCGAGGCGGGCTTCGCGGAACGGCTGGTGCGGCGCCTGCTGCTCGACAATCCCCATCGCGTGCGCGTGGTGATGTCGCCCGACGCCGGCAAGGCCGAGCGCGATCTCGCCGCCGAACGCGAACGGCTCGCGGCGCTCGCCGCGGCGCTGGACGAAGCCGAGCTCGCCGCGCTGGCGGACAAGGCCGAGGCGCTGCGCGTGCGCCAGGCGCAGGTCGACGACCCGGCCATCCTGCCGCGCGTGACCTTGGCCGACGTGCCGCCGCCGGTGCCCGCGCCGCGCCCCGAGTCGAGCGTGGAGAACGGCGTCGAAGTACACAGCTACGCCTGCGCGGCGAACGGCATCTTTCGCGCCCAGCTGGTGTTCGATCTGCCGCCGCTCACGGCCGAAGAACTGCGCGTGCTGCCGCTGTTCGCCGACTACCTGACCGAGTTCGGCTGCGGCGACGAGGACTATCTCGCGGTGCAGACGCGTCGCGCCCTGGTCGGCAGCTTCGGCACCAACACCATGGCGCGTCCGCCGGTGACCGGCGGCGATCTCCAGGGCTGGTTCGTGCTGAGCGGCAAGGGTCTGGCGCGCAAGCGCGACCAGGTGCTCGACGTGCTGAACGAGATCCTGGCCGGCGCGCGCTTCGACGAGACGGAGAGACTCGCGGAACTGCTGCTGCAGTCGCGCGCCGAGGCCGAGCAGTCGATCACCGAGCGTGGCCACCAGCTCGCGGTGCTGAGCGCCGCGCGGGAGTTCTCGCCGGCCGCCGCGCTGGACGATCTGTGGGACGGTCCGACCTCCATCCGTCTCTTGAAGGATCTCGCTGCGCGGGACGACGAGGCCGCGCTGCGCGCGCTGCTCGCGACCTTCACCGCGATCCGCGACAAGCTCGCCCACGCGCCGCGTCGCGTCGCGCTGTTCGGTGACGCCGCGGTGCTGGCGGGCGCCGCGCCCCGCGCCGCCGCCGTCGGCGCGCCGCGCGCGCCGCTCGCCGCGCCCTTCGAGGCGCGCATGGACGCGAGCGACAGCCCGGCGGGCTGGCTCGCCGCCGCGCAGGTCAACTTCCTGGCCAAGGCCTATGCCGCGATGCCTGAGGATCATCCGGACGCGCCGCTCCTCACGGTGCTCGGCCGCTACCTGCAGGACGGGTACCTGCACGGCGCGATCCGCGAGAAGGGCGGCGCCTACGGTTCGGGCGCGGGCTATGACCCGGACAGCGCCACGTTCCGCTTTCATTCCTATCGCGACCCGCGCGCCGCGGCGACGCTGGCCGATTTCGACCAGGCGCTCACGTGGTTTGCGAGCGATACGGATGCGCAGCGCCTGGAAGAAGCGATCCTCGGCACCATCCGCGCGCTCGACCAGCCGCGCTCGCCGGTGGGCGAGGCCGAGCGTGCCTTCATCAACGGCCTGTACGGCCGCGACGATGCGTTCCGTCAGCGCTACCGCGCGCGCGCGCTGGCGGCCAACCACGCGGCGCTGCGCAAGGTGGCGGCACGCTACCTCGACCCCGCGCGCGGTCGCACGGGCGCGGTATGCGGCGCGGGCGCCGAGGCCGAACTCGCGGCCGGCGGGCTCGCCTTCGGCAAGCTCTGAGCGCGGGACACGCGATGGAGATCAGCTTCGCGCCCGGCTCGAGCGGTTTTCACGAGGCGCGTGCGCTGCTCGCCATCGCGCGCGCCGCGGGCATGCTGGACCCGCACAGCGAGCACGAGGGCCACGTGTTGGATGGTCTGAAGAGCGCCGGTGAAGTGCATCTCGCGCGGGACGAGTTCAGCGCGCTGCGCGCCGAGTTCGAGGTCGACGTCAGCGCGCGCGGCGCGGCCGCCGAGGAAGACGGCTGGTGGGCGCGCCTGTTCGGGCCGTCGCGGCGCGAACTCAGGCTGGCCGCACAGCGCAGCGCGGCGCTCGAACGCGCGGCGCGCGCCGAGCGCGCGTCCTTTGAAGCGCTGGCCGAGACCGCGCGCGTGGCACGCGAACGGGACGAGGCGCGGGCGCGCATCCTCGAACTCGAACGCGAACTCACCGCGCTCGGCGCCACACCGCGAGGCTGATGCCAACCCGCCGGGCCGAAGGCCTGTTGCTGGGGGTGGTCGCGCTGCTCTGCGCCGCGCCCACCCCCGCCGAGTTCTATCGCTGGACCGATGCGCATGGTCGCGTGCGGGTGAGCAACGTGCCGCCGCGCGGCGTGCGCGCGGACGGCAGTCTCGCGCCGGGCTTCAATCCCTTGTCCATCCAGGCGCAGCATGCGGCCCTGCGCGCGCGGCTCGCCGCGCGGGACGCCGAACTCGCGGCCGCCGCCGCCGCTCAGTCCGAGGCCGCTTCGGCGGCGCGCGAGAAGTAGCGCTCCAGCAGGCGCGCGTCGTCGAAGTGCCGGCGGCCGACGAAGGCCGTGGCGTGATGTCCCCACTGCCGCATGCTGCCCGGCGCGACCACGCCCATCGGCCACAGGAACCAGCGTTCGCCGCGCGCGCTGCCCGGCACCAGGCCGCGCGCGTCGAACAGGCTCACGCGCGGCGCGGGACCAGGCAGGGCGCGTAGCTCGTCGTAGTCGCGCAAGGTGTACACGCGCTCGACCCTGCCAGGCTCGGCCGGCGCGAGCGCGGTGAGGTAATGACTGCCCGCCGCCAGGCCCAGGCGCGGCGCGCCCGACCAGTGCGCCGGGATCGCGAACGGCACCCAGGGCGGTTCCTCGAGACTCGACCCCGCCGCGCGCCGCGCGAGGCGCGCGGTCGGAAAGAACATGTGGTAGCAGCCGCAGTTGTGCATCACATCGTAGGCGAGCGGCGCGCCGTCGTCGTCGAGCGTCACGCGCCAGGTGAGGCCGTCGAGCGGGCCGGCCAGGGGATCGAAGCGCCGCTCGGCGGTGCGCGCCGCGAACCACCATGTGTAGACCAGCTGCGGCAGCACCTGGCCCTCGAAGCGCGTGTAGGCGAGTCGCGTGTAGACCGTGGGTTCGTCGTCGGCGACATAGGGCGCGCTGATCTGCGCGATGCGGCCGGGGCGATCGTCCGCGCCGCGCGTCTCGACCACCAGGCTCGGTGCGTGGCGCGCGATGAGTTCGGCTTCGAGGTCCGGCGCGATGCGCGGCACGCCGAGCGCATCGCGCGACCAGCGGCGCGGAGCCGCGACGCGCGGCCAGGCCAGCACGGGCGGCGCGTAGGTCTCACCTGTCAGTGAGCCGACGGCGGCGCCTTCGAGCAGGCGCGGCGCGTGATCGCGTTGCAGCTTGCGCACGCCGCGCAGCACCACGCGCGCGCTCACGGGATACAGGCCGGCGACCCGCCGAGCCGTGCTGTAGTCGTCCGGCAGTCCTGCCGCGGCCGTCCGCAGCGCGGGCCAGGCCGCCTCGCTCGCGAGTGTCGCCTCGAGCAGCGCGGCGCGGCAGGCGCTGAGCGCACCATTGTCGGGAGACGCGGTCGCGAGGCGCGCATGTTCGAGCGCGCGACCCTCGGCATCGAGCGCGCTCGCGTGCAGCAACCAGGCGCGGCGCCTGGCTGGCGTGGTGAGTTCGTCGGCGAAGCTCGCCAGCAGGCGATCGAGGCGCAACCAGGGGTGGCCGGGCACGCGCCAGGCCTGGGCGTCGCGCACGCCGGCCGCCGTCAGGCGCGCGTCGTCGGCGCCGTACCGATCCAGGCACTGGGTGAGCGCCGGTGGCAGGACGGCCGTGGGCGGCGGCGTGGCGCAGCCGCCCACGGCCAGCGCCGAGACCGCGAGCAGCAGGCGGGCAGCGCGTGACGCGCTATGCTGCGCGCCGCGAGCCCCGCGCGCGATGGGGTGCGAAGCGAGGAGCATGACGCGGTGACGATGGACGACGACGCGGCCTGGCGCAAGCCGGCCCTGGCCGTGCTGGACGCCTATCCGTTCGAGGTCGAGACGCTCGCGCGCGTCACCCAAGGGCTGGTCAACCTCACCGTCGCCGTCACTGCCCGCGACGGCGCGCGCTACGCGCTGCAACGACTGCACCCGGTGTTCGGCCCGGGCGTGAACGCCAATCTCGACCTCGTCACCGCGCATCTCGCCGGCCACGGGCTGCTGACGCCGCGCCTGGTGCGCACCCGCGCAGGGACGCTGGCGGTGGACGCGGCGGACGGACGCTGGCGCGTGACCACCTGGGTGGACGGCCGGGCCTTCGACTTCCTGCGTGATGCCGCGCAGGCGGAGGCCGCTGGCGAACTGCTTGCGCGGTTCCACGCCGCCGCCGGCGACTATGCCGGGCCGCTGCTCGCCGAGCGCCCGCCGGTGCACGAGTTCACGCGGCACCGCGCGCATCTCGCGACCGCGCTCGAGACCTACACCACGCACACCCTCGCGCCGTCGGTCGCCGCGGCCGCCGACCGTCTCGACGCGCTGCGCGCGTCCCACCCGCATCCCGCCGCCACCCCGCCGCGCCTGGTGCACGGCGATCCGAAGATCTCCAACCTGCTGTTTGATCGCACCGGGACACGCGCGCTGTGCATGGTCGACCTGGACACGCTGGCACGCATGGCGCTGCCGCTGGAGCTCGGCGATGCGTTGCGCTCGTGGTGCAATCCACGGCGCGAGGACGATCCGCTGGCGAGTTTCGATCTCGATCTGTTCTCGTCCGCGCTCAGCGGCTACGCGCGCGGCGCGCGGGACTTCGTGCGCGCGGACGAGGTCGAGGCGCTGCTGCCCGCGACGCTCGAGATCCACCTGGAACTCGCCGCGCGCTTCCTGGCCGATGCGCTGGAGGAACGCTATTTCGGCTGGGACGCCGCGCGCTACCCCACCCGTGGCGCGCACAATCTCGCGCGTGCCGAAGGCCAGCTCGCCGCCTGCGCGAGCCTGGCCGCGCGCTACGACCAGGCCGTGACGGCGGTCGCCCGCGCATTCGCCTGAGCCTGCCTATACTCGGGCCTGAAGCGCCCGGCCCGACGAGCGCGTTGACGAGGACAGCCATGGCCACGTGCATTGGCAGGCCGATGCGGACGCGCGCCGCGACCCTGCTGCTCTGCCTGCTCGCCGGCTGCGCCGGCATCGAGGTGCGGCGTCCCGGGGGCGAGGTCGAGCGCATGGACAAGGAGGCCTTCAAGGCCTACGTGCGCGGGGTTTTCCACCGTCAGAACCGCGCCACCGACGAAGTCATCGCCGCGCTGGACGGCGGCGGTGTGCTGACCGCGCTGGAAGACGCCGAGGAAGCCATGCAGCTCGCCTGCGAGCCGCTCATCGACCTGGTGCAGGCCAGGGTCGCGAGAAAGCCCCTGCCGCTCGAGAAGAAGCTCGAGATGCCCGAGGCGGCGCCGCGCTGCGAGGCGGCGGTCGCCAAGGTCGAAGCCTTGCTGCGCTGATTCCGCTCATATCGGGGACAGACCACGGTTTCGCGGAAACCGTGGTCTGTCCCCGCGCTATATACTCGGCCTTCGTCCGTCACACGAGTCGAGGTCTCTCATGAGCTCACCCACCCTGCCGGCAGATCGCCAGCTGCTCGCCTATGCGCGCTTCACCGAGGAATTGAAAGCCAAGCTCAGGCCGTTGATCACCGAGGACCTGATCGAAGAACACCGCCGCAAGCCACTCGGCCAGCACAGCGACGCGCTGATGCGACTGCTGAACCTGTTCCGCCGCACGCCGGCCTACGCGCTCTACTCGCGGGTGCCGTGCAGGGAGTTCCAGGTCATCCGCCTGCCGGTGCCCGAGGGCAGCGATCCGGAGCCGCTGGACGAGACGGTGTACCACGATCAGAACGAGGCGCTGCACGCGGTATTCCTGCGCAACCTCGAAGACCTCATGCGCGGGGGAGACAAGTGATGGCCAAGCCCTGGATCACCGGTTACGTGGACAGCCTGAGCGTCCGCCCGGGCGAGACCCTGCAGTTCATGGTCAGCGCCGAAGGCGTGAGCGCGGCCGAGGTGCAGCTGGTGCGCCTGATTCACGGCGATGAAGCACCGGGCGGCCCGGGCTTCATCGAGCGCGAGGTCGCGGCCAGCATGAACGGCAAGGTCGCGCTGACCACGCAGTTCACCCAGGCCGGCAGCTTCGTCGTCGTGCCCGACGCGGCCGGCGCGCTCCTGCCCAAGGGCAGCTTCACGGTGCACGCCTTCGTGTGGCCGACCACGCCCGGCAAGGCGCGCCAGGCGCTCGTCGCGCAGTTCGACGCGGTCACGCGCCGCGGCTACGCGCTCGGCATCAACGAAGCCGGCTGCCTGTCTTTCTGGGCGGGCGATGGTCAGGAAGTGCACGAGGTGGCCGGCGAGCGGCCGCTGATGGCGCGCATGTGGTATTTCGTCGCCGCCAGCTACGACGCCGAGCGCGGCACCGTCGAGCTCTACCAGGAGTCCGTGGCGAACGCCTACAACAGCCATCTGAGCCCGATCCTGCCGCTGGACGACGGCACCCGCGTCGCGGGTCCCCTGGCGCTCGCGCCCCAGGCGTCGGGCACCGACCTCCTGCTCGGCGGCTTCCATGCCGAGGCGCCGGGGGTCGCGCGCTGCGTGGTGGGTCTGTTCAACGGCAAGCTCGACCGCCCCGGCATCCAGGGTGGCGCGCTCGGCCTCGCCGAGCTCGCGCGCCTGCGCACCGGCGCCACGCCGAACCCGGCCGGCACCGTCGCCTGGTGGGACACGAGCGCCGGCTACACCGAGCACGGCATCGGCGATCGGGTGGTGGACGCAGGTCCGCTAGGCCTGCACGGCCAGGGCTACAACCGCCCGGTGCGGGCCATGACCGGCTGGAACTGGCGCGGCAAGGACGATTGTTTCCGCCTCGCGCCCGAGCAATACGGTGGCATCTACTTCAATGAAGACGCGATCGTCGACTGCCGCTGGCAGCCGACCTTCCGCTGGACCGTGCCGCAGGATCTGAAATCCGGCGTGTACGCGGCGCGGCTGCGCGGCGAGGGGGTGGAGGACCACATCACCTTCTTCGTGCGCCCGACCACGGCGACGGCGAAGGTCGCGATGCTGATGCCGACCGCGAGCTATCTCGCCTACGCCAACGAGCGCTTCGTGCTGGGCGATCCGGGCGTGGTGGAGGCCATCACCGGCCACGGCCTCATCCTGCACGACGACGACTATTTCCTCGGCAAGCATCCCGAGTTCGGATCTTCGACCTACGACCATCACCTCGACGGCGCGGGGGTGTGCTACACCTCCTATCGCCGACCGATCATGGGCCTGCGCCCGCGCCATCGCATGGCGGCGACCGGTGTGCCGTGGCAGTTCGCGGCCGACATGTCCATCGTCTGGTGGCTGGAGCAGTGCGGGCACGACTTCGACGTCATCACCGACGAGGATCTCGACCGCGAGGGTGTGGCCCTGCTCGCACCCTACAAGGTGGTGCTGAACGGCACGCACTCCGAGTACTACTCGGAGCGCATGATGGACGCGACCGACCAGTACCTCGCGCGCGGCGGCCGGGTAATGTACCTCGGCGCCAACGGCTACTACTGGGTGGTGGGTTTCCGCCCCGACGAGCCCTGGTGCATGGAGGTGCGCAAGCTCAATTCCGGATCGCGCGCCTGGCAGGCGGCGCCTGGCGAGTACTACCTCGCTTCCACCGGTGAGAAGAGCGGCATCTGGCGCGACCGCGGCCGCGCGCCGCAGAAGTCCATGGGCGTCGGTTTCACCAGCGAAGGCATGGACGAATGCATGCCTTATCGTCGGCTGCCGGACTCGCGCGATCCGCGCGTGGCCTGGGTGCTGGAGGGCGTGGGCGAGGAGTTCGGGGCCAACGGCCTGGCGCTCGGTGGCGCGTCCGGCCTGGAACTCGACCGCTACGACCTGATGTGGGGCACCCCGCCGGACACCTGGCTGCTGGCCTGTTCCAGCGGTCACTCCGACAACTACCCCCACGTCGGCGAGGAAGTGATGTTCAACATCCCGGGCACGGGCGGCACCCAGGACTTCCAGATCCGCGGCGACGTGACGCTCTTCAAGTGCCGCGCCGGCGGCGCGGTGTTCGCCACCGGCTCCATCGCCTGGGGCCAGGCCCTGCCCTGGAACAATGGCGACAACGACATCGCCCGGGTCACCCGGAACGTGCTCGAGCGCTTCGTCCAGGACGGTGAAGTGGCCTGAGGTCCAGGCTCAGCAGGCGCTCGCCGGGGCCGATTTGGTGCGGTCCCGGCGACCCTGCATCGAGCGCTGGCCGGGCTCCCGGAGACGTGGTAGTGTCAGGCCCAAGGGGAGTCGAAAGAAAACAAACATCATATAAAGAAGAGCCCAAACTCACCTCGCTGAGCTTGCCTTTTTTCATCTGATCCGTTGGCCTTGCGGCCCCCGTTCACGGCCCCGCGCCGTGTCTCATCCCGCGCAGCGCGTCGCGGGCCCCTGTCTCGTCGCCGGCCCATTGCGTGACGGCCCGACGGGATGCGTCAACAGAGGGAGAGCAAGCATGAGTGCAGTTCCGAAGATCGCTGAAGCCAAGCTCGAGTCCACCCCGGGCGTGCCGCCCGCCATCTACCACGTCACCAAGCTCGAGAAGTGCAAGCTCGACCAGGCCGGCCCGAGCGGCTACCGCTACGTGATCGAAGGCGGCTATGCGCCGATCACCGGCTTCCACATCGGCAGCAAGGAAGCGGTGATGAACCACGCCTCCGCGCTGGCCAAGGAAATGAACATGCGCCGCGGCGTGAAGGGCACCCGTCACATCGTGATCGGCAAGCCCAAGCATCAGCAGGCGCAGCAGTCCTGAGGATGTCAGTGTAGGTCGGGTTTCAACCCGACATTCGGTTGTAGGGCGGGCTTCGACCCGCCATTCGGTTGTAGGGCGGGTTTCAACCCGCCATTCGGTTGTAGGGCGGGTTTCAACCCGCCATTCAATCCCAGAGCCCTTATCGAAGCCCTGGAACGAATGTCGGGTGCGAGTCCGACCTGCAGTTCCCGACGTTCCCCGCAGATTCTCAGCTCTTCCCCGCGCTCACCTGCGTGCCCTTCAGCACACTGGTCGCCACCCCGATCATCGAGGAGATATCCGACAGGTTCGCCGGCACGATGAGCGTGCTCTGCGCGTCGCGCGCGAGCGTGCCGAATTCGCGCACGTACTGCTCGGCGACGCGCAGCTGCATGGCCTCGTGCCCCCCGTTGCTGGAGAGCGCCTCGCCGACCCGGCGCAGGCCCTCGGCAGTGGCGGTGGCGATGGAGAGAATCGCCTCGGCCTGACCCTCGGCCTCGTTGATCTGCTGCTGCTTGTTGGCCTCCGAGGCCTTGATCACCCGCTGCTTCTCGCCCTCCGCCTGGTTGATGGCCGCGTCGCGCTCGCCTTCCGAAGCCAGCACGATGGCGCGCTTCTCGCGCTCGGCGCGCATCTGCTTCTCCATCGCGCTCAGCACGTCGTGCGGCGGATTGATGTTGCGAATCTCGTAGCGCAGCACCTTCACGCCCCAGGGCGCCGAGGCCTTGTCGAGTTCGCTGACCACGTTGCCATTGATTGCCGAGCGTTCCTCGAAGGTGCGGTCGAGATCTATCTTGCCAATCTCGCTGCGCAGCGTGGTCTGCGCGAGCTGGATCAGCGCGAACTTGTAGTTGGTGATGCCATAGGAGGCCTTGTTCGCCTCCAGCACCTGCATGTACAGGATGCCGTCCACGCCCACCTGCACGTTGTCCTTGGTGATGCAGACCTGCTCGGGGATGTCGAGCGCTTCTTCCTTCAGATTCAGGCGGTAGGCGATGCGTTCGACGAAGGGCACCAGGATGTGGAAGCCGGCGTGCAGGGTGCGGCTGTAGCGGCCGAGGTTCTCGACCACGAAGGCGCTTTGCTGCGGCACGATGGTCGCGGTCTTGGCAATGACCAGCACGGCGAGCACCGCGAGGGTCAGCACGACATAAGTGGTTTCCATGGCAAGGCTCCTGACGCAGTGAATGAAGGGCGGGTGCGTGAGCGCGAATGCGCGGGGCGGCTCAGCGCGGGTGGCGCAGGTGCAGAGTGAGACCGGTCACTTCCCACACCTCGGCCTCGCTGCCGGCCGCGAGCGGCGCGTCGTCGGTATTGCGCGCGGTCCAGGTGGTGCCGCGGTATTCGACCCGGCAGCTCGCCTGCGCGGCAAGCGTCTCGGGCACGGTCAGCCGATCGCCCAGGATCAGACGCTCCTCGACGTCACCCGCGTGTGCGCGGAACCGGCGGTAGAGGCGCGCGCGAAACAGCGCCATGCAACCGACGGCGAGCACGGTGAAGGTCAGCCACTGCGCCCAGTCCGGCAGATGGAGACCGCTCGCCTCGAGCAAGCCGACAACGATGGCCGCGGCGCCGATGAAGACCAGGTAGAACTGCGCGTCGACGCCAAACATCTCCGCGCCGAGCAGCAGGAAGCCGGTGACCACCCATCCCCACCAAGGCATGTCATCGCCCTCCTCGAGCCAGCCCCCACAAGCGTCACGTCCATCGTGCCGCCACCGCTGCATCCTGGCAAGCGCCGCACCCCTTCGAGCACTGGGCAAGGCTGGCCTTTGCCGCTAAGTTGTCGCGCGTTCCATGCAGTCGAGGTGAAACGCGTGCCCTACACCCATACCCTTCGCGTGCGCTACGGCGAGTGCGATCAGCAAGGCGTGGTGTTCAATCCCAACTACATGGTCTACATGGACGACGCGGGCGAGAACTGGGTGAGCAGCCTCGCGCCGGGCGGGAACTTCCTCGAGCTCGGCTGGGACTGGATGGTGGTGCGCTCGGTCATCGAATGGCAGGGGCCGGCGCATCATGGCGAGTCGATCAGCATCGAAGTCGCCATCGTGCGCTATGGCAGCACGTCCTTCGAACTCGGCTATATCGGCACCGTGGCGGGACGGCCGGTGTTCAAGGCGCGCAGCACCTGTGTCAGCGTGCGCGTGGGCACCACCGAGAAGTTCGCGACCCCTGAGCATATCAAGCAGCTGCTGGGGCCGGCGCTCGAATGGGACGTGCCCCGCTGACCACGCGATGTAGGGCCGATTTCAATCGGCCACGCACAGCCTTCGACGAAGCCATGATCACGTCAGATCGCCACGTGTCGGCCAACCTCACCGGGAGAGACCTGGGACCATGATCACCACCTTCGACGACTACCTCATCCACCAGACGCCGCTCGCGCTCGCGCATGTCGGCACCACCGACAGCAATGCCTACGACCGCTACTTCCTCGAAGGCTTCGTGCCGGACGCCTCGCTGATGTTCGGCGGCGCCTTCGGCCTCTATCCGAACCGCGACGCGATCGACGCCGCCTTCAGCGTGAGCTTCGAGGGCACGCAGTATTCGCTCTTCACCAGCGGCCGTGCGCCCATCGAGCGTGGTGACACGCGGGTGGGACCGATCAAGGTCGAGATCCTGGAGCCCATGCGGCGTCTGCGCCTCTCGGTCGACGATACCGAGCGCGGCTTTCATGCCGATCTCGTCTTCGATGCCGTGACCGGCGTGATCGACGAAGGCCGCCAGACCCTGACCGACGGGCCGCGCACTTCGGTAGATCTCACGCGCTACTCGCAGCTCGGCCAGTGGTCGGGCGAGATCGAGGTGAAGGGCCGGCGCATCGCGCTGGCCGGCCGCGAAGTGCTCGGAATCCGCGATCACTCCTGGGGCGTGCGACCCTTGGGCGGCGGCGGCAGCACGCGCTGGGCGCCGCAGATCTACTGGTTCTGGGGACCGATCTTCTTCGGCGACGAGTGCATGCACTGGCATCTGAACGACGACGTCGAAGGCGAGATCCCGGACAAGTTCGCCGCGCTCGTGCCGCGCATCGACGCGGGCGGCAGCGGACCGCTGTACATGCGCGACAC
>JBFWYG010000039.1:0-4462 GCA_050186725.1 Gammaproteobacteria bacterium | reverse complement strand
GCGGCCGTCGCGCTGTGGCTCGCCCACCTGGCGCCGGCGCGGGTGCGGGCGTTGGTCATCTGGGGCGGCATCGCCGGCCTCGAAGCCGAGGACATCGCCCGCTTCGAAACCCGCCGCGACACCTACGCATGGTCACCCCGCGCGCAAGGGGCGATGGATGAGATCTTCGGGCAGGATTACTGGCGTCGCGTCTGGTGCGAGTGGCTGGACACGATGCAGCGTCTGCACGCCCAGGGCAGCGCGCGCCTCGCGCCGCTCGAGACCATTCATCAGCCGGTACTGGTGATGCACGGCGGACGCGATCCATTGATTCGGGAGGTGCATGCGCGGCGCTTGGCGGAGGCGTTGCGGCGCGCTGAGTTGCACGTGATAGCGGAGGGCGCGCACAACGTGCACTTGGGATGCGCGGAGACATTCAACGCAAGGGTCGAGGCGTTCCTGGCAACCCTGTAGGTCGGACTTCAGTCCGACATTCCGCCGAACGTGGGGACTCAACACCACGTTCCGCTGTAGGGCGGGTTTCAACCCGCCATTCGATTCCAGAGCCCCCATCGAGGCTCTGGAACAAATGTCGGACTGAAGTCCGACCTACAGGCTCAGGTGATCGACGCCTGGTAGATGCTCTCCACCGCCGCGTCCAGGGCGGCGTTGAATTCGGCGTCGCTCTGCTGCTTGGACAGGCCCTCGGTCAGCGCGCGGGAGAAGCTCGCGATCATGCCGTGGTTGCGGGCCAGGCGCTGGTTGGCGTCGGCGCGGGTGTAGCCGCCGGAGAGCGCGACTACGCGCACCACGTTCGGGTGCTTGATGCAGTCGGTGTAGAAGTCGTCGACCTCGGGCAGGGTCAGCTTCAGCATCACCAGTTCATTGGGGCCGAGCGCGTTCAGGGCGTTCAGCATGGCGTCCTTCAGCAGGACCTCGGCGCCCTTCTTGTCCGGGCAGTGGATGTCCACTTCGGGCTCGATGATCGGCACCAGGCCCGCGGCGCAGATCTGCTTGCCCACCTGGAACTGCTGATCGACGACCGCCTTGATGCCGGCGGCGTTGGCCTGCTTCACCACCGAGCGCATCTTGGTGCCGAAGATGCCCTTGGCCTTGGCGCGAGCCAGGAGCTCATCCAGCTTCGGCATGGGCTTCATCAGCTGCACGCCGTCGGCCTCGTCCAGCAGGCCCTTGTCGACCTTCAGGATCGGCACGACGTTCTTTACGTTCCACAGGTAGTCGGCGGCGGGCTGGCCGGCGAATTCGCGGTCCATGGTGCCTTCGAACAGGATGGCTGCGATCACGCGCTGGCCGGTGAACGCGGGGCTCATGACGATGCGCGCGCGCATCTCGTGTACCAGGCCGAACATCTCCTCGTCGTTCGCCCAGGTCCCCTCGGCGATGCCATAGAGCTTGAGCGCCTTGGGGGTGGAGCCGCCGCTCTGGTCCAGCGCGGCGATGAAGCCCGGCGCCTTGCGCATTTTCTCGAGTTGCTGTGCGTAATTGCTCACGGTGATCCTCGGATTGGATAGGTGGATTTCGAAGCGGGGTGGATACCCGCAATTCTAAGCAGCCGATTCCGGCGGCGCGAGCACCCCACGGCCGCCGCCCTGATCCAGCGCAACAAGCTGTGAACCCTGCCGCGCCGCGGGGTACTGCTCCGCCCCACCGATAGCGGCAGACCGGCCCGCGGGTGCAGGGGGCCGCGCCGCCGCGCCGGCCGCGTGGCTCAGTTGAAGCGTCCGTCGCTCTCCGCCAGGCGCTTCAAGAGCGGCGCCGGTTGCCAGGAGGCCGGGTCCTCGGCCGCGAACTCGCAGACCCGCGCGTAGACCTTGGGCAAACCCACGTGATCGGCATAGAACATCGGCCCGCCCAGGTAGGACGGCACGCCGTAGCCGTAGACGTAGATGACGTCGATGTCGCTCGCGCGCTGGGCGATTCCCTCTTCGAGAATCCACGCGCCCTCGTTGATGAGCGCGTACATCAGGCGTTCCACCACCTCGGCCGGCGGAATGGGGCGGCGGGTGATGCCCTTGGCCTTGGAGTGCTCGACGATGAGCTGCTCGATCTCGGGGTCGCGCTGGCGCTCGCGGGTGGCCGGGTCGTACTTGTAGTAACCGGCGCCCGTCTTCTGGCCATAGCGGCCCATCTCGCAGATCCGGTCCGGGATCTCGCAATAGCGCTCGCCGGGCGGCAGGCTGGCGGGCAGGCCCTTGCCCTGGCGAATGCGCCAGCCGACGTCGAGCCCCGCGAGGTCGGACATGGTCAGCGGGCCCATGGCGAAGCCGAGCTGGTAGATGGGGTCGTCGACCTCGTGGGGCAGGGCGCCTTCTTCCAGCATGTACTGCGCCTGGGAGATGTAGCGGTGCACCATGCGGTTGCCGACGAAGCCGTCGCATACGCCGACCACCACGCCAACCTTGTTGATGGCCTTGGTGACGGCCAGGGTGGTGGCGAGCGTCTCGTGGCTGGTCTTGGCGCCACGCACGATCTCCAGCAGCTTCATGACGTTCGCCGGACTGAAGAAATGCGTGCCGATGACCTTGTCCGGGCGCGAGGTCACGGCCGCTATCTCGTCGACGTCCAGGGTCGAGGTATTGGTGGCGAGGATGGCGGCCGGCTTCGCCACCTTGTCGAGCTTCGCGAAGACTTCCTTCTTCACGCCCATGTTCTCGTAGACCGCTTCGATCACCATGTCGACCTGGGCAAGGTCCGCGTACTCGAGGGTGGGTGTGATCAGCGCCATGCGCTTCTCTACCTCCGCGGGACTCATCCCGCCGCGCTTGGCGGTGCGCTCGTAGTTGTCCTGCACGACTTTCAAGCCGCGTTCGAGCGCGGCCTTTTCCATCTCGAGCAGGACTACGGGAATGCCGACGTTGGCGAAATTCATGGCGATGCCGCCGCCCATGGTGCCGGCGCCGATCACACCGACGGTCTTGATCGGCAGAGGCTTCACGTCGGCTGGCATGTCGTCGACCTTGGCCGCCGCGCGCTCGGCGAAGAAGATGTGGCGCTGCGCCGCGCTCTGCACGCCTTCGACCAGTTCGCGGAACAGTTCGCGCTCGCGCGCCATGCCGGCGTCGAAGGGCAGGGTGCAGGCCGCTTCCACGCAGGCGATGCAGTTCAAGGGCGCCTGGAAGCCGCGTTTGCTCTTGCGCGCCGTGGCGCGCGCCTTGTCGAAGATGGCCGGATCGACACCCGTGACCTTGTCGTTCATGTCGCGCACCTTCTTCAGGGGCGCGCCGCTCGCGACCATGCGCCGCGCGAAGGCGATGGCGCCTTCCAGCAGCTTGCCTTCCTCCACCAGTTCATCGATGACGCCGGCGGCCTGGGCCGCCGGGGCCTTGATCTGGATGCCGTTGACGATGGCGTCGAGCGCGGCTTCCGGCCCGATGAGGCGCGGCAGGCGCTGCGTCCCGCCGGCGCCCGGCAGCAGGCCCAGGTGGACTTCGGGGAGACCAACCCGCGCCGAGGGCACGGCCACGCGGTAATGGCAGCACAGCGCGGTCTCGAGCCCGCCGCCCAGCGCCGTGCCGTGGATCGCGGCGACGACCGGCTTCGGCATGTTCTCCATCGCGGCCAGCGTGTCGTGGAAGTGCGGCGGCTGCATGGGCTTGCCGAACTCGGAGATGTCCGCCCCGGCGATGAAGGTGCGGCCGGCGCAGATCAGCACGGTGGCGACGCTGTCGTCACTCGCGGCGGCGGCGAAGGCCTCGGCGAGCCCGTGGCGTACGTGCTGCGAGAGCGCGTTGACCGGTGGGTTGTCGACGGTGACGACGCCGACGTCGCCGTGGCGGGTATAGGACACGGAATGGCTCATGGCGCGGCTCCCCGGTTGGATGGGGCGTCATTGTATCCATGCCGCGTCGAACGCATCGCCTGTAGGGCCGGTTTCAACCGGCCATCGCATGGCGCTGCGGGTCGTTGGGGGCCGTGCATGGCGGGTTGAAACCCGCCCTACAGGTCCACGTCCCGGGTCTCGGGGCCGAGCCAAGCACCCAGCGTCGCCAGCGCCGCGCCGATGACGAGGAGCGCGACCGGCGCGGCGGCGCCGAAGGGCCCTTCCAGCCAGCGCAGGTAGACCGCGTAGAAGGACGTCACCACCACCGACAGGCTGAAACCCACGCCGAAGCCAGTGGCGCGGAGATCGGTCGCGAAGCGTTCGTTGATGTAGGTGACGATGATGCCCCAGGGCGCGGTGACCAGGATGGCGAGCGCGGCGGTGAGCGCGATCACCGCCGGCAGCGGCCAACTGGCGGCGATGGTGAGCGTGTGCAGCATGAATGCGCCGAGCGTCGCGATGGCGGGCCCGAGGATCAGGAAGGCGCGGCGGCGTCCCAGCCGCTGGCCGAGCAGCCCCGCGCCGATGTAGCTGAAGAAGAGGCAGGTGTAGGTCACGAGCAGGGTCAGGCTGACGTGCTCCTTGGCGAGCGCGAGGGTCTGCGGCAGCAGCACCGAGGGCAGGTAGAGCGCGATCAGGTTC
>JBFWYG010000038.1:25508-37243 GCA_050186725.1 Gammaproteobacteria bacterium | reverse complement strand
GTCATTCACGACGTCGCGAACCAGAACCTGCCGGAGCTGTTCGCGCTCGATCGCGCCGGCCTGGTCGGCGCCGATGGCCCGACCCACCACGGCAGCTACGACCTCTCCTTCCTGCGCTGCCTGCCGAACATGACGGTGATGACGCCGGCCGACGAGAACGAATGCCGGCAGATGCTCTACACCGGCTTCACGCTCGATTCGCCGGCGGCGGTGCGCTATCCACGCGGCACCGGCCCGGGCGTGACCATCGAGACCGAGATGACCGCCCTGCCCATCGGCAAGGCGGATGTTCGCCGCCGCGGCCGGCGTGGCGCGATCCTGGCGTTCGGCGTGATGCTCGCGCCGGCGCTGGAAGTGGGCGAGCGGCTCGATCTCACCGTGGTCAACATGCGTTTCGTGAAGCCGCTGGACGAGACCCTGGTGCTGGAAGTTGCGCGCAGCCACGAGTTCCTGGTGACCATCGAGGAGAACGTCATCGCGGGCGGCGCCGGCAGCGCGGTCAACGAATGTCTCGCGCGGCTCGGCGCGGTGGCGAACATCGCCAACTACGGCCTGCCGGATCGCCTGATCCAGCACGGCTCGCGCGAGGAGATGCTGGTCGACGCCGGTCTCGATGCGGCGTCCTTCGAGCGCTTCGTCGCCGCGCGCCTCGCGGCGCTCGAGTCGAGCGAAGCGCCGGCCGCGCGTCGCGCTTAGGACCCTGGCCAGAATTATCTCGTCAACACCGAGGGTGCGCCTGGGTCGTCGCAGCAAGGCGCGATTCGCAGTCAATAGCGCGCTATTGCCAAGAATCGCAACGCCGCTGCGGCGAGCCAGGCGCGGCCGAATGTAGAGATAATTCTGGCCAGGGTCCTTAAGCGAGGATCTCGCGCAGCGCCCGGCACAGCCGGGCGAGGTCGTCCGCGCTGATGTCGCCCATCGCGGACACGCGGAACACCCGCTCGGACAGCGCACCCTGCCCCGCGTAGATGATGAAGCCGCGCGCCTTGAGCGCGTCGTGCAACTCGGCGTAACCACGCCCTTCCGGCAGTTCGAAGCCGTGCAGCACGCAGGAGGTCTCCTCTTGCGCGAGCAGCGGCCGCACCCCCAGTTCCAGCAAGGTCGCGCGCACGGTCGCCATGCGCGCCCGGAACAGCTCGCCGCGTGCCGCCTGGCCGCCGGCGGCGAAGAACTCGTCCAGCGCGGCATCCAACGCATAGAAGGTCTGCACCGACTGGGTGAACGGGGTGCCGTGACCATCCTGGCGCGCGAGGTAGTCCTTCAGATCCAGGTAGACCGAGCGCGTCACGCCGCCCGCGGCCGCGAGGGCGGCGCGATTGACGACGACGAAGGCCGTGCCCGGTACGCCGTGCAGACACTTGTTGGCGGTGGCCGCGCACGCAGCGATGGGCAGCGTGCCGAAGGCGATGCCCTCCGCGCCGAAACTGCTCACGCCGTCCAGCAGCATGCGCACCCCATGCCGGGCGCAGAGCGCGCCTAAGGCGGCGAGGTCGTTCAGCCGCCCCGTGGTGGTCTCGTGGTGCACCACCGCGAGATGCGTGTGCGGCGCGCTCGCGAGCGCCGCATCAAGTGCCGCGAGATCGAGCGCCGCGCCCCAGGGCGCGGTCACGCGTGTGGTGGCGATGCCATAGGTCTCGGCGATGCGCTGCATGCGTTCGCCGTAGACGCCGTTCTCGGCTACCAGCACGCGACCCTCGCGCGGCACGAGGCTCACCAGCATGGCCTCGACCGCGGCGGTGCCCGAGCCGGTCAGGAGCACCGCGCCCCAGTCGCTGGCCGGCAGGTCGTAGACCGCCAGGAGCTTGCGTCGCAGGTCGTCCTGCAGCATGACGAACTCGGCCTCGCGGTGGCACAGATCGGGGCCGGCCAGCGCGGCGCGCACGCCGGCGCTCAGGGTTACGGGACCGGGATTCAAGAGGATGGTCTTCACGGCGCGGTCCCGATGTGACGCATGAGGCGCGCGCGCACCTCGGGCGGCGTGATCTTCGGCCGCGGCAGGTCGTCCTGCGCACCTGTCGCGATCTTCACGTGGGCGAAGCTCGCGCCTGCCGCGCTCGGCGCGGCCAGCAGCTCTGCGAGTTCGCGCACATCGTCGCTGCGCAGCACGCGCGCATAGCCGCAAGCCGCGGCGACGCTCGCGAAATCGGTGCAGGCGGTGACCGTCGCCTGCGCGCCGGTCGAGCCGTGGGCCTCATTGTCCAGCACCACGTGCACGAGATTGGGCGGATTGTAGGCGCCGACCGTGGCGAGATTGCCCATGCGCATCAGCGCCGCGCCGTCGCCGTCGACCACCACCACGCGCAGGTCCGGCCGCGCGAGCGCGAGCCCGAGACCGAGCGACGAGGCACAGCCCATGGAGCCCACCATGTAGAAGTGCTGCGGCCGGTCGGCGAGCGCGTAGAGCTCGCGGCCGGTGAAGCCGGTGGTCGCGATGATCACCGTGCGACCGTCGTCGCCCGCTTCCAGCACCGGCATGAGCGCGGCGGCGCGGGACGCGCGCGTCCCGGTAGCGCGCGCAGGTCCGCTGCCGCTGATCGTGACCGGCGCGCGCGGCGCCGGCATGGCGGCGGCGGCGAGTGGAAAGCTCTCGCAGGTGCCCTTCTGCATGATCAGCGCGTGGGGCAGAGACTCGGCGCCCATGTAGGCCTCGACCGCGTCGAGTGCCGGGCCGATGTGCGCGGTCTCGCGCGGAAAGGTCCGCCACGGCACGCCCATGGTGTCGAACATGCGCTCGGTGATCGCGCCCATCAGTTCGTGCTGCGGCTCGTCGCTGACGCCCGGCGCGCCGCGATGGGTACACACCACGAGAATCGGAATGCGGAAGGTGTAGGTCAGCGAGGTGAGCGGGCTGACGGCATTGCCGAGCCCCGAGTTCTGCATCATCGCCACCGCGCGCTGACCGCCGAGCGTCGCGCCGGCGGCGATCGCCACCGCGTCGCCCTCGTTCGCGGCGGACACGTAGTTCAGGCCCTGCGCGCCGATCACGAAGTTGATGAAGGGCGTGAGGAAGGAGCAGGGCACGCCGGCGTAGGTGACGAAGCCCCGCTCGCGCCCGGCGTCGACGAAATCGCGCGCGTGAATCATTGAGTGATGCTCAGCGTTGACCGGCGGTGAAGCGGCCGGCCTGTTCCAGGTCGCGCAGCGAGTTCACGTCGAGCCAGTGTCCGTGGATGTAGATGACGCGCACCGGGTG
Source organism: Gammaproteobacteria bacterium (assembly GCA_050186725.1). Taxonomy (GTDB): domain Bacteria; phylum Pseudomonadota; class Gammaproteobacteria; genus JADJYF01. Next base: position 34,050 of record JBFWYG010000038.1, on the reverse strand, counting down.
ACCCTGGGCGACGATGTGGTTCAACAGATCGCCCAGGCCCAGCGTGTCGAATTCGGGACGGGCGCCCAGCGTGTCCAGCGCCTCCTCCAACCATTGGCGGCCCTTGGCGCGCGCGCGCAGCATGCCTATCCAGCGCCCCTGCGCCGGCCGATCGCCCACCCGCGCCGCGCGCGAGATGCGCTCGAGCAGCACGTCCTGGCCCCACAGCGAGCGATCGTCGGCGGCCGAGCAGTAGGCGTAGTCCGGCGCGCCGCTGGTCGGGTCGCCGGCGGGTTGGGAATCGACCACCACCGTGAGTTCGCGGTCCGACTCGATGAGCCCGCGCAGCACGTAGCTGCGGAAGATCAAATCGCCGTACAGCACCACCAGGTCGTCGCGAAACGCGTGGCGCGCGCAGGCGAGCGAGGCCAGTTCACCGCTCTCGGCGTAGCGCTCGTTCACCACCACGTCGATGCCGCCGACGTCGATCTGCTCGGCCTTGTAGCCGGCGACCACCACCACGGACTCGATCTGCTGCTTGCGGCAGCGGTCCACCAGGCGCTTCAGCAGCGGCTTGCCGTTCACCGGCAGCATGACCTTGGGCCGCTCGGCGGTGAGCGAATCCATGCCCTCGCCACGGCTCGCGGCGAGGATGATGGCGCGCGCGTCGCGGCGCGTGTCGGTCAGGTAGCGGCGTTCGGCCTCGGCCAGTTCGTCGGCGCCCTGCAGGCGGAAGATCTCCTTCACGCTCGCGATCTGATCCTCCACCGTGACCAGCGACTGGTCATGGTGGATCTGTCGGGCGGTCTCCTGCATCGCGTCGACCGCCGAGCGGATCAGGTGATTGGCCCAGATCACCAGGCTGATGCCGGCGTCGCGGAACACCTGGGTGGGGGTCGCGTAGTACTTGGTCGGCACGATCACGACCGGCGCGCGGTTGCCCCACTCGCGCATGAACTCGAGGATCTGGTCCGGCGTCGACCAGGCGCTGTGCACCAGGATCGCGTCGGCGCCGGCGGCGTGGTAGGCGCTCGCGCGGCGCAGCGCTTCGCGCGTGTCCCAGCCGGCGATGTAGGCCTCGATGCGCGCGACCACGCAGAAGTCGTCGTCGGACTGCGAATCCTTGCCGGCGGCGATCTTGCCGCAGAACTCGTCGATGTCCGCGAGCTCCTGGCGTTCGCCGTCGATGAAGCTGTTGGTCTTCGGGAACAGCTTGTCCTCGATGCACACGCCGGCCACGCCGCGCTGCTCGAGCTTGCGCACCAGGCGGCGCATGTTGTTGAAGTTGCCGTAGCCGGTGTCGCCATCCAGCAGGATGGGAATGCTGGTGACGTCGGCCATGAACTCGACCATGTCGACCACCTGGGTCCAGCTGGCTTCGTTGTTGTCGCGCACGCCGAACTGCGCCGACAGCGCGAGCCCGCTGGCCCAGATGCCCTGAAAGCCGGCTTCCTCGACGATGCGCGCGCTCATGCCGTTGTGTGCCTCGAGGATGAACTCGGTGCTGGCGCTCGTGAGCAGGTGGCGAAGGCGCGTGGTCTTGCGCGGTGTGTCGGTGCTCTTCATGTCAACGCGCCTCGATGCGCGGCAGGACGTCGTCGCGGGCGCGCAGCAGATCCTCGGGAAAATCTATCTCGAGCCACGGCAGGCCCGACACGTCCTCGATGCCGATGGCGTGCTCGCCGCCGAGCGCGAGGTCGCGCAGCGCCTCCTCGTGGGGCGCCTCGCGTCGGCCGTCGGCGACGTAGGCGTCGACCAGGCGCGCGAGCGCGAGCGCGGTGGTGGGCGAGAACTTGAAGAAGCCGACCGACTCGCCGATGGCGTCGTATTCGAGCCCCTCGGCCAGGCGCTTGCGAAACTCGACGATGGTCCCTGCGCGAGTGCAGATCTTGACCGGCTCGTCGCCGGGAACGAAGTCGCGGTCCATCAGCCAGCAGTCGGCGGCGGGCGCCTTGATCAGCCGGCGCAGGATGTCCGGGTGGTACAGCACATCGGCGTCCATCACCAGCACGTCGTCACCGCTCGCGAGCGCGGCGCGGGCATACCACAGGCTCAGGATGGAGCCCAGGGTCGGCAGCGGGTTGTAATGCACGAGCGTCGTCGGGCCGGATTCCGCCGCCAGCGCGCTGACGATGTGCTCCGCGCCGTAGCCGAGACACAGCGTCAACGTATCCACGCCGCAGGCGCGCAGGTTCTCGCAGTGGCGGGACAGCAGGCTGCGGCCGCCGAACTCCAGCAGGCACTTCGGGCGGCCGTCGGCCTGGCCCAGGCGGCGGCCGACGCCGGCCGCAAGCAGGATGGCGTGCACGACGGCGCTCAGGAACGCCGCGGCCCGGAGAACACCTGGCGAAAGCCGAAGTAGGCGATGGCGTCCTTCATGTTCGACACGAAGCGGCGCAGCGGGTGCATGCCGAGACTGGTCAGGTATTCGAGGGTCAGGACCACGCGCCGCTCGCCGGCGGCCGAGGGGGTCACGCGATGCCACAGCTTGTCGCCGTTGAACACCACCAGCATGCCGGGGGTGATGGACACCGCGCCGGGCACCGCCGCGCGCTGCGCGTCATCGTGGAAGAGTTCGTACTCGAGCTTGCAGCTCGAGCGGTCCTCGAGGCCGAGCAGCACGGTGTAGCGCTCGCCCTTGTAGTAAGAGGTGTCGTAGTGCCAGCCGATGTGATCCCCCGCCTCGGTGTAGTAGTAGAGCGCGTAGGTATGGGGATCGTCTGGCGGACAGTGCAGCAGCGGCCGGCCGGCCAGCTGCTGCAGAAACTCCAGCAGCGCCTGGCTGCGATAGAACCCGGGAAAGGCCGGCGCGTGCGCGTCCAGCTCGTAGCGCGACACGCTGCCGCCCTTCTTGTGCCCGGGAATGAAATTGCGATGCACCCGCGGCTCGAGCGCCGGCAGCTCGGCCAGCAGCGCGGCAAGGCCCGCGGCCGGCAGGAAGTCCGGGACCGCGACGAATTCCCCCTGCGCCAGGAAGGTCTCGCGCAGCGCGGCCAGGTCGAAGCCGGCGAGGCGGTCGCGCAGGGGATCCGGGACGAGCGGGGCGGCGGCGGCGGTCTGGGTCATGCACTCGGGCTCTCTTGCGATGGGCGGCAAGGTTAAGCGCTACGGCGCGGGCCTCGCAACCGGGGATTGCCGCAGGCCGGGTGGGCCGAGTTGGCCGCGACCGCCGCCTGTGCGATAGTCGCGGCCCCTTGCCCCACCACCCCCGCCGCGCCGCCTACGCGCGCGAAGCTTCATGTTCAGATTCGCCAAACTCGCCTTCCTCCTGCTCGGCATCGGGCTGCTCGGTCTGGTCCTGCTGAAGACCGACCTGGCCGCGCTGTGGGCGCAGGTGACCCAGGTCGGCGTGCTCGGCATGGCGGCCGTGCTGCTTGTCTACGCGCTCTACTTCGGCGCCGACGCGGTCAGCTGGCAGCTGGTGCTGCCGGCCGTGGGGCTGGACGGCCGCTGGGCGTGGCGCGTGTTCGCGGTGCGCATGATCGGCGAGGCCTACAACAACATCACGCCCACCGCGTCGCTCGGCGGCGAACCGGTCAAGGCCTGGATCCTCAAGAACCACTGGGGCATCCCGCTGCGCGACGCCGGCGCGTCGCTGGTGATCGCCAAGACCACCAGCATGTTCTCGCTGGTGGTGTTCGTCGGCATCGGCGTGGTGATGCTGATGCTGCGCGAGGATCTCGCCGAGCGCCACAAGCTGCTGGCCGCCGCCGGCTTCGCCTGGATAGTGCTGTCGGCGGTGGTGTTCTATCTCATGCAGCACCATCGCCTCTCGACCTGGGTCGCGCGTCGCCTCGGCCGCACGCGCTTCGGTCAGCGGTTGGAACGGGTGCTGGTCGCGGCGGAAGACATCGATCGCCAGTTCGCGGCCTTCTACAGCGGGCACCGCGCCAGGCTCGCCGGCTCCTTCGCCTTTGCCATGCTGAACTGGATACTCGGCGTGCTCGAGGTGTGGCTGATCCTGCGTTTCATCGGTCACCCGATGAGCTTCGACGAGGTGTGGATGATCGAGTGCATGGTGCAGCTGGTGCGCACCCTCGCGTTCTTCATCCCGGCCGGTCTCGGCGCGCAGGAAGGCGCCTTCCTGATCGGCGTCGGCGCGCTCAGCGGCGTGCCGTCCAGCGGCGTGGCGGTGGCCCTGGTGCGGCGCTTTCGCGACGTGCTGTGGATAGGCGCGAGCCTGCTGCTCGCGAGCGCCTGGGCGGTGCGGCCATCCGCGGTGCGCGGCGAGCAGCTCGATCCCGCCGAGCCCTGAGCCGGTTTCAGCCCAACTGGCCGGCGGCGCGGAACCAGGCCAGCGCGTCGGCGATGGCCTCGGCCGGCGGTCGGCTCTGGTAACCGAGTTCGGCGCGCGCCCGGCTCGAATCGAAATACATCTTCTTGGCCGCCATGTTGAGCGCGTCGACCGTGACCTGCGGCTCCGGTCCCTTGCTGAGCCGCGCCCAGGCCTCCGCCACCAGCGCCACCGGGTAGATGGCCCGGCGCGGCAGCGCGATGCGCGGTGGTCGCCGGCCGCACAGGCGCGCGACCATGGTCAGGATCTGGCGGAGCGAGAGATCCTCGCCGCCGAGGATGTAGCGCCGGCCCACCTGGCCGCGCTCGAAGGCCAGCAGGTGGCCACGCGCGACATCGTCGACGTGCGCGACGTTGAGCCCCGTGTCGACGAAGGCGGGAATGCGCCCGAGCGCGGCGTCGCGCACTACGCGCCCGGTCGGCGTGGGCTTCACGTCCCGCGGTCCGATGGGCGTGGACGGATTGACGATGATCGCAGGCAGGCCACGTTCCGCCACCAGTTCGTCGACCACGCGCTCGGCCAGGAACTTGGAACGCTTGTAGTGCCCGATCATGTCGTCCAGCGTGACCGGCGTGTCCTCGTTGCCGGGCCGGCCATCGGTGAAACAGCCGAGCGTCGCGACGCTGCTGGTATAGACGATGCGCGTGACGCCGGCCTCGAGCGCGGCCAGCATCAGCGCGCGGGTGCCTTCGACGTTGCTCTGGTAGAGCTCGTTGGTGTTGCGCACCCACAGGCGGTAATCGGCCGCGACGTGGTAGAGCGCGTCGCAGCCGCGGCAGGCGAGCGCGAGACTCCGGGCATCGCGCAAATCGCCGTAGGCCTTCTCCACATCGAGGCCTTCGATGTTGGTGCCGGGATTGGTCGGGCGCATCAGTACGCGCAGACGCTCGCCGCGCGCGAGCAGCAGGCGCAGCACCGCGCTACCGAGAAAGCCGGTAGCGCCGGTGACGAGCGTGGTCATGCGCGCGACTCGTGGGGCACGCGCATGGTGCGTAGATAGATGACCGCCACCAGCAGGCAGGCGAGCGGCGCGCCGACGGCGGCCGCGTACAAGAACCAACGCAGGCCGTCGAACAAGGTCACCAGCGGAATGAGATAGAGCACGTCCTCGGCCTCGAAGCCGGCGAAACGCGGCTGACGGGTGGCCGTCTTGCCGTGCGCGTTCTCCATGAGATTGCGCAGGTGGAAGATCACCGCCACCGCGCCGCCGGCCACCAGGCCGAGCGTCAGTTCGAGCGCGCCATCTTCGGGTTGCGCGAGGCCGTAGCCGATGCCGGCGAAGAGACCGACCGTGATCAGCGCGTCGGAGGCGAGGTCATAGTAATGACCGAAGCGGCTCAGTTTGCCGCTCATGCGCGCGAACTCACCGTCCGTGTGATCGAGGAAGTTCGACAGCACGATGAGCCAGGCCGCGAGGTTCGGCCACGTGCCGCTGGCAAAGGCCAGCGTGCCCGCCACACCAACCAGCAGGCGGAGCGTCGTGAAGTAATTGGGGTGTGCCCAGCGGGTGGCGAGAAAAGGGCGAACCAGGGCCGCGGCGAGGCGGGCATCCCAGGGTTTGTCGGTCATCGAGATAGGGGCTCCGTAACAAGTCTGAGCGCGTTCAGTGCGCGGCGTGTCCTGGCGCCGCGAGCGCCGCACCGGCCGCGGCCAGCCCGCGCAGCGCGGCACCGTACCACAGCGCGAGGCGCAAGAGCGCCGCTAGTTCCCAGGGACGGCGCAGCACGGCCAGCGCGGTGGCGAAGGCATGGGTCTCACCGTCCTCGCCCATGCCGGCAAGCGCCGCGCGCGGCAGGCTGAAGTCCGCTGGATCTATCACCACGCGCAGCGCGGCGCAGGGCAAGCCGAACTCGGCAGCGACCACAGCGAGGCCGGCCGACTCCATGTCCACCGCCACGCAGCCATGCTGCGTGTGCAGCGCGCGCTTCGCGACGCTGTCGGTGACGGGCGAGGGCAGGCTTGCGAGGGGCGCGCAGCGCGGGGTGAGGGGCGCCAGCGCCGCGACCAGCGCCGCGACCAGCGGCGGCGCGCAGTCGTGCAGCCGCCCGTCGGCGTTACGGATGCTGCTCGCTACCACCAGGTCGCCGGCCCGCAGAGAAGGATCGAGGCCACCGGCCACGCCAAAGGCAATCAGCGCCTCGGCACCTTGCTCGCGCAGGCGCCGCGCGCCGGCCTCGGCGCGCGCCTGGCCGGGGCCGGCGATCGCGCTGATGAATGAATGCGCGCCGAGCAGGCGGGCGTCGCGCGGCGGCAGCCGCGCCGCCTCGCCCGCGAGCGCCGTGAGGATGCCGAGCTTCACGGCGCGGGCGCGCGGGCCTGGCGGCCCTCAGCGCACCGGCTGTCCGGCGATGCCGGCGACGCTCGCGAGCGGCGTGGCGATATGCCGCTGCGGCAGGCCGAGCGACACGCCGGTGAACAGGAGTTCCAGCAGGCGATCGGAGCTCACCAGCAGGTTGGTCGCGATGACGGTGGCCTTCACCGCGTTACGCGAGATCTTGACCTCCTGGCCGTGGGCGAAATCACGCCGCGCGTTCAGCTTGCGGAGCGTCAGCACCGCCATGCCGAGCGCCCACAGGCAGAAGCGCCGTATGCCGGGTTCACTGGCCGGCACGATCAAGGTGTAGCGCAGCGCGTTGCGCAGATGACCGTGGGCGATGGCGATGAGCTGGCCGAGACCGTCGGTGAAGGCGGCGCCGCCCTCGCCCGGCGCGACCTCGCTGAGCGTCACGCCCTTGGCGGCGAACAGATCGCGCGGCAGCCAGCAGGCGCCGCGCGCGCGGTCGTCCCAGATGTCCTTCAGGATGTTGGTCATCTGCAGGCCTTCGCCGAAGGACACGGCGAGATGCATCATCTCGGTCTCACGCGCGGCGAGCGCCGGACAGTGATCGACGAAGAGCGCGGTCAGCATCTCGCCCACCACGCCGGCCACGTAGTAGCAGTAGCGATCCATGGCAGGCTGATCGTCCACGCCGTCCAGCGTCTCCTGACCCTGGTAGTACACCATGCCGTCCGACATGATGCGCACGCAGCGCGCCATGGCGGCCCGCACGCGCGGGTTCAGGCTGTGGGTGATGCGGATGACGCGCGCCGTCTCGGCGATCAGCTCGCGCTCGGCGGCCGTCGCGTGGGCAGCCAGGCGCGGCGCGAGCTCGGCGGCGAAGGGATCGGCCGCCTCCGCACCCTCGACGATGGCGATGAAGCGCGCGGCGAAGCTGCGCTTGTCTTCGAACGGCAGGCCGGCGTCGTCTTCGATGGTGTCGGCGATGCGGCATAGCAGGTAGGCATTGCTGACGGCGCGATCGAGCCCCGCGGGCAATTGCGGAATGGTCAGCGCGAAGGTGCGCGACACGCCCTGCAGGATGCGGCGTTGGAACTCTTCGTCCTGGGCGGTCGGGGGGGCGGACATCGCGTCTCGATGGGCTTGAACGGGCCGCTCGGCGGCGCGGCGCAGTCTACACGAGCGCGCCGGGACGCGCAGCCCGAGCGCCTCAGTGCATCATCAGGATCGGCACGCCGATGAGCTTCTGGTGCAGGCCCATGATGAAGGCCACGTAGATGCCGAGCCCGACCACCACCGCGACGCCGTCGAACACCGCGCGCGGCTCAGCCACCACCGGGCTGCGGCCGGCGCGCTTGACCGCGATGAGGTCGACCACGCCCCAGGCGAGGAACGCGCCGAACAGCAGCACCGAGGCCAGGTCGCCGTTCGCGAGCAGGTGGGCCAGCGCCCAGGTCTTCAGTGCCAGCAGCATGGGGTTCTTGACCTTGGCCTTGATCTTGCCGGGCATGTACGCGGCGACCAGCAGCACGAACACCGGCAGCATCAGCAGCATCGTCAGGTGGCGCATCCAGACCGGCGGCGACCACAGCTCGGTGCGCGGCGCGTCGCCGAAGCCGTGGACGATCATCACGAAGCCGGCCAGCGACACCAGCGAGTAGAGCACGCGGTAGGGAATCGGCCCGAGCTTGTCGACCGCGGCCTGCCGCGCGCCGCGGGCCATGGTGAAGCTGTGCGCGGCGAAGAACAGCACCAGACCGGCGACGAATTCGAGCATGGCGGATTCCTGGGGGTGGGGTCGGCTCATTCTAGTGACGCCGCGCGTGGCGCGACAACGGGGAGGTGACGCCTGGCCGGCGTAAGCCGCGGCGCCATTGTTCATACTTCACCCACCGTCCACCCCGGAGCCCGCCCATGGCCATCGACTTCACCCTCACCCCCGCGCAGCGCGAACTGCAGGCCAATGCGCGCGCCTTCGCGCAACAGGTCCT
>JBFWYG010000038.1:19494-25408 GCA_050186725.1 Gammaproteobacteria bacterium | reverse complement strand
CCGCAGCAGTCGCTGGCGGTGATCGCGGTGCCGGGCAGCACGCCGGGTGTCAAGGTGACCGGCTATCTCGACACCGCCGGCCATCGCGCCACCTCGTCACCCGTCATGGAGTTCAAGGACGTGCGCGTGCCGGTCGGCAATATCATCGGCGCGCCCGGCGACGGGCTCGCCATCTGTCGAAGGAGCTTCAGCTGGACCGCGGCCCTGATCGGCGCCGCCTGCGTCGGCGTGATGCGCGCCGCCTTCGAGGCGGCGCTCGCTTTCGCCAAGAGCGACAAGCGCTCGGGCGCGGTGCCGATCATCGAGCACCAGAACGTCGGCTACATGCTGGCCGACATCAAGATGCGCATCGAGGCCGCGCGCTACCTGACCTGGAAGGCCTGCCACGACCTCGACATGAGCGGCGGCCAGGCCGACGAAATCGCCATCTCCACCAAGGTCTATTCGTCCGAGCTCTGCGTGCAGGTGGTGTACGACGCGATGCGCGTGGTGGGTGTCGACAGCTACACCGACAAGCTGCCCTTCACGCGGCTCATGCAGGATGCGCTGTGCTTCCCGCTCTACGACGGCGGCAACATGGGCGTGCGCCGCCGCCAGCTGCACGACGGCCTGCGGCGCCCGGATTTCCGCTCAATGGCGGCCGCCGAGGGCGAATGGAAGGCGGGCTTGTAGGTCGAGCTTCAGCCCGACATTGCCTTCCAGAACCCGCAAGCAACGCGACCCGACGGCGCCCCATCAAGGCGCCGTCAGCCTGACCATCGAGCTCAGAGATCCGGCTTCGCGATCAGCGCGCCTTCCTGCTCGAGTTTGCGCACCTCGGCCTCGCTCACGCCGGCGTACTTGCTGAACACCTCGACGTTGTGCTCGCCGAGGTAGGCGGCGCGCAGGTCCGGATGGCGCGGGCCCTCGGAGAAGCGCAGCGGCATGCCCGGCACCTGGTAGTCGCCGAACACCGGGTCCTTGACCGTGCGGATGGTCTCGCGCTCGACCAGGTGCGGATGCTTGCAGGCCTGTTCGATGGTGAGGATGGGCGCGATCGGCACGTGGTGCTCGAAGCCCCAGTTCTCGGCCGCCTCGATCGCGCTCGGGAACTTCTCCAGCGCCGCTTCCACCATCACGTTCAGCTGGTCGCGGTTGGCGATGCGCGACGGTCCGTCGCTGAAGCGCGGGTCGGTGGCGATTTCGGGGCGACCTATGGCGTTGCAGAAGTTCTGCCACTGGTTCGGCAGCACGGCGATGATCACGTAGCCCTCGCGGCACTTGTAGATGCCGAGCGGTGACACCGCGTAGTGGTGCTGGCCGCAGCGGAACGGCTTGATCTCGCCGCCGGAGGCGGTGTGGGCCTGCACGTTCACTTCGTGGCAGTGAAAGTAAGAATCGAGCAGCGAGGCTTCGACGTACTGTCCGCGGCCGGTCTTCTCGCGGTAGTAGAGCGCGCCGTTGATGGCCGCGAGCAGGTGTGTGCCGGTCATCACGTCGCCGATGCCGAGCATGTAGAAGTAGGGCGGACCGTCCGCTTCGCCGATCATGCTCAGCACGCCGGCGTAGGCCGCGCCGATGTAGTCATAGCCCGGCAGCGAGGACAGCGGGCCGGTCTGGCCGAAGGCCGAGATGGAGCCCATGATCAGCCGCGGGTTGATCTGGCGGACCTTCTCCCAGCCGAAGCCCAGGCGCGCCACCGCGCCGGGCGCGAAGTTCTCCACCAGCACGTCGCACTTCTCGAGCACCTTGTACAAGAGTTCCACCGAGCGCGGGTCCTTGCGGTCGATGCCGATGCTCTTCTTGCCGCGGTTCTGCTGGATGTAATAGCCGGAGCGGCCGTTGCGCAGGTAGGGCAGGGCGCGCGAGGCTTCGCCGTTCGGCGCGAGTTCCACCTTGATCACTTCCGCGCCCATCTCCGCCATCAGGCGCGTGGTGGTGGGGCCGGCCAGGGCCTGGGAGAAGTCGAGCACGCGGATACCGTCGAGGATGTTGTTCATTTCGGCCATGGCTGTTCCGTCCTTTTCGAGTCAGGAGTGGGCGTTGCAGTGCAGCAGTGGCCGGCGCCGGCGCGCGGCCTCGGGCCGATACTAACCGAGGTCGCGACGGCTGTCGGCCCTGGATAAGGGAGGCCGCGCGGCCATGTCCTCAAGTCGGGGTGGACCGCGGCCGCTAACAGCCGACCAGGCGCGCGCCCGCGCCTTTTCTCCACAGCGCAAGGAAGTCCCGTGCACGCCGCCCCGTTCGCCCGCGCTCGCTCCAGTCGTCCTGCGTGGCGCGCAGCCGGGCCCTGGCTGGCGCTGCTGCTCGCCCTGCTGGGCGTGGCCGAGTGCCATGCGCTGACCTACGACGATTCGACCATCAAGATGGTCTGGGTGGACCCGTCGAAGCACAGCGACGTGGCCTGGACCGGCGGCAAGCAGTGCGCGGCCTACGCCAACGCCCCCGTGGATGATGACATCAGCGCGCAGCTCGACATCGGCTTCAAGTTCGTCTTCGGCAGCACCACGTATACGCAGGTGCAGGTCATGTCGAACGGTCGGCTGCAGTTCGCCAACAAGTACTGCGGCCACGGCACGCAGGTTACCGGCCCGCCGCCGACCTACTCGTTTCCCTACAAGGACGCCAATCTCAACAACACGATGCGCATCTACGGCGCGGATCTCGATCCGAGTGCCAAGGGCTCGATCACCACTTGCGCCGCGCCGAGTTGCTCGGTGCGCTACACCGCGACTCCGCTGGGCACCGCGCCCAACCGCCAGTTCGTGGTGACCTGGACCAACGTGCCCGAGTGGGGGCAGAAGAAGAGCTATTTCAACCTGCAGGTCATCCTGAACGAGGACGGCAGTTTCATCTACCAGTTCGGAGACTTCAGCAATCCCTCCGGGGGCAAGGCACAGAGCGGCTGGCAGCTCACCATGTCGGACTTCGACGTGAGCTCCACGGGGCCGCGCTCCGACGGCACGGCCATCAAGTACACGCCGACCGCGGTCGCCGCGACCGGCCTCTCGGTGACCGCGGCGGCGGCGAGCGCCAGCACCTGCACGCCGACCACGGTCACGCTGGCCGCCATCGATGGCGCCGGCAAGGTGGTGCCGAGCTACGCCGGCACCGTGCTGCTCTCGACCTCCACCGCCCATGGCACCTGGTCGGTGCTGAGCGCCACCGGCACGCTCGTGATGGGCACGGCCGACAGTGGCAATGCGACCTACACCTTCAACGGCTCGGGCGCCGGCCGCGACAATGGCACGGTCACGCTGCGTCTCAACAACGCGCACGCCGACACGCTCACCGTGAGCGGTGCGGACAGCGCGGCGAGCAGCATCAGCGGCACGAGCGGCTCGGTCACCTTCCAGACCAACGCGCTGGTGGTGAGCGCCACCGACGGTCTCGGCACCACCGCGGTGGCCGGCCGCGATCACGCTTTCAAGGCCGAGTTCTGGCAGCAGGACCCGGCGAGCGGGGCATGCAGCCTGGCGAGCGGCTACGCCGGCACCAAGACCCTCGACGCCTGGCTCACGCGTGACAGCGCCGATCCCGGCGGCGCGGCGCCGCGCATCGGCGGCGTGGCCCTGCCCAACGCCGCGGCGGGCGGCAAGGGCAGCGACAATCTGAGCCTGGTCTTCACCGCCGGGCGCGCGGCCTTCACTCTGACCACCAGCGATGTCGGCAAGTACAGTCTCAACCTGCGCGACGACAGTCGCGCCTTCGCGGGCGGCATCGATGTCAGCGGCGCGAGCGCGCGGCTGACCGTGCGGCCCTTCGCGCTCAGCGTGGAGAGCGTGAGCGCGGGGACCACCACCAATCCCGCCGCCGCGGCCGCGAGCGGGGCGCTGTTCACCAGCGCCGGCAGCAATTTCAGCGCGACGGTGCGCGCCGTGCTGTGGCAGTCGGCGGACGACCCGACCGGCAGCGGCTCGCCGACCAGCGGCGCGAATCTCGCCGATAACGCCGTCGCCGCGAGCTATGCCTGGCCGACCACGCTGGCGGTGGCCACGCCGTTCACGCCCGCGTCCGGCGTGCTTGGTACGCTGAACAACGGCGCGATCCTGCAGAGCGCGTTCAGCGCCGGGCGGCGCACGGTGAGCAACCTGCAGTACACCGAGGTGGGCAGCGCGAGCCTCGCCGCCAGCGCCGCCACCTATCTCAACACCGCTGGCGTGTCGCTCGGCAGCCCGGCGGTGGTGGTCGGGCGCTTTCGCCCCGCGAGCTTCGCGGTGGCCTACAACACGCCGGCCTTCAACGCAGGCTGCAATGGCGGCGGCTTCACCTACGTCGGCGCGCCCTTCACCTATCGCACCGCGCCCGTCATCACCGTCACCGCGCAGAACGCACTCGGAGGCACCACGCGCAACTACACCGGCAGCTTCTGGAAGCTGACCAACGCGAGCCTGACCGGCAAGGCCTATACCGCGCAGAGCGGCACTTTGAACACCGTGGCGCTGCCCGCCACGGATCCCGTGATCGTCGATGCCGGCAATGGCGTGGGCACGCTGACCTTCAGCACCGGCCCCACCGGCATCGCGTTCGACCGCGGGACACCGGGCGCGCCTTTCAACGCCGAGATCGCGCTCGCCATCAACGTCCTCGATAGCGACGGCGTGGCGTTCGCGTCGAACCCCGCGCGCTTCGGCGCGGCGAGTGCCGGCAATGGCATCGCCTTCAACGATGGCTCGGCGCTCACGGCCAACGACAAGCAGATGGTCTGGGGGCGCTTGCGCCTGGTGAGCGGCTTCGGCTCGGAGCTCCTGCCGGTCGCCCTGCAGGTGCGCGCCGAGACCTTGACGGCGGCCGGCGCCTACGTGACCAACACCGCCGACAACTGCACCGCGCTGCCGAGCGCGGCGATGACCTTGGCCAACAACGTCGAGACCAAGTCGGCCGGCGCCACCAGCATTCGCGTCACGCCCGCGGCCAGCAGCACGGCGACCATCGCCGGCGCGGCGCTCGTCAACGGCGCCTCCACCGTGACCTTCTCCGCGCCGGGCGCCGGCAACACCGGCTTTGCCGGCTTCAACTACGACCTCGCCAGCGCCGCCGCGAGCTGGTTGCGTTTCGACTGGGCGGGTACCGGCAGCCACGACCAGGACCCCGCGGCCCGCGCCGATTTCGGCATCTTCGGCGGACCGCGCACCGTCATCTACACGCGCGAGCCCTGGTAGCGAGCGGCAAACCCTTCGTCGCGCAGCCGCGCGGGCCTAGAATCCGTCCATCGGCTCGCCGCGCGGGCCCTGCGAGGGAGTCGCGATATGCACGAGAGGCGCCTGTTCTACACCCCGCTGTGGCAGACCAGCATGGTCGATACCGAGCCGCGCTGGACCCTGATGCGGCAGGCCATGCTCGATCGCATCGGCCAGCTGGTTCGAAGTGAGCCAAGCGTCACGAAGAGCAACTTCGGCGGCTGGCAGAGCGAGGACGATCTGTATCGGCATCGCGAGTTCGAGTGGCTCATCGAGCGCATCCTGGAACGCGCCAACGAGATCGCGCCGAGCTACACCCCGGCCGGTCGCTTCGACGGCGGCGTGATGTGGGCCAACGTCAACGGCCGCTTCAATTTCAACTCCGTGCACCTGCACGCCGACTCGCTCTTGTCCGGGGTGATCTACCTGAAGGTAGCGCGCGAGGACCAGGGCATGATCCAGTTCTTCGATGCGCGTGAGGGCGCCCCGGCATCCTACTGGCGCAGCTTCGCGCGTCTCGAGCACGAGACGGAGCTCACCCAGGGTGTGGTGACGGTGACACCCCGCGAGGGTGACATCCTGTTCTTTCCCGGCTGGCTGAAGCACTGGGTGACGCCCAATCTCACCGACGAGCCGCGCGTGTCGGTGTCGTTCAATCTCAGCATGAGTTGAGTGAACGGTCGGTGGCGCTGCGACACGCCGATGGATGCCTGCTTTCGCAGGCATGACGGATTGGAAGTGGCGGTGGGATCTTC
>JBFWYG010000038.1:0-19394 GCA_050186725.1 Gammaproteobacteria bacterium | reverse complement strand
CCCGTCACCCCTGCGAAAGCAGGGGTCCATCGGCGGTCATCGAAGCCCATGGATGCCTGCTTTCGCAGGCATGACGGAGAAGGGGGAGGTCTCGTCCGACACCCCAACCCCTCGTTACCCTCGCGCAGGCGAGGCTCCATCTGCGTCTCGCGGAGCCACGGCGCGCACGTGTGTCACGGCGCGCTCGTCACCCGTGCGACCAGCGTGCGCGATGCCCGATCGCCGGTCGCGGCGGCGCCGGCGGTGGCGGTGCTGGTGAGGCTGTAGACCACGTAGGTGTTGCTGCCCTCGGTGACGGTGCTCGCCATGCAGCCGGTGGTGATGGTGAAGCTGCGCAGGCCGTCGGCGCCCGAATTGAAGCTGGCGCTGCCGCAGGTGCCGCTCGCGAGCGCCGCGCGTGCCGCCCAGGCGAGACCGCTGGCGGCAGCGTTCTGCGCGCGCGCGCTCTGCAGGGTCAGCATGCTGCTGGCGCTGCTGGTGGCGGTGAGATTCACCAGCACGCCCGCCACCGCGGCGAGCGCCGTGATGAGGAACACCGCCGCGGGCAGCGCGAAGCCGCGTGAGCCGGGGCGCCTAAACGGCCGGCTTGTCCCCGTTGACCTCCTCATGGCGCGTTGCTCACCGCCACCTGCTCGAGCAAGGTGACGGTCTCGGCGCCGCCGTTGGTCGCGTTAGTGCCGGTCACGCTGAGTTCGATGCTGATGAGGCCCGCGCGCGTCGCGGTGCCCGGCGTGTAGCGGAACACGCAGCCGGTGACCTGCACGGCGAGCGGCTGGGCGGTGCCGGCCGGCGGCACGCTCATGGCGGCCGCGATGCCGTAGTCCGCGTAGCGGCTGAGCGTGCCGAGGCCCAAGTCGCAGACGAAGCTCACCGCGCCGTCCACCACGTGAAAGCGCTGCTGGGGCGAGCCGCGCGGCAGAGTGCTGCCGGTGTCGCTGCGGTCGAAGGTGAGCGCCACGCCGCCGGCGCCGCTGGCAACAGCCGCCACGCCGGCCAGGTTGTCGCCGGCCCACGCGTCCGCGCCCGGCTGGCCGGTATTGAACACCGCCACGCAGTCGATGGTGCCGGCGCGACACGCCGCGCGGCCGCCGGTGCCGGCGACCACGGCGGCGGTGTTTGGCATGCCGCCCAGCACCTCGAAGCAGTCGCGCTGGCGGGAGAGATCCAGGCTGTCGGTATCGGCGCCGGCGCACACATCGTTGTTGCTGCCGTCACCCGTCGCGCGATAGCGCCCGCCGCTCACCGTGCGCAGGAACTCGAGCGCGGTACCGCCGCCGTTCACCCGCAGGCTGTTCGGCAGGGCGAGGGCTATCTCGCGGGTCATGCGCGTCAGCGCGATGGTCGCGTAGTCGACCAGCGCGGCGCGCGCGGCCGCGTCCCGCGCGCCATTGATCTGCGGCGCGACGGCGCGCCACACCGAAATGGCCAACACGCCGGTCACCACCAGCACGGTGATCATCTCGATGAGCGTGAAGCCGCGGTGCGCTCGCATGTCGGCTCAGTAGTTGCCGCGGTATGTGCTCATGGTGAGCGGCGCGCTGAGCGCGGGATGGCTGACCGTGACGCTGACGCGCAGCAGCGCGCCGGTGTCGGAACCGAGGCCGTTCAGGGTCTCGCCCGCGCTGTCCACGTCCACGTCCACCGTGTAGCGCGCGAGTTGTGCGATGGCGTTGCCGAACTGGTCGCGCGCGCCGACGTTCTGCAGCCCGTCGTAGTCGCACATGTCGTCGAAGGTCGCGCGCGTCTCGGCCGGGCCGAAGGCGCCGGCGCAGGTACCGCAGGCCGACGCGGTGCAGGCGGTGGCGCAGGCGGTCGAGAAGTCGGGGTCGCAGAAATTGCGCGCCGTGATCTCCTCGATGTAGGCCTGGGCCACCGCGGTGGCCTGGGCCTCGACCATGGGATCGGCGCTGTGGCCGACCCCGCCGTTGATGGTCATGACCACGCCGGCGAGTCCGACGCCCAGCACCACGATGGCGGCCACCAGCTCCACCAGGGTCAGACCCCGCTGCGCGCGCAGGGCGTTCATCGCGCGAGCCCGGTCTCGGCGTCGACGGTGAACGCGTGCGACCCGACGCTCACGGTCGCGCCGCCCCCGCCGATGGCCGCGCGGCCGATGCGATCGAAGCTGAAGCCGGTGGTCGTCACGGTGACGCCCGTGGGCACGGTGGCGCTCAGCGCGGCGGCGTCGCCCGGCCGGGTCAGCGCCACTTCGCCGCCGCCGCAGTCGATGAAGGCGTCGTAGCCACCGCTGAAGGCGATGCGCGTGGCGCAACCGGAGGCAATGGCCACCTGGTGCGCGTAGCGTGTCGCGGCCAGCGCATCATCGAAGAAGGCGCGAGTACGAAACGGACCAGGATCGGCGAAGCGCGGGGCGGCAATGGCCGCCACCGCGCCGACCAGCAGCAGGGTGGTGATCAATTCGACCAGGGTGAAGCCACCCTGGCGCGCGGCGGCGGCATGCCCGGTGCGCATGCGAGCCGCTCGCGGCGAGGCGCGCCGTTACGGGCAGCCGGTCGTGACGACGGTAATCGTCGGTTGCGTGTTGGCGGCGGTCGGCGCCACGTAGGTCACGCGGCAGTTCGCCGGCGTGCCCGCGGAGGCGACGGAGTACACGCCGGTGGCATCGGTGTGCGTGTAGCCGGTGGTGTCGGTCAGCGTGTCTTCGATACCGCCGTTGCCGGCGGTGGGATAACCGTTGATCATCGCGATGGTCCTGCCTTCCATGCTGATTGACGCATTGGAAGCCAAGTTCTGCGCGATCTGCAGGCTGTGCGCCAGTGCCGCGGCCGATCGCACGCTGCCAGCCAGACCGTTGATCGAGGCGACCCGCGCCTGGCCTTCGATGCCGGAGAAGCGTGGCAGCGCAAACGCCGACAGCAGGCCGAGGATGACGATGACGGCGATGAGTTCGATGAGGGTGAAACCACCCATGGACTTCTTCATGCTGGACATTCCTTGCAAGTGAGAACCTTGATTTGTTGTGACCTGCTTGCCGTCGGTCCTGCCCGGGCGGGCGGCAATACTGTATTTAGCGTCGCCGACGGGGGTGGACTTTAGGATCCGGCACTGAGCTTTATCGAAGCGAGATCCCACATCGGCAGGAAGATGCCGAGCGCGAACAACAGCACGAATGCCGCCAGCACCACGATCAGCACCGGTTCGATGGCGGCGCTCAGGTGACGTACCTCGTAATCCACCTCGCGTTCGTAGAACGCCGCGCATTCGGCCAGCATGCGGTCCACCGCGCCGGTCTCCTCGCCGACCGCGAGCATCTGCAGCACCAGCGGGGTGAACATGCCGGTCGCGGTCGCGCTGCGGCTCAGCGAGTCGCCACGTTCGACGCCGGTGCGGATGTTGCGGATCCGCTCGCCGATGAATTCGTTGTCCACCGCCTGCGCCATCACCGACAGCGCCTGGGGGAGCGGTACGCCGGCCGACACCGACATCGCGAATCCGCGCGCGAAGCGTCCGAGCGTCGCGCGGTGGACGATGCTGCCGACCACCGGCAGCCGCAGCTTGAAGCCGTCCCAGCGGTAGCGGCCCTGCTCGGTGGCGATCCAGCTGCGCAGCGCCATCACCGCCACCACCGCCGCGGTCAGGATCGCCGGCCACCAGGCGACGCTGAACTCGGACATCCATATGAGGATGCGGGTCGGCAGCGGCAGCGCGACCTTGGCGCGGGCGAAGATGTGGGCGAACTGCGGGATCACCACCACGTTCAGCACGCCGATGGCGAGCACGATGGCCGCCACCACGAAGCTCGGGTAGCGCAGCGCGCTCTTGATCTGGGCGCGGGTGTTGCGATCGCGCTCGAGGTACTCGGCGAGGCTGGTGAAGGCTTCGTCCAGGCGCCCGGTGTGTTCGCCGATGCGCACGGTGTTGATGAACAGCGAAGAGAAGATGCGTGGGTGCTGGGCGAGCGCCGCCGACAGCTCGCGGCCGCTTTCAAGATAGGCGCGAATCTCGCCGAGCGTGGTCGCCAGCACCGGGTTGCGCGCCGAGCGCGCCAGCCCCGCCAGGCCCTGGGCGATGGGCACGCCGGCGTGGATGAGCGTGTACATCTGGCGACACAGCAGGATGAGGTCGTCGGCGGTCGGCTGCTGGGTGGCGAGCAGCTTGCTCAGTTCGGCCAGCGCGTCTACTTCGGCGATGGCCTGGTGGATGTCGATGGGCGTGATGCCGCTGTTCAAGAGCTGGCTCGCGACCGCGTCGCGGGACGCCGCTTCGAGACGACCCTTGATCAGGTCGCCACGGCGGCCGCGGCCTCGATAGTCGAACTGCGGCACGGCGGTTCCCTCAGGCGGCGTTGCGGCGTGGCGTCGCGACGGTCGGCGCGCCGCTCGCGTCCAGGTCCTCGACCTCGCGGCCGAATTCACCGTCGGCCGCGAGGCGCAGCGCTTCCGCCACCGAGGTCCGCCCTTCCACCGCGTAGTCGAGCGCCAGGCGATCGAGCGTGCGATAGGTCTTGCTCGCTCGCGCGAGCCGCGCGAACTCGAGCCCGTCGCCGCGGGTCAGCGCGTCGGCCATGGGCGCGTCCACTTCGAGCATCTCGTACACGCCCATACGGCCGCGATAGCCGGTGTTGTTGCAGCGATGGCAGCCGCGGCCGGCCTGGAAGGTACTGGCCGCGGCCTCGGGGCCGAGGCGCTGCTGCACCCAGGCACGCTCGGCCGGCTCGAGTTCGTGGGGCGCGGCACAGCTCGTGCACAGGCAGCGCACCAGGCGCTGCGCCAGCACCAGGCGCAGCGAGGAGGCGAGCAGGTAGCCCTCGGCGCCCATGTCCATCAGGCGGCTGACGCTGCCGATGGCATCGTTGGTGTGCAGGGTGGAGAGCACCAGGTGGCCGGTCATCGCCGCGCGCAGCCCGATCTCCACCGTCTCCTGGTCGCGCATCTCGCCGATCAGCACCACGTCAGGATCGAGTCTGAGCGTGGTGCGCAGCACGCGCGCGAAGCTCAAGCCGATCTGGTTGTTGACCTGCACCTGGTTGACGCGCGGCAGGCGGTATTCCACCGGGTCTTCGACGGTCACTATCTTGACCTGCGGCTCGTTCAGGAACTTGAGCGCGGAATACAGTGTGGAGGTCTTGCCGCTGCCGGTCGGGCCGGTCACCACCACCAGCCCGTGGGGGCGCTTCAGCGCGTGGGTGAGGCGCGTGAGCAGCGCCGGCGGCATGCCCAGCTGGGCGAGATCGCGCACGCCCTCGCTCTGGTCGAGCAGGCGCATCACCACCGCCTCGCCGGTCTGCAGCGGCATGGTCGCGATGCGCACGTCGATGTTGCGATCCGCCACGCGGATGCTGAAGCGGCCGTCCTGCGGCAGGCGCTTCTCGGCGATGTCGAGGTTGGACATGAGCTTCAGGCGCTGCACCAGCGCGCTCGCGATGCGTCGCTCGCCCAGCACCTGTTCGTGCAGCACGCCGTCGACCCGAATGCGAATGCGCAGCACCGCGTCGTCCGGCTCGATGTGGATGTCGGAGGCCTTGATCTGCACCGCGTCCTGGAAGAGCGAGTGCAGCAGCTTTACCACCGGCGCTTCGCTCAAGTCGGCGCCGGCGGCAAGCTGGTCGACGTCGAAGTCGCTATCCTTCAGTTCGTCGGACAGCTGCTCGGCGAGGCCCGAGATCTGGTCGCCCTGGCGATAGACGCGGTCGAGCACTTCCAGGAGCTCGTTCTCGCGTACCACCGCGACCTCGATGGTGCGATGGGTGATGCGCGTCAGTTCGTCGTAGGCGAAAAAATTGGTTGGGTCGGCCATGCCGACCTGCAGCACCTGGCCGCGCTGCTTGAGCGCCACCACGCGGAAGCGTCGCGCGTGGATCTCAGGCACCAGCTTCACGGTCTCCGGCTCGAACTGGTAGTGCGCCAGCTCGACGAAGGGCACGTTCAGCTGCTCGGAGAGGAAGCTCAGCAGGCTGTCCTGGCTGAGGCTGCCGGTGTCGACCAGCACCTGGCCGAGCTTGCGGCCGGACTTCTTCTGCTCCGCGAGCGCGAGGTCCAGCTGGTGGGACGAGATGATCTTCTTCTCGACCAGCAGGTCGCCGAGTCGAATCTTGCGCGGTAGCGTCATGGCTGGGTCCCAAGGCGAGCAGTTTCAGCGGCGGCGTAGGCATCCATGGCGGCCGACAGTGAGCCGGCGGCGCGCGCCTGGGCAAAGGCCGAGCGCGCCGCCTGGCGTTCGTCCTGCGCGGCGAGCGAGATGGCGAGCCCGATCCACGCGCGGCCGTCGTTCGGGCTCACCTCCAGCACCCCGCGCCAGGCGGCGGCCGCCGCGACGTGGTCGCCGGCGTGCTGTTCGAGCGCGGCGATGAAGGCGTGGTACGCCGGATCGCTCGCGACGGGCGGCGCGGCCGGCAGCAGCGTAGCCAGCGCGCCCGCAGCGTCGCCGCGATCGAACAACAAGTGGGCCAGGGTCTGCGCAAGGCGTGGGGCACGCGGCGCCGCGGCGAGTCCGGCGCGCAGCTCGGCCTCGGCTACCGCGCTGCGGCCGGCGGCGAGCAGGTGGCGCACGTAGCGCTCGCGCATTGTCGTGTCGGTGGGCGCGGCGAGCACCTGGGCGCGCAGGCGCGCGAGTCCGTCCTCGACGTCGCCGCGCGCGATGGCCTGCTCGGCACGCGCGAGCGAGCGCGTCGCGGCGTCCTCCGCCTGCGCGGCGCTCGGCGTGATGTGCATCTCGCCGAGACTTTCCTCGGCCGGTGCCGCATCGCTGGCAAGCGGGGCGACTGCGTCGGCCACCGGGGCCGGGAGCGTGGTGTCCTCGACGGCG
The DNA here is from genome assembly GCA_050186725.1 of Gammaproteobacteria bacterium. Classification (GTDB taxonomy): domain Bacteria; phylum Pseudomonadota; class Gammaproteobacteria; genus JADJYF01. The sequence continues at coordinate 12,629 of JBFWYG010000038.1, read as the reverse complement.
GGCCGCCAGTCACGTTCAGCGGCGAGCAGGGCGGCGCGCGCCTCGGCGCGTGCATCGGGTGCGGCCGGCGGCGTCGCGAGGAGCGACGGAGTGGCCGGTGCGGTGTCGGGCTGCGGGGCGGGCGCAATCTCCTGCGCGACCACGCTCGGCGCGACGGGCGAGGGCGTCGCCGCGGTCGCGGCGCTTGCTACTTGCATGGGCGCATCCGCGCTCGACGCCACGACGCTGGCGTCGGCGACGGGCGGAGGGCGCACGCTCGGCAGCGCCAGCGGGATCTCGCGGGTATGCGGCGCTGGCGCGCGATCGGAGGCCCACAGCAGCGCCAGCGCCAGCAGCGCTACGACCAGCAGGCACCAGGGCAGCAGGCGCAGCCACGGCGCGTCCGCGGCGCTCACCTCCGCCGGCAGCAGGTCGTGCAGCACCTGGTCGACCGCGCCGCCGCGGTGGCGGCGATCGAGATCGTGCAGCACCTGGTTGATGAGGCTCATGCGCGGCCCACCAGGCCGCGCAGCCAGGTGAGCGGACCCGGCGTGTGAAGGCGCGGGCCGCCACGCGCATCGGCGGTGTCGGCTACCGCTTCGCGCACATGGCGCCGCGCGACCACCGGCTGGCCCTCGCCGTAGGCGCAGAGCAGCGCCTTGTGCGCGAGGATGTTCACCAGCCGCGGCACGCCACGGCTGCCGTCCTGCAACGCGTCCAGCGCGCGGCGCTCGAACAGTTCGCCGTTGACGTGACCGGCGACCGTCAGGCGATGGGTCATGTAGCGCGCGAGGCTGGCGCGGCCGAGGGGCTTCAGTTCGCAGGCGAAGGTGATGCGCTGGCGCAGCTGGCGGATGGACGGCTGGTTCAGCGTCGTTTCGAGTTCCGGCTGGCCGAACAGCACGACCTGCAGCAGCTTGCGCTTCTCGGTCTCGAGATTGGTGAGCAGGCGCAGCGTCTCCAGGGTCGCGACCGGCACGGCCTGGGCTTCGTCCATGCACAGCACCACCTGGCGGCCGGCGGCGTGCAGCGCGAGCAGCGCCTCGGTCAGGCAGCGCATCAGCTGGTGCTGGGTCGCGCGCTTCGGATATGCCACGCCGAGTTCGTCGGCGAGCGAGAACAGCAGCCCGGACGGCCGCAGGTAGGGATTGGGCAGGTAGGCGCTGGCGAAGTCGTCGCCGAGGCGTTTCAGCAGCGTGCGGCACAGCATGGTCTTGCCGGTGCCCACTTCGCCCGTGACCTTGACGAAACCCTCGCCGCCGCGCAGCGACACCAGCAGCACGTTCAGCGCGTCGTGGTAGCCGTCACGCGTCATGAAGTAGCTGGTGTCGGGTGTCAGGCTGAAGGGCAGCTCACGCAGGCCGAAGTGTTCGAGATACATGTCACCCTCCTGGCGAATGCGCTCAGCGCTCGGGAAAGCCCAGGTTGCCGCCGACCCGGCGCGCGGCGATGTCGTCGAGATTCCGGCCCAGCGCATCGAGTTCGCGGCGTGGCGCCTCGAAGGCCGCGGCCCAGTTCTCCGGCGTCTCGATCACCAGCGGGCGCAGCAGGATGACCAGCTCGCTCTTGCGGGACGCGGTCTGGCGATGGCGGAACAGGCCGCCGAGCACCGGCAGTTCGCCGAGGCCCGGCGTCTTGGCGTCGCGTTCCACGTCCTGGTTCTGCATCAGGCCGCCGATCACCACCAGCTGGCCGTTCAGCGCCTTCACGATCGAATCGGACTCGCGCACCGTGGAGCGCGCGAGCGGCAGGGTCTGCTGCACGCCGCCGACGGTGATGTTCTTCTGCTGGTCCTGCACCTCGCTCACGCTCGGGTGGATGTGCAGCATCACTTCGCCGCTCTGGCTGATTTGCGGCGTGACGTCGAGCGCGATGCCTGAGAAGAACGGCGTCAGCTCGATGTTCGGCGTGGAGGTGGTGGAGGTGCCGGTGACGGTGGTGGTCGACACGTCGGTGACGAAGAACTCGTCGGTGCCGACCTTGATCACCGCCTTCTGGTTGTTCATGGTCGAGATGCGCGGGCTGGACAGCACCTGCACGTTGCCCTGGGTCTTCAAGAGCTCGAGGAAGGCGCCGAAGTCCTTGCCCTGCAGCGCGAGCGAGAACACGCCGCCGAAGCCGGTGGCCGGCAGGGCGAGGCTGGCTGCGCGCGGCAGCAGGGTGGTGAGACCCTGGGTGTCGCTTGCGATGGGCGCCGCGGGAAACACCGTGCCGCCGCCGGTCTGGCCGAGGGTGAAGTCGCCGATCACGCTCGCCCAGTTGATGCCGGACTGGAAGCCGTCGGAGAGCTCCACTTCGAGAATCTTGGCCTCCAGCACCACCTGGCGCTGGGCGATGAGCTGGGCGGCGCTGAGAAAGTGTTCGACCTCGCGCAGCGCGCTCGGCAGCGCGCGCACCACGATCACGCCGGACTGCGGATTGACCACCACGCTGGTGCCCGCGCCTTCGCCGACGATGGCGCTGACCGAGGTGGTGAGCTCCTGCCAGAAGGACGTCTCGGGCTGGCGCGTGACGATCTGCGTGCCCATGGCGCTGCGATCGTCGCCCCCGCCGCCACCGTGGCCGTCGGTCTGCACCGGGTCGATGTCGCCGTTCTGGCCCGTGCCGCGATTCGCGTCGTTGCGCCCACCGCGCTGCAGTGTGCCGGCGCTGACGAAGGTCGAGGACGCGCCGCTGCGGGTCATGTTCAGGTAGTTGATCTGGTAGACGCGCGCCTCGAGGCGCGCCGGCATGATCTCGAAGCCGTAGGTGGTGCGCTCGAACTCGTAGCCGTACACGTCGCGCGCGGCGGCGATCACCTCGGGAATGGTGACGTGCTTGAGACTCAGGGAGATCTTGCCGCCGACGTCCGGATGCACCACCAGGTTGTAGCGCGTGCCGTCCACCAGGCTCATGAAGAACTGTCGGGCCGACACCTCGTTCACCGAGATGTCGAAGCGCTGCTCGTTGCTCGGCGCCAGCGGTTGCGGCGCGTCCAGTTCGAGCTTCGGCACCAGCGCGCGCGTCACTTCCGCGGGTACCGGCGCCGGCGCGCTCTGCGCCTCCGCCAGCGTGGCGCGGGCGCTGTCCAGGTTGTCCTTGCGCGGCGGCGGGTGCTGGCAGCCGGCGAGCAGCAGAACGCAGAGCGCGGCCAGGGCCGCGCGGCGCTCAGCGGGAAACGGAGCGAGAGTCCACATGACGTTTGATCTCGAGCGAGTTGAGACGCAGGGTTAGGGGGCCGCGGGCGGTGGTGAGGCGCACGCCGTGCGGCTCGATGCGCGCGAGGCGCGCGTCGTCGAGCTGCTCGCCCACGTGCAGGACGCGGCCGTTGACGATGGCGTGGGAGCGTGGTCCGTCGAGCTTGATGGCGCTCAACGCGAAGCTCTGCGCCGGCGTGTCGTCGTCGGCGGCGTCCGTGTCGGGCGCGACGATGGCCGGGCGCATCGGATCGGCGAGGGACGCGGCGTCGTCGGCCTGTGCCGAGGCGAGCGTCAGCGCGCCGACCAGCGCGAGCAAGGTACGCAAGGCGGGGCGCGCGTTCATACGCCTATCCAGCCGCGGTCGAGGCTCACGGTGTAGACCACGATCGAGCCCTCGGTCGCCGGGTAGTCGCGGGTTTCGAGTTCGATGCGATCCCAGAAGAAGCCCCAGGGCAGGGTCTCCAGCGCGCGCAGGTAGGCGAGTGCGTCGAGATAGCTGCCCTTGAAGCGGATGCGGATGCCGTGGCGCCAGGCGCCGGCCTGCGGCGTGGCCTCGATTTCGGGCGCGGCGGCGCCGTCGACCGGCGCGGCCTTGTTCGCCAGCACGGGCTCCGCGCCGAGGCCCTCGAGCGCGACGAACTCCAGCTTGTCGAAGCGCTTCAGTACCGCCGACAGCACGGTCGCCATCTGCTCCTGCGGCACCATGCGTCCGACCTTGGACTTGATCTCGCCTTCGACGCTCGCCAGTTCGGCATTGCGCGCGGCGAGGGTGGCCGCCACCTCGGCATCGGGATCGTGGCGCGCGGCCTCGAGCACCGCCTGGCTCAGCTGATCGGTCTCGCGCAGCGCCGAGGCGAGCGTCTCCACTTCGCTCTGCAGGCGCACCCGCTCGGCGGTCATGGGCGCGAGCAACAGGCCGTCCCACACTTTCACCACCACCAGCAGCAATGCCGCCAGCAGCAGCACGCGCTCGTTCAGCTTGAGCGCGTCGACTCTCTCCAGCCAGGGTTTGAGCTTATCCATGCTCGTCACTGTGCGCGGCGGCCGCGGTGTCCTCGGTGGTGATGGTGAAATCGATACCTTCGCTTGCGGCCGCGCCGCGCTCGAGCTTGAGGCTGGAGAAGCTCTTGCCCTTGAACGCGTCCTCGCCGGTCAGGCGCTGCACGAGATCGGGGATCAGCGCGGGCGCGGTGGCGCGCCCTTCGAGCGCGATGTGACTGCCGCCGTCGGCGATGGCGATGTGGGTCAGCCAGGTGCCTTCGACGTGCTGCCGGGCGAAGCCGAGCAGGTAGGGCGACAGGCCGCTGGTGTTGCCATAGGCGCCGTGCGCCAGCACGCCGGCCAGCGCGCGGGCGCGTTCGACCTCGTTGCCGACTCTGCGCAACTCTTGTGCGAGCAGCGGGTTGCTATGCCGCGCAGGGTAGGCCTGGCGCAGGCTGTCCAGGCGCGCGTGGGCCGCCACGCGCGCGGCCGACAGCTGCGCGACCTCGGCGGTCAGCGCGTGCAGCCGCCAGTAGCTCCAGCCGTACATGAGCGCCAGCGCGATCAGCGCCCCGCCCAGCATCTGCGCGAGCATGGTCGCGCCGAACACCTTGCGCGGGGTGCGGAAGATCGGCTGGTAGAGATTGATCGCCTGCCTCACAGCGTCACCTCCTCGCGCCTGAGCGCGCCGCCGATGGCGAACAGGCAGCGCGCCTGGGTGGCGACGTCGAGCGGCGCGGCGCCGGTCAGCAGGTCGTTCAGATCGAGCGTGCGCACGGTCATGCCGAGCTGGCTGTGCAGGTAGCGGCACACCCCGTCCAGCGGCAGGCCGCAGGGCGCGAACACGATGCTCTGCACCGGCGCCTGGGAGAAATGGCGTTCGTAGTAGTCGAGCGAGCGCTGGATCTCGATGATGAGGGTATCGAGCACGCCTTCGTTGGCCGCGCTCACGTCGAGGCCGTCGCCGAACAGGCGGGTGGTGCCGTAGTCGATGCGTCGCGAGAGGTACAGCGCGCCGCGGCGCGTGACGGTCATGAGGCCACGCGCGGCGCCGAGCGCCACCAGCGCCAGGCCGTTGGCGTCTTCGGGCAGCAGCTCGGCCAGGTTGCGCAGCGCGAACTCGGGGATGTCGATGACTTCGAGCGCGAGGCCCGCGCCGTCGTGGAACTCGGCGAGGCGCTTCACCGCCACGTCGCGGGCCGCGACGGCGTACAGCCGGTTGCCGCGCGAGCCGTCGGACGCCGGCAGGTCGAACACGTCGATCACCGCGTCGTCGACATGGAAGTCGAGCATTTCGTTCAGGCGCCAGCGCACCGCCGCGCGCATCTCGGCGGGCGGCACCTCCGGCGCATCGACCATCACCAGGCTGTAGTCGGCGGGATCCAGCAGGCTCACGGTGTGCACGCCCTTGGCGCGCCTGTCGCGGGCCAGCGTGGCGTAGGCCTGCGCGGCGTCACCCTGGGCGATGTCCTCCACCCAGGCGAGCTGCGGCGTGCCGTTCGCTTCCTGGCGCACGAGCGCCGCAGCGAGACCGCCGTCGTGGGCGGCGACCCCGAGCCTCAGCGAATCATCCACTTTGCGCTTGAACCAACGCACCCACTCACCCTCCGATTCCCGGTCGGCGCGCCCACGACAAGTGGGCGTCAATGGTGCTAGCGGCCGGTCGCGAGCGTGACTTGAGTCACTTTTTCGCGCCGATCAGGCCCGATGCGCGCCGGGCCCGCGGTTTACCCCTGCGTCCGGGACCTGCACACTCGCGGCTGCGCGCCAGGGCGGCGCTGGACGGGCTCGACATGGGTGACAGGCAATTGCATCTCGGCGCGTTCATGCGCCCGGTCAGCATCCACACCGGCGCGTGGCGCTACCCCGGCGCCTGGGCGGACGCCAACTTCAGCTTTCCGCGCCTGAAGTACCTCGCCCAACGGCTGGAACACGCCTGTTTCGATGCCTTCTTCATGGCCGACCACCTGGCGGTGCTGAACATGCCGATCGAGGCCCTGCGCCGCAGCGCCACGGTCACCTCCTTCGATCCGCCGACGCTCCTGCCGGCGCTGGCGGCGGTGACCGAGCGCATCGGCCTCATCGCCACCGGCTCCACCACCTTCGATTCGCCCTACCACCTGGCGCGGCGCTTCGCCGCGCTTGATCACCTGAGCGGCGGTCGCGCGGGCTGGAACATCGTCACGACCTCCAACCCCGACGCGGCGCTGAACTTCGGCCTGACCGAGCACATGGAGCACGACGAGCGCTACGTGCGCGCGCGGGAGTTCTACGAGGTCGTGACCGGGCTATGGGACAGCTGGGCGGACGACGCCTTCATCCGCGACGCGGCGAGCGGCATCTACGTCGACCCCGAGCGCCTGCACGTGCTCGATCACCGCGGCAAGTACTACTCGGTGCGCGGCCCCCTGAACGTCGCGCGACCGGTGCAGGGCTGGCCGGTGATCGTCCAGGCCGGCGCGTCCGAGGCCGGCAAGCAGCTCGCCGCCGAGACGGCCGAGGCGGTGTTCGCCGGGGTCAACGGGCTGCACGACGGGCGCGCGCTCTACGCCGACATCAAGGGTCGGATGCCGGCGGCGGGGCGCGACCCCGCGCATCTCAAGATCCTGCCCGGCTGCTTCGTGGTGGTGGGCGACACGGTGGAGGAGGCGCGCCGCAAGCGCGCGCTGCTCGATTCGCTGGTGCACTACGAGAGCGCCATCGCCTCGCTCTCCATCGTGCTCGGCCACGATGCGTCGCGCTACGACCCGGACGGTCCGCTGCCCGACGACCTGCCGCCGTCGAACGCCTCGCAGAGCGGCCGCGAGCGGGTCATCGATCTCGCGCGCCGCGAGGGGCTCACCGTGCGCCAGCTCGCGCAGCGCTTCGGCGGCTTCGCCGGGCTGTCGATGGTCGGTACGCCGGCCACCATCGCCGACGAGATGGAAACCTGGCTGCATGAGGGCGGCAGCGACGGCTTCAACATCATGTTCCCCTGGCTGCCGGGCGGCCTCGACGACTTCGTCGACCGGGTGGTGCCGGAACTCCAGCGACGCGGCCTGTTCCGTCGCCGCTACGCGGGCGAGACGCTGCGTGAGCACCTGGGCCTGCCGCGGCCGGTGAACCGCTTCTTCGCATGAGATCGAGGCGGGCGGGGACGGTAGCGTGGGTGATGCTGGCCACGCTTGCCGGCAGTGCGTGGCGCGTCGTGGCCGCGCCGACCTGCGCGCCGCCGTCGCAGCCCATGGCGCGCGTGCAGCTCCTGTTCGGCACCACCGTCGACGGCGGACGCACGCTCGGTGAAGACGAGTGGCGGCGTTTCGTCGACGAGGAGGTCACGCCGCGCTTTCCCGAGGGGCTGACCGAGCTCAGCGGACAAGGCCAGTGGCGTCGCCCCGACGGCGTCATTTCCCACGAGCCGTCTCGCGTGCTGCTCATCTGGTACACGCCGGGTACCGATCGCGACCGTGATATCGAAGCCGTGCGCGAACGCTACAAGACCAGGTTCAAGCAGCTGTCGGTGATGCGGGTCGATGGGGTGGATTGCGTGTCGTTTTGAGAAGGGACGCGATGGGACAGACCCCGTGCGGTCTGTCCCTTCTCGCCCTATCCATGGCGCCGTGCATGGCCGGTTGAAACCGGCCCTACAGGGACACCCACCAACGGGCAGATGTCGGGCCCGAACCACGGCGCCCTGTAGGGCGGGTTTCAATCCGCCATTTCGTATCAGGGTCTGGCCGCAGCTCGCTGTCGATAGGACGCGCCAACATGCGGAGCGCTCAATTTAGCCCCCTTGCCAAACAGCTTCTCGCGCAGCGTGCCGTCGCGATATTCGCGCTGATGCACGCCGCGGCGTTGCAGCTCCGGCACCACCAGCGCGACGAAGTCTTCGAAGGTCTCGTGGGCGACGACATACGTGAGGTTGAAGCCGTCGACGCCGGTCTCGGCCTGGAATGCCTGCAGACGGTCGGCGACTTCGACCGGCGTGCCGACTGCCAGCGGTCCGCGACCGCCAATGCCGACCCACTCGGCGATTTCGCGCACCGTCCAGCGGCGTGAGGCATCTGCCTTGGTGAAGGACTCGAGCGCGGAACGGTTGGCGTCGCGCTCGCTGTATTCGACCACGTCGTCCGGGCCGAGCGCGCCGAGATCCACACCCGTCCAGCCCGACATCAAGGCCAGCGCGCCGTCCAGGCTCACGTGCGCGCGGCACTCCGCGTACTTGTCTTCGGCCTCGGCCTGGGTCGGCGCGGTGACGGCGGTGAACATCGCGTAGATGAGGATGTCCGCCGGGTCGCGGCCGAGACTCGCGGCCGTGGCGCGGATGTCGTCCACGTAGGACCTCACGATGGCCGACGTCGGGCCGTTCACGAACACGCACTCGGCATGGCGCGCGGCGAAGGTCTTGCCGCGCGCCGAGGCGCCGGCCTGGTACAAGAGCGGCGAGCGCTGCGGTGACGGCTCGCACAGATGAATGCCCGGCACCTGGTAGTTCGCGCCGTGGTGGGCGATGGGATGCACCTTGGTCGGATCGGTGAACACGCCGCGCGCGCGGTCGCGTACCACCGCGTCGTCCTCCCAGCAGCCCTCCCACAGCTTGTAGCAGACCTCCATGTATTCCTCGGCGAGCTCGTAGCGATCGTCATGCGCCATCTGCCGCGTGAGGCCCATGTTGCGCGCCGCGCTGTCGAGATAAGAGGTGACGATGTTCCAGCCGACGCGCCCGTCGGTCAGGTGATCGAGCGTCGACATGCGCCGCGCGAAGGGGTAGGGATGCTCGTAGGTGAGCGCACAAGTCACGCCGAAGCCCAGGTGCGTGGTGACACCCGCCATCAAGGGCACCAGCAGCAGCGGATCGTTGACCGGCACCTGCACCGCGTCGGTCAGTGCCGCGTCTGCGCTGCCGTGGAAGACGTCGTAGACGCCCAGCACGTCGGCCAGGAAAACGCCGTCGAAACAGCCGCGTTCGAGGGTGCGCGCCAGAGATGTCCAGTAGTCGGCGTGGCGGTAGCGCCACGAGTTGTCGCGCGGGTGACGCCACAGGCCGGTGGCCTGGTGGCCCACGCAGTTCATGGCGAAGGCGTTCAAGCGGATGAGCTTGCTCATGGCGCGAGCATAACGCAGCCGTGCGCGCGACACCCCCGCTCGGAGGCGTCGCGGGAAGCCTCGGCGCCGGCCACGCGCCGAGGCCGGGGTCAAGTGCGCGCCAGCAGTTCCTTGACTGCCTTCGCGAGAGTGTCGCTCGGCTTGCGCTCGAGCATCTTCTCCAGCAACGCCTTGGCTTCCGCGTTGCGCCTGGCGCCGAGCAATGCTTCCGCCTGGTGCAGCTGATAGGTGGGGTTGTCAGGACTCGCCTTGACGACCTTGTCCCACAGGGCGAAGGCTTCGTCGTGCTTGCCCTGCCGGGCCAGGATCACCGCCATGGTATCCATCACGGCTGCCTGGTCGGGTTGGCGAGCCAGTGCCTGGCGCGCATAGTCGAGCGCTTCCTCCGGCGCCTTCTCATGCAGCAGCCAGGCGAGGTTGTTCATTGCGACCGTGTTGGTCGGCTCGACCGCCAGCAGTCGCTTGAAGACGTCGATGGCCGCCGGCTCGTCCGCGGCCCGCAGCAGGTATTCGCCCAGCGTGTAGAGCGACGGCGGATCCTTGGGATGCTCGGCAACGAAGCCTTCGAGCACGGCGCGGCCCTCGCCGGTGTGACCGGCGGCGGCGTGGGCCTGCGCGAGCCCGACCGCGGTCGGCAGCGAGGGTCGCAGCTTGTAAGCCTGGTTGAGAGACACGACGGCGTTGGTGGGGTCGCCCTGGGCGAGGCGCACCTGGCCCTGCAGGTAGGCGGCGTCAGCGTTGCCCGGATCGCTCTTGACCATGCGGTCGACGAGGGCGGCGGCCTCCGCGAACTTCCCTCGCTTCAGTTCCAGGCGCGCCAAGGCCAGCGCCGGTGCGATGCGGAACGGCTCGATGTCCAGCGCGCGACGCAACGCGGCTTCGCTCTCATTCTCGTCACCCGCGGCGGCCTGCGCCTGGGCGAGCGCGAACTGCACTTCTTCGTCCTTGGGATTCGCCTCGGCAAGCGTCTTCAGCACGCCCACGGCGTCCTTGGGGCGCTGCGCGCGCATGTAGGCGGTCGCGAGCTGGCGCGCGAGCTGGCCTTGGTTCGGAACCGCGGCCAGGCCTTCTTCCAGCATCGCGATGGCCTCGTCGTCGCGCTTGGCGCTCGCGAGCATGCTGTACAGGCTGAGTCGAGGGCCGACCGCCTTGGGCTGCAGCGCCAATACCTTGCGCAGCGTCGCTTCGGTGGCGACGAGATCGCCTCTACGTCTGTCTAGTTCGGCCAGCACCATCAGCAGGCCGAGATGCTTGGGATTCTGCTCCAGCGCGTTGACGATTACCTTGCGTGCGTCGTCGAGTTTCTCTTCAGCGACGAAACTGAGCGCGAGATTGTTGGCGGCTTCGCTGAAGTCTGGCTTCAACGCGAGCGCGCGTTGAAATGACTCGCGCGCCTTGCCCGCGTCGCCGCGCTGCTGGAGCGCCATGCCGAGGAGATTGTGCGCCAGCGCATCCTTGGGATCGGCGGCCAGCAGTGCGTCGAGCAGCTCCACAGCCTTATCGGTTTCGCCGCGCTCCAGGGCCCGCGCAGCGTCGAGATGCTTGTCCTCGGTGACGCTGGGCGCTTCGACCGTGGCGCTCTCGGTCGTCGGCGAGGGAATCGTGCCGAGTCCCAGCTTCTGGAAGTTCGCGGGCAGTGTCGCCCCCTGACGCTCGGCGCGCGCCAGCTCGGATGCTATCTGCTGCGCATCGCCGCTCGCGAGCGCCGTGCCGAGCGCGGCCGCCATCTTGCCCAGGGTGTCGTTGCCGCTGATGGACCGGGCGGTGCCGAGACTCGCCTTGTAATTCTGTTTGCGGGCCTGCACCACCGCGAGCAGCAGCTTGGGTTCCCGCAGGAAGGGCAGGGCGACGCTGGCCTTGTTGGCGTATTCCTCGGCCTGCTCGAGCTTGTCCTGGCGCAGCAGTACCACGGCCAGGTAGAGCATGGAGGGGCCGTGCTGGTCGAAGCGCGCGAGCGCGGTTTCGAAGGCGGTGCGCGCGTCCTCGTTGGCGCCCTTGAGCAAGGCGCTCAGGCCTTTCGCATACTCGACGTACGGATGGTTGGTCTCGAGCTTGGTCGCGGCCGCGGCGATGTCGCTGTCCGCCTTCTCGCTCTCGTTCCTCGCCAGGTGCACGATTGCGCGGCTCAGCAGTTCGTAGGCGTTGTTCGGTCGCGCGGCGATGGCCTGGGTGTAGAAGTCCTCGGCCGCGGCGAGGTCGCCCATGATGCGCTTCGCATCTCCCAGCAGCGAGAGGGCCGGCGCGAACTTGGGATCGATGGCGATGGCCTTGTTCAGCCATTCGATTGCTTTCGCGCCATTCTGCTGAGCGCTCAGGCGCGCGAGTCCGACCATCGCCTCGAGGCACTTGGGATCCTGGGTGATGGCCTGGTTGAAACGGTCCCGCGCGGTTTGCCAGGCATGGTCGCGCGCCGCGCAGTCGCCGCGCGCGCTGGTCAGCCTGGCGCGTTCGGCGGGGGGTAGCGCGGCCATGGCCTCGGCCGACAGGCCTGTGGTGACCAGGGTCTCGAGCTTGTCGCAGTCGCCTTCCGCCGCGTAGGCCTGCCCCAGGGGGCCGGCGACCCGGTCCAGCGCCAGGCCGTTCCGCTGCGCGCGCTCGAATTCGCCCTGGGCCGCTTTGCCGAGATCGTTCGCCAGGTAGATCTGGCCGAGAAGGAAACGGCCTTCGGGATTCTCGGGTTCGGTCTTGAGGAACTGTTTGGCCTGGATTTCCGCCGTCGCCAGGTCCCGCGCACCGAAGGACTGCCGGATGGAGTCGAGGTCCGCGCCACCCGAACTGCCGCCGCATCCGGCGAGGAGCACGATGGCCAGCGACAGTGGAGAGCGCGTCGACGAGCGAGGCCGGGAAGGGATGGTGGTAGTCACTGGTTCCTCTCGCATGAATCCTGTTGCGAAGCGATGGCGCGTCCAGGCCCGGGGCCCGATCTGCTGCCCGCCGAAGCAAGTCTGGTCGTGGTTCGGCCGGCCATTCTCCGCGCGGCGCGGGGAAAAGAGTATCGGCACGGTGCGCCGATGCAACAGGGGCCTCACATCAGGCGGGGAGCGCGGGGGCGAGCGACGGAGGGAACGTCAGTGGGAGCGAGAGACCAGCGGGCGAAGGAGCTTCGCCTGGCGCAGAAACGAGAGCGGCGCCCCGCAGGGCGCCGCTCGAAGCTCGTCACCACCAGGTTCGCAGTCAGCCTGCGAACCTGGTCAGTGCACTCAGGCGCGCTTGCGGCGACGCAGGTTCAAGCCGGCGCCCAGCAGGCCGAGGCCCAGCAGGCTGACCATGCCCGGCTCCGCGACGGTGAAGGCGCGACCCGGGTCGTTGCTGCGCAGACCGACCAGGCCGGGGCCGTCCCATGCCGCCAGGGTGTTGAAGAAGGTCGCGAAGCGCAGGTCGCGCTGCTCGCCGTCTTCGCCGAAC
>JBFWYG010000037.1:10239-38399 GCA_050186725.1 Gammaproteobacteria bacterium | reverse complement strand
CGAGGCGCAGTAGGGGCCGGCGATGTAGCGCGCGAAGTCGAGCACGCGCACGCCGGAGAGCACGTTGGCAGTGGTCATGGGATCCGCCCTGGGTCGCTCGGGCCGACCGCCGAGCGCGGCCGGTGGCCGCAGTGTAACCAAGCGGCCGGGTGAGTCAGTACACCCGTTAGCGGAGCGCGAAGCAGGCGACGCCCCGCGCGCGGGGCGTCGAGGGTCACGATGTCAGCCGCGACGACGGCGAAGTGCGAGAAGGCCGGCGCCCGCCGCCAGCAGCGGCAGGGTCGCGGGCAGCGGCACGGGCGCTACAGTGCCGGTCAACTGGAAATTGTCCACCCGCCAGGTCGCCCTGTCGTCGTTCTCCGCGCCAGTGGCGAGGATGCGCACCGTGATCGTGCCGGTCAACCCGCCCACGTCGAGAAGCGTCCCGTCACAGTCGGCACCGGTCGGATCCGCACAATGCGTGCCGTAACTGCCGCGCGTCGCGGTACCGCTGCCCAGTTCAACGAAATCGATGCCCAGGGGATCATCGGAGACGAACAACTTCCAGGCCGACGGCCCCCTGCCGTTACCGCCACTCGAACCCTGCTCGTCGAACTTGAAGCCGTCGATCGTCACCACGCCCAGTACATCGAAGGTGAAAATCAATTCGTTACCGGGCTGATTGGCGCCACCGCTGCCTGCGCCGAAGCTGCGCGCCGCGGCCGCCCGCCCATCGTTCAGATCGCCGGGTCTTGGCTTGCCGCGCAGCCCGCCCATCGCGGTTTCAGTAGTCACGATGAAGGCGCCATCGCGGTCGCTCCAGGCGCTGACGTTGGTGATGCCCGCCGCCACGGCGATGTTCCGCGGGTTGACGAATACGGGGACTGGAACCTCGTCAATCAGTACGGTGCTGCCGTCGTCAAAGGTAAAGTCCACGAGCGTGGCGGCCTCTGCGTTCCCCGCCGCGCACACGAGGGCCGCGCAGGCGGCCACTATTGCGTCTTTATGCATGTGTGGTGATCCCTGGTCCTGGCAACCACGACCCCGTGCCGTGCGTCGCTACTGGAAACGGAGTAGACACCAAGGGCGGGCAAGGTCGAATAGGTTTTGGCGTGCCGGTTTTTCACCGCGTCGTGCGATATGGCGGGAAGGACGGGGGTCGGTCACGGACCCGAGGGGTTCACCGAGAGCCGATGGCCCCCCTGCTTGCGCAGAGGTGACGGAGTAGTGAGTGATGGCGAAGTCGGTGACGTGCCCACCGTCCAATCCGATCCGTCATTCCTGCGCAAGCAGGAATCCATGGGCTCCGCCGACCGCCGATGGCTCCCTGCTTCCGCAGGGGTGACGGTGGAGTGCTCGACGGCGAAGGCGGAAACACGACCATCGCCCCATCCGACCCGTCATTCCCGCGCAATCAAGCAGCCATCGGCTTCCCCGACCGGCCCATGGTTAAATGGGCCTTCGCGCCTCGCGCGCTCTATCGATATAACCTGGGAGGGGACCGATGATTTTCGCGGACTACGGCAATTACGACGGCTTGGGACTCGCCGAACTGGTGCGACGCAGGGAGGTGTCGCCGAATGACCTGATCGAGACCGCCATGGCGGTCATCGAGCGGCAGAATCCCAAGGTCAACTGCGTGGTGCAGAAACTGCCGGAGTATGGCCGTGCGCAGGTCAAGAAGGGCCTGCCCTACGGGCCATTCCGCGGCGTGCCCTTCCTGGTCAAGGAATTCGGCATGCACTTCAAGGGCATGAAGACCTCGGCCGGCTCGCGACTCGCGGCCGGCGTGGAATTCGACGCCGACACCGAACTCATGCGCCGCATGCACGCCGCCGGCCTGGTGACCATCGGCACCACCACCACGCCGGAGATGGCCTTCAACGCCAATTCCGAGGCGGTGGTCTACGGCTCGACCCGCAATCCCTGGAACCTCGGCTACTCGGTGGGCGGGTCGTCGGGCGGCGCCGGCGCGGCGGTCGCCTCGGGCATGGTACCGGTGGCCCACGCCAACGACGGCGGTGGCTCGATCCGCATTCCCGCCGCGTGCAACGGCCTGGTCGGCATGAAGCCGTCCCGTGGCCGCACCCCGACCGGCCCGGACATGGGCATATTCCTGTGGGGCCTCGCGGTCGAGTTCGCGACCACTCGCTCGGTGCGCGACTCGGCCGCCCTGCTCGATGCCGTGGCCGGTCCTGATGATGGTTACTACTACCACGCCGAACCGCCGCGTCGCGGTTTCCTGGCCGCCGCGATGACGCCTCCCGGCAGCCTGCGCATCGGCGTGGTCGACAAGCTGCCCGGTGGACGCGCGGCGGGCGCCGAGCAGAAGGCACGTCTCGCCGACTGCCGCAAATTGCTCGAGGATCTCGGACACATCGTCGAACCGGTGAAGATCGATTACGACGCCGAGGCGTTCAGCCAGTCCAGCGTGCGCATCTGGGCGACCACGCTGACCTACTTCATGGACGCCTTCGCGGCCATCACGGGGCGCAAGATTGGCCCCAAGACCTGCGAGGCCGTGACGCTCGAGGTCTACAAGTTCGGCCAGGCGCTGAAGGCCACCGAGATGGAAGGCGCGATGATCCAGCAGAACAAGATCTGCCGGGTCGTCGGCCAGGTGATGCGCAAGTACGACGTGCTGCTGACCCCTGGGCTCGCGCGCGATGTGGCCAAGCTCGGCGAACTCGATCAGAACGCCAAGGGCCTGGACATGATGGCGTGGTGGAACCACATCCTGATGAACTACTCGGCCTTCACGCCGCTGTTCAACTCGACCGGCCAGCCGGCGGTGATGCTGCCGCTCTACCAGGCCAAGTCCGGCCTGCCTCTCGCCATGCAGTTCGTCGGTCGCCTGGGTGACGAGGAGACGCTCTACAGCCTCGCCGGCCAGCTGGAGCAGGCGCTGCCCTGGGCGGGGCGCCGCGCGCCGAACTTCGGCTGAGCGTGACCCGCGCGCGGCGCCGCGTGGCGTCGCGCGCGTTCATCTAGAGACCCGACGGCCGCTTCTGCAGTTTCCGCTGCAGCGTGCGCCGATGCAGCCCGAGGCGCTTGGCCGCCACCGAGACGTTGCCCTCGCAGGCCAGCAGCGTCTTCTGGATGTGTTCCCATTCCAGGTGCTCGAGCGGCGTGGGCCGCTCGGTGATCGCGGTGTCGGCCTCGCCCGCCACGCGCGCGAAGGCGGCGACGATTTCGGCGGCGTCGGCCGGCTTGGTGAGGTAGTGCACAGCGCCGAGCTTGATGGCCTGCACCGCGGTCGCGATGCTCGCGAAGCCGGTCAGCACCACGATGCGTGCCGCTGGCGCGCGCGCCAGCAGGGGCGCGATCAGTTCCAGACCCGAGGCCTCGCCGAGGCGCAGATCCAAGACGACATCGTCCGGCGGCGTGTCGGCGGCCAGCGCCAGCGCCTCGGCCGCGCTGCCGGCGCTGCTCGCCCGGTAGCCACGCCGCGTGAGCGCCGCGGCGAGGACGGTGCGAAAGTCCTCGTCGTCGTCAATCACCAGGCAGTGGCGCGCGGCCATCTCAGCGCACCGTCAGCGCCGCGAGCGGCAGCCGGATGCGCGCGCGCGTGCCGCGCGGCTCGGCGCGATCGAGCGCCAGCATGCCGCCCAGCCGTTCGAGGATGGCGCGGGACAGCAGCAGACCGATGCCCATGCCCTCGCGCTTGGTGGACACGGCCTCGCGCCCGAGGCGCGACTCCACCTCGCTCGCGATGCCGACGCCGTCATCGTCGATCTCCAGGCGGAGCTCGTTGGCGTCCCAGCGCGCGACCACCGCGACCTGGCGTGCCTGGGCTTCCGCCGCGTTGTCCAGCACGTTGACGATGGCCTGGGTGATGACGCGGTCGGCGAGAATGGCCGGCGGCGGCGCGCTGCCGTCGCGCCGGAAGGCGAGTCGCACTTCCGGGCGGCGCTGGCGCCACTCGGCGATCAGCTGGTCCAGATAGGTGTCCAGCGCGATCACCCCGCCACCCCCCGCGGGCGCGGCGCCGGCCGCGGCGCTGATGCGGGTCAGGATTTCGCGACAGCGTCGCACCTGTTCGCGCAGCCGCGTGAGCTGCGCCTGCGCGGCCGGCGTGCTCATTTCCTGCTCCAGTTCCTCGGCCGCGAGCCCAATGGTCGCGAGCGGCGTGCCCAGCTCGTGGGCCGTGCCGGCGGCCAGCGCGCCGAGCGCCATCACCCGCTCCGCCGCCAGGGCTTCCTCGCGTAGCACCGCCAGTTCGCGATCGCGGGCGCGCAGGCGACGCGACAGGCGCGCGACGAACAGGCCCACACAGGCCGCGCTCAGGATGAAGCCGTACCACATGCCCCACACGTGCAGGTCGAAGCGTCCCGCAGCCGCATGCACGTGCGTCCGCTCGGGCAGCGAGAACAGCATCAGCCCGGTGTAGGCGGCGATGGCCACCGCCGCGATCCCGGCCAGGTAGCCGAGCGGCATGGCAGCCGCGGCGAACACGATGGGCAACAGGAACAGCGAAACGAACGGATTGACTGCGCCGCCGGTGAGATGGATGAGCACCGACAGCGCGGCGATGTCCACCAGGCTCTGCAGCAGCGCCTCGCGCTGGCCGCCATGCGCGACGGCCAGGCGACGCCAGCTCCAGGCGGTGAAGGCCGCCAGCGGGGTGAGCACCAGGCCGACGCCGGCCCAGGGCACGGCCACGCCGAACGCGCGGTGCATCACCACCAGCGCCAGGAGTTGCCCGCCTATCACCACCAGCCGGATCAACAGGAGGTGGCGCAGGGTCTGATCGACGGTCGTGATCATCTCGGCGCGATTGTGCCACGCCAGGGACGGCGGTTCGGGGTCAAGCGAGGCCCAGGGCAGCCGCTATTGGCAACGACACCATACCCATGGACGGTTCTCGATGCTTCGCTTCTGGTCCGATATGCGTCTGCGCAACAAACTCATCGTCGCCATGCTGTGCGCGGGGCTGCTGCCGCTGGCCGCCACCGTGCAACGCCTCACCACCACCGCCGGCGCGGCGCTCGAGCAGCAGGCCATGAACCAGCTGGCCTCGGTGCGGGAAATCAAGAAAGTACAGGTCGAGCGCTACTTCGCCAGCCTGCACAACCAGGTCAGGGAACTGGCCGAGAGCACCATGACGCTGGACGCCTTCAAGGCGCTCAGCGCCGGCTTCGAGGCCCTGCCGCAGGACTTGGCCGGGGATGACGCCGCCCAGGCCGCGCGCCGCGACGCGGTCCTCGACTATTACGCCAACCAGTTCGGCAAGCACTACCAGGCCGAGACCGGCAAGGCGGTGACCACCACGTCCCTGCTGCCGGCCAATCCCGCCGGCGTGCTGGCGCAATACCTCTACATCGCCGACAACCAGCATCCCCTGGGCACCAAGGACGAACTCCTGGCCCGCGAGGACGGCACGCGCTACAGCCGCGCCCACGCCCGCTACCACGAGCGCCTGCGCAATTTCCTGAAGCGTTTCGGCTACTACGACATCTTCTTGTTCTCGCCGGATGGCGACGTGGTCTACACCACGTTCAAGGAACTGGACTTCGGCAGTAACGTGGCGACCGGCCCCTACCGCGACACGGGCCTCGGCCGCGCGTTTCGCGGGGCGCTGAACGCCCCCCACGGTGCCAGCCACCTGGAGGACTTCACCGCCTACCTGCCCTCCTACGAGGCGCCCGCGTCGTTCATCGCGGCGCCGATCTACGACGGCGACGAGCGCATCGGCGTGATCGCGTTCCAGATGCCGGTCGGCGAGATCAACGTTCTGATGGCGCAGCGCGCGGGGCTCGGCAAGAGCGGCGAGACCTACCTGGTCGGCAGCGATGGCCTGATGCGGTCGCAGTCGCGCTTCACCGAGGAGAACACCCTGCTCGCGCGCAAGGTGGAGAGCGCGACCGTCGGTGCCGCGCTGGCCGGCAAGTCCGGCGAGGCCAAGGTCGCGGACTATCGCGGCGTGCCGGTGCTGTCGTCCTATGCGCCGCTGGACATCGAGGGCGTGAAGTGGGCGCTGCTCGCCGAGATCGACGAGAGCGAAGCGCTCGGACTGGTGGCTTCCCAGGCGCGCGAGTCCGCGCTGATCGCCGTCGGCGCGGCGCTGGTCATCGTGGTCTTCGCCCTGTGGCTCGCGCAGGGGCTCGGCCGGCGCGTGCGCACCGCGGCGGCAGTGGCCGACCAGATCTCCAACGGCAACTTCGACAATGCCATCAAGGTCGACGCGCGTGACGAAGTGGGTGCGCTGCTCGCCGCGCTGGAACGCATGCAGAGCGTGCTGTTCAAGCAGATCACCGAAGAGAAGAACGAGGCCCTGCGCCTGAAGGACAGTGTGCAGCGCGAGAAGGACGAGGCGCTGCGCCTCGGCGAGGAAGCCCAGCGCCAGCAGCAGGCCGCCGAACGTCTCGCCGAGACCATCCAGCAGGAGAAGGAAGAAGCCGCGCGGCTGAACCAGGCGCTGGAGAGCGCTGGGACCGCCATCATGCTCATCGACGCCGACGGCCAGGTGTCCTACCAGAACCCGCGCATGCGCGACCTGGTCGCGCGTCACGCACGCGCCCTCCCCGCCAGCGCCGATGCGCGGGTCGACACGCGCGCGCTCGGCGAGCGCGTACCGGCGCTGCGCCAGCTGCTCGGCGCGCGCACCGCCGGCGCCTGCGAGTTCCAGCACGAGGACAGCGTGTTCGCCATCACCGCCAACCCGGTGCGCAGCCTGGACGGCAGCCACGCGGGCCTGGTGCTCGAATGGTCGGACCTGAGCGAGCAGCGCCGCGCCGAGAACGAGATCAAGGACCTCTTGTCCGCGGCCGCGGCCGGGCGCCTGGACCGGCGCATGGACGCCGCGGGCCTGAGCGGCTTCACCGGCTGGATCGCCGGCACCATGAACGGCCTGCTCGACACCGTCGCGACGCCCATCCAGGAGACCAGCCGCGTGATGCAGGCGGTGGCCGGCGGCGATCTCGGCAGCCAGGTCGCGGGCAGCTACCAGGGCGAGTTCGCGCGCCTGGCCGAGGCGGTCAACGCCTCGGTGCTGGCGCTGCGCGAGACCATCGCGCGCATCCAGGGCAGCATCTCGCGGGTCAGCGCCAACGCGCAGGAGATCGCGACCGGCAATGTCGAGCTGTCGCGCCGCACCGAGGACCAGGCGCTGCGACTGCAGCGCACCGCGTCGGCCATGGAGGAACTCACCTCCACCGTCGCGCAGACCGCGGACAACGCGCTGCAGGCGCGCAAGATCACCGAGGCGACCTCCGAGCGCGCCGGCAGCGGCAGCGCGGTGGCCGGCGGCGCGGTCACGTCCATGGGCGAGATCCAGCGCTCCAGCGCGCGCATCGCCGACATCATCGGCGTGATCGACGAAATCGCCTTCCAGACCAACCTGCTCGCTCTGAACGCGGCGGTAGAAGCCGCCCGCGCCGGCGAACAGGGTCGCGGCTTTGCCGTGGTGGCAAGCGAGGTGCGCGCGCTCGCGCAGCGCAGCGCCGGGGCGGCGAAGGAGATCAAGACGCTGATCAGCAGCAGCGTCAGCCAGGTTCACGACGGTGCGCGCCTGGTGGAGGAATCAGGCTCGCGCTTCGAGTCCATCGTCAAGGACATCGGCAACCTCGCCACCATCATCACCGACATGGCGAGCGCGTCCAGCGAACAGTCGGCCGGGCTCGGCGAGATCAACAACGCGGTCATCGGCCTGGATGGCATCACCCAGCAGAACACCGCGCTGGTGGAGGAGATCGCCGCCGCGAGCGAGGCGCTGCGCAACGACGCGCTGGCGATGCAGCAGCAGGTGGCGTTCTTTCGCCTGGACGGTAGCGCTGCAACGCGTACCGCGCACAAGGCCGGCAGCCTCGCCGGCTACATCGACGCGGCCGTCGCGTGAGGCGAGCGCCGAAGCCGATGGATGCCAGCTGTCGCGGGCATGACATGAGCACTCTCTCGCTTCCTTGCGCGTCACCCCTGCGAAAGCAGGGCGCCATCGGCAGTCGTTGAAGCCCATGGATGCCTGCTTTCGCAGGCATGACGGATCTGAGGGGCGCGACGAGGACCGGACGATTTGCGCTTCCGCCCACCACACCGTCATCCCTGTGTGAACGAGGGTCCCTCGGCGATCGGCGAAGCCCATGGATGCCTGCTGTCGCAGGCATGACATGACCACTCTCACGCTTCCTTGCGCGTCACCCCTGCGAAAGCAGGGGGCCATCGGCGATCGGCGAAGCCCGTGGGCAACCCCCCTTCGCGGGCATGACGGAACCGGCGGCTTGGCGGCGCCTCAGCCCCGCTGCGGCTCGAAGCCCAGCGCCGGCACGCCGTCCTTGATTTCGACCCGCACCTGCACTCGCAGCCCAAGCGCCAGGTCACCACCGTGCCAGCGGCCGAGCGCGCGTGGCCCCTCCTCGAGATCCACCGTCACCAATGTGTAGGGCAGCTCGGCCGCAAAGGCCGGGTGGTAGGCGTAGTGCGCGACCGTCCAGCTGTGGATGCGGCCGCGGCCGATCGCCGCGCGCCACGTGACGCCTTCGCGAAAACACGCGGTGCACAAGAGGCGCGGATAGTGCCGCAGCGCGCCGCAGTGCGCGCAGACCTGCAGGCGCAGTTCACCCTGCGCGAGCCCTTCCCAGTAGGGTGCGGACAGCGGACTCTCCGGTGGCGTCGGCCGCGGTGGAATGCTGCTCATCGCTTCATCCTCTGCGCATGATCGCGAGCGCGCCGTCGCCCAGGTCGCCGTAGCCCGTCACCAGGCCCAGGCGCGCGTTCGCGACCTGCGCCGCGCCCGCCTCGCCGCGCAGTTGGCGCACCAGTTCGACGATGTGGTTGAGTCCCCACACATGTGCCTGGGACAGCAGACCGCCGTGGGTATTGGTCGGCAGCGCGCCGCCGAGCCGCAGGCGGCCATCGGCGACGAAGGGGCCGCCCTCGCCCTTCGCGCAGAAGCCCATGTCTTCAAGCTGGCGGATGACCGCGTAGGTGAAGCAGTCGTAGATCTCCGCGACCTCGATGTCGGCCGGCGTGACGCCCGCCATGTCGAACGCGCGTGGCGCGGCCTTGGCGAGCCCGAGGCTGGTCATGTCGGGACGCTGGGTGATGGACGCGGGCGAGTCCGGATGACCGGTCGCGACGCCCGAGATCAATACCCGCGGCCGTGGCGCGTCGCGCCCCGCCGCCGCCGCGCTCACCACCACCGCCGCGCCGCCGTCGCTCTCCAGGCTGCAGTCCAGCAACCGGAACGGGTCGGCGATCATGCGCGAGTCGCGATGATCCTCCAGCGTGATGGGCTTCTTCATGATCGCATTCGGATTCAGGAGCGCGTGCTCGCGACAGGCGACCGCGACCGCGCCGAAGTGCTCGACGGTGGTGCCATAGAGCTCCATGTGCCGACGTGCCATGGGCGCGTAGATCTGCGCCGGCGCGCTGTTGCCGAGCGGGTGCTCGAACTCGGTCACGTAGTGGAACTGCGGCATCTGGTGGATGCGCGCGCCGGCCTTGTTGGCCGAGGCGCTGACATTGCGGCCGAAGGCGATGAGCACGTGGCGACAGATGCCGCTCGCGATCACGCTGGCGGCGGCCTGCAGCGCCATCACCGGGCTCGCGCCGCCGTGGGGAATGACCGCCGAGAAATGCAGGTCCTCGATGGCAAAGTTGTCGATGAAGTCCTCGGCGATGCCGCTCACGATGCCGATGGGGATCACCCCGTCGATGTCCCGCGGCGCGAGGCCGGCATCTTCGATGGCGGCGAGCGAAGCCTCCACCTGCAGTTCGAAGGCGCTGCGCGTCGAACCGCGCAGGTAGGCCGTCTCGCCGACGCCGGTGACACAGGCGCGGTCGCTGAGCCCGCTCACGGCGCGGCCCTGCGCGTCTTTGGTCGCGGCAGCAGCGCGTTGCCGATGATCTGCTTCATGGTCTCCACCGAGCCGCCGCCGATGCGGCACATGCGCGCATCGACGAAGGCGCGCGCGATGGGGAAGTCGCTCATGTAGCCCCAGCCGCCGAAGAGCTGCAGGCAGCGGTCCATCACCCGCCCCTGCAATTCGGTGGTGACGAGCTTGGCGGCGGCGGCGTCATTGGCATCGAGTTGCCCCTCGAGATGCAGCGCCACGCAGCGGTCGACGAACACGCGCTGCGCGAGCGTCTCGGCGTGCACCGCGGCGAGCTCGAAGCGCGTGTTCTGGAACTCGCCCAGGGTCTGGCCGAACATCTCACGCTGCGCGACGTAGTCGAGCGTCCAGCGGATCGCAGCCTCGGCCGCCGACACCGCGCGAATCGCCTGGATGAGGCGCTCCTGGGCGAGCTGCGTCATGAGCATGGCAAAGCCGCCGCCGAGTTCGCCGAGCAGGTTGCCGGCGGGCACGCGCAGGTCGCTGAAGAAGAGTTCGGCGGTGTCCTGCGCCTTGCAGCCGATCTTGTCCAGGCGCCGCCCGCGGCTGAAGCCCGGCCGGTTGGTCTCGACCAGGATCAGGCTGATGCCCTTGGCGCGCGCCTCGCGGTCGGTCTTGCAGGCGAGCAGCAGCAGGTCGGCGCTGTGGCCGTTGGTGATGAAGACCTTCTGGCCGTTGACCACGAACTCGTCGCCATCGCGCTCGGCGTGGGTGCGCATGTTGGCCAGGTCGCTGCCGCCCGAGGGTTCGCTCATGCCG
The DNA here is from genome assembly GCA_050186725.1 of Gammaproteobacteria bacterium. Classification (GTDB taxonomy): domain Bacteria; phylum Pseudomonadota; class Gammaproteobacteria; genus JADJYF01. The sequence goes on along the minus strand of JBFWYG010000037.1, from coordinate 27,831 downwards.
AGCGCCGCGACCACCTCACCGCTCGCCATGCGTGGCAGCCAGCGTTGCTTCTGTTCTTCGGTGCCGAAGTCGACGAGGTAGGGCGCGATGATGTCCGACTGCAGGTAGAAGGTCGGACCGGTGGCGCCGGCGGCGGCGAACTCTTCGACCAGGATGGTGCTGTGCAGGAAGTCACCGCCCATGCCCCCGTAGGCTTCGGGCACGTTGCAGCACAGAAGTCCGAGCCTGCCCGCCTCGTGCCACAGCGCGCGTGGCACTTCGCCGGCCGCTTCCCAGGCCTGGTGATGGGGCGTGACGTGCTCGGCGATGAAGCGTCGCACGGTGTCGCGAAAGAGTTCGTGCTCGGCTGAGAACAGCGTGCGTGGAATCATGGTGTCAGCGCCCCTTCCAGTTCGGCGCGCGCTTCTCGGCGAAGGCGGCGGCGCCCTCGCGCGCGTCCTCGGAGGCGATCACCGGCCCGGTGAGCGCCTGCTGGCGGGCGAACATCTCGTCCAGCGGCCAGTCGCGCTGTTCGATCAGCACGCGCTTGCTGACCGCCACCGACAGCGGCGCGTTGGCGATGATGCGCGCCGCGAGCCGTCGCGCCTCGGCCAGCGCCTGACCAGGCTCGGTGACGATGTTGACCAGCCCCAAGGCCGCGGCGCGCTCGGCGTCCAGCATGTCGCCGGTCAGCGCGAGTTCCATGGCGATGCGCGGCGGGATCAGGCGCGGCAGCCGCAGCAGGCCGCCGGCGCCTGCGGCCAGGCCGCGTTTCACTTCCGGAATGCCGAACCTGGCGTCGCGCGCCGCGACCGCGAGATCACAGGCCAGCATCGCTTCGCAGCCACCGGCGAGCGCATAGCCCTCGACCGCGGCGATGAGCGGCTTCTTCGGCGGGGTCATGGCGATGCCCATCAGCCCACGACCGTCGACCCGGATCTGCTCGCCGCGCAGGAAGGCCTTCAGATCCATGCCCGCGCAGAAGGTGCCACCAGCCCCGGTCAGGATGCCGACGCGGAGATCGTCACGCGCATCGAGCAGGTCGACCGCTTCGCACACGCCAAAGGATACCGCGCGGTTGATCGCGTTCTTCGCTTCCGGCCGATTGATGGTGATGACGACGAGACCGTCTTCGATCTCGACCAGCACTTCCTGCCTGTCGATGCGTTCGACAGCCATGCTCAGAGCATCACCTCGGCCACCACTTCCAGCTCCTCGCGGGTGCTGGCGCCGACGATCATGCTGCCGATCTCGCCGCGCTGGGAGGCCGCCTTCCAGCGCGACAGCTGCTCGCGGATGTGTTCGCGCGGCCCCACCAGGCAGCACTCGTCGACGTACTCGTCGGGCACCGCCGCGGCCGCCTCCTCCTTGCGCCCGGCGAGGTACAAGTCCTGGATGATGGCCGCGGCGTCGGCGTAGCCGAGCCGGCGCGTGTAGTCGTTGTAGAAGTTCTTCTCGCGCGCGCCCATGCCGCCGACGTAGAGCGCGAAGTTGTGCTTGAGCTTGTCGCGGCAGGCCTGCAGGTCCGGTCCCATGGCCATGCGCACGAAAGGCGCGAAGTCGAAGCTGTGCATGCCCTTCCCGCCGCCGGCCTTGGCGAAGCCGGCCTGCAGGGTCGGCTGGAACATCGCCGTGCGATCGGGATTGGCCCAGATCATGAAGCAGCCGTCGGCCACCTCGGCCGCGGTGCCGATGCCCTTCTCCGTTGCCACGCCCATGTAGATCGGGATGTCCGGATTGCCGTGCAGGATGCTCTTCAGCGGTTTGCCGAGACCCATCGCGCCCGGACCCTTGTAGGGGATCTGGTAGTGCTCGCCCTGGTGCATGAGCGGCCCTTCGCGACGGAAGATCTGCCGGCAGATGTCGATGTACTCGCGGGTGCGGGTCAAGGGCTTGCCGTAGGGCTGGCCGTACCAGCCCTCGATCACCTGCGGACCGGACGGGCCGATGCCGAGCAGGAAACGCCCGCCGGACAGTTGGTCGAGCGTCATCGCCGTCATGGCGGTGATGGACGGCGTGCGCGCCGCCATCTGCACGACCGCCGTGCCGACCCTGATGCGCGAGGTGTTGGCCAGCAGCCAGGTGGCGGTGGTGACCGCGTCCGCACCCCAGGCTTCGGCCGTCCACAGCGAGTCGTAGCCAAGATCCTCCGCGGCGCGCGCGAGGTCCATCGGCAGCTTCACCTGCGCGCCGGAATAGCCGCAAATCAATCCGAGTTTCATCGTCCTGGTCCCTCTTCTCTTGCCGGCGTGGCCGGTGACTCAGCGCAGTTCGTTCAGGATCTCGCCGAAGGCCTCGATCACTTCCAGGCACTCGGTGCGCGATGGGTAGTGCTGTCCCGGGTTGACCGGGTTGCGCGTGCGGATGCAGAGCCAGTCGGGATTGACCTTCTCCTTCATCTCGCCCATGCGGTCCACCCACTTCTGCTTGTTGCCGAGGCACAGGAACATGTTCTCGATCTGATCTAGCACGTCGGTCTTCTCGGCATCGGGCGAGAGGCCCTTCTCGGCGTAGAAGCCCCATTCACGCACCCAGCGATGACCATGCTTCTGGCGCACCTGCGGGTCGTCGGACAACCAGCCCTCGAAGCCGATGGTGATCTGGAAGTCGTTCTTGCCCAGCGCCGCGGCGCGCTCGCGCATGCTCGCCGCGGCCGGCGCGAGTTCGCTCACGTGCGGCGGGAACCACAGGCACCAGCCTTCGTAGTTCAGCGCGCGCTCCATGGCCTTGGGCGCGAAGGCGCCGATCCAGATGGGCGGACGCGGCTTCTGGTAGGGATGGGGCACGAGGCGCACGCCCTCGTACTGGAAGTACTTGCCCTGGTAGTTGAACTCCTCCTGGGTCCACGCGCCGACGATGCAGTCGAGCGTCTCCTCGAAACGCGCGCCGCGGCCTTCGAAGGGCACGCCGAAGCAGCGGAAGTAGTCCTGGTGATAGCCGACGCCGGCGCCGAACACCAGGCGGCCGCGCGACAGGTTGTCGATCGCGGCCAGCGTCTCGGCGAGATGGATGGGGTGATGGAAGGTGGGCTGGATGACCGTGCTCGCGATCTGCACGCGCCTGGTCTGCGCGGCCAGCACCATCATCAGCGAGGTCGCATTCGGCCACCAGGTCTCCGGACGCTGGTGGCGCTCGGGCACCCACAGGCCGTCGAAGCCGACCTTCTCGGCCAGCACCCCTTCGGCGATGCAGTGCTCCATGGCGTCCGCCACCTCGTCGGGTGTGGGCGGCGTGGTCTGGTCATAGATGCCGAAATGGGTGTCGGGCATGAAGGCGATTTTCATCGGAACGCTCCGCGAGTGAAGGGAACAGGCGCGGCCTTGCGCCGCGCCGCCGGATTGTAACCGAGGGGCAGGTCGCGTCATCCCGCGCGCTGCCGCGCGCGGTTGTGCTCACGTGGGCGCGGGCTTAGAGTCCCGACCTCGCCACGCGGCCCAACCAGCAAGACGAGGACCATCATGAAGCTCGCGACCTTCACCCACGCCGGAACCACGCGCATCGGCCGCGTGGAGGGCGACCGCATCGTCGACCTGACCGCCGCCGGACTGCCGGCCACCATGCTCGCGCTGCTCGAGGCCGGCGCGGACGCGCTGCGCCGCGCCGCGGGCGCCACGGGCGCGAGCCTGGCGCTGGCCGAGGTCACGCTCGAGGCGCCCATCGCGCGACCGCCGAAGATTCTCGCCATCGGCCTCAACTACAAGGATCACATCGAGGAAACGGGGCTCGAGACGCCCAAGTTCCCGATGTTCTTCAACAAGCAGTCGACCGCCGCGCACGGACCCTTCGCCCCCGTCCACCTGCCGCGAGTCTCGGACAAGCTCGACTACGAAGGCGAACTCGGTTTCGTCATCGGTCGTCGTTGCCGCCACGTGCCGCGCGAGCGGGCTCACGAAGTCATCGCCGGCTACACGGTGTGCAACGACGTCAGCGTGCGTGACTGGCAGATGCGCGCCCAGACCTTCACCATCGGCAAGTCCTTCGACACCCACGCGCCCTTCGGGCCCTTCATCGTCACGCCGGACGAGGTGGGCGATCCGCACGACCTCGATCTCAAGACCTGGGTCAACGGCGAACTGCGCCAGGACTCCAATACCCGTCACCTGGTGTTCGACTGCTTCGAACAGATAGCGACCCTGACCGCCGCCTTCACCCTCGAGCCGGGCGACCTGGTGCTGACCGGCACGCCGAGCGGCGTCGGCATCGGCTTCGAACCCAAGCGCTTCTTGAAGGCCGGCGACGTGGTGAAGATAGCCATCGACAAGCTTGGCCACATCGAGAACCGGGTGGTGGCGGAGCCGGCGGACACGGATCGGATGTAGGGCCGATCTCAATCGGCCACGCACGGCGCGGGACCGCGCATCGAACGACGCGGCTCGAAATCCCTTCCGAAGGGACAGACCCCGCACGGGGTCTGTCCCGGCTCACTCCAAAATAGAATGATTATTCAATAATTTGCCGCCCCGGTCGCGGCCCACCCTGCCCGTTGCTGTCCTGAAATGGCACGTCTATGATTTCGCCAAGCGCGCAAAGCGTTGACTTGAACGAGGACTGGGGACGCATTCAACAGAGCTCGCGCATTGCTCGAGACCCACGCAGGTCCGGGCACCCGACGCAGACCGTGCGTGGGAGCGAGATGCGAGCCGTTGCTAGAGCCTATCGCCGACACCTGCCTTGATCGCACTGTTCAACCTGTTGCCTGTCTCGCCTCTCGCGGCTCATGCCGCCACGCCGCCGGAGCGCGCGCGTCGATGAACAACCAGCACGCACCGACGGGATGCCGTGGTGCGTCCGATGTCTTCACTTGCCCTTTCCCAATCGTCAGCTGTCCTCTTCATGCCGTGGACGGTTGGCGAGCACTGATGCCACGGCATGGTTCTTGAGGCAATGAAGTTATGGATATCTACGTCGGCAACCTGTCCTACGATCTCACCGCCGAGGAGTTGCGCGAAGCCTTCGAGCAGCACGGCGAGGTGACCAACGCCAAGATCGTCATGGATCGCGATACCGGGCGCTCCAAGGGTTTCGGCTTCGTCGAAATGCCCAACCAGGCCGAGGGCGCCGCGGCCATCGCCGAATTGAACGGCGCGATGCTGAAAGGCCGCACCGCGCGGGTCAACGAGGCGCGACCGCGCGACGCGCGACCGCCGCGCCGCTGAGGCGCCGGGTCCTCGCGGCGCGGCCGCGAGGACGCCTCTTGCTCAGCGATCTTCTATCAGGGGCTTCACTTCCTCGATGACGGCCTGCGTCTGCGCGAGCATGTCGCGCTCACCCGACGCGATCGGAAACAGCACGAATTTCGAAGCGCCGACCGCCACGTATTCGCGTAGCCGGGCAACGAGATCGGCGGTCGTACCGATGCAGAACAGCGGATTGAGATTGATGTTCTCGCCGATGCCGGTGCGGGCAACGAAGGGGGAATGGCGCACGGCGTCGTCGTCCGGGCTGCCGATGCGGAAGGCGAGCGAAGTGCCGTAGTGATCGTCGTCGATGCGGCGCCCGCACTTCAGCGCCTCGGCCCTGATACCTTCGATGGTGAGGCGCACCTCATCGACGCTCGCGATGCCGCCTATCCAGCCGGTGCCGAGCCGCGCGGTGCGCTTGACCGCGGCGTCGCTGGTGCCGCCGATCCACAGCGGCAGCGGCTGCTGCACCGGCCGCGGCGCGATGCTCGCGTTGCGGTACTGGAAGTACTTGCCTTCGAAGGTCACCGATTCCTCGGCCCAGAGCCGCGCGATGAGTTCGAACATCTCGTTGGCGATGGAGCCGCGATGCTCGGCGCTGCGGCCGGTCGCGGCCCACTCCGCGGCCTTGGGATAGCCGACGCCGAACATCGGCAGCAGGCGGCCATTGGACAGGAAGTCGATGGTGGCGCACTGCTTGGCCAGCACCAGCGGGTCGCGAAGCGGCATGACGATCGCGTTCATGCCGAACTTGATCTTCTCCGTGCAGCCCGCCAGCGAAGCCAGCGCCGCGAGTGACTCGAGGTAGTTGTCGGTCGAGATCAGGCGGTCGGACTGCCACACCGAATCGACGCGATGCCGCTCCAGCATCTCGACCCAGCGAAAGAAGGCCTTGCCGTCGGCGAAAGGATAGTTGACCAGGCCGAAGCCCAAACGGATCGCCATAAGCCGTGACTCCAGTGGACTCAGAATTCCATCGGCAGTTTGAAGTGTGCGGCCATGATGCGGTCGCGATGCGCGAGCAGCGCGGGGCTCAGCGCCGCCCGCACCTCGGGCTCGAGCGTGCCCTCGAACATCGCGCGCGTGCCCGCCGCCATCGGGCATTGGGCCTCGGGCAAGGTGGCGAAGATGCAGCAGAAGGCGGCCCAGTAGAAATCCACCGCCGTGAGCCGCGGGCCGACCAGGAACTCGCTGCCGCGCGCGCGCTGCGCGGCGAGCGTGGCATCGAGGTGCGCGAGCATCGCCACCTGGCGCTGCACCGCGGCCCCCACGTCGGCTTCGTTGTAGCCGTACTTGCGGCTCATGGACGTGAGCGGCGCCGGCGCCTGGCCGGACTGCATCGCGGGTTTGAACAGCGACAGGCGGCGATTCCAGCCCAGCCCCAGTTCGCCGCAGATCTCGTGGGCCAGCCCCAGCGCTTCGACCCGCTCGGCCGGCGCCTCCGGCACCAGCGGCCGATGGGGCGCGAGGCGCTCGAGCAGGAACAGGATGTCGTTCCAGCGATTGAGGGGCCGATGGTCGTTCCAGGCCAGCACCGGCCCGCTGTTCACGCCGGCCCAGGCGACGAGTTCCGCATTGTCGGCGCCGGGGATCTGCGGGCCGCAGACGAAATCGAGCCCCTTGTACTCCATCATCGCCTTCACCGCCTGGCCCCACGGACTGGGCGCGCCCTGCACCAGAACCAGTCGCAGACCGTCACGACGAACCAGTTCGCCGATACTCAGGAATTTCATCATCGCTCCCCTCTCGAGTGAATCGTGGCGTCGCTCGCCGGTGAGCGAGGCGTTGCTATCCTACGATGATGACCGAAGCGAATCGACCCGCGCACGCTGGCGCGGATGACACGCTGGCCGCGCTCGCGGCGCAGCTGGACGGCGGTGCCTGCGAGGCCGTGCGCGCACAGCGCTACCTGGAGATGCCGGCGCAGCGACCGCCCTGGCAGGGCACCGGGCTGCGCCTGCGGCGCGGCGAGTGCTACACGCTGCTCGCGAGCGGGCGCATCCACTGGTCCGCGCGTCATCCGCACCTGCATGGGGGCGCGGGTTTTCATCTATGGGCGCGCATCTCACCGGGCGGACACATCGTCAACCTGGTCGGTGACGCGGGCAGTTTCGTCGCTGACCGCGACGGCGAACTGGAACTCGGCATCTACCTCGGCATGTGGCTGAGCCCGGAGGGAGAACTGGACACGCCCACCGCTGCCTATGCCCGGCTCGCGGGCGGACTGGCGGCGCTTGCGCTGGTGTGGCGCGCGGATGCGCTTGCGGGACTCGCGGCGCTCGAGGCCCTGGCGCCACGCGCCGCGATACGGCGCGAACTCGCGCGTCTGCGCGCGCCGACGCCTCGACCGCCGGGCTGGTCGTACATGTACGAGACCGGCGCGAGCGACATCTTCCGCGTCTGCGGCACCGGCGCGGTGCCGCGCATCTGCCTGCACGCTGAAGACGCCCAGGGCATCCTGCGCAAGCCGGTGTCGCTGGCCATCGGCCCGGATACGCGTCTTTCCTGGCGCTGGCGACTCGACGAGCATCCGAGCCGCGTGGCCGAAAACAGCACGCGCAGCCACGACTACGTGTCGGTGGCGCTCGAGTTCGACGACGGGCGGGATCTCAGTTGGATCTGGAGCAGCATTTTGGCGCCCGGCTTGACCTTCCCTTGCCCGGTACCTGCCTGGTCGGCGCGCGAGACCCATCGCGTGCTGCGTTCGGGCCTGGCGGCGTGCGGACAATGGCTGGACGAGAACTGCGCGGTCGCGACCGAGGTGGCGGCCAGCCTGCCCTCACCGCCCACGCGTATCGCCGCGGTGTGGCTGATCTGCGTCGCGACCTTTCAGCACGGCACCGCGCGCGCCAGCTTCGAGTCCCTGGCCCTGCACGATGGCGCGCGCCGCATCGAACTCCTCTGAGGTCGCGCGGCGCTTCAGTCCTGGCGCCCCTCGATCGGGCGCGCGAAGGGCAGGACGCTGCATACCGGGCTGGCCTCCCAACCCCGCGACGACGGGGCGTGACCGCGGAACTCGCACAGGTACTGGGCGCCGGGGCACAGCAGGTCGGAATAGAACTCGACCCGCGCCGGCGCGCGACTGCGCAACACGCTTCGGCGTTCGATGGTTATCTCGATACAGGGCGCGGCGGCGGGAAAGGTGAAGCGGCCTCGACCGCGGATCACGGCGCGCTCGTGCTCGTTGGCGATGGTCGCGGCGCGTAGCGTGCAGGCGCCGATGTGCGATCCGGGCTCGCCGTCGCGACCATAGAAGTCGATGGTGACGTACGCGGCGGCGCTCGCCGAGTCGATGTCCAGCATGAGTTCGAGACGATAGCCTTCACCGAGGCCGATGTAGCTGCCGCTCAGGGGCCAGAGCGCAACCGGAATCGGCGCGCGACGCTGCACGAGGCGATGGACGCGCGCGCCGCTGGCCGCGCTCGTCGCCTCCACCACCGGTTCGTTCGCATCCGAGCCCATGCTTGCCCAACCGTTCATGTGTGAGCCGAACGCGTCGCGCGCGGCGTCCGATCCCTGCGCCCGTACGCGCCCGCTGGAAGCTTTCGGTCAATCAGGAGTCCTGGCGCGACGCGACCCTTCCTACCCCACGCGACGCCACGACCGCAGTCCCTGCCGGCAGATCCCTCTGCGCTCTCCCTGGCCGTCACTCCGTCATCGCGGGCGCGACTGGCAGCCAGGCCAAGCTATGCGCTGGCGCGCGAGCGTGGCTATGCGCCACGGCACGTGGAAACTGTGCGGAATTCACGCCGCGGCGGAGGCCGCGGCCTGTGTGGGCGCAGCGCGGCGTCAGCGCCGCGGTGCGAGGGCTTCGAGCAAGGGCCAGGCCCAGCCGCGCGACAGCGCGCTGTCGGGTCTGTAGTCCTCGTCGGCGTTGCAGGGATAGAGCACCACGTGGCTTGCGCCCGCGGCGTGGAATTCGTCGAGGCGTCGGCGAATGGCCGCGGCATCGCCGCAGGCGCACAGCGCGTCGATCAGGCGATCGCTCGCGCCCTGCTGCCAGTCGCTCGCGTCGAAACCGTGGCGCGCCCAGGCCTCGTGATAGGGAGGCAGGCTGACGTAGAAGGCGCAGGCGCGCCTCGCCAGCGCACGTGCCTGGACCGCATCCGCCGCCAGCGCACAGCGCACCACGACGTGCAATTCCTTGTGCGGACCGAGCGCGGCGCGCGCCTCGCGCACCGCGGCCGGCGGCTGCAGGAACAGGAAGGCGCCGTCCGCCTGCGCCGCCGCCACCTTGAGCAGGCCCGGACCATGACCGGCGACGATCACCGCGGCGGGCGCGGCCGCGCGCGGCGCCTCGATGGGTGCGACGCGCAGCCGCTCCAGGTAGGCACGCATCTTCGGCACCGGCTTCACCCAGGTATGGCCGCGCGGTTCGACCAGCACAGGATGCGAGACGCCGAGCCCGAGGCTGAAGCGGCCGTCGGAGAATTCGGCCAGCGTATTCGCGGCCTGGGCGGCCGAGTCGGCATCGTGCGCATAGACGTTGGCGATGCCGGTGGAGACCTTGATGCGCGTGGTCTGTGCCAGCAGCCAGCCGCAGGTCGCGAACGGCTCACGACCCGCTATCTCCGGCAGCCACAGTTCGTGGTAACCGAGCGCTTCCAGGCGGCGCACGGCGTCGCGCAGTTCGGCGCCGGTGCTGCCCTCGGTCCACTGCAAGAGGCCCAGCGGATAGTCCATGCCGTCTGCCCTCAGCGAAAGGCCGGAATGACTTCGCGGCCCATCAGTTCGATGTGCTCATCACTCCAGCGCGGATCCATGCCGGGCGGCACCGCCCAGGTATAGAAACGGTTGGTGCCGGTCTGCGCGACGTAGTCGCGAATCATCTCCACTGCCTTCTCGGGCGTGACGATGTAGCAGTCGTTGGTCTCCACCGACGCGCGGGTGGGCTCCACCCGCTTGATGAAGCCCATGCCGGCGTTCGCGAACCATTCCCCGTAGCAGTTGTACTGGTAGGCGAGATGCTGGACGGCCTCCGCCCAGCGCTTCTCCGGGTCGCGCGTGACGATCAGCCAGGCGTAACCGGCCGCGACTTCGTAGTCGTCGGGGTTGCGACCGCAGGCGCGCAGTTCATCGCGGTAGACCTTGGTGAAGGGCCCGACCGGCCCGACCGCGATGTAGCCCGCGCCAACCCGCGCCGCGCGCTTCACCGCGACGTTGCTGAAGCCCGCGACCCACAGCTTGGGTGGCTTCTGCACCGGCATCGGCCGCAGCTGGATGTCCTCGTACTGATGGTACTTGCCGTGGTAGCTGAAGCGCTCGCCTGCGAACATGCGCTGGATGATCTCGATGCCCTCGTCCATGCGCGGACCGCGGGACTTGGGATCGACGCCCCAGGCCTTGAGTTCCTCGACCTTGTAGCCGACGCCCAAGCCGAGCTCCAGCCGGCCGCCGGAGATCACGTCCAGGGTGGCGGCATCCTCCGCCACGCGCACCGGATCGTGCAGCGGCAGCAAGAGCACGCTGGTGCCGATGTGCACGCGCTTGGTACGGGCCGCGATGGCGCAGCCGATGGGCAGCATCGACGGCGAGTAGCAGTCGTCGAGGAAGTGGTGTTCCGACAGCCAGATATCGTCGAAACCGGCCGCCTCGGCGCGCACGATCTGATCGAAGCAGTCGTGGTAGAGCGTGGTGAGGTCGCGCTGCCACTGCGGCGGATTGCGAAAGTCGTACCACAGACCGAAGCGTAGTTTCTTGTCGCTCATGAGCGGGGCTCCTTGGGACTTCAGGCGGCCTTGGCCAGCGCGCGGTTGATGCGCGGCATGACGTCCTCGGCCATGAGCCGCATGGACTTCTGCATCAGTGCCTTGTCGGTCCAGTCGTGGGCCGCGTAGAGCAGCGTGCCGAAATCCCCGATCTGATCGCGCAGCGCCAGGATCTTGCGCGCAACGCTCTCCGGACTGCCGTGGATGGTGCAGGCATCGCGCACCATCTGGTGGGTCAGCTGCTTCGGATCGTCGCCCTTGTTCACCACTACCGCGATGCGGTAGTGGGAACGATCGAAGATGTGGAAGAGGTACTCGTAGTAGTAGTCGTAGGGCCCGCCGGGCTGCTTGACGAAGGCCTCGGCCTCGGCGTCGGTATCGGCGACATAGACGCTGCGTGCGACGCGCCAGTTGGCCGCATCGGGCGTGCGCCCGGCGTCTTGCGCGGCCTTGCTGTAGGTCGGCCAATGAGTGGCCACCGACCAGGGCGCGACGAAGTTGGCCGATACCGGGATGTAACCGCGCTGACCGGCGAACACGAGCGAACTGGAATTCGGACTCATGGCCGAGATCGCCACCGGCGGATGGGGCTGCTGCAGCGGCTTCGGCACGTAACCGAGCTTGATGTCGTGGTGCGTCCACTGCTTCATGTCGATGTTCCAGAACTGCCCGGGAAGCTTGTACGGCGGCTCCGTGGTCCACAGCGCGAGCATCATGTCGAGCGCTTCCTGCATCATCGCCATGCGGTCCTTGTCGAGCACACCGAACAGTTCGAAGTCCGACAGAAGGCCACCCGGGCCGACGCCCATGATGAAGCGCCCGTTGCTCAGATGATCGAACATGGCCGCCTGGCCGGCGGTGACCGCCGGGTGATACTGCGGCAGGCACATCACGCCCGTCGCGAGCTTGATCTGCTTGGTGCGCGCGATGAGGTTGGCGTGGAACATCAAGGGCGACGTGATCTGCTCGACGGCGGAGGAATAGTGCTCGCCGACCCAGGCCTCGCTGTAGCCGAGTTCATCGGCCAGGATGACGGCCTCCGTGTCCTCCTGCAGTGTCTGGTGGTAATCGCTGTCGATGTGATGCAGGGGCATCATGAAATAGCCGAGTTGCACGCGTGTTCTCCCTCTTGATTCGCGACCTTGCGGCGGACGCTAACCGCCGCTCATCGAAGGTGTCAAGAACGCCGAGGCCGCGCGCGCCCGGCGCCCGTCGCGCGGACCCGCTTGCGTTGCGCCGCGGGCGCTGCGCAGACTACCGGCCCTGCGGCAGGCAACGGGGAGACGGGGGATGACCAGGCAGACGAAGCAGGGGCTGAACGTCGGCGTGTTCCAGGTGATGGCGGGGCTCGACTGCGCCGATCCCGCGGTGGTGGCGAAGCGCGCCGAGGATCTCGGCTTCGCGTCCTACTGGGTGCCCGAACACACGGTGATTCCGCAGGGTTCGGCGGATGTCTATCCCGGCAAGCAGCCCGGCGAGTCGCCGCCCGACTACCTGTTCAAGATGCCGGATCCGTTCATTGCCCTGGCGCGCGCCTCGGTCACCACGCGCAGCATCGGACTGGGCACCGGCGTGTCGCTGATCCCGGAGCGCAACCCGCTGCTCACCGCCAAGGAAGTCGCAAGCATCGATCACTACTCCGGCGGACGCATGATGCTCGGCATCGGGGCGGGCTGGAACGAGCCCGAGTGCCGGGTGATGGGCGGTGACTTCGAACACCGCTGGAGCCAGACCAAGGAAGCGATCGCGGTGATGAAGAAGCTGTGGAGCGGCGAATACGTCGAACACCACGGCAAGTACTACGACTTTCCGCCGGTCATCTGCCTGCCGCGGCCGGCGCGGCGTCCCAACCCGCTGGTGCTGCTCGGCTCCATCGGCTCACCGCTGGTGTTCAAACGTACGGTCGAATGGGGGGATGGCTGGCTGCCCTTCTCGGTGGATCTGAAGGAGATAGCCGATGGACGCGCCGAGCTCACGCGGCTCGCCCGCGCCGCCGGACGCGATCCGGCGAGCATCGATGTCACGGTGTTCGCGCCGACCGGTTTCTTCCGCCGGGCGTCGGATCTCGTCGAGGTGGCGAAGACCGGCGCCAACGGCCTCGTGCTGTGGCTGAACGGCGACAGCCAGGATGAAGTGCTGGCCGAACTGGACGACATCGCCGGCACGGTGTTTTGAGGCCGTCACATGGACACACCGCGCGTGAACTACCAACACCTCGAACTCGAGCGCCACGGCCACATCACCGTGGTGCGCTTCAACCGCCCGTACCGCTGCAACGCGGTCAATCACGCGCTGCTGGAGGAGATCGAGCACTGCGCGCTGGCCTTTCGCGAGGATGTCGAGACCCGCGTGGTGATCTTCACCGGCGCCGGCCGACACTTCTGCGCGGGCGCGGACCTGAAGGACTTCCCCGCCGAACTGGCCCAACCCATGCTGCTGCGTCGTCGACGCTTTCGCCTGGGTGAGCGCGCGCTGCACGCGGTGCTCGGCATTGATCAGATCACCATCGCCGCCTGGAACGGTGGCGCGATCGGCGGCGGCGCCTGCCTGGCGACGGCGACGGACTTCCGCATCGGCGCGGAGGACTGCTACATCTACTATCCCGAGATCGATCTCGGCATGAACCTGATGTGGCAGAGCCTGCCGCTGACCATCCACCTGGTCGGCCCGAGCCGCGCCAAGCGCCTGGTGATCGGCGGCGAACGTGCAGACGCGGCCACCCTGCTCGCCTGGGGCCTGCTGGAGGAGATCGCGCCGCGCGACGAGCTCATGGCGCGCGCCTTCGCCTTCGCCGAGACCTACGTGAACAAGTCCCCCATCGCTGCGCAGATGATCAAGCGCAGCGCCAACCAGGTGATGGGCGCGCTCGACCGCGCGCTGATGCACATGGATGCCGACCAGAACCTGCTGACGCATACGACCGCCGATCAGCGCGTCGCGGCCGATGCCTACGCGGCCGGGCGCGTGCCGGTGTTCAAGGGCGACTGACGCGCCTGGCGCGCCGCGGCGCGCGGCCCGCCACGCCAGCATGCCCGCCACCCGCCTGCCCCTGCTGCTGCTCGTCCTGCTGTCCTTCCTGTGGGGCTACTCATGGGTGTTCCAGAAGCTCGCCATGCAGGACTCGGGGCCCTTCACCTTCGCCGGGTTGCGCACCTGTGGCGGCGCGCTGTGCCTGCTCGCGGCGCTGCGCCTCTCCGGCAGGCCCTTCTGGCCCGGACGCCTGCGCGAGCTGGCGCTGCTCGGCCTGGTCAATACCACCTGCTCGGTGGGCTGCTCGCAGTGGGCGCTGGTCAGCGGCGCGGCCAACCGCACCTCGATCCTCATGTACACCATGCCGTTCATGACCTTGCTGCTGGCACGGCCGGCGCTCGGCGAGAAGGTGCGCGGCCCGGCGTGGTTGGCCATCGCCTGCGCGGCGGCCGGGCTGGCGGTGGTCGTGCGGCCCTGGCAGGGTGAAGGCCCGAGCCAGTCGCAGCTGCTCATCCTTTGCGCGGCGTTCTTCTGGGCGCTGAGCGCCATCATGACCAAGCGCCTGCAGCAGCGCGCGCCGATCGATCCCCTGGCACTCACCGCCTGGCAGATGAGCTTCGGCGCGCCGCCGCTCCTGCTGCTCGCCTGGTCGGCGGGCGAGTCCGCGCCGGTGGTGACCGACCGCTTCCTGCTCGCGCTCGGCGTCACCACCCTGCTCTCCACCGCGCTCGGCTGGTACCTGTGGGCCTGGCTGCTGCGCGTGCTGCCGGCGGGCTTCGCCAGCATGATGACTCTGTTGGCGCCGGTGGTCGCGGTCAGCACCAGCTCACTGCATCTCGGCGAACCGCTCGCCGGCCACGACGTGGCGGGCGTCGGCCTGATCCTGGCTGGGCTACTGGTGCTGAGCGCGACGGCCATCGCCGAGCAGCGTCGCACGCGGCTCGCCAGAAGCGCCCCCGACTGAGCACTGCTTGGCGTATGCTGCCCTGCAACAGCCGCAGGGAGATTCGCATGTCCAGCGTCAGCGCCTCAAGCATCGCCGTCGAGCGCGGCTTCTTCGGTCATCCCCGCGGTCTTGGCACGCTGTTCTTCACCGAGCTGTGGGAGCGCTTCAGCTTCTACGGCATGCGCGCCATCCTCATCCTGTTCATGACCGCGCCGACGGCGGCTGGCGGACTCGGCTTCGATATGGCCACCGCCGGCGCCGTCTATGGCATGTACACCGGCATGGTCTACCTGGCCTGCCTGCCGGGCGGCTGGCTGGCCGACCGGTTGCTCGGCAGTCGCCGCGCGACGCTGTACGGCGGCGCGATCATCATGGCGGGTCACGTGTGTCTCGCCGTCCCCAGCCTCGGCAGCTTCTACCTGGGTCTCGCATTTCTCGTGTGCGGCACGGGACTCTTGAAACCGAACGTGAGCATGCTGGTCGGTCAGCTCTACCCGCCGGACGACGCCAGGCGCGATGCCGGCTTTTCCATCTACTACATGGGCATCAACACCGGCGCATTTCTCGCGCCGCTGGTGTGCGGCGCGCTCGCCCAGGGGGAAGGCTTTCGCGCGCTGCTCGCCGCGCAAGGGCTCTCACCGGGCGCTGCCTGGCACTTCGGCTTCGGCGCGGCAGCGGTCGGCATGGCCTGCGGCCTGCTGAGCTTCCTGCGCGGCACCCGGCATCTGCGCGCCGCGGGCGACGTGACGGCCGACGCCACGCAGCGCGAGGCCGCGCGGCGCGCGCTCAGGCGCGGCGGCCTGGCACTGGGTCTGGTGCTGCTGCTTGGCGCGCTTGCGGTCGGCGTGGCAGGGATGCGACCGTCGGCGACCGCGCTCGGCAACGTCTTCGGCGTGCTGCTGGCGGCGGTGACGGTGGCCTTCTTCGGCTGGATCTTCGCCCAGCCCCACTGGAGCGCCGACGAGCGCCAGCGGCTGCGGATGATCCTGGCGCTGTTCGTCGGCGCGACGGTGTTCTGGTCACTCTACGAACAGGGTGGTTCGACCTTGAACCTGTTTGCCGAGCGCAATACCGACACGACCTTCTTCGGCCATGATTTTCCCTCGACCTGGCTCTTGTCGCTGAATCCCATCTACATCATCTGTGGCCTGGCCCCGGCGTTCGCCTGGCTGTGGGTGAAGCTCGGCACGCGCCAACCCTCGAGCCCGGCCAAGTTCGCGCTGGGGCTCGCCTGCATGGCGCTTGGTTACGGCGTGATGATCGTGGCCGGCGGCATCGCCCAGACGGGCGTGCGGGTCAGCCCGCTGTGGCTCGCCAGCATGTACTTTATCCACACGCTCGGCGAGATGTGCCTGAGCCCGGTGGGCCTGAGCGCGATGACGCGCCTCGCGCCCGCGCGCATCGCGAGCCTGACCATGGGCGTGTGGTTCCTGGCGAGCGCCATCGGCTCCTACCTGGGCGGACGGGTGGCCGGTTTCTATGACACCCTGGGACTGGCTGAGATCTTCACCGCGCTGACGGTCGTCGGCGCGGTCAGCGCGGCGCTGATGGCCCTGATCGCGAAACCGCTGAACGCACAACTGGCGCGCGCCGCGGCCTGAGGCGTCGAGACACGCGGGCCGTGCTTGCGGCCCGCGTGTCGCCGGGCGAACTGCCTAGTCGCAGTCGACCTCCGCCTCGCCTTCCTTGTCGTCGTCGTCCTCTTCCTCCGACGCCTCCGCATCCTTGTTGTCGTTGCCACCCAGCATGGCCAGGATCTGGTCAGTGGTCGGGTTGGCGAACAGGCCGCTGCGGAAGATGCCGGTCTGGGAAGTGATGTCGAAGATCGGGTCGGCCAGCAGGTCGGTGCAACCCTCGCAGGTGCCGGCCAGGACGTCGGCCACGCCGCCGAGGCCGAGGATCACCGCGTCGGTGTTGTCCGCCGAGCCGACGCGCATGGCAAGGCTCGGCGTGTCGAGCTTGAGCTCGCCGAAGGACGCGATGGAGGCAAAGGCGCCGGTGCTGCCGCCGCCCACCAGTTCGATGGACTCCTGCGCGACGATGTTCACCGACTGCAGGCTCGCGATCACCGCGATGGGCGCGAATACCGCATCGCTGTTGTCGCCCGCCACCACGTTCGCGCCACCCGTCACCAGGCGGCTGATCAGATCGAGCGACAGGGTCGGATCAAGCGGCGTGCCGGTGCCGGCCTGCAGCTTCACCGCGCCGCTGCCGTGGGCAAAGATGTCCAGGCGTTCGACGCCAATGAGACCGGCGAAGGCGCCGTTGCCGGTGCCGCCCTGCACCACCACGTTCTCCGCCTCTACCTCGAGATCGCGCGCCACCACGTAGGCCGGCAGGCCTTCGCCGGCCAGCAGGCTGACGAAGCCCTCGCCTTCTTCACGCAGCGCCGGGTCGCCGACGGACGCGTTCGCATGCAGCCGCAGGAAGCCAGCGGTCTTGATGATGCCCTTGATCTCGATATTGCGTCCGGCCTGCAAGGTGAGCGAGCCGCCCTTCACGTCGCCGAAGCCCGTGCCCTCGGGAATGAACACGTCGTTGCTGGCCTGCAGCGCGAGCCTGCCACCCGCGTTCAGGAACTTCACGACCGAGGGAATGGAGATCGCGAGTTCGTCGGTCAGGATGGCACCGGTGTCGAAGCCATCGAAGGACTGCTCGAGGGAGCCGTCGAAGATATCGAGCCGACCGGCCTGGGCGAAGCCATCCACCGTCGCCTCCGGGCTCTGCAGCAGCAGGCGATCGCCGCTCATGACCTCGATGCCGCCCGAGCCGAGCCGGTCGCCGGCATTGCCGACGAAGCTGTTGCCCG
>JBFWYG010000037.1:0-10139 GCA_050186725.1 Gammaproteobacteria bacterium | reverse complement strand
CCGACCAGGCTGCGCGCCTGGCTGATGGTGCCGACCATCGGGTCATTGGTGCCGGCAAAGTTGCCGGTCAGCGTGTTGAACATGGTGATGGCACCGGCGTCGACCGCCGCGGCGCCATTGTCCCAGCCTGGCGAGAAGATGCCGCGCTGCTCGTTGGTCACGCCGAGCTGGTAGCTGCCGATCAGATCGCCCGCGCGGGTGCCGACCAGGCTGTTGCTCGCGCCGATCACGCCCCTCGGCGGCGTGGTGCCCTTGATGAAAGTCCACGAACCCGCGCCGCCGAAATTGCTGAACAGGATCTGGTTGCCGTTGCCGAAATCCGTCATCCGCGAGAAGTCGTTGACGTTCAGGGCATCTCCGGAGGCGGCGCCCACCAGGCTGTTGCCCGGGCCGACCACGCCGGTCAGGTTGCTTGCCTGGTTCCAGAACGTGATGGCGCCGCGTCCGCTGTTCCAGTTCGGCGCGCTGAATGCCAGCAGCCCGCTGGAGAGGTTGCGGAAGTTGAAGCCGATCCGGTCGCCGGCGTTGCTACCCACCAGGCTGTTGGTCGACGTGATCGCGCCCGTTGTCGGGTTGACCAGGCGGAACGTGGTGATCGCGCCGGCGTCTGCCGCACTCGCACCGTTGTCCCAGTTCTGGCTCACCACGACCAGTCGCGTGGTGGCGCCGCTGCCGACCGTGAAGATGCCGTTGATGCCCACCTGGTCATTGGTGCGCGAGCCGACCAGGCTGTTGGCTGCGCCGACCACGCCGACCGGCATGACGCCTGGCGCGCTGGACACGGTGATCGCGCCGGCATTGGTCGCCGCGCCGTTATCCCAGTTGAAGCTGCGGACCACGACCGACGTCTGTCCGTTGACGTTGAAGAACGATATTCCGCCGCTGCCAATGGCATCGCTGGCCGTGGAGCCCAGCAGGCTGTTGGTGGCGTCGATTTCTCCGGTGGGCAGACCCTGGTTGATGTCGAAAATGGTCAGCGCGCTCTTGCCGCCGTCCCAGTTGTTGCTAGTGACGGTGTAGATCGTGCTCGTGCGGTCTACCGGTCCGGAGGAACCGACGAAGTCACCCACGTGCGAACCCACCAGGCTGTTGCCGATGCCGACCACGCCCACCACGCCGGTGCTGCGGTTGCCCCAGGTGATGGCGCCGGCATTGGCGATGGAACCGCCGTTGTTCCAGTTCGGGCTGCGCACCGCGTAGCCGTTGTTGTTCATGAACGTGATGCCCGACGAACCGACGTTGTCACCGGCGGTCGCGCCGACCAGGCTATTGGTCGCGCTTATGTCGCCCGTGAAGTTCATCTGCGTGTCGAGGTCGATGAAGGTCATCGCGCCGCGATTGGCGTTCCACTGCGAGTTCTCGAGCAGCAGCTGGCTGCCGGTGAGGAACTGGTAGTCGCCACCGAGACCGACGCGATCGTTCGTGTTGGTGCCGACCAGGCTGACGGTGTTGTCGTCGACAAAGCCCTTCACGCCTGCGTCGATGTCCGTGATCGTGACCGCGCCCGCGTCCACTGTCGGGCTGGGCAAGGTCGTGGAGTTGTCGGCCAGCGGACTGAAAATGACGTAGTACGTACCGTTGTTGCCGAACCACATCTCGCTGCCGGCGCTGCCGACCGCGTCGCCCGCCGTGCGGCCGACCAGGCTGTTGGTCTCGTCCAGCACGCCGGCCAGGGTGCCGCCGGTGCCACCGAACAGGCCCGTGTTCAAGTTGAGGTAGGTGACCGCGCCGCGCGCGGCGTTCCAGTCGGGGTTGCGGATCAGCACCCGGTCGCCGGTCATGTTGAGTTCGAGACCGAAGTCGCCAACATTGTCGCCGGGCGTACTGCCGACCAGGCTGTTGCTGGAACTGACCACGCCGACGAAATCCGTGTCGTTGGCCAGGTTGCCCACGTCGAGGTCGACGTAGGTGATGGCGCCCGTGTTGCTGTGCCACTCGGGGCTGTTGAAGATGAACTGGTTCTCGCCGTTTGGCCGACTCACCACGCCACTGCCGATGCGATCACCTGTGGTGTCGCCGAGCAGGCTGTTCGAGGCATCGACGAAGCCGGTCGGTACGCCGCCGAGGCTGGCGATGGTGATCGCGCCGAGATCCGTGCCGCCGAAATCCGGGCTCATGATCACCAGATGGGAGGACGTGGCGAAGATACCTCCCCCGCCGATGTCATCACCGGCGGTTCCGCCGACCAGCGCATTGGAGATATTGATGCTACCCACCGGTGGCGCGGCGAGCGTATCGAACACCAGGATTGCGCCGCCATTGCTGTTGTAGGTCGGCGAATAGAAGACGGCGTGATTGCCGCTGTCGAACAGCTGGTAGACACCGGTTTCGCTGAAGCCGAGACCAGGGATCGACGTGTTACCGGCGCCGATCAAGTCGCCATCGGTCGCGGCGAGCAAGCTGTTCGACGCGGAGACCGGACCGTTCAGGGCCGTGCCGATCTCGTACCAGGTCAGGGCGCCGCGGTCGAACACGCTGCCGCCACCGTCGGTGAAATCCGGGCTCAGCACCGCGAACACATCGTTATTCCCGGTGTAGGCGTACTCGACCCCACCGCTGCCGACGCTGTCGTCGAAGTCCGAACCGACCAGGCTGTTGGCCGTGCCCACCAGGCCACTGGCTCCGGTGCCGGTACCCGCGATATGCCCGGTAGAGGCATCGACGAAGGTCACTGCGCCGGCGTTGGTCTGGCCGCCCAAGGTCGCCCAGTTGGGGCTCAGCACGGCATAGGTCGAACTGCCACCGAGGTGCTGCACGCCGCCGTTACCGACCTGGTCGCCCAGCGCCCCGCCCACCAGGCTGTTGCTGGCGTCGACCACGCCGACCGGCACGGCGGAGAAGTCGATGAACGTCACCGCGCCGAGGGTGTTGTTGTTGCTGCGGACAAAACCAAAGCCTAAGCCGGTGTTGGTGATGCCGGTGGCGCCAACGCCGCCGCCCGGACCGGCGCCGATGAGACTGTTGGTCGCATCCACCACGCCGCTGACGCCGGTGGTGAAGTCACCGTAGGTGATGGCGCCCGCACCGCCGTTGAACTGCGGGCTCAGGATCACGTAATGGCCGGGAACGAACTGGAAATTGACCGGCGCGTTGTTGGCATCGAAGCCAATCTTGTCGCCGACGGTCGCGCCGACCAGGCTGTTGGCCGCATCGATTACGCCGCGCGGCATCGCGCCGAAGTTGCTCGGATTGATAAAGCTCACCGAACCCTTGCCGCCGTGGTCGCTGAACAGCAGGAAGTTGTTGCCGGTGGTGTTGCGGAAATTGCTGGAGAAGTTGACGTTCAGATCGCCGACCGCGGTGCCGACCAGGCTGTTGGACGGGTCGACCTGGCCGGTGATGCCGGTGGTTGCGTTGACCCAGGTCACCGCGCCGACACCACCCTGCCAGCTGCGGCTCTGCACCGCCCAGATGCCGCTCGAGCCGAGCTGGTTGATGCTGTCACCGACGTTGTCGCCGGAGATGGAGCCAACCAGGCTGTTGCTCGAGTCCACCACGCCCGTGAGGTTCGAGCTGGCGCCGAAGAAGGTGACCGAACCGGCGCCGCCGAGGTCGCTGCGGGTGTAGAAACGCCCGCCGCCCATGGAGACCACCGAGTCGCCGAGCAGATCGCCGGGGTTGGCGCCGACCAGGCTGTTGCCGCTGCCGACCACACCGCTGGAGCGCGCGTCGCGCCCGGTGGTGAAAGTGATCGCGCCCGCGCCGCTATTGAACGACGGCGACTCCACTGAGAACTTGCCGCCACCGAGCGCGCGTACCGAATTCTCGCCGACCAGGTCCCCGGACGCCGCGCCGACCAGGCTGTTGCTGGAGGACACCACGCCGCGCAGGGTCGTGGGCGTGGCGAAGGTGATCGCGCCCGCGTTGTTGGCGAACTGGTCGTTGCGCACGGCGAACAGGCCGCCGCCGAGATCCTGCAGGATGCTGCCGGCCACGTTGTCAGTGGTCGCGGCGCCTACCAGGCTGTTGGCCGCGCTAACGCCGCCGCTCAGTCCGACGCGTGGGTCGAAGGCCGTCAGCGCCCCCCTGCCGCTGCCCCAGTTGTCCGTTCTGAGGACGGACAGCCCGGTGACGTCGCCGACATCGAGAGAGGAATCGCCTACCAGGTCGCCCGCGGCGATGCCATGCAGGTTGCTCACGAGCGCGCCGTCGGAGGTGCGGAATACGTACACCGCGCCTGCGTCAGTACCGCCGAAGTCATCGAGCTCGTCGTAAACGACGATGGTGTTGGCTTCGGTGCCACTGCCTGTGCGGCTGCCATCCGCCCGGAAATACTGCAGGCGGTCGCCGAACCGGTTGCCCGAACCCGGATGCGGGTCGAGCAACCGCACCGGCAGACCCTTCAAGGTCGCAGAGGTGAAGCGGATGTTCTTCGGGTCCATCAGCAGCGTGCCGTCTTCGCCGTTGGCGGCGCTGAGCAGCACGGTGCCATCGTAGCCAAGACCCTTCTTGCCGGAGACTTCGGCCTGGCCGCCGTCGCCGCCCTCGGCGCCGCCGCGCGCGCGGATGGTGCCGGAGAAGGCGGTCTTGCCGTCCGACCACACGACGACGTCGCCACCCTTGCCCTTGACCGTGGCATCGGCGTTGATGCGGGTCGAGTCGTTGATGGTGGTCTTGTTCGAACCGGGCAGACCTTCACCGCCCTGGAAGCCGCCACCGATGCGTACGGTGCCGCCGCCGTTCTCGCCCGCCACCGAGATATTGGCTGCCGCCAGCGCGACGTCGTCGCCGAGCACACGCACCGCGCCGCCCCGTCGCCCATTGGCGCGCATGGTGGCCGAAGAAAACACGCTGTCGCCGCCGTCGACCAGCACGCGTCCGCCCGCGCCTTCGCGACCGCTCGCGTTGAGGTCGGCATTGACCGTGGCGATGGTGGCGTCGTTCGACTTGACGACGATCGCGCCACCGATGTCGGCGCCCGCCGCGGCGACGTCGCCGTCGACCAGCACGCCGTCGCCACGCAGGGTCACGCGACCGCCGGCGGCGCCATTCGCGCGTATCTGGCCGAGCGCATCGACCTGGCCGTCGCCGCGCGCGTTGCGCGAGTCGACCTCGATGGTGCCGCCGTCGGTGTCGCGGTTGCCGTTGGCGTGCACGCTGCTGCCGGCCGCCAGCTCCACGCGCTTCGAGGCCTTGAGCACGATGCGACCATTGGCATCGCGGCCGAGGGAATCGGCATTGATCTCGCCAGAATGGCGAATGGTGCCCGCCAGGATGCTGGCGGTGCCGCCCTTGGCCAGCAGCTGGCCAAGATTCACCACCTCGTTGTCCGGAGCGCGAACGTCGAAGGTAATGTCCGGATCGTCGAGGCTCGCGATGGTGATCGACGAACCCGCGGCCAGCACCAGATCGCCGTTCGGGCTCTCGATGATGCCGTTCGCGCCGTTCTCGATGCGCGGTGCGATGAGCACCACTTCGCCGCCCGGCGCGGTCTTGATGTAACCCTGGTTGGCGATGCCGGCGCTGCCCGGTTCGGCGTTGAACGCGAGCTTGCCCTGCAGGAAGTCCTGGTCATCGATCTGCAGCGTGGAAAGCAGCAGGCCGGCGGTGTCGACCGAGCCTTCGCGCCCGATGAGGATGCCGGCGGGGTTGATCAGGAACACGCGACCATTCGACACCAGGCTGCCGAGGATCTCGGAGCTGTTGCCGGTGGTGACGCGGTTCAGGACGGCGCTGGCGGCGTTCTGCTGGATGAAGCGCGTGGTTTCGCGCGCCCCGATGTCGAAAGACTGCCAGTTGATGATCGCCGAGGGCGAATTGGTGACCTCGAGCGTGCGCGGATTCGGGTTGGCGAATGCGACGCTGCCGTTCACCACCTGCGGACCGACCGGGTTGGCGCTGGCGCCGACGCTCGCGATCAGACCGGTGACGAACGAGAGCACCTGGCCGCCACGGCGGCGGGTGATTTTCAGCGAACCGTGCATTCGAGACCTCCAGCGTTCAGGGACTCGTTCAGCTTGTTGACGTTGCCGCCGGTCTCCACGGCCTGGAACACGGGGTCCTCGGCCTGGAAGGGCGGCACTTCCGTGAGTTGCGTCGCGGGGCCGCCTTGGTTCCCGACATGGCTGGCCTGACCTTCGCCGAGCTCTATGGTGTTGTCCTCGGTCTGCACCGCGCAG
The DNA here is from genome assembly GCA_050186725.1 of Gammaproteobacteria bacterium. Lineage (GTDB taxonomy): Bacteria > Pseudomonadota > Gammaproteobacteria > JADJYF01. The sequence goes on along the minus strand of JBFWYG010000037.1, from coordinate 4,020 downwards.
ATACCCGAGTAGCAGCTCACGTACAGGCCGTCCTGCGGGTCGGTGGAGCTGGGCGCCGGCGGCGTCTCCGGCACCTCGACGCTGTCCGGCGTCGGTTCGGTGATGGTAATCGGCAGCGATGGCACCGGCTGCGGTGTATTACCGGCGTTGCCCAGGAACATGGTCTGGCCCTCCTCCACCACGAAGGTGTCGTCGAGCGTGATCGCGCCGCTCGTCACCTGGGTGTAGAGCCCGTCGCCCTGGGTGGCGTTGGGGTCGGTGTTCACGCAGGCGCCCTCGCAGACCGCGTCCCAGGCGGTGCCGCGGATACCGATGGTCGCCACCGCGGTGCGCATCTGGTAGCCCCGGCCGCGATGACCGACCAGGCCGGACACCGCGCGCAGGCCGCCGCGCAGCAGGTTGAAGATGCTGGTGCCGCGCTCGGGCTCGGCGATCGCCATCTCGACCCGTTCGACGCGGAACTCGGTCTTGGGCAGCAGCGTCACGCGGCTCTTGTCGAGAAACACCAGCACCGCAAAGGAATCGGGCGAGGTGATGACGGTGTCGCCGTTGTGTATCGGCCCGCCGGAGACCAGCGGATGGGCGTGGCCGCCGGCCGTCTGCACCATGACGTCGCCCTTGAGGAAGCCGGCGCGTCCGGCCGGCAGCGGCCGCAGGCGCGCCTCGGCCGCGCAGTCGGCGCCGCACAGGCGGGCGTCGAACTCGGTGCCGCGGATACCGATGGTGGCGACCGCGGTGCGCAGCCGCATGGCGTTCGGGTTGCGCTTGCTCATGAAACCGGTGACCGCGCGCAGGCCGCCCTTGAAGAGAGTCATCAGCCCTTCTTCGGCGTTCTCCGCGACCTGGTACTTGGCGACCTGGAAGGACGACTGCGGGCGCAGGGTGATGCGCGTGCCGTCGGCCATCTTCAGCATCGCCACGCTGCGTGTTCCAGTGGTCACCACGTCGCCCTCGTTCACCGCCGAGCCCGAGCCCAGCAGGTGCACCGGGCCGCCGCTGGTGTGGGCGGTCACCACGCCGTGAGCGATGGCGACGTCACCGGCCTTGCCGGCGGCTTCGGCGCCCGCGGTCAGCAGGCCGGCCGCGGCGAGCGCGGCCAGGAGTCGGGTGAACCCGGAGACGCGACGCTTCAGTAGCGGTACGAGAGGTCTAGATGCCATTTCGAATTGCCCCGATCCGATGCCTCGCCGTCCGCGGATGCGAGCGGCAATCCATAGTCCACCGAAAACACCAATTGATTGCGCCACTGCCAGCGCGCGCCCACGCCGATGCTGGACAGGGTGTCGTTCTGACGCTGTCCGATCACCGGGTCGACCAGGGCCTTGTGACCGACGTCGACGAAGCCCAGGAAGCGCGTGCCCATCAGGCGCTGGACGGGCGGCGTCCAGACTTCGAAATTGAGGATGACGCCCTTGTCGCCGGCCACCGTGCGCTCTTCGAACCCGCGCACCGAGCGGTAGCCGCCGACGCCGATCTGCTCGCCCGGTATCAGCGCCTCGTCGGCGAACTGCGCGGTCATCCGCGCGAGGCCCATGTAGCCGCGCGGCAGGCGCTGGGTGAGCAGCGAGCCGAACTTGGCCGCCGTCCAGCCAGGCTTGGCGGGGGCGCGCACCAGCGCGTAGTCGATGCGATTGTTGTGTTCGCCCATCTCGAGGTTGCGATCGACTTCCCAGTAGAAGTCGAGGCTCGTGGTGTCCCACACGTAGCCGCCGTCGTAACGGAACGAGAACGGCCGGCTGCGCACCTTGGTGCTCAATGCCGGAATGCGCAGACCGGTCGCTGAAGTCGCGATGGCGGTGTCGAAGAAACGATCCTGCACACCGATGGTGAAACTGTGGCGGTAGCGCCCGATGTTCATCAGGTGGCGCTTGAAATTGAGGCCGTAGAAGACGCCGGCGCCCTCGATGTCGAAGGCGTTTTGCACGCCGTTCACGTCCACCGTCGACTTCACGTAGAAGGCATTCAGCCAGCCATCCAGGCGGTAGATGGGCAACTGGTAGGACGCCATGTACTGCAGCACGTCGTCGGCGTTCTCGGGCGAGGTGGTCACCGCGCCCATCAGGATATCGTCGTGACGGGTGAGGTTGTTGTACTGGCCGCCGGTGGTGAGACGGGTGCGACCGGTGCCGGCGTTGTCGCCGGCGTCGATATTGCCGAGTCCGGGCGGCGAGTTGGTGCTGGCCTCGCTGCCGATGTTGTTGATCTGCGCGAACACCGACCAGGGCTTCTGCTCGTCGACCGTCACGACTGCATCGAGACTGTCGGGGGTCTCCTCGCTCTCGCGGAAGTTGACCTTGAGGTGCTTGGAGGGATGCTCGTTGGCGATCGCGAGATCGCGCGAGACTTCCTGGGTGTTCGGCGTCTCGCCGCTCTTCAGCGCGCGCAGGCTGCGCTGCACGGCCTGGGGGCTGGTATAGCGCGCGCCCTGCACGTCGACCTTGCTGATCGGCAGCGGCAGGATCTTGATGACCAGCGTGCCGGTGTCGGCAAACTGCTCGGGCGGCAAGGTGGCGCGATGGAAACGGTAGCCGCCCTTCGCGAGCGCGGAATTCAGCGCATCCAGCGCCGCGCTGATGGCCTCGACGTCATCGTATTCGCCGAGGAAGGGCTGCACCGCTTCGTAGGCCCCGGTGCCGAGGGGGTTGTCGCCCTCGATGCGGAATTCCTTGACAGAGATGTGCATGGGCGGCGCCTCTTCCGCATGCGCGGCTCCGGCCCAGCAGGTGGCAATGGCAAACGCCGACAGGAAGGCTTTCAGCACTCGTCCCCCAAGAGCCCATACCTCGAGCTACTGGCCGTAATTTAAATCGTTTTATCAATGAAGTACACGATCAATATCATGCGACTCCAGAGGCTGGGTGCCTCGCAGGCACCCGCAATGATGCGTCAGCCGGCTTCGGCCCGGGAGCGCAGCAGCGTGCGCCGCTCCTGGCGCTCGTAGCGCGGCGCCGGCGTATTCACGATGGCGGCCAGTTCGGCGGCGTTGCGTCCGGCGGCCATGCGCTCGGCGCTGACTTCACCATAGGCGGTGCTGCGCTGTCGCGGTAATCGGCCACAGGCGGCGATCATCGCCTCCATCTGCTCGGGCGAGGTCTCCTGGCCGTGGCTGGCGCCGGCGGCGCGGGTGATGCTCTCGTTCATCAGCGTCCCGCCGAGGTCGTTCGCGCCGGCGTTCAGGCAGGCCTGCACGCCGGCGTGGCCCATCTTCACCCAGGACGCCTGGATATTCGCGATGTGCGGGTGCAGCACGAGACGCGCCACGGCGTGCATCAGCACCGCCTCGCGGAAGGTCGGGCCCTTGCGCGCCCGGCCCTTCAGGTAGAGCGGCGCCTCCATGTGCACGAAGGGCAGCGGCACGAACTCGGTGAAGCCGCCGGTCTCGGCCTGCAGCGCGCGCACCCGGAGCAGGTGCCGCGCCCAGTGCTCGAGACGGTCGACGTGGCCGTACATGATGGTCGAGGTGGTGCGGAAGCCGACCTCGTGGGCCGCGCGCATCACCTCCAACCACTGGGCGGTGTTGATCTTGTCCGGGCACAGGATGGCCCGCACCTCGTCGTCCAGCACTTCGCCCGCCGTGCCTGGCAGGGTACCGAGGCCGGCGTCCTTCAGGCCGCGCAGGTAATCGGTCAGCGGCAGCTTGAGCGTCGCCGCGCCCTGCCACACCTCGAGCGGAGAGAAGGCGTGGATGTGCATCTCCGGCACCGCTTCCTTGACCGCGTGCAGGATGCCGAGATAGGTCTCGCCGGTGTACTGCGGATGGATGCCGCCCTGCATGCAGACTTCGGTGGCGCCCCGCTCCCAGGCCTCGACCACCCGCCGCTGGATCTCGGCGTGGTCGAGATCATAGGGCGCGCCGCGCAGGTTCTCCGACAGCTTGCCCTTGGAGAACGCGCAGAACTGGCACTTGAAGTAGCAGACGTTGGTGTAATTGATATTGCGGTTGACGACGAAGCTCACGGTATCGCCGTTGGCCGCGCGGCGCAGACGGTCGGCCGCCTGGCAGACCGCGCCGAAATCGTC
>JBFWYG010000036.1:37508-39615 GCA_050186725.1 Gammaproteobacteria bacterium | reverse complement strand
CGTAGCTGACTGTCCTTGCTGCCACGACGGTTGAAGGTGCTCTGAAAACGGGCCTCGGCGTCCAGCGCCTCCTGGCAGCCGACGCAGCGGCGCACGCCGGGCACGGCCCGCCGCCGCGCCTCGGGAATGGGCTCGCCGCATTCCTCGCAGTCGGGGCGCGACTCGCCGCCCTGCGCGAGCGCGTCGCGCGCGTGCTTCACCGCGTCGGCGATGCTCTGATCGATCTGGTCCTGCACCGCGCCGTCGCGCGACCATCCGCCGGCCATGCCCGTTCTCCGCCTGAACCACTGTTCGAGAAAGGCCATGGTCACGCGCCGGGCCGTGGGCGTCAATGACGCCCGAGGGAATCGCCGCGCTCAGGCGCCGGGCGCGAGGTCCAGGCGCACGACCCAGTCCTCGAGGCCGGCGCGCGCCACCGGGTAGCGCGCCATGACCGCCGGATCGTGGCCGGGCACGATGTGCGCCTCCGACGTGGCCAGCTCGCGCAGCCGTTGGTAACCATCCAGCATCGCGCCGAGATCGTGCACGATGGGAAAGGGCCGCGCCTGTTCCAGGTTGGCGTAGAAGTGGCTGGCGTCCGAGGCCAGCACCACCCAGCCGCGCGAGGTGCGTACCCGCACCACCTGCAGGCCCTGGGTGTGCCCGCCGAGATGGTGCAGCTCGATGCCCGGCGCGAGTTCATGCGTCCCGGCGTGGAAGCGCACGCGTTCGTCGAACACGTAGCGCACCATCTGCACCACGTCGTCGGCCTCGTAGCCGTGGCGGAGCGCGTGGTGGCACATGCAGCGCCCGGTCGCGAAGCTCATCTCGCTGTCCTGCAGATGGAAGCGCGCGCGCTCGAACAGCGGCAGGTTGCCGGCATGGTCGTAGTGCATGTGCGTGATGACCACGGTGTCGACCGCGGACGGACTGATGTCGAGCGCGGCGAGGCCCTCGGCCACCGGGTGAATGATCTGCCGCCCACGTTTGGCCGCGGCGCCTTCGCCGAAGCCGGTGTCGACCACCACCGTGCGTGCCGCATTGCGCACCACCCACACGTAGTAGTTGAGCGGCATGGGCACGTCGTGGGGATCGCCGCCGAGGAAATTGTCCGGCGAGCGGCGCATCAGGTAGGCGTACTTGACGGCGTGGATCTCGTAGATGTCTTCGGCCATGTGCGGCAGTCCGCGTTCTCAGGCCGCGCCGTCGTCGGCCTGGGCGCGTTCGTACTCGGCGATGGACTCGCGCGCGACGCGGAAGGAATCCACCGAGCATGGCACGCCAGCGTAGATCGCGACCTGCAGCAGGACTTCGCGGATCTCGGTCTTGCTGACGCCGTTACGCAGCGCGCCGGCGACGTGGACCTTGAGTTCGTTCGGACGATTCAGCACCGACAGCATGGCAATGTTGAGCATGCTGCGGATGCGCTTTGGCAGTTCCTCGCGCCCCCACACCGCGCCCCAGCAGTACTCGGTGACGAGTTGCTGCAGCGGCATGGTGAACTCGTCGGCGCTGGCCAGCGACTTCTCGACGAATTCGGCGCCGAGCACCGCTTTGCGAATGGCGAGACCGCGATCGAACAAATCGTCGTTCATCTGCATGGCACTCCTGGTGGGATGTGGATTCGACGTCGCGCTTCAGGCGCGCCGCGCGCGACGCAGAAGGCGCGGCAGATCGCCGGCGTCGGCGAGGCTGTCGAAGGATTCGATGGCGGCATCGACCGCGTCCGCATGTGCCGCATCGAAGGCCTCGGTGAGTGCCGCCTTGAAGCGCGCGCGCACCTCGTCGGCGCTCGCGAAGCGCACATCGTCGAGCCGGCGACGCAGCACGTGCCCGTCGCGCAGCGTGAGCACGACCTCGGCGCCCTGCGCACCGGGGTAGGCGGCGGTCAATGCTTCGTCCACCGTGAGCGTGGTGCGGGCGATGAGCCCACGCACGGCGGCATCGTCCAGCAGCGCGAAGTTGTGCTCGCCCGCCGCGCCGCTCACCAGCGTGGCGGCGACGTTGAACTGGATGCTCATCTTGCCCTGCAGGACGTGATCGAACGGGCCATGGGCATCGCAGCCGGGATAGCGCGCGCCGGCCAGCGGCACGCGCACGTCGATGGCCGCGATGTCGGCCGGCGCGA
>JBFWYG010000036.1:0-37408 GCA_050186725.1 Gammaproteobacteria bacterium | reverse complement strand
AGGCAGGTCTTGACCTTGGCGACCGTGGCGGCGTCGAGGTCACCGTACGCGCAGGCCAGCGCGCGACCCGCGAGCGAGTGCGCGAGTGGCGCCTGGTCTTCGCTGCGCTCGGCGACGGCGGCCATGGCCGTCAGCCGCGCACGGTCACGCCGGCCCAGGATTCGATCACCCGGCACAGCGAGGTGAAGTCGGACTCCGGTCCGTACATCGCGTTGGTCACCGCGAGCATTTCGCGCACCGCCGCGCCCACCACCATCGGCACGCCCAAGTGCTCGGCCTCGTCGATGCACAGGCGCACATCCTTGTAGGACAGCCCGGTGTGGAAGCCGAAATCGAAGGTGCCGGGCAGGATGGCCTTGGGAAACTTGTCCTGCGCGGCGCTGTTGCGCCCGGAGCCGGCGTTGATCACGTCGAGCATGGTGCGCGGATCGAGGCCCGCCTTGACGCCCATCACCATCACTTCGGAGGTGAGCGCGACGGCGGCGGCGGACAAGAGATTGTTGGCGAGCTTCATGGTCTGCGCCTGGCCCGCGCCTTCACCGAGATGGAAGACCTTGCCGAAGGTCGCGAGCACGCGCTCGAGTTCTTCGAACACCGCGCGCGGGCAGGACACCATCACCGCCAGCGTGCCGTCGCGCGCGCCGGCCAGGCCGCCGCTCACCGGCGCGTCGACGTAAACCCTGTCGTGCTGCGCGAGCGCGGCGGCGACGTGGCTCGCCATGCGCGGACCGATGGTGGAGAAATCGACCACGCGCCTGGCTCGCTGGCCATGCACCAGGCCGTCGGCGCCGAGCACGACGGTCTGCACGATGTCGGGCGTCGGCAGGCTCAGGAACACGACGTCGGCCGCGTCGGCCACCGCCCTCGGCGAGGGGGCGGCGCGGGCGCCGGCAGCCGTCGCGGCGGCCAGCGCCGCGGACGCATTGTCGAACGCCCACACGGTGTGCCCTGCCGCGAGCAGGCGGCCGGACATCAGTGAGCCCATGCGGCCCACACCCACGAAACCGTAGACTGTCTCCGCCATCGCGAGTCCTCCCCTCCTCGTGTGCGTCAGGGGATGGTCGCGCCGGTCGACGGGGCTTGCAAGAGGCGCGGCGCGTGCAACGCACGCCCTGCAGACGAGAGGCGGGACAGGGGCCGCCGGCAAATGCCGGCGGCCCGCTCACGCCGCGCGAGCGGCGTGAAAGGCCGCGGTCAGCCGGCCAGGTTGGCGTTCGCGAAGTCCCAGTTGAGGAGCTTCTCGATCACCGCCTTGGCGTAGTCGGGACGGCGGTTCTGCCAATCGAGGTAGTAGGCGTGTTCCCACACGTCGATGGTCAGGAGCGGCTTCTGGCCCTTGGTGAAGGGCACTTCGGCGTTGGCGGTCTTGACCAGCTTGACCTCGCTGCCCTCGGCCACCAGCCACGCCCAGCCGCTGCCGAACTGCGTGACGGCCGCCTGCGCGAAGTCCTCGGCGAACTTCTCGTAGCTGCCGAAGGCGGCTTCGATCTGGGCCTTGACGGCGCCGGTCGGTGCGCCACCGCCATTCGGCTTCAGGCTGTTCCAGTAGAAGGTGTGGTTCCAGATCTGCGCGGCGTTATTGAACACGCCGGCCTTGTCGGCTACGCCCGCGGTCTTCTTGATCACGTCTTCCAGCGACATGGCCTCGAATTCGGTGCCGGCGACCAGCTTGTTGAGGTTGTCGACATAGGCCTTGTGGTGCTTGCCGTAATGGAAGCCCAGGGTGTTCGACGAGATCACGGGGTCGAGTGCGTTGTCCGCGTAGGGCAGGGCAGGTAGTGTGAAGGGCATGGTCGATTTCCGCTTTTTCTGTGGCTGAGTTGATGGGGATCAAGACAAGCCCTGATTCTATCCCCTTCGCTCGGGAATCGCCCAGGGTGGCGCCGACGGCTAGCCCGGCTGGTGCCGGCGGCGCCCTGCACTAGAATGCCTGGCATGGACTTCAAACAGCGCCTGACCGCATGGTTGGACGGGGTCCCCGCGGTCGCCCAGGGCCGCGGCGCGGGTTGGTGGCTCAAACTGCACGCCTGGCTGATGCGGCGCTCCTGGAACCGCCTGCACGACGGCTGGGGCCTCGGCGCCATTTCCTTCCTCGAATCCACCGATGGCGCATGGAACGAACAGGAATTCCGCCTGGTGGGCGAGCGCTTCGTGGCGCGCATGCTGGAGCGCTTCCAGGCCTACGGAGACGGCCGACTGGCAGACGCCAGCGTGCTCGAGATCGGCTGCGGCACAGGCCGCTTCCTGGGCCCGCTCGCCGCGCACTTCGGCCGCGTGACCGGGGTCGACGTGTCCGACGCCATGCTCGCCACCGCGGAGCGCCGCCTGGCTGGCTGCGCCAACATCCGCTACCTGCGGAACAACGGCCAGGACCTGCGCGCGGTCGGCGATGGCACGCAGGACTACGTGATCTGCGCGGGGGTGCTGCAGCACATCACCGTGCGCGCGGTCATCATCGGCTACCTGCGCGAGGGCCTGCGCGTGCTGCGTCCCGGCGGCCTGTTCCTGTTCCAGTTCATGGGTAACCGCGGGCGCGCGACCACCACCAACGTGCTGGTCGGCGCCCAGATCCGCGCACGCGACCTCGACGACGGCCTGCGCGACCTGCCGTTTCGCATCCGCGAGCTGTCGCGCGACCCGGTGGATCGCAATGCGACCTTCGTCGTGGTGCTGGAGAAGCTCGCGCCCGGCAGCGAGGCGGCGCCGGCCGAGCACAGCTTCGTCACCCAGGAAGTGCGCTGGCTGCCGTGGCTGGACGGCGCCTACGACGGCATCGACACGCAGACCTTGAACCAGCGGCGCGCGCCCGACGAGCCGTTGGCGGACACCACCTTCTTCGACTGACTTCTTCGATTGGGGGCGCTCAGACCATCGTCCAGCCGCCGTCCACGATCAGCACCTGCCCGGTGATCATCGACGCGGCGGGCGAGGCCAGGAAGATCACCGGCGCGGAGATCTCCTCGGGTTCGGCGAGGCCGCGACGCAGCAGGTTGTTGCGCGCCACCGAGGCGGCGAAGGCCGGGCTGTCCAACATCGCCTGCTCGGCGAGCGGTGAGCGCGTGACCGTCGGCCCCACCACGTTGACCCGGATGCCGTGCGTCGCCCACTCCGCCGCCATGGTGCGCGACAGGTTGTTCACGCCGGCCTTGGCGCCGCTGTAGATGCCGCGCTCGGGCGCGCCGATCACGCTCGCCTGCGAGGAGATGTTGACGATGGCGCCGCCCCCGCCCTGCGCGATCATCTGGCGCGCGGCCGCCTGGCTGCAGAACATCACGCTCTTGAGATTGGCGTCGACGATGCGCTGGTAGAGCGCCTCGTCGGTGTCGATGAGCGGCCCGAGCTTGTTGTAGCCGGCGTTGTTGACGAGCACGTTGACACGGCCGTAACGCGCGACCACGGCGGCGAAGAATGCGTGGATCGATGGCACGTCGGCGACGTCCAGCGGATGGGCGAAGCATTCGCCGCCGGCCGCTTCGATCTCACGCGCCAAGGTCTCGAGCTCGGTGGTGGTGCGGCTGCCGACCGCGATGCGCGCGCCGGAAGCCGCGGCCTCGCGCGCGATCACCCGGCCGATGCCGCGGCCAGCGCCGGTGACGATGACGACCTGGCCATCCAGGCCGAAACGGGGCAATGCGGGCATGGCGGGTTCCTCACGAGCTTGGGCAGAACGCCGCATTAGACGACAGCGCGGCGGCGCGGCCAACGCGCGCTTCACGCTGTGCGGTCAGCCCGTCATTGACAAGTTCGGCGCCGTCGGCCTTCGGCGATTCCCTGATCGCCATCAAAGCGGACGGCGAGTCTGAACGGCGAGCGGCTACACTGCCCGCTCGCCAACTTCACGCGGAGAACACTGCCATGCCGAAGGCCTACTGGGTCAGCGCCTACCACGCCGTGCACGACGAACAGAAACTCGCGGCCTATGCCGCACTTGCCGGGCCCGCAATTCTCGCGGCCGGTGGACGCTTCCTGGCCCGCGGTCCGGCCGCCAAGGCCTACGAAGCGGGCCGCATGCAGCGCACGGTGGTGATCGAGTTCGACTCCCTGGCCGCCGCCGAGGCCTGCCACGACAGCCCCGGCTACCAGGCGGCGCTGGCCGCGCTGGCCGACGGCGCGACCCGCGACCTGCGGATCGTCGAAGGCGTGTAGGCGCGGCTCCGCCCTTCGCGCCTCGGTGTCGTGGCGCGACATTACGATGTCGTAAGGCGCGCTCGCGCGCGCGAACTCGCCGCCGCTTCGTCGGTCAGCCAGGAACCCGGGCCATGACCGTCGACAAGGGCTCGAGAGACTCGCGGCGAGGAGAGTGCAATGGCCACTGTTCGGGATTTGTTGTGGGTGGCGGTGCTGTGGCTGGGCGCGAGCGCGGCCGGGCACGCCGACAGCGGCCTCGCGCGTATACACGCGGCGCTCGGTGCCGGCCATCTGGCCAGCGCCGAGCGCATGCTCGAGGCGCGGCTCAAACGCCACCCCGAGGATGCGCAAGCGCATTACCTGCAGGCCGAGGTCGACGCCCGTCAAGGCAAGCTCGCCGCCGGCCGCGAGGCGCTCGCCGCGGCTGAAGTGCTGCAACCCGATCTGCCCTTCGCGACTTCCGCCGCGGTGGACGCACTGCGTCGCAGCGTGGCGGGCGCGCCCCGTCCCCACCCGCTGCGCGATCACTTCAAGCTGGCAGCGGCCCTGCTCACGGCCGTGGGGCTCGTAGTGGCGCTGCGTCGCCATTCCGAGCCGCTCCGTTCGGCGGCGCGGGATGGCTTGCGCGCCGGCCGTCGCGGGCATGCGGCCGAGCCCGCGCCGCCGCGCACCTACGAGTTGACCGGGGAGGAAGAGATGGACGCGCGCGACTTCGGGCTCGGTGATGCGTCCGACCCGCCGCCACGCGCCGGGCGCGACCGAAGTCACGCCCGGCATGGCTCTCAGGCCACCGCGAAGCCCGGGTAACCCTGCGCCTGCACGTCGTCGCAGATCTGGCGATAGTTGCCTACGCCGCCGATGTAGGAGAGCAGTCGCTGCGGCTTGCCCTCGATGTTGGCGCCCGTGTACCAGGACTTGGTCAGCACCACGAGCGTCGCGTTCGCGACCTCGTCGTGATGGCGCACCCATTCGTCCTCTTTCGCCGCGGTCGGTTCGATGGTGCGCTTGCCCTGTCCGCGTACCCAGGTGATGCAGTTCATCACCCAGTCGACCTGCTGCTGCAGGCAGGTGGTCATGTTGCAGAACGCAGTGGACGGCGCGAGCGGACCGGCGACGGTGAACAGGTTGGGAAAACCGTGCACCTGCAGCCCGAGCGTGGAGCGGATGTCCTTCTGCCACAGCTCGGTCAGCGACACGCCGTCACGACCGTGGATGTCCATGCGCGTCAGCGCGCCGGTGCCGGCGTCGAAACCGGTGGCGAGGATCACGACGTCGAGTTCGTATTCCTTGCCGTCGACCACCAGGCCCTTCTCGGTGAAGCGCTCGATGGGCGTCCTGCGCACGTCGATGAGTTCGACGTTGTCGCGGTTGAAGGCTTCGTAGTAGCCGTTCTCGAGCGGCACGCGATAGGTGCCGAAGCCATACTCGCGCGGCACCAGCAGCTCGGCCTTCTTCGGATCCTCGATCTGGGCGCGAATCTTCTCGCGGATGAACTCCGAGATCTCGAAGTTGATCTGCGGGTCCATCATGGTTTCCTGGAAACCGCCGACCCAGATCGCGAGCGAACCATCGGTCCACAGCTTCTCCAGCTCCGCGCGGCGCTGCTCGGGCGTGAGATCGGCCCACGGCGGCAAGGCGAAATCGAAGCCGAAACCGGCGAAGGTGTGATGCACCTTGTTGCGCAGCTCCGGGTACTGCGCCCGCCACTTGGCGAAGGCCGCCGCGTCGTAGCGCTCGTTGTTCATGCGCACCGCGTACTGCGCGGTGCGCTGGAAGACCTTGAGCTCGGCCACTTCACCGGCGATGGTCTGGATGACCTGGATGCCGGTCGCGCCGGTGCCGACCACGCCGACCCGCTTGCCCTTCAGATCGATGCCCTCGCGCGGCCAGCGCGCGGTGTGGGCGATCACGCCCCGGTAGCGCTCGTGGCCCGGGAACGGCGGCACCTTGGGTGCCGAGAGCATGCCGGCGCAGCTCACGAAATATGGCGCGCGGTAGCGCTCGCCGGCCTCGGTCTCCACCTGCCACAGCCCTTCGGCCTCGAGCCACTCGGCATGGGCCACGCGGGTCTCGAACTTGTAGTGCTTGCGTAGTGAGAACTTGTCGGCGACATGGCGCAGGTAGTTCTCGGTCTCGGGCTGGGCGGGGAAACGCTCGCTCCAGTCCCACTCCTTCAAGAGCTCGTCGGAAAACCAGTACTGGTAGACGTAGGACTGCGAATCCACGCGCGCGCCGGGATAGCAGTTCCAGTACCAGGTGCCGCCGACGTCGGTGGCGGCGTCGAAGGCCTGCACCTCGAGGCCCAGTTCGCGCAGTCGATAGACGGCGTAGAGGCCGGCGATGCCGGCGCCGACCACGATGGCGTCGATGTTCTTGCTGTCGTTCATTGCGTAGTCCTCGGAATGGCTCGGCCGTAGCGATGAAGGCCGGGGGCGCAGTATGGAAATAGCGGTCCCGACGGACCAGACGCCACAGATGACACCCCAGGGGTCAAATGGTGACAATGACTGATGAACTTGAGTGAACTCAAGCGGACGCTGATGCCGAACACCTACGTGCGACTGCTCACGCAGGAGTTCAGCGATCTCGCCGCGGTGACCGCCGGCACCGGCATTCCCGCCACGGGCCTGGCCGACTACCCCCACCCGATCACCGTGGCCCAGCACCTGCGCTGCATCGCGAACGTCCTGCCGCTGCGACGCAGCCCGGACTGGCACCTGCAGTGGGGCAAGCGCATGGCGGAGAATTTCCACGGGCCGGTGACGCTCGCCTGCCTGACCGCACCGACGCTCGGCGACGGACTGGACGTGCTGGTGAAATACATGCCGAGTCGCGTGCCCTACCTGGACTGGCGCAGCCGGCAGGCCGGCGGGGAGTTCCGCTGCGAGGTCGTGCCGCGCATCGACGTGGGCGCGGTGCGCGCGATGGTCATCGAAGTCCCACTGCTGGTCATGCACGAATACGTGCGCGTGATGCACCCCGGCCCTCTATCGGGCGCGCGCATCGAACTCGATTACGGCGCGACCGAGTACCGCGCGCGCTATGCCGCCTACTTCGACTGCCCGGTGAGCTTCGAGCACGGCGTGAGCGCGCTGGTGATCCCGTGCGCCTGGCGCGAGGTGGCGAACCTGGATTTCGATGCGGAGGCGTGGCGGGTGGCGCTCGCCCGCTGCGCGGCGAGCGCGTCGCCCGCGGCGGGCGCCGAAGACGTGGTCGGACGGGTGCGCGAGATCTTGCAGGAAGCCCTGGAGGCGCCCGGGCGCGTGGAAGTGCCGACCGTGGAGCAGATCGCCGCGCGACTGCACTGCTCGGCGCGTACCGTGATTCGCCGCCTGCGCGCCGCGGGCACCAGCTACCAGGCGGTGAGCGACGCGGCGCGCATGCGTCGCGCGAGCGAACTCCTGGTCGCGCACCGCGTGCAGGACGTCGCCGCGCGCCTCGGCTTCGCAGACGCGGCGAGCTTCCGTAAAGCGTTCAGGCGCTGGCACGCCTGCACGCCCGCGGACTGGCGCGACGCGCAATCGAAGGAAATGCAAAACATTGCAAACAATTGATCCCATCCGGCGCTCGGCGCGCCGGTGAATCGCAACGAAAATCCGCTTCAACCGCTCGTGGCGCAATGTTCGAGCGGACTTTCGTCACAGTTCCCCGCCGCCACGCACGCGACCGCCGCCTGCAGTCGCACCCCGCGCGCCATGAGCGCGAGAACCATTTGCTCTACCCGTCCCATTCATGCGGAAAGACGCGCCGCCAGGCGCCGAACTTCTCTTCAATCGCTACTTTCAGGACCTAGGGACGACATGACTACAGTGAACTTGCGCCGCGTGCTCTTTCTGGCTTTTCTGCTCGCTTCCGGCACCGCCTTTGCTCAGGGCGGCAGTGATGGTGGCGGCGGCGGTGGGAACGGTGGTGGCAGCGGTAATGGTGGTGGCCAAAGTGGCGGCGTCGACGACAACCCGTCCGCCGACGATCTCTACGTCCTGCAGTACGGCGCGGAGAAGGAAGATGACGCCGATCTCCCCGACATGACCGAGGAAGAGATCGAGTCACTCGAGACCGAGACGCCGGCCACGCCGCCCAAGCCGGTCACGCCGCCGGCCAGCCTGCCGCCGGCGACCACCGGCAATGAACTGGTCGACGCCTGGGTGGTGCCGAATAGCGGCATCCTGGTCAATACCTCGTCCATCACCTACATCGGCGCCAGCAAGCAGGGCGCGGTGTACAACGCCGCCAACGTCGGCACGTTGATCGACACCAGCGGCATCGTGCTGACCTCGGGCCAGGCGCCCGGCTTCTCCGATTCGCCGACCAGCAATACCTCGAGCGGCTACACCAACATCACGGGCACCGGCGCGAGCGTCGAGATCTCCTCGATAAGCAAGCAGTGGAGCTATGACCAGAACAAGCTCAGCTTCAGCTTCTCCGTCACCCCCGGCATCGACGCCGTGACCACCAGGTTCGTGTTCGCCTCCGAGGAATATCCGGAATGGACGGGCATATTCAAGGACGGCTTCGCGCTGCTGGTGGACGGCGTCAACGTCGCGCGCTTCGACGCCGACAACTTCGTGGTGCTGGACCAATGTTCGACCAATGGTGTGTTCCCGTGCACAGACACCACGCAGAACGACAATGGATACTTCACCGCCAATAGTGGCGCGGGCGCGCAGCCCCTCGAGTACGACGGCTACACGGCGGTGCTGACCGCGACCGGGCTGCTCGACCTGACCAAGAGCACGCACACCATCACGGCGGTGGTCTCGGACTCGCGTGATCCCCTGTGGGACAGCGCGATCTTCCTCTCGCAGCTGCGTGGCCTCGGCGGCACGCAGCCGCCGGTGTCGACCGTACCGGTGCCTGCGCCGCTGCTGCTGTTCGGCAGCGCGCTCATCGCCACCCTCGCCCGCGCGCGTCGCGGCCGTCGCGCCTGAGCGGTCGGTCGCACGTCGCACCGCTCTCTGCCAAGCGTCCCAGGGACGGGACGTCTTTAAAATCGCGCCGATCAGGCCGCGCTACCCGCCCGGCACGCGGTCCTCATCTGCTAGCATCCGACGGCCTCGCTGCGAGGTCGGACTTGATGAGGATGTCCCATGCCGCCCGTGTTCAGCCGCGTTCTCCCGCTCGTGTGCCTGCTCGCCCTGCTCACTGCCTGCGCATCTTCTGGCGGTGGCAGCGGACCCAAGGCCGCCCCCGCAGTAAGTGAAGGCCGTAACACCGGCGACAATCCCGACCGCTTCGTGTTCAAGGTGTCACTGGACGCCATGTCCGATCTGCTCGGCAGCGAGACGGTCGATCAGCGCGCGAAGAAGATCATCGAGCGTCACCGCATGAACAACGCCTACAACTCCTACGAGATCGTGCGCAGATCGCCCATCGGCGGCTCGCAGACCGACGTCGAATACGAGGTGCAGTTCGCGCGCTGAGGCGCGCGCTCAGCGCTTCCAGGACCAGGCCAGCATGGCGGTGTTGACGTGCGCGTGCACGCGCTCGGTGCCACCCACGCCTAGCACCCGTGTCGCCGAAGGTCCGTCGAACGCGGGCGCGATGAAGCGGCTGTAGGCGAGATTCAGTTCGTGCTGCGGGCGTGGCTGCCAGGACAGGCCGACGCTCGCCTGGTGTACGGCGGTCGGCGCCATCATGTTCAGCGTGACCGAGTCCACTCCCGCGTCACGCTGCGGGCGATCGCCGTAGGCATAGCCCGCGCGCAGGCGCAGGCTGCTTCTGAGCGCGTACTCCACGCCGACGCGGAAATTGTCCTGGTCGCCCCAGTTGAAGCCGCTGCCGTGCCGGCTTCCCAGCGGACTGCCGAGCGGGTCGAGCAGCGTGTTCATCACGCCGTTGGCATTGGCGCGCACGCCACCGAACTCGATGCGCTGGTAGTCGAAGGTCAGCACCCAGCGCGGGCCCGGCGTGACCGCCAGGCCCAGCGACCAGTTCGCGGGAATGTCCAGGCCACCGTCGGCCAGCAAGCCGTCGTACTGTTCGAACTCCTGCATGTAGACCTTGCTCGACCAGGCCGCGCCGAGTTTCAGCCACGGCGTGATGTCGCCCAACCAGCCGATGCGCGCGCCGAGACCGAGCGCCCAGTCGTAACCGCGATTGGAGACATCGGTCGGATGGGCGGAAAAGGCCGCGAAGCTCTGCAGCCCATAGGCCTTGAAGCGCTGCACGGCGATGAGCGGCGCGACGCCCAGGCTGTGGCCCGGCGCGACCTGCCAGGCGGCACCGGGGGCGAACACCAGCTGCATGATGTCCAGCCCCATGCGACCGCAGCCGAACAGGAAGTTGGCGGGCCGGGCGCCGCAGGCGCCTGGGGCGAAGTTGCTGCCGGGCACACCGTTGTCCCCCCGGTAGGTGGTGTTCAGGCCGCCGTTGCCGTAGAGCGTGAAACCCAATGCCAGGCGCTCGCTCACGCGGCGGCTGTACGCGCCTTCGGGGATGACGAACACATCACGCCCGCTGGTGGTGGCGAAGTCGTAGACCGTGTTCGAGCCCTCGCGCTCGACGCGCCGGTAGGGCAGGAAGAACTCGACGCCGAGGTCCAGCCGGTTGCCCGCCGCCAGCCACTTGGCCGGATTGGAAGCGCCCGCGTAGGCGTCGGCCGCGTGGGCGGTGGTTGCGCCGGCCATCTGCCGCGCCGCCGGTCCGTAGCCGAGGGCGAAGTAGCCGCCGCCGGCGTGGGCGACCGAGATACCCGCCAGCATCAATGCCAGCAGTTGCGCGAATTTCAGTATGCGTTCCGGCATGGCGGTTTCCTGCCCTGGAGGTGTGGGCGGGCATGCTAAGCGTCCCACCCAGACTGTCGCCATAGCGGGATAGGGGCGTTGGCCCGCTCGTACGAGGCGCTCGCCGCGGCTGCCAGGGAAGTGACGCGCTGGGCCTTGACTCGTGGAAATCCTGGCCGAGGGAAGCGTTTGCAAGGGCCTCGAGGGGGACGCTCGGACGGTCCCTGGAACGGCCCGGCGGAGTCTCGTCAAGCCAGCGTCCGAGGGCCGACGATTCACGAAATTCGCGCGCTGACAAGCCCCGGCGGCGTCGCTTATACACAACGGGCCTGGCGCTTGACAGCGCCCGCCGAAATCAGGTCCGAGCCCGCCCGCGCCGCCCGCGCGCCCTGCGTAACTGTTTGAATCCGATAAGGATGCCTGGCCCGGCGAAAAATTCACCGATCTGACACAAAGTGCCCGTCCACGCGTGGGAGAGGCGCCTGTCCGCATTTCCTCAACAGACTTATCCACAGCTTCTGTGGGTAACCACAGAAGGCAAAAAAATCAAAGAGAAACCACAAAAAACCGAGACGTCCCACAAGCTTTGCGGGGCTAGTGCCGGTTCTTCCGTGCTCGTACACTGCCGCCCATGCGGCGCCTGTCCCTGTCACCCTGCCTGCTGCTGGCACTGCTCGCCGGCCCGGCGCGAGGCGCGACCGACGCCGACCCGGCGGCCAGCTTTCTCGAGTTCAGTTCAGAGAACGATGGGCGCTGCCAGATACTCAGCGAGGGCGGCCAACTCCGCATCCTGCGCAACCGCCACCCGGAACGGGCCGTCGACTATCGCCTGATGCGGGTGTTCGCCAACGGCCGGCCGCAGAATCGGGTGGTGGGCACCGCCCCGCCGGGCGGCGAGCCGGTCAAGCTCGGTTGCACCCGCGTCGACGGTCGTCCCCAGGACTGGCTCCTCGAGCGCGCCACGTTCACCCCCTAGGAGACCACCATGCGCCCCATCCTCACCGTCCTGCTCGCGCTGCTGTGCGCGAGTGCCCTGGCCGACGACGACGCCGCTCCGGCCGGCGAACGCTCGCCGGGGGACATGAGCGTGGAAGAACGCACGGAGATGATGAAGGCCACCAACGATTACAACCGCTGCGTGTACCAGAAGGCCATGGGCGGCGCGGAGGGCGAGCCGGACATCCGGCGCGTGGCCGACGCCGCGCTGGGCGCCTGCGAGCCGGCCCTGGAGGCGCTGCGCGCCAAGATTCGCGGCTGGAAATTCCCGGACCACTTCGCCGAGGGTTTCGCGCGCACGGTGCGCGATCGCGCGGCGCGCAGCGTGCTGCCGGAGCTCGCGGCCCGCAAGAGCAACTGAGGGATCGAGGCGGCGCCTGGCCGCGTCAGGTCGAGCCCGAGGCGTCGTTTGGCGCCACCGGCGGCAGGCCGGCCATGCTGGCCACGAAGGTCGAGAACTCGTGCAGCGCGCGCTCGTAGACGCTGCGCTTGAAGGGCACCACGAAACCCAGCGGATCCCAGTAGTCCACCCAGCGCCAGGCGTCGAACTCCGGCTCCGGGGCGGCGTCGAGCTTGAGCCGCGCCTCCTCGCCGCAGAACTTGAGCAGGAACCAGATCTGCTTCTGACCGATGCACAGCGGCGTCTGGTTGTAGCGGATGTAACGCTTGGGCAGGCGATAGCGCAGCCAGCCCTTGGTCGAACCCAGCAGTTCCACGTCGTGGGGTTGCAGCCCGATCTCTTCCTCGAGCTCGCGGTACATCGCCTCTTCGGGCGATTCGTCGCGATTGATACCGCCCTGCGGAAACTGCCAGGCGGACATGCCGACGCGCCGCCCACAGAACACCTGCCCGCGCTGGTTCAGCAGGATGATGCCGACGTTGGAACGAAAACCGTACTTGTCGATCATGATCGCGGGGCGCGCACCGGCTCTGGCTGAACGACTGGCCGGATTGTGTACAAAGCGCCTGCCCAGTTCAACCGCCGACGGCAGCCACGAAAAAAGGCGCCCGCGGGCGCCTTTCTCGAGTCGCTGGCGGCCTGGGTTCAGGCCAGCAGCTGCTGCACGGCGTCGCGCTCTTCCTTCAGTTCGTCGGCCGTGACGGTCATGCGCTGGCGGCTGAACTCGTCGACCGGCAGCCCCTGCACGATGCTGTACTTGCCGTCCTTGCAGGTGACCGGGAAGGAATACATGAGGCCGGGCTCGATGCCGTAGCTGCCGTCGCTCGGGATGCCCATGCTGACCCAGTCGCCCTCGGGGGTGCCCAGCACCCAGTCGCGCATGTGCTCGAGCGCGGCATTGGCCGCCGAGGCGGCGCTGGAGGCGCCACGCGCGTCGATGATCTCCGCGCCGCGCTTGGCGACGCGCGGAATGTAGTCGTTCTCGTACCAGGGGCGTTCGATGAGCGACAGCGCGGCCTTGCCGCCGACGGTCGCCTGGCTCAAGTCGGGGTACTGGGTGGTGGAGTGGTTGCCCCAGATGGTGACCTTCCTGATGTCGGACACCGCGCTGCCGGTCTTGGCGGCGAGCTGGGCCTTGGCGCGGTTGTGGTCCAGACGGGTCATGGCGGTGAACTGCGCGGGATTGATGTCCGGCGCGCTCTTCATGCAGGTCCAGGCGTTGGTGTTGGCAGGGTTGCCGACCACGATGACCTTGATGTCGCGCGAGGCGTTGTCGTTGATGGCCTTGCCCTGCACCTTGAAGATGCCGCCGTTGGCGGCGAGCAGGTCGCTGCGCTCCATGCCCGGACCGCGCGGGCGGGCGCCGACCAGGAGCGCCACCTGGGTGTCCTTGAAGCCGACGTTCGGGTCGTCCGTGAGTTCCATGCTCTTCAGCAGCGGGAACGCGCAGTCGTCGAGTTCCATCGCCACGCCCTGCAGCGCCTTCATCGCCGGGGTCACTTCCAGCAGCTGCAGGATCACCGGCTGGTCGCGGCCGAGCATTTCACCGGCGGCGATGCGGAACAGCAGGGCGTAGGAGATCTGACCGGCGGCGCCGGTAACGGTAACGCGTACAGGGGGCTTCATAACAGGCAGGTCCTTTCAGTCGAGAGGTTCATAGGGTTCGTCGGGCGGCGGGTGCACCGCGGGCGGCCCGGTGACGGACGGCGGCCCGCGGGTGCGTGTCCGGGCGCGGGCAGGATTGAAGAGGGAGGCGCGGCGCTGTCCCCCGGATCGCTGCCGCCGCGGTGCGGGCAATCACGCGACGGGAGCGCGCAAGCATACCGTTCCGCGGGAAGGCCGGGCAAGGCGGCGAACCGCATCGCGCCGCGCGACGTACACTCACAGATGCACCTCGTGCGCACGCCGCGAGCGCCACTCGCACCGCCGCGGCGCAGGCGTTCTTAATGACATGAAGTGCCGATTGATCAAAGATCTCCGTGTCGTTTGCCGATATGCCGTCGCGACGGCCATGCCGACTCCGGCGACGCCAGCTCGACGCGGTCCACTCCGGATCAGCCGCAAGGAACCATGATGACCCAGCCGCCCCCCTCCTGCCTGTACAGCGCCAACGCACCGTTCCTGGAAGAACTCTACGAGACCTGGCTCGCCGATCCGATGGCGGTCAGCGACGAGTGGCGCGCCTACTTCGCCTCGCTGCAGGACGACCGCTCGGAGGCGCGGCGCGACGTGCGGCATTCCGAGGTGCAGAACCGCATGCTGGCCGCGGCCGCCAGCCCGCGCGGCGCGGCAGTCACCGTGGTGCAGGACGACGCCCGCAACGCCGCCAAGCAGGTCGCCGTGCTGCAGCTCATCAACGCCTACCGCTTTCGCGGCCATCGCCAGGCGCATCTCGACCCCCTCAACCAGTACGAGCGGCCGGTCGTGTCCGAGCTGGACCCGGCCTTCCACGGCCTGACCGACGCCGATTTAGATACGGTGTTCAACACCGGCTCGCTGCAGGGCCCCGACCGCGCCACGCTGCGCGACATCCTGGACATCGTGCGCACCACCTACTGCGGCACCATCGGCGCCGAGTACATGCACATCGTCGACACCACGCAGAAGCGCTGGATCCAGCAGCGTCTCGAGCCGACCCGCGCGAAGCCCAGCTTCGACGCCGCCAAGCGCCGTCAGCTGCTGGAACGGGTGATCGCGGCCGGCGCGCTCGAGGAATACCTGCACACCAAGTACGTCGGGCAAAAGCGCTTCTCGCTCGAAGGCGGCGAGTCGTTCATCGCGATGATGGATCAGCTGGTGGAAGACGCCGCGCGTCACGGTCTCAAGGAGTGCGTGGTCGGCATGGCCCATCGCGGTCGCCTGAACCTGCTGGTCAACATCGTCGGCAAGCATCCCTCCAAGCTGTTCGCGGAGTTCGAGGGCAAAGGGCCGCGCGAGACCCGCTCGGGCGACGTCAAGTACCACATGGGATTCTCGTCCGACATCCAGCTGCCGGCGGGCCCGCTGCATCTGACGCTCGCCTTCAATCCCTCGCACCTCGAGATCATCAACCCGGTGGTCGAGGGCTCGGTGCGCGCGCGCCAGGATCGTCGCCGCGACCACGAACGCAGCCAGGTGCTGCCGATCCTGATCCACGGCGACGCCGCGTTCGCCGGCCAGGGCGTGGTGATGGAGACGCTGAACCTCTCGCAGACCCGCGGTTACACCACCGGCGGCACGGTGCACATCGTCATCAACAACCAGATCGGCTTCACCACCAGCGACCCGCTGGATTCGCGCTCGACGCTCTACTGCACCGACGTCGCGAAGATGGTCCAGGCGCCGATCTTCCACGTCAATGGCGACGACCCCGAAGCGGTGGCGCTGACCGCGCAGCTGGCGCTGGACTACCGCATGGAGTTCAAGAAGGACGTGGTCATCGACATGATCTGCTACCGCAAGCACGGCCACAGCGAGGCCGACGAGCCGGCGGCGACCCAGCCGATCATGTACCAGCACATCCGCAACCATCCGGGCGTGCGCAAGATCTACACCGAGAAGCTGGTGCAGGCCGGCGTGATCAAGCCGGGCGACGCCGAGGCGATGGCGGCCAACTACGTGACCGCGCTGGAGAACAACGAAGTCGTGTCGCGGCCCCATGCCAAGTTCACCGATGGCCGCTACGCGACCAACTTCGAGCCATTCCGCGGCACCGATTGGCGCGAGGCGACCGACACCAGCATCAGCGCCGAACGCGTGCGTCGGCTCGCCGAGCGCTTCAACACCGTGCCCGAGAACTTCGCGCTGCATCGCGCGCTGTCGCGCGTGCTGGCCGATCGCCACGCCATGGCGCAAGGTGACAAGGACTGCGACTGGGGCTTCGCCGAGACGCTGGCCTACGCCGCGCTCCTCACCGACAAGACGCCCGTGCGCATCTCCGGCCAGGACAGCGGCCGCGGCACCTTCTTCCACCGCCACGCGGTGATTCACGATCAGAAGACCGGCGAGACCTGCCTGCCGCTGCAGAACCTCGCCCCTGACCAGGCGAGCTTCCTGGTCATCAATTCCACGCTGTCGGAGGAGGCGGTGCTCGGCTACGAATACGGCTACGCCAGCACCGAGCCCAACGCGCTGGTCATCTGGGAGGCGCAGTTCGGTGACTTCGCCAACGGCGCGCAGGTGGTGATCGATCAGTTCATCGCGTCCTGCGAGGAGAAGTGGGGACGCTACTGTGGCCTGGTGATGCTGCTGCCCCACGGCTACGACGGCCAGGGACCGGAGCACTCCTCGGCGCGTCTCGAGCGCTACCTGCAGCTCTGCGCCGAGGACAACATGCAGGTCTGCTATCCGACCACCCCCGCGCAGATGTTCCACATGCTGCGCAGGCAGATGCTGCGTCCCTATCGCAAGCCGCTGGTGGTGATGAGTCCCAAGAGCCTGCTGCGTCACCGTCTGTCGGTCTCGCCCCTGAGCGAGATCACCCACGGCTGCTTCCAGCCCGTCATCGACGAGGTCGACGCGCTCGACAAGACCAAGGTGCGACGCATCCTGGCCTGCAGCGGCAAGGTGTATTTCGATCTGCTTGAGGCGCGGCGCGAACACGGCATCGAGGACTGCGCGATCATCCGCCTCGAGCAGCTCTATCCCTTTCCGCGCGAAGAGATGCAGGCGCTGCTCGCGCAGTATCCCAAGGCGGACAAGCTGGTGTGGGTGCAGGAGGAGCCGCGCAACCAGGGCGCTTGGTCCATGCTGCTCTCGGCCCGCCACCTGCGCGGCTGCCTGACCGAGGACATGTCCTTGAGCTGCGTCGCGCGGCCGCAGTCGGCATCGCCGGCGGTGGGCTACGTGTCGCTGCATCTCGAACAGCAGGCACGCATCATCGACGAGGCGCTGCGCCTGTCGCAGCGTGAAATGAAACAGAAGAAGTCGGCGTGAGCGTCCCGCTGAAGCCGCATCCGGGAGAATCGTCTTGTTAATCGAAGTGAAAGTACCCCAGCTCGCCGAATCGGTGCCCGACGCAACGCTGCTCAACTGGTACAAGCAAGTGGGCGAGCGGGTCGAGCGGGGCGACAATCTCATCGATCTCGAGACCGACAAGGTCACGCTCGAGGTCGCGGCGCCGGAAGCCGGCGTGCTGAAGGAGATTCGCCATCAGACCGGCGACGTGGTGCTGACGGACGTGGTGCTCGCGGTCATCGACACCGAAGGTACGGCGACCGCCGCCGCCGCCGCGCCGGCGGCGTCCGCCCCCGCGCCCGCCGAAGCCGCGGCGCCCGCGCCGAAGCCCGGCCCCGCCGCGCGCAAGCTCGCCGCGGAGACCGGCGTCGATCCGGCCAGCATCACCGGCAGTGGCAAGGATGGCCGCGTGACCAAGGCGGACATCAGTGCCGCGGCCGTGCGTCCGCCGGCAGCCGCGCAAGCGAGCGCACCTCCGCCGCCGGCACCGGCGCTCACCGTGCAGGCCCAGCCGCACGCGGTCGCCAATCGCATCGAAGAGCGGGTGCCGATGACGCGCCTGCGCAAGCGCACCGCCGAGCGCCTGCTCGCCGCGCAGCGCGACAACGCGCTGCTCACCACCTTCAACGAAGTGAACATGCAGCCGGTGATGGAGCTGCGCAATCGCTTCAAGGGCGATTTCGAGGATCGTTACGGCGTGCGCCTCGGCTTCATGTCGTTCTTCGTGAAGGCCGCCGTCGAGGCACTGAAGAAGTTCCCGGTGGTCAACGCTTCGGTCGACGGTGACGACATCATCTACCACGGTTTCTTCGATGTCGGCGTGGCGGTCGGCTCGGAGCGCGGCCTGGTGGTGCCGATCCTGCGTGACGTGGAGCGCATGAACTTCGCCGAGATCGAACGCCGCATCCGGGATTTCGGCGAGCGCGCGCGCGACGGCAAACTGACCATCGACGAACTGACCGGCGGCACCTTCACCATCAGCAACGGTGGCGTGTACGGCTCGCTGGTGTCGACGCCGATCATCAACCCGCCGCAGAGCGCGATCCTCGGCATGCACAAGATCCAGGATCGCCCGGTGGCCGAGAACGGCCAGGTGGTGATCCGCCCGATGATGTACCTCGCGCTGTCCTACGACCATCGCATCATCGATGGCCGCGAGGCCGTGCAGTTCCTCGACACCATCCGGCGTCTGCTCGAGGATCCGACCCGCATTCTGCTCGAGGTCTGAGCGCGCATGGACAGTTTCGATGTGCTGGTCATTGGCGGCGGCCCGGGGGGCTACGTCGCCGCGATTCGCGCGGCGCAGCTCGGTTTCAAGACCGCCTGCGTGGAGCGCTGGCGGGACGACGCCGGCAAGCAGGTGCTGGGCGGCACCTGCCTGAACGTCGGCTGCATTCCCTCCAAGGCGCTGCTCGATTCCTCCCATCATTTCGAGTTCCTGACCCGCCACGCCAAGGATCACGGCATCGACGCCACCGCCAGCATCGATGTCGGGCGCATGCAGGCGCGCAAGGTCAAGGTGGTGCAGGGCCTGACCCAGGGCATCGCCGGCCTGTTGAAGAAGAACAAGGTCACGACCGTGCACGGCCACGGACGGTTGCTGTCACCGACCAGCGTCGAAGTGACCGCCGCGGACGGCGGCAAGAAGACGCTGAGCGCGCAACACATCATCATTGCCACCGGCTCGGTGCCGGCCGCGATTCCGCCGGCGCCGGTGGACCAGGAGTACATCGTCGACTCGACGGGGGCGCTCGCCTTCGCCGCCGTGCCCAAGCGCCTGGGCGTGATCGGCGCCGGCGTGATCGGTCTGGAACTCGGCAGCGTGTGGCGCCGGCTTGGCGCGGAAGTGACGGTGTTGGAAGCGCTGCCCAACTTCCTCGCCGCGGCGGATGGCGCGGTCGCCAAGGAGGCGCAGAAGATTTTCTCCAAGCAGGGGCTCGATATCCGACTCGGCGCCCAGGTCACGCGCGCCGCCGTCCTGGGCAAGGTGGTCCAGGTGGACTACCGCGTGGGCGAAGCGACCCACAGCGCCGAGTTCGACCGCCTGATCGTCGCCGTGGGACGCAAGCCCAGCACCGCCGACCTGGGCCTGGACGCGGCCGGCATCGGCATCGACGCGCGCGGCTTCATCAACGTGGACGACCACTGCCATACCGGCATCGGCAGCGTGTGGGCCATCGGCGACTGCGTGCGCGGCCCGATGCTCGCGCACAAGGCGAGCGAGGAAGGCATTGCGGTCACCGAGCGCATCGCCGGGCAGCGGCCCCACGTCGACTTCAACTTGGTACCCTGGATCATCTACACCTGGCCGGAGATCGCCTGGGTGGGTCAGACCGAGGAGGCCGCCAGGCAGGCCGGCGCAAAAGTCCGGGTGGGCAGCTTCCCCTTCATGGCGAGCGGTCGCGCGCGGGCCATGGGCGAGGCCGAGGGCTTCGTCAAGGTCGTGGCCGATGCCGACACCGACACCGTGCTCGGCGTACACATCCTCGGACCGAACGCCTCCGAACTGATCGCCGAGGCGGTCGCGGTGATGGAGTTCGGCGGCAGCGCCGAAGACATCGCGCGCAGCGTCCACGGCCACCCAACCCTGGCCGAGGCCATGCACGAAGCGGCGCTCGCCGTGGACAAGCGTGCCATCCACTTCTGATCCCTCTCGACGCCGCCAGAACCGGTGATTTCTCACCGGTTCGCGGCACCTTTTCGGTGCTTGCATGATGGTGCGGTGCAGCGTAGGCTAGCCTGACCGAGCCCCGCGCCCTCGTGAGGAGGCAGTCTTGACCGACGCTGTCATCGTAGCCGCGCTGCGCACCGCCATCGGTGCTTTCGGCGGCGCCCTTGCCGACATCCCCGCCCATGAACTGGGCGCCAGTGTAATTCGCGGCCTGCTGGCCAAGCTGTCGCTCGACCCGGCGAGCGTGGACGAGGTCATCCTGGGCCAGGTGCTCACCGCCGGCGCCGGACAGAATCCCGCCCGCCAGGCGGCCCTCGCCGCCGGCCTCCCCGTCAGCACCCCCTGCCTGACCATCAACAAGGTCTGCGGCAGCGGGCTGAAAGCCGTGCAGTTGGCCGCCCAGGCGGTGCGCTGCGGCGACGCCGAAGTGGTGATCGCCGGTGGTCAGGAGAACATGAGCCTCGCGCCCCACATCCTGCCGCGCTCACGCAACGGTCAGAAGATGGGCGACTGGTCGCTGCAGGATTCCATGATCGTCGACGGCCTGTGGGACGCCTTCAACAGCTATCACATGGGTATCACGGCCGAGAACATCGCCGACAAGTTTGGAATCTCTCGCGCCGAGCAGGACGCGTTCGCCGCCGCCACCCAGGCCAAGACCGCCGCCGCGCAGGCCGCCGAACGCTTCTCCGCGGAGATCGTCCCGGTCGCCATACCGCAGAAGAAAGGCGAGCCGGTGATGTTCGCGCAGGACGAATACCCGCGCGCCTCGACCACGGTGGAGACCCTGAACAAGCTGCGCCCCGCCTTCAAGAAGGAGGGCTCCGTGACCGCCGGCAACGCCTCGGGCATCAATGACGGCGCCGCTGCCGTGGTGGTGATGTCGCGCGAAAAGGCCGCCGCGCTGGGCCTCACGCCGATAGCGGTCATTCGCGCCGGCTCCAGCGCCGGCGTCGACCCGGCCATCATGGGCACAGGCCCGATACCCGCTTCCCAGCGCGCGCTCGCCAAGGCCGGCTGGTCGGTGGGCGATCTGGACCTGGTCGAGGCCAACGAGGCCTTCGCCGCCCAGGCAATCTCAGTCAATCGCGGCCTCGGCTGGGATCCGGCCAAGGTCAACGTGAACGGTGGCGCCATCGCCCTCGGACATCCGATAGGCGCCTCCGGCGCGCGCATCCTGGTCACTTTGCTGCACGAGATGGCGCGACGCGACGCTCGACGCGGGTTGGCGACGCTGTGCATAGGCGGAGGCCAGGGCGTGGCACTGGCCGTGGAGCGCGAGAGCGCCTGACGCGAGCCGCCCCGCGCGGCTCACCCATCAACCGGGGCGAACCTGCATTCGTCGCTACACTGCGGAAGCAACAGGCAAGGCAACATGAACGACGAAGTCAAACGGGTCATCAAGAAGTACCCCAACCGCCGTCTGTACGACACCGCGGAGAGCAAGTACGTCACCCTGCAGGACGTGCGCAAGCTGGTGCTGGACGGGGTCAGCTTCTGCGTCATCGACAAGAAGTCCGGCGAGGACATCACGCGCAACATCCTGCTCCAGATCATCATCGAGCAGGAGGAAGCCGGCGAGCCGCTGTTCTCGACCGACGTGCTGGAACAGCTGATCGGCTTCTACGGGAACTCCGTTCAGGGCGTGGCCGGCGATTTCATCAGCCAGAGCCTGAACATGTTCCAGGAGCAGCAGCAGCGCTTCCAGAGCCAGATGCGCGAAGCGATGGAGAGCCTGCCCATGCCGGCCGCCTTCAGCGAGATGGCCAAGCAGAACTTCGACATGTGGCGGCAGATGCAGGACAGCTTCTTCAAGGGCGCCCGCACGCCCGCCGCGCGCGGCAAGGCTGCCACGCCGCCGCCCGCCGGTGACGACGAGCCGGACGACGAGTGATCCCCTCCTGACCGGCCCTCGCGGCGTTCACCGCGAAGGCCGGCGCCGCGGCTTGCCTCAGGCCGCGCGCTGCGCGTCCAGTGCCAGCTTGATGAGACGCGCCTGGTCGCGGAGCCCCTTGGGCATACGAGTACCG
Source organism: Gammaproteobacteria bacterium (assembly GCA_050186725.1). Classification (GTDB taxonomy): domain Bacteria; phylum Pseudomonadota; class Gammaproteobacteria; genus JADJYF01. Next base: position 15,526 of record JBFWYG010000036.1, on the reverse strand, counting down.
AAGCTGTCGAAATAAGCCTCGATTTCCTCCACTTCCTTGTACCAGACCTGCGGGTCGATCGAGAGCAACGCCTGGACGACGGCGCGATCGAGTTCGAGTCCCTCGGTCCGCAGCGTGCCCGCCCCCGGTACGAAGCCGATCGGCGTTTCGACCGCCTCGCCGCGCCCGGCGCAGCGCTCGAGGATCCACTCCAGCACTCGCATGTTGTCGCCGAAACCCGGCCACATGAACTTGCCGTCGGCGTCCTTGCGGAACCAGTTGACATGGAAGATGCGCGGCAGCTGGTCCGACTTCGCGCCGAATGTGAGCCAGTGGGCCCAGTAATCGCCGAAGTTGTAGCCGCAGAAGGGCTTCATGGCCATCGGGTCACGGCGCACCTGCCCGACCGCGCCGGTGGCGGCGGCGGTCGTCTCCGAAGCCATGGCGGCACCGGCGAACACACCGTGATCCCAATCCTTGGCTTCGAACACCAGCGGTGCCACGGTCGAGCGGCGACCGCCGAAGATGATGGCCGAAATCGGCACGCCCTGCGGTGCCTCACCCTGCGGCGAAAAGCTCGGGCAGCGCTTGGCGGACACGGTGAAGCGGGAGTTCGGATGGGCCGCGGGGCCGGTCTTCTCGGGGTCGTGTTCGCGCCCCTGCCAATCGATGAGCCGCTCGGGCTTGGCGCCGTCCATGCCCTCCCACCAGGGCTGCAGGTCCGGCGTCACCGCGACGTTGGTGAAGATGGTGTCGCGGTCCAGCATGTCCATGCAGTTGGGATTGGTCTTGGAACTGGTGCCCGGCGCGACGCCGAAGAAGCCCGCCTCGGGATTGATCGCCCACAGGCGACCGTCAGGCCCGAGGTGCATCCAGGCGATGTCGTCGCCCACCGTCCACACCTTCCAGCACTGGTAGCTCGCCGGTGGCACCAGCATCGCGAGATTGGTCTTGCCGCAGGCGGAGGGAAACGCGGCCGCCACGTAGGTGGTCTCGCCCTGGGGATTCTCGATGCCGAGAATGAGCATGTGCTCGGCCAGCCAGCCCTCTTCGCGGGCCTGGGCGCTGGCGATACGCAGCGCGTGGCACTTCTTGCCGAGCAGCGCATTGCCGCCGTAGCCCGAGCCAACGCTCTTGATCAGCAGTTCGCCGGGGAAATGCATGATGTAGCGACGCTCGGGGTCGAGATCGCCGATGGAATGCAGTCCGCGCACGAAGCGCGGGGCCTTTTCCAGCTCGGCCAGGGCCTCGCTGCCGATGCGCGCCATCACGCGCATGTTCACCACCACGTACGGGCTGTCGGTGATCTCGACGCCGGGTCGGGCGTAGGGCGAGCCGTACGGCCCCATCAGGTAGGGAATGACATACATCGTGCGGCCGCGCATGCAGCCTTCGAACAGCGGATCGATGGTGCCGTGGCCCTCGGCGGGCGCCATCCAGTTGTTGTTCGGGCCGGCGTCCTCGGGCACATCCGTGCAGACGAAGGTCAGGTGCTCGACGCGAGCCACGTCGCGGGGGTCGGAGCGATGCAGAAAGCAGTTGGGATGGGTCTGCTCATTGAGGCGAATCAGGTCGCCCGTTTCCAGCATGCGTTGCGTGAGCGTGGCCGCCTCCGCCTCCGAGCCGTCGCACCAGTGGATGTGGTCCGGCTGCGTGAGCTTCGCGACGGACTCGACCCATGCCGCCAATTCGGCACTTTTTGTCATTGAATGCACTCCAGATTGCAAGTCCAAGTAAATCTTGAAAATTCAAAAAAAGCAGTCAGGCCGCGTGCCAAGGGCGGTGGCCGCGGGGCGGGGGTCTCGAGGGGGACGCCGTCAATGACCGCAAAGAGTTGCGGCCAATTGTAGTCGACCGGTCCGCGCTTGTTGACCGCCACTTGTTACGTTTTGCCAACCAGACGTCACAGGGTGTGACCGCAGGCAGCGGCCCGCGCGGGCGCGCCTGAAGGCCCGCGATGGCCCCGTGGAAAAATTTTCTGCCGGTCGCCTTGACTTCCCGTATACCCGCATCTATGCTGCAATGCAATAATGTTGCGGCGCACCAAATGGCCGCTGTACCGTTCCGAACACCCGGCGCCCCGCGCCACAACCCGTTCCAGGAGTAGACCCATGGAAAACAAGTTCATCGAAAACTGGCAGGAATACGGCAAGACCGCGCTGGAGTCGGCCAAGGAGCTCGAGACCATCAACACCCAGGTGATCGAGAAGATCACCGGCAAGCAGATGGAGCTGGCGAACGCCGCCTTCGAGGCCAGCACCAAGCTGTTCTCCTCGCTGGGCGAGGTCAAGGGCTACCAGGACCTGCTGTCCGAGCAGACCAAGCTCGCCACCGAGTTCAACGAGAAGCTGCTGGAAGCCGCGCGCAGCACCGCCGACATCCTCACCGAGTCCCGCGAAGCCTACCAGGCGTGGCTGGAGAAGGGCCTGAAGTCGGTCACCTCCAACTCCGAGGTGGTCCTGCCCACCTTCCTGTTCCCGAAGAAGGCCACCGGCAAGAAGGCTGCGTGAGCTTGAACTCGATGGGCCGCGTGCCCATCTAGGCATCACCTCCCCTCGCCCCCTCGGGTTCCGTTCTCCCCACGGACCCGGGGGGGAACCTCTTCTCAGCCCCGTCCCGCCATCCATTCGGCGACCACCGCCGGCACGGATAGCTTCGACTTCAGCCCCACGTACACGCCGATGTGCCCGCCGGGCAATTCCGCCTCGGTGTAATCTCGCGTCCCGACCGCCGGCCCCAGGGCCTTAGAGGCGGCCGGCGGAACCAGGTGATCGTCCCGTGCAAAGATGTTCAGCACTGGCATCGAGACGCGCGCGAGGTCGACCTCGCGGCCGGCCAGCGCCAGCCCGCCCTTCACGAGCCGGTTGCGCTGGTAGAACTCCTCCGCGAACTGCACGCAGGCGCGCCCGGCCAGCGCCGGGCTGTCGAAGATCCAGTGCTCCATGCGCAGGAAGGTCGCCACCGCTTCAGGGGAGTCAAGCTGTTCCAGGAAGCGCAGGTACTTCTGCTGCGTGAGTCGAAAGGGCTTCAGGGACAGGAACAGCCCGTTCAGCAGGTCGCCGCCGGGATTGCCGTGCGCCCGCACGAGCCGCGCGACATCCACACCGCGCACGAGGTGGCTCAGCATGTCCTCTGCGGTCTGGAAATCCACCGGTGTGACGGTGGTGATGAGCTTCTCCACCTTGTGCGGCTCGAGGGCCGCGTAGCACAGGGACAAGGTCCCACCCTGGCAGATGCCGAGCAGCGGTAGCGCGGGCCGCGCGAGCGCGCGGCGCAAGTGCTCGACACAGGCGTCGAGATAACGGCAGACGTAGTCCTCGAGCCCCAGCAGGCGATCGGCGCCGCCAGGATAGCCCCAGTCCACGAGGTAGACGTCGAACCCGCGGGCCATCAGCGCCGCGACCAGCGATCGTCCCGCCTGCAGATCGGCCATGTCCGGCCGGTTGACGAGGGCATAGACGATCAGCAACGGCACGGCGTCGGGACCCGGCGGCGCATCGCCGTAACGGTACAGACGCACGCCATCGATCTCGAACACGCACTGCCGCGGCGTCACCCCAGGCCGCGGATCCTCCACACGTCGCAGGACACCGAGCCCGCGCCGCAGGCGCTGTTCGAAATCCGCGATTTCCTCGCGCAAGCCCATGGCTTCGAGCGCAAGTCGCGGCATCGCTACTTGCCCATGCCGAGGATCTCGGCGATATCGAATTCGGAGCCAGGCTTGCGCGCCGGACGCGGCGCGGCGGCCTTGGTGATCTCGGGCCGCGGTGCCCGCGGCTTCGCTTGCGCCTTGGGCGACGCGGGTCGGCGTTCCGCCTTACGCGACTGACGGGGCTGGGGCGCTGGCTTGGCTGCTCGCGCCGACGGTTGCGCTTGCGCGACCTCGGCGGGTCGTGCGGCCGCAGCCGCAGCCGCACTTTTAAGCTCGACGGTCCGGGCCGCCTGGAGCGCCGCGAGCTGCTCTTCCAGGACACGTTGCCGACGCAGCAGCGCGTCGATCTCTTCTCGGCGCGGCGCGTCCACCGCACCCGCGGCGCGCGTCAGCAGCGCGCCGATCGCGAGCCGCAGGTCGCTGCCCGCGTCGACCCACGCGGCGAAGTCGCGCGCGTAGTCATCTCCCATCACGTGTTCGGCATAGGCCTGTTCGGCGCATTCGATCCACAGATCGTAGAGCGCGCGCAGCGTGGTGATGGGCGGACCATTGTCCTGTTCGAGGCGCTCGGCCAGGTCCAAACGTGCCGCCCGCAGCACCGCCTGCATGTGAGCGATCAGGCGATCGCGCGCCGCACCCTCCGCCAGGGCTGCGCGCTCGATGGCCCGCACCAGTGACTGCCACTCGCGTCCCGGGCCGATGAGCGGCAGGCGCAGCAGTTCATCCGCCCAGCGCGTGAGCGTCGCGGACCACTGCGCCCAGGGCTGGTGCCCGCGCTCGCCCGCCAGGCCGTGCAGCATGGCCGCCGGCGCGGCGCGCAGGAAATCGTTCAGCGCCGCGTCGCCCACGCCCCCGCGCAGCGCCGCGATGAGCCGCGTACCGAAGTCGGCGGGTCCCGTTGCTTCCAACAGACGCTGGACGGCCCTGGCGAAGTCGAGATAGGCGGAGGCGAAACCGCCGGCGGCCGTGGTGCGCGCGTCCGCTGCCGCCGCCGGCTCGCGCGACCCGAGTTGCTCGAGCCACGCGCGCCATGCGGCTACCCAGGGCAGCTCCGCGCCGCCCGTCTTGCCATCCTCCGCGCTATTGGTTGGCACGATGGCTGATGAGGTCATCGACCACCGCCGGATCCGCCAGCGTGGTGGTATCGCCCAGGCTGTCGAGTTCGTTGGCCGCGACCTTGCGCAGAATGCGCCGCATGATCTTGCCCGAGCGCGTCTTCGGCAGACCCGGCGCCCATTGGATGACGTCCGGCGTGGCGATGGCGCCGATCTCGTTGCGCACGTGCTGGACCAGCTCCTTGCGCAGTTCCTCGCTCGGCGACACGTTGTGCATCAAGGTGACATAGGCATAGATGCCCTGGCCCTTGATGGCGTGCGGATAACCCACCACCGCAGCCTCCGACACCGCCGGATGCAGCACCAGCGCGCTTTCCACCTCGGCCGTGCCGAGACGATGGCCGGAGACGTTGATCACGTCGTCCACCCGGCCAGTGATCCAGTAGTAGCCGTCCTCGTCGCGCCGCGCGCCGTCGCCGGTGAAATAGCGCCCCGGGAACATCTGGAAATAGGTTTCGAAGAAGCGCTTGTGGTCACCGTAGACCGTGCGCATCTGGCCCGGCCAGGAGCGATTGATCACCAGCGAGCCCGAGGTCGCACCCTCGAGTTCGCGCCCCTGGTCATCGACCAGCGCGGGCTCCACGCCGAAGAACGGCAGGGTCGCGGAGCCCGGCTTCAGGCGCCGCGCGCCGGGCAGCGGCGTGATCAGGATGCCGCCCGTCTCGGTCTGCCACCAGGTGTCGACAATGGGGCAGCGCTCGTCGCCGACCACGGTGTAGTACCACTCCCAGGCCTCGGGATTGATCGGCTCGCCGACGCTGCCGAGGATGCGCAGGCTCTTGCGGCTGTACTTCTTGACGAAGTCGTCGCCCATGCCCATCAGCGCGCGCAGCGCCGTCGGCGCGGTATAGAAGATGTTGACCTGGTGCTTGTCGATCACCTGCCAGAAGCGCCCGGCGTCGGGATAGGTCGGCACGCCTTCGAACATCAGCGAGGTCGCGCCGTTGGCGAGCGGCCCATAGACGATGTAGGAATGCCCGGTGACCCAGCCGACATCCGCCGTGCACCAGTAGATCTCGCCCTCCTGGTAGTCGAACACGTACTTGTGCGTCATGGCGACGTGCAGCAGGTAGCCGCCGGTGGTGTGCAACACGCCCTTGGGTTTGCCGGTGGACCCCGAGGTGTAGAGGATGAACAGCGGATCCTCGGCGTCCATCGAGGTCGGCGGACAGTCGGTCGAGGCCGTCGCCATGCACTCGTGGTACCAATGGTCGCGGCCATCGCGCCAACCGATGTCGGCGCCGGTATGGCGCACGACGATGCAGGTCTTCACGCACGCACAGCCTTCGAGCGCCTTGTCGGCATTGGCCTTGAGCGGCACGCTGCGCCCGCCGCGCAGGCCCTCGTCGGCGGTGATAAGTGCGGCGCAGTCCGAGTCCAGGATACGGTCGCGGAGCGCGTCCGGCGAGAAGCCGCCGAACACCACCGAGTGCACCGCGCCGATGCGCGCGCAGGCAAGCATCGCGACCAGCGCTTCCGGAATCATCGGCATGTAGATCGAGACGCGGTCGCCCTTGGCAACGCCGCGCGTCTTCAGCACGTTGGCGAACTTGCACACTTCCGCGTGGAGTTCGCGATAGCTGATGTGCTTGCTGCGGGCCGGGTCGTCGCCTTCCCAGATGACCGCGGTCTGATCGCCGCGGGTGGCGAGATGGCGGTCGAGGCAGTTGTAGGCGATGTTGAGCCTGGCGCCTTCGAACCAGCGGATGGAGGCCGTGGTAAAGTCGCAGTTCGAGACCGTATGCCAGCGCTGCTCCCAGCTCACGAACTTGTCGGCCTGCTCGGCCCAGAACCCGTCCGGGTCGGCGAGCGAGCGGCGATAGAGGTTCTGGTACTGCTGCTCGTTGATATGCGCCGAGGCGGCGATGTCGGGCGGAATCGGACGGACTTTGCTCTCGGACATGTGAACGACACTCCTCCTACGGATGGCCCCGCGTTCCGCCGAGAGCGAAGCAGGGCATCGCCGGCTCTCCGTGCGCGCCCAGCGCGCCCGGGACTCACGCCAGCGCTGACAAATTGGCCCGAAAGTTTAACACTGCGGGCGCGAGCCCGCGCCACGCCAACCGCAACCAGGAAAGACCGTGAATCCAAGTTCGACCACTGACCGCCTGGCGGTCGCCATCGCGGCAGTCGCCGCGGCCTGCCGCGTGACGCGTCACGTGCAGGCGCACCAGCAACACATCGTGCGCCACGCCAAGGACGACCTGAGCCCGGTGACCGTCGCCGACTACGCGGCGCAGGCGGTGGTCGCGCGACACCTGGCGGACGCGTTCGGCGGTCTGGCGATGGTCGGCGAGGAAGACGCGGGCACGCTGCGCGCCACGGGTCAGGACGGGCTCCGCGAGGAAGTGGCGGCCGCGGCGCGGGTAGCCTGGCCCGAGGCGCCGGTGGACGCGGTACTGGATGCCATCGATCTCGGCAACCACGACGCGAGCGGTGCGAGCTACTGGACGCTCGATCCGATAGACGGCACCAAGGGGTTCCTGCGCGGCGGCCAGTACGCGGTGTCGCTCGCGCTCATCGAACGCGGGCAGGTGACGCTCGGCGTGCTGGGCTGCCCCAACCTGGCCGACAGCCACGCGCGCGCCTTCGACGATCCGGATCCGCGCGGCACGCTCTTCTACGCGACTCGCGGCGGCGGCAGCTGGATGGTGCCGGCAGACCGGCCCGCACTGTCGCCGCGGCGGCAGGACGCATCGCGCGTAGAGGACGTCGGCGCGATGCGCGTGTGCGAATCGGTGGAAGCGGCGCACTCGCGCCTGGACGACACCGGCCGCATCGTCGAATTCCTCGGCGCGCGGGGTGCGCCCGCGCGGCTCGACAGCCAGTGCAAGTACGCGGTGGTCGCGCGCGGCCAGGCCGAGGCCTACCTGCGCCTGCCGACCCGTCGCGACTACGTGGAGAAGATCTGGGATCACGCCGCCGGCGCGATCATCGCCGAGGAGGCAGGCGCGGTGGTCACCGACATCGCCGGCCGGCCGCTGGACTTCGCGCACGGCGCCACGCTCAGCGCCAACCGCGGCGTGGTGTGCGCATCGCGCGCCTTCCATCGGCGCATCCTCGACGCGATGACTAGTCTCGGGCTGTTCGCCGACGCCTGAGCGCGCTCAGCCCACCGCGGCCAGCACCGGCAGCGCCTCGTGACCGAGGCGCGCGAGCGGGAACGGCTTGCCGACGCCGTAACCCTGCGCGTAATCCACGCCGACCTCGGCCAGCACCGCGAGGATGTCGTCGTTCTCGACGAATTCGGCGATGGTCTGTTTGCCCATCACCTTGCCGACGTCGTTGATCGAGCGCACCAGCGCGCGGTCGAGCGGATCGCCATGAATGTCGCGCACGAACATGCCGTCGATCTTGAGATAGTCCACCGGCAGGTTCTTCAGATAGGCGAAAGACGAGAGCCCGCTGCCGAAGTCGTCCAGCGCGAAGTAGCAGCCGAGCGCCTTCAAGGTCGAGATGAAACGGGTTGCCTGCGAGAGATTGGAGATCACCGCGGTCTCGGTGATCTCGAAGCAGATCTTGCTGCTCGGCACGCGCGCCGCGCGCAGCAGGTCGATGACGTAGCCGAGGAAGGATTCGTCGGCCAACGTCAGCCCCGACAGGTTCACCGAGCACATGTCGAAGCGCGCGAATTCCAGCGGGTTCTCCGCCGCCCAGTTGAGCAGGCGCGACACCACCCAGCGGTCGAGCTGGGCAGCGAGGTTGTAGCGCTCGGCGGCCGGCAGGAAGGCGCCCGGCGGAACATCCTGCCCGTTCGCGTCGATCATGCGCAGCAGGACCTCGTAGTGCTCGTAGCGATGCCGGCCGCCGGCCACCGGCACGATGGGCTGGACATAGAGTCGGAACTGGTCACGCTCCAGCGCGTCCTGGATCTTGGTCACCCACTGCATCTCGCCGTGGCGCTTGGTCAGTTCCTCGTCGTCACGCAGGTAGGTGTGCACACGATTGCGGCCGCGATCCTTGGCCGCGTAGCAGGCGGTGTCCGCCTGCTGCAACACCTCGGTGACGCTCGCCGAGTCGCGGTTGATGGGCACGAGCCCAATGCTCACGCCGACACGGAAGCGCTTGTCGTCCCACACGAACTGGAAGTCCTCGATGGCCGCGCGGAAGCTCTCGGCCACGCGCTGGCTCTGCGCCAGCGGGCAGTTCTCCATCAACAGACCGAACTCGTCACCGCCGAGACGCGCGATGGTGTCGCTGGCGCGCACCTTGGCGCGCAGCACGTTGGCGACCTGGCGCAACAGTTCGTCACCCGCCACGTGGCCGCAGGTGTCGTTGATGACCTTGAACTGGTCGAGGTCGAGATAGCACAGCGCGTGCTCCTTGCCGTTGCGCCAGGTGCCTTCGAGCGCGTACTCGATGCGCGCCTCGAACTCGCGCCGATTGACCAGCCCGGTCAGCGCGTCATGGGTGGCCTGGTAGGACAGCTCGCGCGAGAGCTGGTGCGCTTCGGTGATGTCCTGTACCTGGGCGATGGCGTATTCGTATTCGCCGAGCGCGTCGCGCACCGCGGAGATGTGACACAGCACCCAGACGTTGCGCCCCTCGCGGTGCACGTAGCGCCGCTCGATCTGGTAGCGATCGATGCGCCCCGCGACCAGCTCGTGGAACTGGTAGAGCCCGCCCTCGTAGTCGTCGGGGTGGGTGACGTCGCGCAGGCTCATGCCCTTCAGCGTCTCGGGCGGATAGCCGAGCATGTCGCTGAACGCCTGGTTGGCGTGCTGGATCTGCCGCGCCTCGTTGACCATCAGCATGCCAATGGCGGCGCTCTCGAATGCGCCCTTGAAGCGCTGTTCGCTGGCCAGCAGCGCCTGCTCGGCCGCCGCCCGCTCGGCGACTTGCGCCGACAGTTCGGCGTTGCGCCGGCGAAGTTCCTCGGTGCGGCTCGCGACCTGCGACTCCAGCTCCCGGTCGCGCCGTTCGATGTCGGCCAGCATGGCGTTGAAATCCGCGCACAGCTGGCCGAGTTCGTCGTGCGCAAGCACGGGCGCGCGCACGCCGTAATCCCGCCCTTCACGCACGCGACGCGCGGCGGCCGACAGCGCCATGATCGGCCGGTACAGCCCTTCGAGCAGGCGTCGGGACAGGGCCAGCGTGGCGCCGAGCGCGATGGCCAATACCGCCAGCACGAGTTCCAGGTCGTGCAGGAGGCGGGCGATGAGTTCAGTGCGGCTGGTCAGGACGATGACCCGGCCGACGCGCTCGCCGTCGAACATCACGTCGGCGATGAGTTCGGGACCCGGGGCCGGACCGTACGAGTGGCCATCGGCGTCGGCCGCGTAACGCGCGAAGTCCGGCGCGTCGGCCCGTTCCAGGCGCGCCTCGGCGACCGCCGGGTCGCCACCGAGCAGCGTCAGCGTGTGACGTGCCGCCTGCGCATCGCGCGCCGCCACCGCCGGCGCCGTGGCCAGCGCGAGGAGGTGCGCGTGCGCTTCGGCCCGTTCGAGCAGTGCAGCGTGGGTGGCGTGGTAGTCCCGCCAGGTGAAAGCGCCGCCCGCCACCACCAGCGCCAGAATCATCGCCGCCAGGATGGTGAAACCGAGCTTCTGCTTGATGGAGAGGTTGTGAGGCACGATCGGTCCGTTCGATGCGCGCGGCGGGCCGCAGCGTGGGTTCGACCTGGCTTATCGACCGGCGCCGGTCAAAACTTCACCCGCCACCGCGGCCATGCCCCCTCGAGCGTCGCTCCCCGCGCACTGCGGTCTGCTATCCTCGCCCGGCGGGGCGCGATGGGGCGCGCGCCGCGACGGCGCGCACATGGCTTCGCTTCGTGCGCATCGTTCCATGGCCGGCAATGCCGGTTTGATGACTGGCCGGCGCAACGTCCGGCTTACTGGGGAGAACTTCCATGAGCGTAACTGCGCAGGCCCTCTGCGGCCTGGTGCTTTGGTCCGTGCTGCTGACTTTCCTCTTGGTTTTCACGCGCGTCGGCGCGGTGATGCGCGGCGAGAAGCAATTGAATGCCTTCCAGGCGGACGGCAAGGATCTGAATGCCTTTGGCCAGCGCATGACCCGCGCCCACGCCAACGCGCTGGAGAACCTCGCCGGCCCGGCGGCCCTGATGCTGCTCGCCATCGCCAGTGGCAACACTGCCGCGACCGATGGACTCGCGATGGCCTACCTGGGCGCGCGCATCGCCCAGTCGCTGGTCCACATCGCCTCCACGGCGCCGCCGGCGGTGATGCTGCGCGCCACCTTCTTCAGCGTGCAGTTGATCCTGCTCGTGGTGTGGGGTGTGAAGCTGCTCGGCGTGGCCTGACGCGCCGAGACGATCCGCGGGCCGCGCGGCGCGGGCTCTGGCCCGCCCTGCACGGCGCCGCCGGTCACCTCACCATCCTGATCTCCGCGTGGTGCGGTTCGGGCACCTTTGCCCCGTGTTGGTTCACGCGCACCGTCCAGAGCGCGCCCCAATCGACCACTGGCAGCGGCATTGCCCCGTCGCTTGGCGTCGGCCCCGCCACTCGCTGGTGTCGGCCCGGTCATTGCATTACTTTGGCGCAGACTACTCTGACAACCCACCAAGGAGCAGACAATGGCCTTTACCGCTGACTACGAGAAGTTCAAATTCCCGGAAAACGCGTTCAAGGGCAAACGCGTCCTGATCACTGGCTCCGGCAAGGACGGTGGTATCGGTCAGGGTCTGGCACTGGCCGCGGCGGCCGGTGGCGCGGCGGTCGTTGGCGTGCACTTCCACTCGAGCTATCGCGACGGCTTCGACATGGTCGACGCGATGCGCGCCAACGGCGTGAAGGCCTTCGCCATGCAGGCCGACGTGACCAACACCCGCGACCTGTGGGCTTCGCGCAGCTACGTCATCGAGCAGATGGAGGGCAAGGGCCCGGACATCGTGATCTGCAATTCCGGTCTGACCGAGAAGGGCTACCGTTTCGGGCGCGCGCTGCCGGAGATCGAGGGCGAGAGCCGCGCCGAGCGGCGCGCCCGCGTGCGCCGCGAGTTCATCGAGAACCTGGCGGAGTCCAAGCTCGTGATGGACACCAAGATCGACGGCTTCGTCTACATGACCCACCTGTGGGCGGGCGAGGCGGTCTATCACAACCAGCCCGTGCAGTTCGTCTACATCTCCTCCATGCAGTCAATCGAACCGGGCGTGGCCGTGCCGGGTTACGTGGTGGCGAACTGGGCCGTGCTGCGGCTGCCCGACGTGCTGAAGGTGAACCTCGGCAAGGCCTCCAACATGGCGAGCGCCTGCTGCCTGATGCTGCCCTTCGTGCGCACCGGCATGACCGAGGAGTACGCCGACAACGCCAAGGTCTTCGGCCGCTGGCAGCCGCGCATGCTGGAGCCCTTCGAAGCCGCGCGCGCCGTGGCGCAGCTGCTGACCCGACCGGCGTCGGAACTCGATCTCGGCAACTTCAAGCTGGCCGTCGAGGGCACGCCCGAGGAGGTCAAGCTCAAGTGGTCGCAGATCAAGCTCGAAGTGCAGGACCAGGCGTTGGGGTGGAGCCAGGAGAGCCCGATCATCAGCTGACGCTGAAATCGAGGTCGAGGGGCTCGGAGATACGAATGTCGGGCTGAAGCCCGACCTACAGAGGGCGTCGGCGCGATGCTCGGTGTGCCCTGTGGGCGCGCGGGACTGCGGCCGATACAGGGGGCGTCATGCACGCCCCCACCGCCCACCTGCTGTGTTGCCTGCTGCTCGCCTTGCTTGGCGGCGCGGCGATTGCCGCGCCCACTTCGGTCGTAGTGCTGAACGGCCGCGAGGCGGCCGCCGACCGGGTGCTGGTGCGCTGGAAGGACGGCATCACGCCGCCCGCTTCGCTCACCGCCGCCCTCGCCAAGCGTGCGCCCAAGCGGCCCGGCGCGGCGCTGCGCGCGCTGGCCGGCATCACGCTCACCGAGAAGCACTACCCGAAATTGCCCGGCGTGACGTTGTTGCGCTTCACGAGCCCCGGCGCGCGCGCGGCGGGTGACCCGGCCGCCGCCGCCGCGGCGCTCAAGCGGCGCATGGAGACTCTGCGTGCCTCGGGGCTGTTCGCCTACGTCGAGCCTGATTACCGCGTGCACATCACGCTGACGCCGGACGACGCCGCCTATGCCAACGGCACGCTCTGGGGTCTGCGCAATACCGGCCGCAACGGCGGACTCGCCGGTTTCGACATCGACGCCCCTGCCGCCTGGGACCTGACCACCGGGTCGAGCGCCGTGGTGGTCGCGGTGATCGACACGGGCGTGCGCTACACGCATCGCGATCTCGCCGCGAACCTGTGGCGCAACCCGGGTGAGATCCCCGGCAATGGCCGGGACGACGACGGCAATGGTTACGTCGACGACGTGCACGGCATCAACGCCATCACCGGCAGTGGCAACCCGCGCGACGACCACGGCCATGGCACCCACGTCGCGGGGACCATCGGCGCGGTCGCCAACGGCGGCGGCGCGCACGTCGGCGTGGCCTGGAACGTGCGCGTGATGGCGCTCAAGTTCCTCGACGCCCAGGGCAGTGGCTACGACTCCGACGCCATCGAGTGCATCGACTACGCCATCGCCAAGGGCGCGCGCATCCTGTCCAACAGCTGGGGCGGCGACGGCTTCAGCGCCGCCACCCGCGACGCCATCGATCGCGCGCGACGCGCCGACGTGCTGTTCGTCGCGGCGGCCGGCAACGACGGGCGCAACACCGACCTCCAGCCCACCTACCCCGCCGGCTACGCCCTGCCCAACGTGGTGTCGGTCGGCGCGGTGGACCGCGGCGGGGCGCGCGCGAGCTTCTCGAACTACGGCGCGAGCAGCGTGGACCTCGCCGCGCCCGGCGTCGACATCTATTCGACCACCGCCGATTCCGACACCTCGCACGGCCGCATGAGCGGCACCAGCATGGCGACGCCGCACGTCAGCGGCGTCGCCGCGCTTGTGCTCGCGCGTCATCCAGGCATCGGCGTCAGCGAACTCAAGCAGCGCCTGCTGGTGGGCGCCGCGCCGCTGGCCAGTTTCGCGCGCGCCAGCGTCAGCGGCGGCATGCTGAACGCACGGCGCGCGCTGCGCGTCGTGGCCGACGGCGTGCTGGAGGTCACGGCCGAGATACCGCTCCAGCCACTCAGGCCCGGACAGTCCGCGACGGTGGTCGCGACCGTCACCGATCTCGCGCCGGTCACCTCGGCCTCGGTGAACGCACGCTTCGACGGCGGCGCGACGGTCAGCCTCAGGGATGACGGCATCGCGCCCGACACGCGCGCCGATGACGGCGTGCACGCCGGCCGGCTCACCGTGCCCACGGGTCGCGGGCAGGTCACGCTGGAAGTGACCGCGCGCAGCCCCGGCCATCTCGCCACCACCACGCGGGTCGCCTATGACATCGCCACGCCGCCCGGCAACGACGACTTCGCCGCGCGCGCCGCGCTGCCCGGCGGCAGTACCCGCGCCGCCGGTAGCACGCGTTACGCCACCGGCGAGGCGCTGGAGCCGCGCGAGCCGGCGGTGGCCGGCGGCCACAGCATCTGGTGGCACTGGATCGCGCCCAGCGACAGCGAAGTCACCATCGACACCCAGGGCAGCGATTTCGACACCACGCTCGCGGTGTACACGGGCAGTAACCTCGCCGCTCTTGCCCTGGTGGGCGCCAACGACGACGCCGGCAACCTGCAGAGCGCGGTGAGCTTCACCGCACGCGCGGGCGAGGACTACATGCTGCAGGTCGACGGCTTCCTCGACAGCCAGGGCAGCGTGGTACTCAATTTCCCCGCCGCCGGCAGCGCCGAGGGCGCACCGCGCATCGACACCGAGCCCGCCGACCAGGTGCTTCAGCCGGGTGAAGCGCTGGCGCTCGAGGTGGGCGCGAGCGGCGACGAACTCAGCTACCAATGGTTCAAGGACGGCGCGGCGCTGCCGGGCGCGAACGCCGCCGCCTACCGCAAGGACGGTGTGACCACCGCGGACGCCGGCGCCTACCGCGTGCGGGTAGAGAACGCGCTCGGCATGGCGCAGAGCCGGGTCGCGCGGGTGCGGGTCGGCGCGGTCCTCGCCAATGACGACTTCGCGGCCGCAGCATTGCTCGATGGCGACGGGCGCATCACCGGCAGTACCGCGGGCGCGTCCGGCGAGGCCGACGAACCCGATCACGCCGCGGTCTCGGCGCCGCTCGCCTCGGCCTGGTACCGCTGGACCGCGCCGGCCGACGGCGTGCTGCGCCTGTCCACCGCCGGCAGCGACTTCGACACCACCCTCGCCGTCTATACCGGCGTACGCCTCGCCCGGCTCGCCCTGCTGGCTGCCAACGACGACGCGAAATCGGGCGCCTACAGCCAGCTCGAACTCGCGGTGCGGGCGGGCATGACCTATCGAATCGCGGTCGACGGCTTCAACGACGCCGAGGGCGAATTCCAACTCAGCCACCACTTCCTGCCCACCGCGGCGGCGGTGCCGAACGACGACTTCGCGCGCGCCGCGGCGTTCCGCGGCGCGCGCGTCACGGGCAGCAACGTCGCCGCCACCGGTGAAACCGGTGAGCCCGACCACGGTGGCCGCGCCACGCCGCTGGCCTCGGCCTGGTGGACCTGGGTCGCGCCCCGTCACGGCCGCGTGGTGTTCGATACCGCCGGCAGCGACTTCGATACCACGCTCGGCGTGTACACCGGCGAACGGGTGCACCGGCTTCAGGAGATCGCCGCTGACGATGACGCCAATGGCGATGCCAGCCGGGTGGAATTCCTGGCGGAGGCCGGTCGCCGCTATTTCCTCGCGGTGGACGGCTATGGCGAAGCCCGTGGCCGCATCGTGCTCAATCGCCGCCCGCCCCCGCAGCGGCCGGACCTGTTCGTGCGCA
>JBFWYG010000035.1:27812-42719 GCA_050186725.1 Gammaproteobacteria bacterium | reverse complement strand
CGATGCACGGAGCAGCGCCCATGAAATCCCGCACCTACGCCGAACGCCACGCCGACGCGCTCGAGGTTCTCCACGGCTTCACCGCCGGCGCCATGGCGGGCGAGGAGACCGCGAGCGCGATGAGCGCGCGGCTCGGTCCGCTCGGCACCTTCGCCATCGACGTGGTGCTGGGCGACGTGTGGGCGCGGCCACAGCTCTCGCGGCGCGATCGCAGCCTCATCGTGATCAGCGTGCTGGCGACCATCGGCAGCACCGAGGAGCTCGGCCTGCACGTAGGCTTCGGGCTCAACAACGGGCTCACGCGCGCGGAGGTGGAAGAGCTCCTGCTGCACGTCGCGGCCTACGCCGGTTACCCGATGGCGATGCAGGCGAGCCGCGTGGTCGACGCGCGCTTCCGTGCCCTGGACGGCGAGGAGCAGCTGCCGCCGCGCGCGGCCGGCGCGCGGCTCGACGACGAAGAGCGCATGCGCCGCGCCGCCGACGTGCGCCAGACGCTGACCAAGGGCAAGGCGCTCGCGGATCCGGCCGCTGACATGGCGGCCCTGATCGGCCACCTGGGCGAGGTTGGACGCATCGCCTACCTGTGGGCCTTCGGCGACGTGTGGTCGCGGCCGGAACTCAACCGCCGCGATCGCAGCATGGCGGTGATCGCCATCCTCACCGTGCTGAGCCGCGTCGACGAACTGGCCTTTCACATTCCCGCGGGCCTGAACCACGGCCTGACGCGCGAGGAGGTCGAGGAGATCATGGTGCAGATGACCATCTACGGCGGCATACCGCGGGCCGTCGAAGGCGCGCGCGCGATGAAGGCGGCGTTCGCGAAACTCGACGCACGCGGCTGAGACCAGGGACAGACCTCGCACGGGGTCTGTCCCCTCCCCCCGCAACGAGACTCTCACCGAACAGGAGACAACGCCATGATCACCGAAGCCGCCTTTCGCGCCACGCTCGCCGAGCAGGGCTTCGAGCCGCCAGTCGAAGCGGTGCGCGACGCCAACTTCGCCACCACCGAACATACCCACGAGTTCACCGCCTCGGCGCTGATCCTGGCAGGGAAGATCACCGTGGTCGCGGCCACCGGCACCTTCACCTGCGGACCCGGCGACACCTTCACGCTCGCGAGCGGCATTCCGCACCACGAGGAATACGGGCCGGAAGGCGCGCGCTTCCTGTTCAGCAAACGCGTGCCTTGAGCCGGGGGACAGACCTGGTTTCGCAGAAACCGGGTCTGTCCCCGCCCACCTGAAGCGCCTTCCAGCACTTAGCCGATGACGCCCTGTGCCCTCAGCCGCGCAAGGCTCGCCTCGTCGTAGCCCGCCGCCGTCAGCACTTCGTCGGTCTGCGCGCCCGGCACGGGCGCGGCGTGGCGCACGCGGGTAGGCGTACGGGAGAACTTGGCCGCCGGGCCGGTCAGCGGCACGGTCGAGCCGTCGGACAGCACGGTCGGCTGAAGCATGTCGCGGGCCAGCACGTGGGCGTCGCGCGCGGCGGTGGCGTAGTCGTTGACCGGCGCGCAGACGATGCCGGCCGCGTCCAGCGCCGCGAGAATTTCTTCACGGGTGCGCGTCGCTGCCCAGCCGCCGACCAGCGCATTGATCGCCGAGCGCTGCTCGACCCGTTCGAGGTTGGTGGCGAAGCCAGGCGCGCTGGCGAACTCGGTCCGCCCCATCACGTCGCAGAGCGCGCGCCAGTGGCTGTCCAGCACCAGTCCGATGTAGACGTGCCCGTCGGCGCAGGCGTAGTTGTTGCTGGGCGCGGAGACCGCGAGTTCGTTGCCCCAGCGCCGCAGCGGCACGTCGCTCGCACCCAGGGTCAGGAGACCGTTGGACTGGAACAGGATGGCGTCGAGCAGCGCGACGTCGACGTGCTGCCCTTCGCCGGTCCGACCGCGATGATGCAGCGCCGCGAGCGCCGAGAGCGCCGCGTGCAGACCGGCGAGGTCATCGCACAGGAAGGTCGGCGCCTTGGTCGGCGGTCCTTCGGGCGAGCCGTTCAAGGACTGCCAGCCGCCGTAGGCGAGCGCCGCTGGATCGTAGCCCGGCCGCTCGTGACGCGGACCGAACTGCCCCCAGCCGCTGATCGACACGAACACCAGGTCCGGCTTCACCGCGGCGCACTGGCGATAGCCGACGCCCCAGCCGTCGAGCGTACCGGGCTTGAAGTTCTCGAGCACCACGTCGGCGTGCCGCACCAGGCGCAGGAACACGTCCGCGCCGGCGGCCTGGCGCAGATCCACGGCGATGCTGCGCTTGTTGCGATTGACCGTCTCCTCGGCGAAGGAGCGGGCGGATGTGCCCGGCAGATGCGGCGGCCAGCGCAGGCCCGGGTCGCCAGGCGGCACGATGCGCACCACGTCCGCACCCAGATCCGCCAGCAGGCAGCCGGCCATGGGGCCCGACCAGGCGGTGGTCGCGTCCAGCACGCGCACACCGGCCAGGGGGCCGGTGAGATCGTCGCGCGCGTCGCGGTAGAAGACTTGTTTGTCCATCACTCTCCTCTTCGCCCCGCGCGACGCGCCGCGACCGGCAGGCGCGTGATCGGGATCAAGCCCAGGATGCGCCATGGGCGGCGCCCGGTCGCTCCGCCGCGACCGGGCTGGTACACTGCCCAAGTCATTGGGGAGTAGCCGCTTCTCGTCCGAGAGAAGGCACGCGTCAACACACTTGGCCCGCCGGCCATGGCGCGTGCAGTATCCCAGCCTGGCAAGACCTTTGACCACTGCGCCTCCATCCTGGCCGGAGAGGTGTCGTGGTCATGCGTCCTGTGCCGGCCGGGAGTTCTCCATGGAAGCCTTGCTCATCTCCTCCGGCGTCATCGCGCTTGCCGAAATCGGCGACAAGACCCAGCTGCTCGCATTCCTGTTGTCCGCGCGCTTCAAGAAACCACTGCCCATCGTGCTCGGCATCCTGGTCTCGACCCTGGTGAACCACGGTCTGGCCGGCGCCCTCGGCGCGTGGATCACGGCCGTCCTCGCGCCGGAGACCCTGCGCTGGGCGCTGGGCCTGTCCTTCCTCGGCATGGCGGCATGGACTCTGATCCCGGACGAGATCGAATCGGACGAGGCGCGGGTCGCCGGCCGGCTCGGCGTGTTCGGCGCGACGCTCGTGACCTTCTTCCTGGCCGAGATGGGCGACAAGACCCAGTTGGCGACGGTCGCGATGTCGGCGCACTATGCCGCGCCGCTCTTGGTGGTGCTCGGCACCACGCTCGGCATGCTGGTGGCCGACACGCCGGCAGTGTTCGCCGGCCAACGGCTCGCGACGCGCATCCCGATGAAATGGGTGCATGGCAGTGCGGCCACGCTGTTCGCGCTGCTCGGCATCGCCACGCTGGCCGGCCTGGGTGCGCGGTTGGGATTTTGACCAGGCGCGGATAGAGAATCGGGGTCAGGAGAATCTGGGACAGACCACGGTTGCGCAGCAACCGTGGTCTGTCCCAGATTCTTCTTCGCCTTCGCGAGGGTGACGGAGTGAGCGAACGAGGTCAGGGGCTGACGCTCCCCCGCGCCCCGTCATCTACGCGAAGAACCCCACCACCGCGTCGCCGATCAGCTTCACGTTGAGCCCGATGATGATCGCGGTCAGTCCCCAGGCGATGACGGTCAGCCATCGCGGCGTGACCAGTTCGCCCATCTTGGCGCGGTCGCTGGTGAACTTGACCAGGGGGATGACCGCGAAGGGCAGTTGCAGGCTCAGGATCACCTGTGACAACACCAGCAACTGCGCGGTACCGGAGCTGCCGTAGTGCAGTGTCACCAGCACCGCCGGCACCACGGCGATGAGGCGCGTGATCAGCCGCCGCAGCCAGGGCGAGAGGTGGATGTCCAGGAAGCCTTCCATGACTATCTGCCCGGTCAGGGTGCCGGTGATGGTCGAGTTCTGACCGGAGGCGAGCAGCGCGACGGCGAACAGCACGCTGGCCGCGGCCGCCCCGAGCAGCGGCGTCAGCATGTGGTGGGCTTCCTGGATCTCGGCGACCTCGGTGTGACCGGAGGTGTGGAAGGTGGCGGCGGCGACAATCAGGATGGCGGCGTTGATCAGGAGCGCGATCAGCAGCGCGACGGTGGAGTCGATGGTCGCATAGCGCACCGCCTGGCGACGGCCTTCGACGCTGGTGTCGAATTCACGGGTCTGCACCAAGGCCGAGTGCAGGTACAGATTATGCGGCATGACGGTGGCGCCCAGGATGCCGATGGCTATGTAGAGCATCTGCGGATTCTCGAGCACCGCGCTCGAGGGCAGGAAGCCCGCGGCGACCTGCGACCACTCGGGCGACGCCAGCAGAACCTCGTAACCGAGACTGCCGCCGATGATCACCATCAGCGAGATGATCAGGGCCTCCATGTAGCGGAAACCGCGCGCCTGCAAGAGCAGGATCAGCAGCACGTCGGCCACGGTCAGGATCACGCCGAGCAGGAGCGGAATGTCGAACAAGAGGTTGAGCGCGATGGCGGTGCCGATGATCTCGGCGAGATCGGTCGCGCACACCGCGAGTTCCGCCAGCATCCACAGCGAGAAGGCCACCGGCGGCGAGTAGTGGTCGCGGCAGGCCTGGGCGAGATCCCGCCCGGTGACGATGCCGAGCCGCGCCGACAAGGACTGCAGCACGATGGCCATGAGGTTGGCCAGCATCACCACCGACAGCAGGGTGTAGCCGAAGGCCGAGCCGCCGGCGATGGCGGTCGCCCAGTTGCCCGGGTCCATGTAGCCGACCGCGACCAGGTAGCCTGGCCCTGCGAAGGCCAGCATCCGCCGTGCGACGCCGGCGTCGCGCGGCACGCGAATGGAACGAAACACCACGGGCAGGGAGTTCGCCCGCCGCGCGGTGCGCCACCCGGGCTCGAATCCCAGCGACGACTCGTTCGCGCTCATGGTCCTGCCGTCCCTACCGCATGCCGTACTTTTCCGCGCCACCGCCGCGCGCCGGGCCGGCGGTCGGATCCTCGTCGTCGCCGAGATCCGCGATGAGCGTCTGTGCGGTCAGGATCAGCGACGCCACCGACAGCGCGTTCTGCAGCGCCGTGTAGGTGACCTTGACCGGGTCCATGACACCGGCGGCGAGCATGTCGACCAGTTCGCCGGTGCGCGCGTTGTAGCCGGTCGCGCCCCGCGCGCCCAGCACGCGCTCGATCACACTCTGGGGCTCCACGCCGCTGTTCCGCGCGATGACGGCGAGGGGGCGCAGCATTGCGCGCTTCAGAACCTCCGCCCCTTCGCGGGCGGTGCCCTCGAGACGCGCGACGACCTCCTCGATCGCCGGCAGCGTGCGGATGAGCGCGGTGCCGCCACCCGGCACCACGCCCTCCTGCACCGCGGCGCGGGTCGCGTTCAAGGCGTCTTCGATCATCTGCGCGCGGCGCTTCTGTTCGACCGGGGTCGCGCCACCGGCGTGGATCACCGCGATGCCGCCGGACAGCTTGGCCAGCCGCTCGCTGAACTTGTCCTGCTCGATCAGCACCTCGTTGGCCGCGAGCTGGCGACGCACCTGTTCCATGCGCGCGCGGACCTGCGCCGCGTCGCCCGCGCCGCCCGAGATCACCGTGCTGTTGGCCGAGACCTTGACCCGCCGGGCGCGGCCGAGATCGGCCACCGTCGCGTCGCGGTAGTGGCTGCCTAGTTCCTTCACGAACACGCGCCCGCCGGTCATCACCGCCATGTCCTCCAGCATCGCCTGGCGCCACTTGCCGTATTCCGGCGGATGCACCGCGACGATGGGGTGGCCGGCGCGGGTGTCGAGCAGGGCCGCCACCGCCTGGGTGGCGTACTCGTCGGCGATCACCAGCAGCGGGCGCCCCGCCTCGCTGGACAAGGCGCGCAGCTTGGCGACATCGTCGGCGTCGCGCAGCGCGTGGTTGGTGAGCAGCACCAGCGCATCCTCGAGATGCGCCTCCATGTTGTCGACGTCGTTCACCATGTGATGCGAGACGTAGCCGCGCTCGTAGGACGCGCCCTCCACCACTTCCAGCGTGGTCTCGACCGTGAGACCGATGTCGACCGTGACGATGCCGGTCGGCCCGACACTCTCGAGCGCGTCCGCCACCATGCGTCCGGTGTGCTCATCGTTGGCGGCGATGATCGCGACCGCGGTCGCCGCACCGTCGATCTTCGCCACCGGCGTCGCGGCGACCTTCAACGCCGCCACCACCGCCTCGGCGGCGGCGTTCATGCCGTTCACGAGGTCGAAGGCAGAACGTCCGGCGGCCAGTGCCTTGAAGCCTTCCTGCACCAGCGCGTTGGCCAGCACGGTCGCAGTGGTGGTGCCGTCACCCGCCACCTCGTTGGTCTTCTTCGAGACCTCGCGCACCACCTGCGCACCCATGTTCTCAAAGCGATCCGGCAGTTCGATCTCGGCCGCGATGCTCACGCCATCCCGCGACACCAGGGGGGTGCCGATGGGCACGTCGATGATCGCATTGCCGCCCTTGGGGCCCAAGGTGCACTGCACCGCGCGGGTCAGGGCCTCGACACCGCGCCCTAGGGCGGCCCGTGCCTCGTCATCGAACAACATCTTCTTCGGCATTAAGCTGGTCCTGTTCGCCGCGCGCGGCGCGGCCTGTTGTCATCGGGTCTGGCGCACACCGCCGGCACGACCGCCGCATCGGCGCAGGGTATGCACCAGCTGTCGAAATTCGCCTGGGGCGGCTCCGCGGGGCGTGGTGGCGCGCCGCGCGGGCGGCCACCGAGTCGCCCCCTGCACCGGGTCTATTCCTCGTACTGGCGCGCTTCTTCCATGTCGCCGAACAACACGACCGTGTTCTCGTCGATCATCACCATGCGCCCGTAGTGGGTGGACATCACGACCTCGAAGTCGTAGGCCGTGAAGGCCCTGCCGAGGGACTCGCTCAGCTCTTCCATGTCGAACACCATCTTGCCTTCGGTGTCGAGACGGATCATCGCCGGGTAGTGCAGCACCTCGATGCCATGCTTCTCCTGCATGACCTCGGCGATGACGCGCGCGTCGGCGCTGTCGTTCATGGTCACGCCACAGCGATGGGACACCGTGTCCTTGCGCTCGAGATCGTGGAATGTCTGGGTGTTCATAGGGAAACGTCCGCCGGCAGGTTGAGTTGCACCGCGACCAGGATGTCCTTGAAGCGCGCGCGCGATTCCTCGGCGATCACATCGTAGTGCAGGTCGCCGTTGTCCTGCAGGCTCCAGATGCCGCGCAGGTCGCGCGCGGCCTGGGCGCAGAGCGGCACATACCTGGCGAGCCAGCCCTGCATGATCTTCTTGTTCGCCGCGCCGTGGGTGGGATCGCCGGTCAGCTGGCCGATGAGCGTCACGGTGTTGGCGAGGTTCTGGCGATAGTCGCTCGCCGCCGCCGACACCACCGCCGGCGTGACGAAGTCGTTGTGCACGGGGCCGGCGCGCATGATGAAGCCGCTGCGGAACAGTTCGCCGACCAGCGCCTCGAACACCACGTTCACCGCGAAGTAGATCTCGAGGTGGTCGTTCGCAGCGAGTATTGCCTCCACCGCCTTGCGCACGCCCTGCCAGGCCGGATCGTTCAGCCACACCTGCTTGCCGGCCTCGCCGTCGATGCTGATGTCGAGCCCGATGTCGCCGAGATACAACGTGATGTCCTGCGCGAGCCTGAGCTTGTAGGAGGCATTGGTCAGGATGGTGTTGTTGATCATCTGCGTCATGCCGTCGCGCTGCGCCTTCATCAGCGCCACGCCGAGACCGAACTCGGCGTGCTTCAGCGCGCCGAACTGGTTCTGCAGCACGCCCACCCAACCCTGGTCGAAACGCCCCGGCGCGCCGTCGCCGCGCGCGTTGTCGACCACCATCTTGATGGTGTTCTCAATGTGGCTCTGGCGCTGGTAGTGGGTGCGCGACCACTCCTGGTCCGGCGCGCGGAACGCGTGCCAGTCGGAGCTCTTGATGGCGGTCGACTTCTCGCTGTAGGACGGCGTGCCGTCGGCGAAGGACATGATCCAGCCCTGCAGCAGATGCCTGCTCGGGTCGGGCTGCACGTCGACGGTGACGTCCTCGTACAAGGTCGCGCGCTTGCCCTCGGGCGTGTAGTAGTTGTAACGCCGGCTGTCGGAGCCGGCGAAGGTCGCGCTTCCCGCGGCCCCGGACGGTTGTAGGTTCTCGCTCATGACTCCCTCTTTGCGCGCTGTCTGGACTGCCTGGTGAACGCGGCCGGCGTCAGTTGCCGGCCGGCGTGAATTTGTCGAGATGGATGTTGTCCGCGTCGACGCCGATCTTCTGCAGTACCGGCAGTACCGCGTCGACCATGGGCGGCGGACCGCAGACATAGGCTTCGAGCCGTGGGTTGCGCCCTCCCTCGGCGAACTGCCGGGCGAGCACATCGTGAATCAGTCCGCGTTCGCCGTCCCAGGCGTCGCCGGCCGCGGGTTCGGACAGCGCCGGGATGAAGGCGAAGTCCGCGAGCTGCGCGCCGAGCGCCGCGATGCGCTCCAGGTAGAACAGGTCGCGCTCCGCGCGCGCCCCGTAGTAGAAGCGCACCGGGTCCTGGCAGCGCGCGGCCACCAGGTCACAGAGGATCGACAGCAGCGGCGCCATGCCGGAGCCGCCGCCGACCAGCAGCGTGCCGCCGCGATGCTTCTGGTTGCGAAAGCTGGTGCCGAAGGGCCCTTCGAGCGCCACGCCGTCGCCCACCGCGAGTCCGTCGGCCAGGCGGCTGGAGAACTTGCCGCCCGCATAGGTCTTGATGATGAAGGACAGCGTCGCGGTCTCCTGGGGCGGATTGGCCATGGAATAAGAGCGTCGAACGCCCGCATCCGGCAGGGTGATCTCGGCGAACTGTCCGGCGTGGAAGCTCATCGGCGTGTCGAGTTCGATGTCGAGTCGCCGGATGTCGTGCGTCAGCGACTCGATGCCCTTCACCGTGCCCTGGAAGGTGCGCGCCGGGATCCAGTTGGCGAGCATGTCCTCGTCATAGTTCAGGAGCTCGATTTCGAGGTCGCTCTGCGCGTAGAGCCGGCACAGCAGCACCCGGCCTTCACTCTGCTCGGATTCAGACAGCGCGAAGGTCGAGTAATCGCCATGCT
This sequence comes from Gammaproteobacteria bacterium, assembly GCA_050186725.1. GTDB lineage: Bacteria > Pseudomonadota > Gammaproteobacteria > JADJYF01. The sequence goes on along the minus strand of JBFWYG010000035.1, from coordinate 33,700 downwards.
CGGCGTCTCCATCGAGCAGCACCGACTTGCAGGACGAACACTGGCCTTCCTTGCAGCCGTGCATCAGGGTGATGCCCTGGCGGAACGCCGCCTGCAGCACGGTCTCGTCGTCGTTGACCTGCATGTCGACGCCGATGGGTTCCAGTCGTACCGAGTAAGTCATGCCCTCGAGGCCACCCGCCTGCCGGTGGCGCCTGCGCGCCGACCGCGTTCTGCTTGGAAACCGTGGCGACGTGGGCTCACGTCGCCACGCGCCGCGTCATGCCTTCAAATCGGCTTGCAGGTGAAGCCCGCGCGATAGTTGGCGATGTGCTTGTCGCGATCCGCCGGACTCATCGCGCGCAGGTCGAGCAGCGGGCTGCGCACCTCGAGACCACGGAAGTGATCCAGCGTCCACATGCGGCTGTCGTCGAAATGCAGGTGCGGCTGCTGGATCAGGGTCTTGCCGTCGGGCCGCACGAAGCCGAGATCCTTGACCACGTCGGCGAGATCCCAGCCGTGGTAGCACTCCTCCCACTGTCGACGACCGCTGAAGCGGCCCATGGCCGGTGTCGGACGACCGTTGTACTCGGCAGCGAAGGCTTCCTTGTGGGTCCAGCGGCAGACCTCGGAGCAGTAGGTGTAGAGCTCGCCGTCCACTTCGTCGACGCAGAACTCCTCGCGGATCAGCGCCGGTACGTTGCAGCTCCAGCAGCGATGGGGATAGACGTAGCCGGAATCGAGGTACATCAGCGGCGGCTGGTTGGGCAGGCTCGCCTTACGGTAGTTCTCCCAGTAGGTGCCGAACTCGTTGTACCAGCCCGGATACTTGGCCTCGAACCAGTCGAAGTCCTTCTCCACCATGCCGTCGATGCGCCAGAACGCGACCGGCCAACCGAAGGAGAAGAACTGCGCGACCTTGTGCACGTAGTTGCCCTTGACGATGCGGTTCCACGCCGCTTCGACGTCGTCGTGATGGATCTTCACGCCGTACTTTTCCAGCGGCAGCATGTAGGTGCGGTAGTAGTCATCGAAGATCCAGCGATGCCAGAGCTCCGCGTAGGATTCCTTGCTCTTGTCACGGTCCTGCGTCCCGTACTCGATGATGGTGCCGATGGCGGCATCGACGATGGCGTGGTTCTGCCAGAAGGCATAGCGCAGGTCGCGCTCGAGGAGCTCGAGGTTCTCCGGCTCCTTGACGATGGACATCAGGAAGGAATGGCCATTGCCAATGTGTCGCGATTCGTCGGACTGCACCGAGAGGAAGATGGTCGGCAGGGCGTAGTCGCCGTTGCGCGCGGCCTCGGATGGCATGGCCACGAACAGCGTGTTGGTGAACGCCGTCTCGGCGACCACCTGCAGGTAGATGTTGGTCGAGGTCACCGCGTCGCCGGTGATGAACCCCTCACCGAACTGGCGCCCGATGGTCGTGGCGTAGCACTTGCCGAAAGCGGCTTCGGTGATGTCGAAACCGGCCGGGTCGATGTAGTTCTCCATGTACCACTTCTTCAGGTTCATCTGAATGGTGGAGTGACGGAACTCGTCGATCATCTGCATGGTGTAGCCGGTGCGCAGATCCTCGCCGGGCGCGATCTGGGACTGGATGGCCATGGACCTCGCGGCGGAGATCTCGGGGAAGGGGATGATGGCGAGGAACAGCTTCTGCCATTCGATCCAGCGCGGTTCGACGTTGCGGAACATGTTGCCGCGCAGCGCGGCATCGAGCGCGCCGTAGACCCGGTTGTCCTTCTCTTCCTGCATCGGGAAGTAGGAGCGCAGGACCTGCTTCATCGGGTCCTTCGGCGCTTTCTCCACCTTGTAGTCGGTGGGGTATTTCAGGATTTCTTCGAAGTAGGACGGCGCCCAGCCCAGGTCGGAGATGCGTTTGGTCGCTTCGCCGATGCTGATGCTCTTCTGCTTGACGATCTTCGACAGGGAAATATTCGACGCCATGTCACGATCTCCGAAGTTCGGGGCCAGCCGGCCCGCATGTCAAATGTCTGGTTCGAAGGCTTGTTCCACTTTCCTGCACTGCAGCGCCGCGTGTGGCGCTGACCGATGAAATGTGGCCGTACCATATACTCACGTCTCGAACACCTGCAAGGCGAGATTGCGCGATGTCGACGAATGCAAACGATGGAAGTCGAACGAGTGCAGCCGACACTCCACGAAAGACAGAGACAGAAGATTCCCGTCGCAGTGCAGCATCCGCGCTGAACGACGACCAGGCTCTGCAGCACAAGCAGGAGATGGTCGAGCGCTTGTTTCGTCACACCAACGCGTTTCTCGCCGAGCATCGCGAAGATCCGCTGCTGGTGGTGGAAGCGCTCGCGGCGATCCTCGTGCGTTACGCCGCGCTGCTCGGCCCGGTGGAACAACTGCCGAAACGGCTGGAAGTGCTGCAGACACTGATCGGTCTCGAGTGCCGGCAGATCCAGGAGATCGCCGATTCCGGTCAGTGGCAGGGCAAGGGACCCACGCCTTAAGTCGTCGCCTCGCGCATCACGCAGCCGTCGAGTTCGAGCGGCAGGCGCGTCGCCGCGTTCGCGAATGCTCGTTCTAGTTGCGCCGCGGTCACGCCGACAGCGGTGCTCAGGTCCGCATCGCTCAAGTCGCAATCGTCCAGCACGGCGCCGAACAGCACGGCGCGCGACAGGTTCGCGCCGCGCAGGTTGGCGCCCGTCAGGTCCGCCATCATCAGCTTCGCGTCGCTGAGATCGGCCGCGACCAGCACGCTGTCCCGCAGCACGCCGCCGGCCAGGTTGACGTCGCGCAGATCCGCGCCGCAGAGCCGCGTGCGCAGGAACACCGCGCTCAGGAGATTCGCGCTCGACAGGCGCGCCTCGTCGGCCTCGGCGTCAGTGAAGTCGGCGCCGGGACTCACCGCGCGGTGGAGATTGGCCTCGACCAGGCAGGCGCCGCTGAGATCGATGTTGACCATGCTCGCGCCTTCCAGGTTGGCGCGGCGCAGGTCCGCGCCGGCGAAGTTGCTCTCGCGCAGGTTGGCCTTGACCAGGCGCGCGCCAGCCAGGCGCGCCTGGCGCATGTCGGCCTCGAGGAACCCGCCATAGGTGAGGTTGGCGCCCGCCAGATCGCAGCAGCGGCCTGCAGCGGCCGCGGTTTCCAGCCACTCCGCGTGCGCGCGCAGATGGAGAGCCAAGGTCTGCTCGTCGACCCGATCGCGGCTCGCCTCGGCATCTCCGTCGAGCGACAGTGTGGGCATGGGGTCACCTCCGCGCGGTGCAATCGACGGTGCATCGTCACACGATCACGGGACAGGGGGAAAGCCACGCGACAGCGTCACGCCCCGCTTTCGCGACCGCCGACGATCGCATACAGTCCCGCCACGCCCGCACAGGCGTGAACCAAGAATGCTTCGTGGGTTGGGGAGATCTTCAAGCATGAATGACTTCACGACGGAGTCCGATCGGCGCGCGACAATCGGTCGTCGCCAGTTTCTCGTTCGCACAGCGTGTCTGACCGGCACGCTGTGGGCCTCATCCTCGACACTGCTGGCCCTGGCGCCGAGCCCGGTGTGGGCGCTGCCGCTCACCACGCTCGACGAGCGCAGCGGCAAGGTGCTTGCGCAGGTCACGCGCCACATTTTTCCGCACGCGACCCTGGACGACGCGGTGTATGCCTTCGTCGTGCGCGATCTCGATCTCGCCGCCAAGGACGCGACCCTGAAGGCGCTGCTCGTGGACGGCATCAAGCAGCTCGACGACGGCGCGAAAGGTGACTGGCTCGCACTCGACAAGCCGGCGCAGCTCGCGCTGGTGACGACGCTCGCGGGCAGTCCGTTCTTCGAGAAAGTACGCGGGACGGCGGTGGTGTCGCTGTACAACAACGAACTCGCCTTCGCGCATTTCGGCTACCAGGGGGAGTCGTTCAGCAAGGGCGGCTATCTCGAACGCGGCTTCAACGACCTCACCTGGTTGCCCGCCCCGCCACCGGCCGCCAGCCCCGCCGTCTGAGGGAACACTTGCATGACCAGCTTCGATTTCAACGACGACGGCGTGGTGGTGATCATCGGCTCGGGCGCGGGCGGCGGCACGCTCGCGAACGAGCTCTGTCAGAAAGGCATCAAGGTGGTGCTGCTCGAAGCGGGCGGCGAACAGTCCTCGGCCAAGTTTCTCAACGACGAATGGGCGTCATTCCAGCAGCTCGCCTGGACCGACATGCGCACCACGTCCGGCAACTGGCGCGTGGCCAAGGACTTCCCCAACCTGCCGACCTGGATCTGCAAGACCGTCGGCGGCACCACCACGCACTGGGCCGGCGCGTCGCTCAGGTTTCGTGAACACGAGTTCAAGGCCCGCACCACCTACGGCGCGATCGACGGCGCCAACCTGCTGGACTGGCCGCTGACGCTCGCCGAACTCGAGCCGTATTACGCGCGTGCCGAGGACAAGATGGGTGTGACCCGCACCAACGACATCCCCGGCCTGCCCGGCAACAACAACTTCCGCGTGCTGTACAACGGCGCGCAGAAGCTCGGCTACAAGGACTGCCACACCGGGCGCATGGCGATCAACAGTCGCCCGCGCGCGGGACGCACCTCGTGCCGGCAGCTGGGTTTCTGTTTCCAGGGCTGCAAGATGGGCGCGAAGTGGTCGACGCTCTACACCGAGATCCCGGCGGCCGCGGCCACCGGCAAGCTGGACCTGCGCACCCAGTGTCATGTCTCGCGCATCGAGCATGACGCCGCCGGGCGGGTCACGGGCGTGGTGTATTTCGACGCCAAGGGTAAGGAACAGCGCCAGCGCGCGCGCATCGTCTGCGTGGCCGGCAATTCGATCGAGACGCCGCGCCTGCTGCTGCTGTCGGCCTCGTCGAAATATCCCGACGGCCTCGCCAATTCCTCCGGCCAGGTCGGGCGCAACTACATGCGCCACACCACGGGCTCGGTGTATGCCGCGTTCGACGAACCGGTGCACATGTACCGCGGCACGACCATGGCGGGCATCGTCACCGACGAATCCCACCATCGCCCTGAGCGCGGCTTCGCCGGCGGCTACGAAATGGAGACGGTGTCGGTCGGCCTGCCCTTCGCCGCCGCCTTCATCGCGCCCGGCGAATGGGGACCGGACTTCGCCTACTTCATGGATCACTACACGAACCTCGCCGGCATGTGGATAGTCGGTGAGGACATGCCGCAGGCGAGCAATCGCGTGACCTTGAACCAGGACGTCAAGGACCAGTGGGGCCTGCCGGCGCCGCACGTGCACTACGACGATCACGCGAACGATCTCGCGATGCGCGCGCACGGCTTCAAGCAGGGCAAGGCGCTCTACGAGTCGGTGGGCGCGAAGCGCGTGTTCCTCACCCCGCCCTACCCGTCCACCCACAACCTCGGCACCTGCCGCATGAGCGCCAAGCCCAGCGACGGCGTGGTCAATGCCCACGGCCAGGCGCATGACATCGCCAACCTGTTCATCTCCGACGGCAGTCAGTACACGACTGGCGCGGCGGTGAACCCGACCCTGACCATCGTGACGCTGGCCATCCGCCAGGCGGAGTTCATCGCCGGGCAGATGAGCGCGCGGAGCCTCTAGGGCGCGGGCGGCGCAGGCCTGCGCCGCCCGGTCCACCTCCGACGGCCGCGCAGTCCCGCAGCCGCCGGCGCGCGGTATTGCGCGCCCGGGAGCCATACCCACCTCGACCGCCCCGCGCGCCGACGGCCCTCGGCCACGGCCTCACAAGGCCTCAAGGATTCCGACCATCTGCCGACTAGAACAGTCGGGAATTCGCTTTTCGCGTTGCCGTTCCTCGCGGTTCCCCGCCGGTCACCACGGATCGGCGCGCGCCCGCTCCACACAAGCAGACAGGAGGATCCGATGAAGCCCACGAAGGCGACAGCCAGCACGCGCTCCAAGGCAAAGCCCAAGGCGAGCACTCGCAACAAGACC
>JBFWYG010000035.1:0-27712 GCA_050186725.1 Gammaproteobacteria bacterium | reverse complement strand
CCGGTCACCACGGATCGGCGCGCGCCCGCTCCACACAAGCAGACAGGAGGATCCGATGAAGCCCACGAAGGCGACAGCCAGCACGCGCTCCAAGGCAAAGCCCAAGGCGAGCACTCGCAACAAGACCCGCGCGCCCGCGCGCAAGCCGAGCGTCGCGAAACGCTCGAGTGGCGCCGCGGGCAAGCGCGGCGGCGGCGCCGCCGCCGCGAGTCTCATGGACATGAAAGGCAAGCTCGCCGCGCTCGACAAGGCGCTGGCCGTGATCGAGTTCGGGCTGGACGGCCGGGTGCTGACCGCCAACGACAACTTCCTGCGCGCGCTCGGCTATTCGCTGGACGAGATTCGCGGCCAGCACCACAGCCTGTTCGTGGAGCCCACCTATCGCGACAGCCTGGAGTACCGGCTGTTCTGGGAGAAGCTCGGGCGCGGCGAATACGATGCCGGTCAGTACAAGCGGCTCGGCAAGGGCGGGCGCGAGGTTTGGATCCAGGCGTCCTACAACCCCATCTTCGACGGCAAGGGCAAGCCCCTCAAGGTCGTCAAGTACGCGACCGACATCACCGAGCAGAAGCTGCGGCAGGCCGACTACGAAGGCCAACTGGCCGCGATCGACAAGGCCCAGGCGGTCATCGAGTTCACCCTGGACGGCAAGATCCTGCGCGCCAACGACAACTTCCTGCGCACACTCGGCTACACGCAGGACGAGGTGCAGGGCAAGCATCACAGCCTGTTCGTCGACCAGGACTACCGCGCCAGCGCCGACTATCGCGCCTTCTGGGACAAGCTCGGCCGCGGCGAATACGACGCCGGCCAGTACAAGCGCATCGACCGGGGTGGCCGGGAGGTGTGGATCCAGGCGACCTACAACCCGATATTCGACATGAACGGCCGGCCGTTCAAAATCGTCAAGTACGCGAGCGACGTGACGGCGCGCGTGCTGGAGGCACATGCGCTCGCCGACCTGGTGGCGCAGGCCCAGGGCGTCGCCGCGGCGGCCGGACGCGGTGATTTCACCCGTCGTATCGACATCGCCCAGCGCGAAGGCGTGCAAAGGGACCTCGGAGCGAGCATCAACCAGCTGCTCGAGACCTGCGCCGACGGCATGGGCGACGTGGTGCGCGTGGTGTCGGCGCTGGCCGAGGGCGATCTCACCGAACGCATCGACCGCGATTTCGCCGGCACCTTCGCGCAGATGAAGGATGCCTGCAACACCACCATCGACACGCTGCGCGAGACCATCGGCAACGTGCGCGCCGCGGTGGACTCCATCGCGTCGGCCTCGGAGCAGATCAGCGCCACGTCCCAATCGCTCTCCCAGGCGGCGAGCGAGCAGGCGGCGAGCGTGGAGGAAACCAGCGCGTCGCTGGAAGAGATGACCGCGTCCATCGGCCAGAACACCGAGAGCGCCAAGGTCACCGACGGCATCGCCGCGAAGGCCGCGACCGAGGCCGCCGAAGGCGGCGAGGCGGTGACCGCCACCGCCGCGGCGATGAAGAGCATCGCGCAGAAGATCGGCATCATCGACGACATCGCCTATCAGACCAACCTGCTGGCGCTGAACGCCGCCATCGAGGCGGCGCGCGCCGGCCAGCACGGCAAGGGCTTCGCGGTGGTCGCCGCCGAGGTGCGCAAGCTCGCCGAGCGCAGCCAGGACGCCGCGCAGGAAATCAGCACGGTGGCCGACAGCAGCGTGGAACTGGCGCAGAAGGCCGGCCGCCTGCTCGAGCAGATGGTGCCGAACATTCGCCGCACCTCGGACCTGGTGCAGGAGATCGCGGCCGCCTCCGACGAGCAGTCGACCGGCGTCAGCCAGATCAACAGCGCCATGGGCCAGCTGAACAAGGTCACCCAGACCAACGCCGCCGCCTCGGAAGAACTGGCCGCGACGTCCGAGCAGATGCGTGAGCAGGTGCAGCAGCTCGAGCGCGCCGTGGCGTTCTTCAAGACCGAGACGCATGCGGCGCGCGCGCCGCTCGCGGCGTCAGGTCGACCGACGGTGCTGCGCACCGGTGGCAACCTCGCACTGGCGCCGTCGGACGAACCGAACCCGGCGCACTTCGCCGCGTTCTGAAGCCGTGCATGGCCGATTGAAATCGGCCCTACACGGGAACCAACCGTAGGGCGGGTTTCAACCCGCCATTCACGGCCTTTCGCCTGCGCGCCGTGCATGGCCGATTGAAATCGGCCCTACACGGGAACCAACTGTAGGGCGGGTTTCAACCCGCCATTCAGGGCCTTTCGCCTGTGCGCCGTGCATGGCCGATTGCAATCGGCTGTACAGTCCGACCTACGGGCTGGCGCTCACCAGGTAGGCGTCCACCAGCTCTTTCGCCCGCGCCGCGATCTCCGCCGGCGCGGGTGGCTTCTCGGCCTCCGCCAGCTGGCCGGCGTACTCGAACAGGGGCAGGAACAGCTGGTCCTTGTCGGGTGCGCCCTTGAGACTCAGGACCTCGCCACCGGCCGCGAGCGTCGCCCAGCGCGCGCTGACCGCCGACCACAACGCGGCGGTGCGTTCGACATAGCGGTCCCCCTCGCTGAAATCGAAACCGGCGATGCGCTCGTAGCGATTGAGTCCTATCTCGCGGGCCACCACGGCGCCTTCCGCGAGACCGTCATGCGCGTCCAGGCGCACCTTGTTGTTGTGCTGCTCGTGCAGCCAGCCGTTCGGCAGGATGACGTGGCGATTGGATCCCACCAGCAGGTCGTAATCCTTGCGCGAGCTGAACTCGCGGCGCGGCAACGGCCGCCAGCCGTCGGCCGAGGCCCAGGCCGAGTAATTGGCATAGTGCTGCCAGCGCGCCACGTCGCCGTAGCGCGGCGAATCATCGACCTGCCACACCGTCTGCGCCCAGGCGCCACGCCGGTCCGCGGCGGGCACCGCCACCGCCTGCCAGCGGTTCTTTCCGAGGTAGCGCAGCACCGACGTCGGCTCGTACTGCCAGTCCTGCCGCCAATGCCTGGTGACGATGGCTTCGCTCTCGCCGCCGTCCTTGGTGGCGATGCGCATCACCAGCACGTGCTGGAGCGAAATGAAGTCGCCCCGGTCCGCCACCACGTAGACCTTCTCCGTGCCCCAGCTGCGATAGGGCCGTGGTGGTGTGTAGTCCTCGGTGAAACCGGCCACTTCGAGGAAATCGAAACTGGTGCGGTACTCGCCGGCCATGGCGAGGATCGCGCGGCGGTCGCGCTCGAAATCCGACAACCCGGCTTCGCGCAACGCCTGCCAGGCGGGATTGGCACCGCCGTCGAGCTTCACCGTCTTGCCGGCGGTCGTGCCACCACGTGGAGCCATGGTAGCGGGATCGATGAAGGACCAGCCGAACACGTAGCCGCCGCCATCGGCCGCGACCTCGGCACTGGTGACGATGAGCAGAAACAGGCAAAGAACACGCATGGACGAATCTCTCCGCGGCGGCACTGGGGTTGATACGTTCGGTGAGCGCGGCCGCGTCCTACGCCAACCGTCGGCGGAGTCTCACAGATCGCCGCCACGCACGTGGGCACAGTGCTCGTGCCCCGCGCTGCCAACCCTGCAGAACGCGACGACCTGGACGAGCCGCCCATGCGCATACTCATCTCGAACGACGATGGCGTCTACAGCCCCGGCATCGCGGCACTCGCCGAGGTGGCCGCGGACTTCGCCGCCGTGCGCATCGTCGCACCCGATGTCGAACGCTCGTCGGCCGGGCACTCGATCACCGCGGCGGCGCCGCTCAGCTGCAAGCGCACGCCGCTCGCGGCGGGCGGCTTGGACGCCTGGCGGGTCAATGGGACGCCGGCCGACTGCGTGACGCTGGGACTGGATCAATGGCAGGACGTCGACCTCGTGCTGTCCGGCATCAACCTGGGCAGCAACCTCGGTAACGCCATCTGGCACTCCGGCACGCTGGCGGCGGCGAAGCAGGCGGCGCTGCTAGGCCGGCGCGGCATCGCGTTCAGCACGCCCTCGACCGCGGACGAACCCGACTTCGCGCTCTTGAAGCCGTGGGTCGCGACCGTGCTCGCGCTGCTGATCGAGGCGCGGGAACTGCGCCTGGTCAACGTCAACCTGCCGCCAGGCCTTCCGCGCGGCGTGCAATGGACCCGCCAGTCGGTCACCCAGTACGACGGCAAGGTTGTCGCGGCGACCGATCCCATGGGCCGGCCGCACTTCTGGTATACGGTCGCGCCCCTGACGGGCGCCGAGCAAGGCACCGACCTGTGGGCCATCGAAAACGGCTACGTCTCGATCACGCCGCTGCACCTCGACCTGACCAATCACGAAGCGCTGGCGCGGGCACGCGCGGCCTTTCCCACCGACACCATCGCCTTCGGCTGAGCGATGCGCGTCACGCTCATTCACAACCCTGGCGCGGGCGACGCCGGGCAGCCGGGCGCGAAGGCCTTGCGCAAGCTGATCGAAGCCGCGGGTCATGAGCTCACCTACCAGTCAGCGGCGCGGGAAGGCTGGATGGAGGCGCTCGACGTCGAGGCCGACCTCATCGCCGTGGCGGGCGGCGACGGCACCGTGGGGCGGGTGGCGCGGGGCATGGCCGGTCGCGGCGTGCCGCTCGCGGTGCTGCCCATGGGCACGGCGAACAACATCGCGCGCAGCCTGCGCCTGCTGGACACGCCGATGGAGGCGCTGATCTCAGGTTGGAACGACGCCGCGAGACTGCGCGTGGATGCCGCGCTGGCGCAGGGTCCCTGGGGCGAGCGGCGCTTCCTCGAAGGTCTCGGCATTGGACTCTTCGCCTGGACCATGCCCCACGCGCAGGACAGCAAGGCGCTCGACCAGGTGCAGCGCGCCGAGGACGCGGTCGCGCACGTGCTGCGCATGCTGCGCGAGCGACTCGACAACTATCGCGCGCGCCCCTTGGCAGTCACCCTCGACGGCCAGGCCTTGTCCGGCGAGTACGTGCTGTTCGAAGTGATGAACCTGCCCTACATCGGCCCCAACCTGCATCTCGCGCCCGACGCGGCGCCGGACGACGGCCGACTGCACGTGGTGATGGTCACCGAGGCCGAGCGCGATCGCCTGCGTCGCTACCTGGAGAAATGGGAGGACGGACGCACACCGCGGGTCGACCTGCCGACGCTTGCGGCGCGAAACATCACCATCGCCGAGGGCGACTACCAGGTGCACATCGATGATGTGCTGTGGAGCGAGGAGCCCGTGGGGGACAGGCGGGAAATCAACATTTCGGTCGAGCCAGGCGTGCTGGAGTTTCTGCGGATGGGATGAAGGTCGCGTGCGGTCGGTGCCTGCCCGCGCCGCGATGAAGGCCGTGTTTCGCTAAGTCTCCCGCCGCTTGCGCGGCGGCGCGGGATCCGCGACGCCCTCGAATTCCTCGGCGTTCATGGGCTTGAGACAGGCGCGCGCCTCCTCGTCCGACTCGGCAGCGAGCCAGGCCCGGTAATCCGCCGGTGGGACCACCACCACCGAACGCTTCTCGTCGTCCGGTGCGTGGAAGCGCGACATCAAAGGGTGCTCGTCGGCGTTGATGGTCAGCATGGAGAAGGACCGCAATTCGCGCCCATCAGGCTCGCGGCGCCACTCGCGGATGCCGGCCAGCGCGAAGGGCTGCTGATCGATCCGGCAGATCTGCCAGCGCACCGCCTTGCCAGTCTCATAGTTGGGTTCGTAGAACCCGAGTGTGGGCACCAGGCAGAACTGGCGCTTCTTCCACGCACTGCGAAACGCCGGTTTCTCGGCCACCGTCTCCGAGCGCGCGTTGTAGGTGCTGCGGGTGATCTTCATGTCTTTCGCCCATGGCGGCACCAGGCCGAACACGGCGGCCTCCGCGACCAGGCGCGTGCCGGCGCGGTTCAGGACGATCATCGGCGCGCGGTAACCCGGGTAGGCGACAGGCTCGAAGTCTTCGGTCGCCGGTTCACAGTCGAAGTCGACCGCGAGATCGGTGGCGACGGGCAAGCGGTAGTTGGAACACATCGCGGCGTCAGTGGCAGGTTGACACAGATCAGGCAATCGCCTGGCGTCGGCTGACGCAGACTCTAATGTGCCGGGGGCGCAACCGGTAATCAAGCACCCGGCGTCGCCTGTCGGGATGAGACGCATCCGCCCCTTGGTGTGACTCCGATCCACGAACATGTCCACCGCTCCACGTCCGCGGCCCTCGCGGAGGGACAGACACTGCCGGACCATCGGCAGCGGGACGGCCTGTCGTCAGCGCCGCGGCTGTGTGCCGGCCGAAGCCACATCAGGCTGGCCGCACGTTCCACGTTCCCTCATCATCGGCACCGGGCCACCGCCCCGCTCGACCTGTGCTGTCGCCCGAAGTACCCGTTGGAAGCCTCTTCTGCATGACACGTTCCACCACGCTCGAACATCGTGCCTTTGGCAAACCCGCCGCCGGCTGGCGGCTACGCCTCTACACCATCGTCTTCGAAGCCGACACGCGCGCCGGACGGCTGTTCGACCTGATCCTCATCGGCTTGATTCTCAGCAGCCTGCTGGTGGTGGTTCTGGACAGCATCGCGAGCGTGCACGCGCGCTACGAGACGACGCTGACGCGTCTGGAATGGGCATTCACGTTGGTGTTCAGCGTGGAATACGTCGCCCGGCTGTGCTGTGTACGACGCCCGGCCCGCTACGCCCGGAGCTTCTACGGCGTGGTCGATCTGCTCGCCATCCTGCCCACTTACCTCGCCCTGCTGGTACCGCAGCTGCAGGCTCTGGTCGACGTGCGCATTCTGCGTCTGCTGCGCGTTTTCCGGGTTCTTAAGCTCACGGCCTATATCGATGAATACGCGGCGCTCGCCCAGGCCTTGGTCGCGTCGCGGCGCAAGATCTCCGTTTTCCTGTCCTTCGTGCTGCTGGTGGTGATGGTGATGGGCACCTTGATGTACGTGGTGGAAGGTCCCGACAATGGCTTTACCAGCATTCCCCTGTCGGTGTACTGGGCCATCACGACCATGACCACGGTAGGCTTCGGTGACATCACGCCGCAGACCGATCTCGGACGCGTCATCGCGTCACTCATGATGCTCGTGGGTTGGGGCACGCTCGCGGTGCCCACTGGGATCGTCAGTGCTGAATTCACCGCTCGTCGCCTTGGCCGCGAACCAACCACGCGAACCTGCCACGATTGTCTGAGCGAAGGGCACTTGCCCAGCGCACGATACTGCCGCGACTGCGGTTCGCCGCTGCCGGAATACCAGCGCGATTCCTAGCGCCGGTGGCGTGACGCGCGCCGCCGCGCACTTTCATCCCAGGTCATGATCGTGACACTCGCGCAACACGCGCGCGAGAGCACCATGCGCTAGGCGCTTGCCTGTGGCACCGAACACGATTCTTCTGTGGCGCATTCGCGCCTTGCCTGGATGTGCGCACTTCGTTACCTTCCCGGCGGCCACCGTAGCCAGCAATGCTGCGGTCCCCTTACCTCGCGACGGCATGCATGCGCGTCGCGGGAGGAGCCAATCCAAGGCGGAAAGCAAAGGAGTCTCTCCGATGAATACGTACAGATTGCAGGTCCGGCCTCGCATCTCTCGCCGCGCAGCGTACCGTCGTCCAACCGCGACGATGCTGCCCGAAACCACTTCGACCGCGCCGCACTAAGCGCACACACCCCAGACCGATCCCGCTTTTCGCCAGGCGATCCGCGTGATCGCGCGGAGACCCATTCCCTACGCGCAGCGCGTCGCCGTCTAGGCACGAACCGCGCGCCAAGACCATTGCCGATGCGGTCGGCCGTCAGGTCGGGGCGCGTTGCGCTCCTTGGGCCAGCCGATGAGAAGGAGACACACGATGTCGCGACCAATCCCTATTCCGACACCGCCCAAACTCGAGATCTTTACCCTCAAGGACCTCGATCGCATACCACAACTCGCCGCGCTGCCGAGCGAGCAGCGGCTGGCGATGCGCGCCGTCGCCTCGGTCCTGCCTTTTCGCGTCAACCGCTACGTGATCGAGGAACTCATCGACTGGTCGCGCATTCCGGACGATCCGATCTTCCAGCTCACCTTCCCCCAGCCGGGCATGCTGTCCGAAGAGGACCTGGTGCGCGTGCGCGATCTGATCGCGCGGGAGGCCGACAAGGACGAGCTGGACGCGACGGTGCGGGACATCCGGATGGCGCTCAATCCGCATCCCGCCGGCCAGATGGAATTGAACGTGCCGCGTCTGGATGGCCGCGCCTTGAGCGGCATGCAGCACAAGTACCGTGAGACCGTGCTGTTCTTCCCGAGCGCCGGGCAGACCTGCCACACCTACTGCACCTACTGCTTCCGCTGGGCGCAGTTCGTCGGCATGGACGAACTCAAGTTCGCGAGCCGGCAGGCCAGCAGCCTGGCCGACTACCTGCGCGAACACAAGGAGGTCAACAGCGTGCTGTTCACCGGCGGTGACCCGCTCGTGATGCGCACTCAGGTATTGCGCCGCTACATCGAACCGCTGCTCGGTCCCGATCTCGATCACATCAACAGCATCCGCATCGGCACCAAGGCCCCGGCCTACTGGCCGCAGCGCTTCGTCAGCGATTCGGACGCCGACGATCTCCTCGCCCTGTTCGAGCAGGTCAGACGCGCCGGGCGCCACCTGGCGCTGATGGCGCACATCACCCATCCTCGCGAGCTCGAGCCCTTCGTCGCGCAACAGGCGATGCGACGCATCACCGACACGGGCGCGGTGATCCGCTGCCAGGCGCCCCTGGTGCGTCACGTCAACGATTCCGCCGATGCCTGGATGCGGCTGTGGCGGCGCGAAGTGCTGCTGGGCGCCGTGCCCTACTACATGTTCATCGAGCGGGACACGGGTCCCAAGCGCTATTTCGAGGTGCCACTCGCCCGCGCGTACGAGATCTATACCGAGGCGTATCAGCGCGTGTCCGGCCTCGCGCGCACGGTACGGGGCCCGTCCATGTCGGCCATGCCCGGCAAGGTGGTGATCGACGGCGTTGCCGAGATTCGCGGCGAAAAGGTCTTCGTCCTGAAGGTGCTCCAGGGCCGAGACCCGACGTGGTCGAACCGGGTATTCTTCGCGCATTACGTTCCCGACGCGACCTGGCTCGATCAACTGCGTCCGGCATTCGGTGAGGACCGCTTCTTCTTCGCCGACGTCCTCGACGACATGAAGCGTGCCGGCGTGCAGCCGGCCTGGGGCCAGGAGACGCGTATTCGCAAGCACATCTCGGGGCTGGGTCATGTCGAGTGGGAATGAGTGCATGAACGGCGTCGGCCTCTCTCACCCGCTCAATCCGCGCCTGCTCGGGCTCGGCCCCTCGGCCACGGTGGCCGTCAACGAACACTGCGCCGCGCTGCAGCGGGCCGGGCGCGAAGTGTTCAGGCTGGGCCTTGGACAGTCGCCGTTTCCGATTCCGGAGATCCTGGTCGCGGGCCTGCGTGAACACGCCGCGCAAAAGGCCTACCAGCCGATCAGAGGATTGGAGGCCTTGCGCGTGGCGGTCGCCGCCTACCACACCCGGACCCAGCACATCGACGCCTCACCAGCGGGCGTACTCGTGGGGCCGGGCTCGAAGGAACTCCTGTTCCTGCTGCAACTGGCCTTCGCCGGCGAGATCCTCATCCCGACGCCGGCCTGGGTCTCCTACGCGCCGCAGGCGCATATCGTCGGGCGGAACGTGGTCACGCTCCACACCCTACGCCAGGACGACTGGAAGCTGACCGCGGCACAGCTCGACGCCGCGTGCACCGCCGGCCACGCACGTGCCCGGCTGCTGGTACTGAATTCGCCCAACAATCCCACCGGGCTCGCCTATGACGCTCACGAACTCGAGGCGCTCGCGCGCGTCGCGCGCAAGCACGGCGTGGTGGTGCTGTCGGACGAGATCTACGGCGAGCTGCGCTTCGACGCGCCACATTGCTCGATTGCGACCTACTATCCCGAGGCCACCATCATCAGCGGCGGGCTGTCGAAGTGGTGTGGCGCGGGCGGCTGGCGCCTGGGCACGTTCCAGTTTCCGCGCGCGCTGTACTGGTTGCTCGACGCCATGGCGGTCATCGCGAGTGAAACCTACACCGCGGTCAGCGCGCCGGTGCAGTTCGCGGCGGTACGCGCCTTCGAGGACACGCAGGAACTGCGGCACTACCTGGAGGTTTCGCGTTGGATCCTCGCGGGGCTGATGCAGTCGTGTCGCGAACGCCTGGTGGCGGTGGGGTCGGCGTTGGCCGCGCCGCAGGGCGGGTTCTATCTGTTCCCGGACTTCGAGGCGCAGCGCGCGCGACTGGCCCGCATCGGCGTGCTGCGCGCCGATGATCTGTGCCGCCGACTGCTCGACGATACCGGGGTAGCAATCCTGCCGGGCAGCGACTTCGGCAGACCGGTGGACGAACTCACCGCACGTCTCGCGCTCGTCGATTTCGACGGCGCGCGGGCACTGGCCGCCGCGGCGGCACCGGACGCTCGCCGCGACGTGGAGGCGTTCGTGGCACAGCACTGCGCGCCGGTGCTGACCGCCGTCGAGCGCCTCGCTGGATGGATTCGTGCCCTGCCTGCATGAGCCCCGGTCACGACCCGCTGATCACCGTCGCGCTCGCGCTGGCCATCGGCGTGCTGTGTCAACTCCTGGCACGCCACCTGCGCGTGCCGGGCATTCTCCTGCTGCTGGTCGCCGGCTTCCTGTGCGGACCGGCGATGTACTCGCTGCTCGCGCCTGCCGGCCTGCACGACGGGCTGCATGCGATCGTCGAACTGGGCATGGCCGTGATCCTGTTCGAAGGGGGACTCAGCCTGCCGCCTGCGCGCCTGCGGCGACTCGAGAAGCCGATTCGGCGCCTGATCACGCTCGGCGCGGCCGTGACCTTCGTCGGTGCCACGCTGGCCGCCTTGCTGTGGCTCGCGCTGCCGTGGCGCGCGAGCCTGATGCTCGGCAGCCTGGTCATGGTGACCGGCCCCACGGTGGTCGCGCCGCTCCTGCGCACGCTGCGCCTGCGCCCCAGGATCAAGACCATCCTGGAGGCGGAAGGCGTGCTCATCGACCCGCTCGGCGCGGTCGTCGCCGCGCTCGTGCTGCAACTCGCGCTCGCGCCTGCCGCCGAGGCCGCGCTGTCAGTACTGCTGACGATAGTCCAGCAGGTCGGCTTCGGCGTCGTGACCGGCACCGCCTGCGGCGCGCTGCTCGGTCTGGCGCTGCGCTCCCACCGGCTGGTGCCGCCCGCGTTTCGCAACATCCTTACGCTGGCGGTCGTGTTGAGCCTGTTCGCCGCCTGCGAGCACTACTACGCCGCGAGTGGCATCCTGGCCGTGACGATCGCGGGCGTGGTGGTCGGCTTTCTGCACGAGGGCGAGGCGCGCGAGTTGCGCGAGTTCAAGGACCAGCTGACGGTCGCCCTGGTCGGCCTGTTGTTCATCCTGCTCACCGCGAGCATCGAACCAGCCGAACTCGCGGCCCTCGACTGGCGCGCCGGCGCGCTGGTGGCCACGCTGGTGCTGGTCGTGCGGCCGCTGTCCGCGTGGCTGTCGACCGCCGGCACAGGACTCGACTGGCGGGAGCGGATCTTCATCGCGACGATCGCACCACGCGGCATCGTCGCCGCCGCCATCGCCACGCTGTCCTCGCAGGCCCTGCTGGCTGCCGGCGTCGCCGGGGCGGAGCAGCTGCGCGGCCTGGTGTTCCTGACCATCGCCGTGACGGTTGCGTTGTCGGCGGTGAGCGCCCTGCCGGCCGCCTCCCTGCTCGGATTGCGCGCGCCGGCGCGCGACAGAGTCGCGATCCTGGGCGCCGAGGGCCTGGGACTCGTGCTCGGTGACTTCCTCGCGCGGCACGCGGTGCCGGTGGTGTTCGTCGACAGCGATCCGGCGCACGTACGCGCCGCGGAGGAGCGCGGCCACGCCGTGCTGTTCGGTGACCCGCTGGATGAACGCCTGTTGACGCGAGCCAGCTTCGAACTGGTGGAAACGGCGATCGCGGCGACCGCCAACGAACATCTCAACCGGCTGTTCGTCCAGCACGCGCGGGAATCCTTCGATGTGCCGCGCGCGATCATCGCGGTGCCGCCGTCGCCGGGTGGCGCGGCACCCGCACATCTGCGCAAGTCCGGCATTCACGTGCTGTTCGAAGCGCCCCATGACATCGAGCGCTGGAGCGTGCGTCTGCGGCACGGCAGCCTGCTGCTGAGAGAGTACGCGTTCGAGAAGCCCGCGGCCGCGAGCCCCGGGGCAGCGGCCGCCATGAGGTCGACCGAACGCAGCGTGATCGTCGCCCTGCTGCGCGGCTCGAAGGCCGTGCCCATGACCGGCGACCTCGCGCCACGCGCCGGCGACCGCGCACTCGTCGCACTGTTCGAAGACGAAGTGGTCGCGGCCGGCGAGGAACTGGCCGCGACAGGCTGGCGTCCCGTCGAGCTCGATCCAGATGCGCCAGCGGACGCCGCGATGACGGGGCAAGCCTCGCTCGAGCAAACCGCGTAACAAGTAAGCCACGAGGCCCGCGCTGCGACGCCACGGCGCCGCTGGCGAGGGCACGCCGC
Source organism: Gammaproteobacteria bacterium (assembly GCA_050186725.1). Taxonomy (GTDB): domain Bacteria; phylum Pseudomonadota; class Gammaproteobacteria; genus JADJYF01. The sequence continues at coordinate 15,283 of JBFWYG010000035.1, read as the reverse complement.
GATCTGGCTCGGTTCGAGCCCGGCGCGCGCGTCAGCGCGCGCGCATGAAACCTTCGGCCAGCGCCTTGTAGAGCGGCTGCGGACAGATCAGGCGTGACGCGCCGTTCGCAATCAGTGAGACGCCCATCAGCAGCAGCACGATGTCGTGGTTGTCCGTCATTTCGCTCACGATCACGAACGCCGTCAGCGGCGCCTGGACGACGCCGGCGAAGTACGCGGCCATGGAAAGCACGACCACCGCAGTGAGCGGCACATGGGGCAGCAGCGCCGACAAGTTCACCCCGATCCCGGCGCCCACGGCCAGGGACGGAGCGAAGATGCCGCCCGGGACGCCGGACAGGTAGGACACCAGGGTCGCGAGGAACTTGCACAAGCCGAAACTCGCCGGAATGTCGCCGCCACTGACGAGGATGCGCCGCGTCTCCTCGTAACCGGTGCCGTAGGTCGTGTCGCCCGACACCATTCCCAGCGCCGCGAGCAGCAGGCCGCAGGCGGCGGCGAATCGTACCGGGCGAGCGCGGGCGAATCTCCCAAGGCCGCCAGGCAGCCCGCGACTGGTCGCAATCAGCAGGCGCGAGAACAGGCCGCCGGCCAGCCCGCCGGTGACGCCGATCACCGCCACCGCCAACCAGTTCTGCGGATCGGAACCGACCGTCGCGGTGGTGGTGCCGAAATAGACGTAGTTACCGAGCATCGCGAGCGAGGTGACACCCGCCAGGATCACGGCCGTGAGTATCGTGCCGTTCGTGCGCTGTTCGTAAGAGCGTGACAGTTCCTCGATTGCGAACACGATGCCGGCCAGTGGGGTATTGAACGCCGCCGCCACCCCCGCGGCGCCCCCCGCCAGGATCAACGCTCGATCCATTGCCAGCTGCGGGAAGCGGCTGATGCCCCCCAAGGTGTGCATGATGGCCGCGCCGACCTGCACGGTCGGTCCTTCGCGTCCGACCGAGGCGCCGGACAAGATCGCGCCAACGGTGAGACAGACCTTGCCAGCGGCGATCCGCAATGACAGCAGATGCTCCCTGTCTGCGCGATCCTGCTGCTCAAGTGCGGCCACCGTCTGCGGGATGCCGCTACCCTGTGCCCCGGGGAAGAAGCGTCGGGACAGGAACACTACCGAGGCCAGCCCGAGCGGCATGCCGACCAGAGGCAGCCAGGGTGCGAGCGCGCGCGCCGCGCGAAACTGCGCGTGGGCGGCTTCGCTCGCGACCGCGAACAGCACTGCTGCGGCGCCCACGGCCACCGCGCCGCCCCAGAACAGAACGCGCAACAACCAGCGCCGTGGCGAACCGAAGCGAGTGAGCGCGCCCGTGCGCCGGCGATTGTTCGCTTTGTGCGTCGGCGAGGCCATGCTGTGCAAACGCCCTCGACCACGTCGGGTCGTCGCAGGTCGAATTGCGCCGTCAGCGCGGCGCCCTGGGACGGCAACGGAAGGCCGCCCTTGCGGCCACGTTCGAGGATCGCGCGCCCACCGTCAAGGTCGACCGTGTGGTACCTCAGCGGATATCACGGTTCAGTGCCGCTGGCGCGGCGAACGACGCTACAGCGTGATGGGCGTGGCGCGGAGGTGCAAATATTGGCGAAAGAGGCAGGAGTCGAACCTGCCAGACACACCTGCGTGCGTCTCACCGGATTTGAAGTCCGGGCGTCCCACCGGGTGACGATGCTCTTCCGCCGACCATGCTAAGCGTGGGGTTCGGTGCTTGCCAAGGGGGCCGAATCCGCCATGTAGGTCGGACTTGCACCCGACATTCGTCTCGGGTTTCGACGAGGGCTCTGGGCTCGAATGGCGGGTTGAAACCCGCCCTACAGGTGCGGCTTGTAGGGCCGATTTCAATCGGCCATTGGTTTCCAGAGCGTCACGAGGTTCTCCAGGACAATTGTCGGGTGCAAGTCCGACCTACACGCGTTTCGGGCCGTTGCCGTAGTCGGCGGGCAGCATCCAGCCGCGCAGCTCGTCGGCGCTGCGCAGGAAGCGTGGCAGTTCGAGACGATCGGCGCTGAAGCGGCGCAGGCTTTCGCGCGTTACGCGGGGATTGTCGGGCGCGCCACCGGTCGCTTCGAGTTCGCCGTGCGCGACGGCGTCACGCAGCGAGTCGAAGATCACGGCCTCGCTGCTCGTGGGTCGGAGCGGCCAGTAGGGCTCGCGGCGCGCCCACAGGCAGGCCGCTTCACTGAGCAGGAAGTCGCTGCGGCTGAGCCAGGTATCGGCGAATCTGCTCACCTTGCGCACGCTCGTCGTGGGCTGACGCCGCACAGCATAGTCACCCGGGCAGCTTCGCGCGAAACATTCGCGCGCGCTGTAGGCGCAGACCTACGCGCGGCGTCGGCGTGCCTCAGCCGCACCACGCGCCGCTCGCGTCGGAGCGCAGGCCGAGGGCGCCGTAGGCCGCATCGACCAGCGCCTGGCCGCGCTCGTTCAGCAGGAGCCCCGTGCCCATGCGGTTCATCGCGTAGCCGAAGCTCATGCGGCAGTCGGGATCGGCGAAGCCCACCGAGCCGCCGGCGCCGACGTGGCCGAAGGCGGCGTCGCCGATGATGAGCGACGAGTTCACGGTGCCCGGCACGCGCCGATTGTCGACCGCCTTCATGAAGCCCTCGGAGAAACGCATCGGCGTGCGCAGCGTGACGTCGTCGCGCGTCGCCATGCTGGTGCGGCCCATGCGCGCGAGCGTGTCGGGACCGACCAGGCGCACACCGTTGATGCTGCCGCCGTTGGCGAGCGGCGCGTACATGCCGGCCAGCGCGCGGCCGTTGGCGATGCCGTTGGCCGAGCCGATCTCCGCGGCGTGACAGGCGGGATCGTTGGAATTGACCAGCAGGAAGTCGCGCATGAAGAGCTGGGTTGGCGTGCCCGGCTCGCCGAGCGCGGCCTTGACGAAGCGCGTCTCCAGCCAGGGCGCGTCGGGCGCGGCGGGAATCATCGGCGACACCCGCGGCGCGATGTCGGCGGGAATGCCGATCCAGAACTCGAGGCCGAGCGGCCCGGCGACTTCGTCGGCCAGCACGCGCCCGAGACGTCGCTGCGCCGCGCGGTGCACCAGTTCGCCCACCGTCCAGGCCATGGTGATGGCGTGATAGCCCTGGCGCGATCCTGGCGCCCAGAAGGCTGGTTCCTCGGCCACCCGTCGCACCATCGCGTCGTAGTCGTAGAAGCCGCCGGGCGGCACTTCGCCGCGCAGGTGCGGCACGCCGACCGAGTGGTCGAGCGTCATGCCGACGCGCGCGTCTTCCTTGCCGTGGCAGGCGAATTCCGGCCAGTAGTCGGCGATCGGCGCGTCGAGATCCAACAGCCCGCGATCGGCCAGGATGTGCGCGCACAGCGCCATCGCGCCCTTGGTGGCGGAGTACACCGTGCACACCGTATCGCGCTGCCAGGGCTCGCCGTCCTTGCCGCGGCGGCCGCCCCACAGGTCCAAGACCGTGCGTCCCTCGAGGGTCAACGCGACGCTCGCGCCGACTTCGTCGCGCGCCGAGAAGTTGGCGATGAAGGCGTCGGCGACGGCCGCGAAACGTTCGTCGTACACGCCTTCCAGATGGCCCTGCGGCAGATCCAGCGACAGTGACTTCATGACTTTCCTCCGAGTAAGGCCCGGCGTCGGCGTCAGCGCCGCTTGACGTCGAGCAAGGTGCGCAGGTCGCCCGCGCGATGGGTGAGGCCGATGCGATCGAAGTATTCCAGGATCTCGATGACGGCATTGCGGCCGATGCCGACGCGGTCGCGGAACTCGGCGGCGGTGAACTGGCCGCGCGGCGGCCGCGCGGCCAGTTCGCGCACCACCGCCTCGAAGCGCGCCATGGCGCTCGGCAGGAAGTAGCGCTTGGCGCTGACCTTCACCACCAGGCCCTGCTTGGCGGCACGCACCAGGAAGCCTTCCAGGAGCGCGGCATTCATCTTGAGCGGCGTCGCGAGGTCGTGCACCACCGGGGCCTTGAGCTCGTCATCGGCGAGCAGCGGCCGCACGCGTTTCCACAGCGCCTCGTCGGCCGGCGAGCGACGCGCCGCGTGGTCCGGCAGGCGCAACACCGCGCCGTCACGCACCACCCGGCCCGCGCTGACGGCGGCCTCGATCACGCTCGCGAACACGCCGGGCAGGAGCCGCTGACGCAGCCCCCGCTCGAGTTCGCGCTCGCCCTGGCCGAGGACTTCAGGCTGCGCCCGGTGGAAGGCGCGCAACGCCTCCAGCGCCTGGGTCTCGAGCGCCTGCCAACGTGTCTCGGCCAGCGCGATGGCGCCGTTTCCGCAGCGCTGCAGCGGCACTTCCGCGAGCAGCGCCTCGCGCTCGTCGGCGGCCAGGTTCCAGGCACGGCAGAAGGCGTCCAGGTCGAGTCCGCCCGGCAGCGCGGCCAGCATCGCCGGCAACGCCGCGGCCACGTTGCCGGCGGCCATCGCGGCCAGGCAGGCGCGCCGCTCGTCCCGCGAACGGCCGCGCATGTCCGGCAGCGGATCGACGACCACGCCGCCGCCCAGCGTGCGCCGCGCGGACTGATCGCGCAGCACCAGCGCGTCGCCACGCAGCGCATGCATGGGGCGGTCGAGCTGCAGTTGCGCGAGGCCGCGACCACCGGGCGCGATGGCCTGCCCGTCCAGCGTCACGAGCCGGCCGGTGACGTCGGCCGCGCCGAGGTGCACGTGCACCGGCGTGCGATTGGCGAGCGCGCGCGGTTCGTCAGGCAATACTCGGATCTCGACGTCGAGGCGCTGACTCGCGGAGGCCGCATCCATCGCCACCATCCAGTCGCCGCGCTTGAGGTCGCCCTCGCGCAGCCCCGTGCCGGTGATGTTCAGCGCGCAGCGCTGGCCCGCGCGCGCGGAGGCCGCCTCGCGATTGTGCGCATGCAGGCCGCGCACCCGCACTTCGCCGCCGCCCGGTACATGCCGAACCGCGTCGCCGACCGCCACCTGGCCGCTGAACACCGTGCCAGTGACGATGCGTCCGGCGCCCTTCAAGAGGAAGCTGCGATCGATGGCGAGACGGAAATTGCCGCGCACCGGCCGTGGCGGCAGCGCGCGCTTCAGCGCGAGCAAGTGCTCGCGCAGCGTCTCCACGCCCACGCCGGTCACGGCCGACACCGGCACGATGGGCAGTTCGGCCAGCGCGGTCGGCGCGAGCAGCGCGCGTATCTGTGCCTCGACCTCGGCGACGCGCGCGGCATCCACCCGGTCGACCTTGCTGAGCGCCACCACGCCGCGGGTCACGCCCAGCAGGTCGAGGATGGCGAGGTGCTCGGCGGTCTGCGGCATGGGCCCGTCGTCGGCCGCGACCACGAACATCACGACGTCGATGCCGCTCACGCCCGCCACCATGGTGCGCACGAAGCGCTCGTGGCCCGGCACGTCGATGAAACCGGTAGGCGCGCCGTCACCGAGGTCGCGGTAGGCGAAGCCCAGGTCGATGGTGAGCCCGCGCGCCTTCTCCTCCGGCAGCGCGTCGGTGTCGACGCCGGTCAGCGCCTTGACCAGCAGGGTCTTGCCGTGATCGACGTGACCGGCGCTGGCGACGATCACGGCACGCGCGCCTCGAGCGCGGCGAGGTTGGCGATGAAGGCTCCTTCGTCGGTCAAGGTGCGTACATCGAGCCACAGCGCACCATCGGTCACGCGACCGATGATCGGCATGGGCAGCGCGCGCAGTTCGGCGGCGAGCCGTTCGAGCGCGCGGCCGCGCGCCGCCGGCAGGGTGATGACCAGCGCCGCGCTGGGCAGCAGATCCACCGGCAGCGCGCCGCTGCCGATCTGGCTCAGGCACGCCCGCACTTCCACCATTGCGCGAGCGCCCAGCGCCGCGCCGAGCGTCGGCGCGAGGCGGGCGGCGACGGCGGCGATCGCGGTTTCCGGCCGCAGCAGCAGGCGTAGCGCCGGCACGCGCTGCACGGCAAGCGCGGGATCGGCATACAGGCGCAGCACCGCGGCGAGCGCCGCCAGCGTCATTTTGTCCACCCTGAGCGCGCGCTTGAGGGGATTCTTCTTCAGCTTCGCGATCAAGTCCGCGCGCCCGGCGACGATGCCGGCCTGCGGCCCGCCGAGCAGCTTGTCGCCGCTGAAGGTGACCAGGTCGGCGCCGGCCGCGAGGGTCTCGGCCACGGTCGTTTCGTGGGGCAGGCCGAAGCGCGCGAGATCGATCAGCGTGCCGCTGCCGAGATCGACGATGAAGGGCAGGTCTCTGGCGTGGGCGAGCGCGGCGAGCTCCGCCTCGGGCACCGCCTTGGTGAAGCCGTGGATGGCGTAGTTGCTGGTATGCACCTTCATCACCGCCGCGGTGCGCGGGCCGATGGCCTCGGCGAAGTCCCGGGCGTGGGTGCGATTGGTGGTGCCGACCTCGACCAGCTTCGCGCCGGCGCGGGCCATGACGTCCGGAATGCGGAACGCGCCGCCAATTTCGACCAGTTCGCCGCGCGACACCAGCACCTCGCGGCCACGCGCGAGCGCGGCCAGCGCCAGCAGCACCGCGGCCGCGTTGTTGTTGACCACGGTCGCCGCCTCGGCGCCGGTCAGGCGCCGCAGCCAGTCCTCGAGGTGCGTGTCGCGATCGCCGCGCCGGCCGCTGGCGAGATCGAATTCCAGGTTGCTGGCGCCGCGCGCCACCGCGGCCATCGCCTCGATGGCCTCCTCCGGCAGCGGCGCGCGGCCGAGATTGGTGTGCAGCACCGTGCCGGTCAGGTTGAACACCGGCTTGAACGACGTTGCGAGCAGCGCGGCCACGCGCGCGTGAGTGGACTCGACCAGCGCGGGACCCGCCGCGCGCGCGGCGGCGGTCTCGCCCTCGGCGGCCAACGCCTCGCGCGCCGCCTCCATCACCGCGCGCAGCTCGTTCGTCACCAGTTCACGGCCGTGGGCCGCGCACAGCGCCTGGAGCGCCGGGTCGCGCAGCACTTCGTCGACGCCAGGCACGCGGCGCAGGAGCGCCTGGCGCGCCGCGCCAGGATCGGGCGGGGGCGTGTCCATGGGACCGGGCCGCGGCTCAGCGGCCGCGAAACACCGGCTTCCGTTTCTCGACGAAGGCGCGCATCGCTTCCTTCGAGTCCTCCGACTGGCTCAGCTGGCCGGTCATGGTCTGCTCGAACCGATAGCCGTCGCGCAGCGTCATCTCCTCGATGTTGTTCAACGCGTGCTTGGCGAGGCCGACCGCCAGCGGGCTCTTTGCGGCCACCTCGCGCGCGATGCCGAGCGCGGTCTCGAGCAGCTCTTCCTGCGGCACCGAGGCCTCGACCACGCCCAGCCGGTACAGCTCGGGACCATAGACCCGCATGCCGGTCAGCATCATGCGGCGCAGGCGCGAATGGCCGAACAGGCGTTGGGCATGGCGCCCGCCGCCCAGCAGGCCGACGTCGATCTCGGGCAGGCCGATGCAGGCGTTGTCGGCGGCGACCAGGATGTCGCAGGACGCGACGAAGGCGAGCCCGCCGCCGAGCGCCGGGCCGTTGATCGCCGCGATCACCGGCTTACGGCATTCCATGATGCTGTGGTAGGCCTCGCGCGCGCGGCGGCTGCGTTGCCAGTGGCCGCCCGGCTCGGGCGCCGTGCCGGCCCTCTCCTTGATGTCGGCGCCGGCGCAGAAGGCCTTGCCCTGGCCGGTCAGCACGACCACCCGGATGTCGTCACGATCGCTGATGCTGTCGAACACCCAGGCGGTCTCGGTCAGCAGCTGCTGACTGTGGGCGTTGACCGGCGGATTGGCGAACTGGACCAGCGCGACATATTCCTCGACGAGCTCCAGTTTGACGAGATCAGGCTGCATGACTCCCCCTTCGATAATTCGATCGGACCGCCAGCGGCGCGGACCGGCGCGCTTTCACGGTGCCGGTGCGCACTTTATCATCCGGGGTCGCCCGCAGATCCGGAGTACCTCGGCATGAATGCTGCCGCCCCCCTCGCCCATGCAGATCTCGAGACCATCGCCATGCTGCGCGACAGCGCCGCGGACTTCTGTCGCCGTTCGCTCGAGGTGGGGCGTCTGCGCGCGCTGCGCGGCGCGCGCCCGGCCTTCGACCGCGCGCTGTGGAGCGAGATGTGCGAGCTTGGCTGGACCGGCATCCTGGCGCCGGAGGGCGCCGGCGGGCTGGGGCTCGGCGCCGCCGCTATCGGCGCGGTGTGCCGTGAACTCGGCCGCGTGCTGGCCCCGGAGCCGATGCTTGAGTGCGGGGTCGGCGCGGTGGCGCTGCTCGCCGCCTGCGACGCCCAGGCGCTGCTGACGGACGTGATCGGCGGTGAGCGCGTGCTGGTATGCGCGCTTGCCGAGGAGGCAGAGTTCACCGCGCGCGCGCCGGCCGGCATTAAGGCGCGTAAGCTGGACGACGGCTACGTGCTGACGGGCGCCGTGGGCGACGTGCCGCTGGCCGCCGATGCCGACGGCTACCTGCTGCCCGCGCGGCTCGGTGAGGACGCCGCGCTGTTCTACTGCCCGCGCGAGACCATGGTGGTCGAACGCGTGGCGCGCAACCTGGCGGACGGCACCCAGTCCGCGCGCCTCGAACTGCGCGACGTGCGCTTCGAGGCGAGCGCGCTGCTCGCGCGTGGCGCGGTGGTGGAACAGGGCTTGCGCCGCGCGCGCGAACTGTCGCGCCTCGCGGCGGCCGCCTACCTGGCCGGCCTCGCGGAGCGCATCTTCGACATCACCCTCGACTATCTCCGCACCCGCCAGCAGTTCGGCCGCCCCATCGGCAGCTTCCAGGCGCTGCAGCACCGTGCGGTGGACCTCTACATCCAGCAGGCCATCCTGGGCGCGGTCGTCACCGAGGCGCTGCGCGACTTCGACGCCGCCGGCGACGACGACGGTCGCGCCCGCGCGGCGAGCCGCGCCAAGTACCGCGCGAACGAGGCGGCGCTGCTCATCTGCCGCCAGGCGGTGCAGCTGCACGGCGGCATCGGCTACACCGATGAATGCGATGTCGGTCTGTATCTCAACCGCGCGCTGGTGCTGGCCGCCCGCCACGGCAATGCCACCTACCACGCGCGGCGCCTGGCGGGCCTGGTGGCCGCCGGCGGCGAAGAGCAGGCGAGCCGCGCGCGGGCGCTGCCCGCGACACCGGCCAACGGCGACTGGGACAGCGTGTCCGACGAGGACTTCCGCGCCATCGTGCGCCAGTGGTTCGAGGCCGAGTACCCGGCCGAGATGCGCTACCCGTCGCGCCGGCCGCGCTGGGCCGAGATCAAGCCCTGGTATCTGAAGCTCTCAGCCAAGGGCTGGGTCGCGCCGGCCTGGCCGGCCGAGCACGGCGGCATGGGACTGTCGCCCTCCAAGCTGCTGGTGTTCATCGAGGAGCAGGAACGCTGGGGTATCGGCCGCGCGCCCGACATGGGCATCCAGATGGTGGGGCCGCTGCTGATCCGTCACGGCACGCCGGAGCAGCGCGCGCGCTACCTGCGCCCGATCCTCGCGGGCGAGGAGATCTGGTGCCAGGGCTACTCCGAACCGAATGCCGGCTCCGACCTCGCGAGCCTGAAGACCGAGGCCGTGCCGGACGGCGACGAGTTCGTCATCAACGGGCAAAAGACCTGGACGACACTTGCCCAGGATGCAACCCATATGTTCTGCCTGGCGCGGACCTCCAAGACCGGCAAGCAGCAGGAAGGCATCAGCTTCTTCCTGATCGATCTCGATCAGCCGGGGGTAACCATACGGCCGATACGGAATATCGCCGGGCACGAGGAGTTCTGCGAAGTGTTCCTGGACAACGTGCGCGTGCCGGCCAACTGCCTGGTGGGCGGGCTCAACAACGGCTGGACCATCGCCAAGGCGCTACTCACTTTCGAGCGTATTTTCATTGGCAGTCCGAAACAATCACAATACGCCCTGATGCGCCTGGAAGCGCTGGCGGAAGCCTGCGGTCTGTACGACGACGCGGCCTTCGCCGACCGTCTCACGCGGCTCAAGCTCGACGTGCTGGACCTGGAATCCATCTACCAGCACTTCGCCGACATCGTCAGGCGCGGCGAACCGCTGGGACCGGACGTCTCGCTGCTCAAGATTTGGGCAACCGAAACCTTCGCGCGCCTCACCGAGTTGATGGTCGAGGCGGCCGGCGCCGAGGGCGCCGCCACCGGCAAGAGCGATTTCGACGGCGCCGCCGTCGACGTGCTCAGCCAGTTCTACAACGCGCGACCCGCCACCATCTATGGCGGTTCGAACGAGATTCAGCGCAACATCATCGCCAAAGGGGTGTTGCGGCTACCGGGCGCATGATTACACTGCGTCGCATGATGTTTGCGCGGTCCCACGCCTCGGCGTGGTGGCTCGCGCGCACTATCCACAGAGAAACCAGAAGGGGGAGTCGTGGCCGAAATCCAATATGCCGCGCCTGAGACCGTGGCAGCCGCCGTCAAGGCGTTGGCCGCAGGTAAAGGTCGGGCGAAGGTACTCGCAGGCGGAACGGATCTGCTCGTGCAGCTGCGTGCCGGGCGCATCTCGCCGGACGTGATCGTCGACATCAAGAAGATCCCGGAACTGCGCAAGGTGAAGAAGGACAAGGGCGGCTATCGCGTCGGCGCGGCGGTCTCGGGCCAGGAACTCGGCGAGAACGCCGATTTTCGCGCCGACTGGCCGGGCGTGCTCGAGGGCTTCGAACTGATCGGCTCGACCCAGGTGCAGGGCCGCGCGTCGCTGGGCGGCAACCTGTGCAATGGTTCGCCCGCCGCCGACGGCGTGCCGGGCCTGATCGCCGCTGGCGCCACGGTCACCATCGCCGGTCCCAAGGGCGAGCGTGAAGAAAACGTCGAAGACATCGTGACGGGCCCGGGCCAGACCTCGCTCAAGCCCGGCGAGTTCGTGGTCACCATCAACCTGCCGAAGCGCGGCAAGCGCGGCGGCGACGCCTACCTGCGTTTCATTCCGCGCACGGAAATGGACATCGCGGTGGTCGGCGCGGCGGTCAGCCTGACGCTCGACGCCAAGGGCGTGTGCACCGACGCGCGCGTCTCGCTCGGCGCGGTGGCGCCGCGGCCCCTGCTGGTCAAGGCGGCCGGCAAGGCGCTGGTCGGCACCAAGATCGACGACGCGGCGCTCGACGCGCTGGCGGCGGCCGCGAGCGCGGCCTGCAGCCCGATTGACGACAAGCGCGGCACCATCGAATTCCGCACCAAGGTTGCAGGCGTGCTCGCGCGCCGCGCGGCTCTCATTGCGCTCGAGCGCGCGAGGAACAACGCATGAGCAAACATCACGTCACCACCACCATCAACGGCGATCCGACCGAGTTCCTGTGCGGCACCGGCGAGACCCTGCTGGACACGCTGCGTGAGCAGCTCGGCCTCACCGGCAGCAAGGAAGGCTGCGCCTCCGGCGACTGCGGCGCATGCAGCGTCATGATGAACGGCCGCCTGGTGTGCTCCTGCCTCGTGCTCGGCGTCGAGGCGCAGGGCGCCGCGATCGAGACCATCGAGGGCGTCGCCGAGGGCGAGAACCTGCATCCGCTGCAGAAGCACTTCCTGAAGGAAGCCGCGCTCCAATGCGGCATCTGCACGCCGGGCTTCATCGTCGCGGCGAAGGCGCTGCTGGAGCGCAACCCGAATCCGACCGAAACCGAGGCCCGTTACTGGCTGGCAGGCAACCTCTGCCGCTGCACGGGCTACGACAAGATCATCCGCGCGGTGATGAACGCCGCTGCGGAAATGCGAGGAGCGTGAAGCATGGGTAACGAAGAGAAGCAGCAGAGTGAGATAACGAAGGGCAAGTACCGCGTCGTCGGCACGCGTCCGATCCGTCCGGACGGCGTGGACAAGGTCACGGGCCGCGCCACCTTCGGCGCCGACTTCAAGCCCGCCGACATGATCCACGGCCGCGTCGTGCGCAGCCCGCATGCGCATGCGGTGATCAAGTCCATCAACATCGAGAAGGCGCTCAAGGTGCCGGGTGTCAAGGCCATCATCACCGGCCAGGACTTCCCCGTCATCGGTCCGGGCGACATCGCCGCCGGCGAAGTGGTGGTGAGCTTCTACGACATGGCGCGCAATGTGATCGCGCGTGACAAGGTGCTGTACGACGGTCACGCCGTGGCCGCCGTCGCCGCCACCAGCCCCGAGGCCGCCGCGCGCGCCGCAGAGCTGGTCGAGGTCGAATACAAGGTGCTGAAGCCGGTCATGACCGCGCGTGATGCAATGGCGGGCAGTGCCCCGCTGCTGCACGACGACATGATCACCCAGGGCGTGACCCCGGCGCCGGAGAAGCCGTCCAACGTCGCGCACCGTCACGAACTCAAGCTCGGCGACGTCGAGGCCGGCTTCGCCGAGGCCGACGAGATCATCGAACTCGAGTTCAACACCCAGACCGTGCACCAGGGCTACATCGAGCCGCATGCCTGCGTGGCGAGCATGAATGCCGATGGCGTGGCCAACGTGTGGTGTTCGAGCCAGGGCCAGTTCATGGTCCGCGCCTACACCGCCAAGCTGTGCGGCCTGGAGATCTCCAAGGTCAAGGTCATCCCGGCCGAGATCGGCGGTGGCTTCGGCGGCAAGACCGTGGTCTACCTCGAACCCCTGGCCGTGATGCTGGCGAAGAAGGCCGGCCGCCCGGTGAAGATGGTCATGACCCGCGACGAAGTGCTGCGCGCCACCGGCCCGACCTCGGGCGGTTTCGGCCGCTGCAAGCTCGGCGCGAAGAAGGACGGCACCATCACCGCCGCCGACGTCGAACTGACCTACGAGGCCGGCGCCTTCGCCGGTTCGCCGGTCGCGCTCGGCTGCATGACCGGCACCGCGTCCTACGACCTCAAGAACATGCGCGCGGTCGGCTGGGACGTGGTCGTCAACCGGCCCAAGGCCGCGGCTTACCGCGCGCCGGGCGCGCCGGTCGCCGCGTTCGTGGTGGAGTCGACCATCGACGCGCTGGCCGACAAGCTGGGGCTGGACCCGCTGGAGATGCGTCTCAAGAATGCGTCCAAGGAAGGCACCAAGGCACCTTACGGTCCGCGTTTCCCGCGCATCGGCTTCGTCGAGTGCCTGGAAGCCGCCAAGGCCCATCCGCACTGGAGCGCACCGCTCGGCCCGAACCAGGGTCGCGGCATCGCCGCCGGTTTCTGGTTCAACATCGGCCTCTCCTCGTCCGCCGCCATCGCCCTGAACGAGGACGGCACGGTCATCGTCACCGAGGGCAACCCCGACATCGGCGGGTCGCGCGCCTCCATGGCGATGATGGCCGCGGAAGTGCTGGGCGTGGACTACGAGCGGGTCAAGCCGCTGGTGGCCGACACCGAGTCCGTGCCCTACAGCGACCTCACCGGCGGCAGCCGCGTGACCTTCGCCACCGGCATGGCCGTGACCCAGGCCGCGCAGGACCTGGTCAAGCAGCTGCGCGAGCGCGCCGCCAAGATCTGGGACGTCGATCCGGACCAGGTCGAGTGGCGTGACGGCCAGGCCGTCGCCATCGAGACCGACAAGCACAAGCCGCTGTCCATCGCCGACATCGGCAGCATGGCGGGCAAGACCGGCGGACCGCTGAGCGGCAAGGCCAACATCAACGCCCAGGGTGCGGGCGCCGGCTTCGGCGTGCACATCTGCGACGTCGAGGTGGATCCTGAGACGGGCTACGTGACGGTCAAGCGCTACACGGCCATCCAGGACGTGGGTACGGCCATTCATCCGAGCTACGTGGAAGGCCAGCTGCAGGGCGGCGCCGCGCAGGGCATCGGCTGGGCGCTGAACGAGGAGTACATCTACGACAAGGACGGACGGATGCAGAACACCGGCTTCCTCGACTACCGCATGCCGGTGGCTTCGGATCTGCCGATGATCGACACCGTGCTGGTCGAGGTACCGAACCCGACCCATCCCTTCGGCGTGCGCGGCGTCGGCGAAGTGCCGATCGTCCCGCCGCTGGCGGCGGTTGCCAACGCGGTGTCGCATGCCATTGGCAAGCGCTGCACCGACCTGCCCCTGTCTCCGCCGCGCCTGCTGGCGAAGATCCAGGGCAAGGGCTGAGGCCGGACGCCGTGGCGAAGGTCGTTCTGCCGCTGGATGCAGCGCGCGCCTTCGCCGACGGCGAACAGCACCTGGACGTCGACGCCGCGGACGTGCGCAAGCTGATCCAGGCGTTGGACGAACGCTATCCCGGCATCGGCCAGCGCCTGCGCACGCGCACGGCGGTGGCCATTGACGGGGAGATTTTCCAGGAGCCCTACCTGCAGACGATCAGGCCGGACAGCGAAGTGTTCTTCCTGCCGGCCATCGAGGGGGGCTGAGGCTCACCGCAAGACGAAAATGACAAGGGCGCCGCTGGCGCCCTTGTCGTTTCTGGGGAAGGGTGGCTGCCGCACGTCGTCGCGACGTTCGACAGCACCCGAGACTGGTTACTGACCGCCGAGCATGAAGCCCAGCACCGCGCCGGCGGCGGTGGCGGCGGCCGAGCCGTTGCCGGCCTGGTTGCCGAGGTAGCCACCGAGGGCGCCACCCAGCGCGTTACCGACGGTGGGCCCGCGGTAACCGCCGTAGTAGGGCTGCGCGTAGCCGTAGCTCGGACTCTGGACCACGTAGGCCGGCTGCACGTACGCCGGCTGGACGTAAGCAGGCTGTACGTAGGTGTAGGTCGGCGCCACGTAGGCCGGGCGGTACACCACCGGCGGGGGGACGTAGACCGGGTAAGGCGCGTAGCCCCCGAAGGAGATGTTCACGCTCGAGCCATGCCCCCGGTGATGGTGACCCCAGCCGCGCTGATGGCCGTAGCCCCGGTCGGCGCTCGCGCCCTGGGCCGCGAGCAGCAGCGCGAGGCCGGCAAGCGTGCCCAGGCGGGTGCGGATATTGTGGGTGCGGGTACTCATCGTCAGCTCCTTTGCCTTCTTCGAAGGCGCCAGCCCTGAACCCGGTGCCGGGTTCAGGGTGGAGCCACGATAGGCCCGTGGAACTTAATCATTTCTGAACGCGCGCGGCCATGCGTGACCCTCGTCACGCGTCGCGCCACGCGACCTTCATTGCTGCATGTCGCACACCTGCACGCTGTCGCTGCTGTCGCCGTTCATGCCGGCGAGCGCGCCGGGGACCAGGGCTGCGATCGGGCCGCCGCAATTCTCGAGGCCGTCCATGGCGGGCGACGCTGCCATCTCCTGGCCAAAGGCCACGGCACGTGCCTGGGCCTCGTCACGCTTGCCGGCCGCGCACAGCGACTGGATCTCGGCCGACACCTGCTCGCCGCGCCGGCGCACCGCCGCCATGGCGGCGGGATCGAGGCGCGTCATGCACGCTTCGATGCCCTGCGCCTGCTCCAACAAGAGGCGCAACTGCTGTTCGTCCAGCAGCTGCGCCTGGGCAGCCGAGACGCAACCCAGCAGCGCCAGGGCGGACAGACGGATACGCAGCA
>JBFWYG010000034.1:0-43944 GCA_050186725.1 Gammaproteobacteria bacterium | reverse complement strand
CGACGTCGACCGTGCCGCTGGTGTTCGCCACGCTGTGCAGGCGCTGACCCGCGCCCAGGATCAGCTTCGCGCTGGCGTCGGTGCCGTTGATCTGCGCCTCGGTGTTACCGACAAGCAGGATCTCGCCCTCGCCGTTCACCTGCACCGTGCCGCCGATGGCGAGGCGTGAGGGGCCGCTAAGGAAGCCGGTGAGGTCCTCGATCTGCAACACGCCCTCGTTGACCAGCGTGCCGACCACGCTCGTCGTGCCGCCCGAGCGCGTGAGCGTCGCGCCGTCTTCCAGCGTGACCGCGCCGCCCGTCGCGCCGTCCAGCAGCAGCCCCGTGCCGCCGCGCAAGGCGCCAGCGCCGCCGAGCGTGCCGCCGCGCAGCGTTGTCTGGGGCGAGAGCGGATGCCCGCCGCCCAGTTGTACCGCCGCGCCCGCGGCGGCCTCGATGCGGCCGCCAACGTTGTCGATCAGAAGCCCCTCCGCGGTGCTGGGTTCGAGCAACAGCGTGCCGCCACCGCGGGCCGCGAAGAGGCCACGGTTGGTGAGCTGACCGCGCAGGTTCAGGGTCGAGTTGGCGCCCTCTCCGATGACTGCGCCGTGATTCTCGAGGGCGACGTTCACGCTGCCGAAGGTGTTCGCCGCGGTATGCAGGCGTTGACCGGCGCCGAGCAGCAGGAGCGCCGTCGCGTCGGTGCCGTCGATCAGGGTCTCGGTGTTGTCGCTGAGCAGGATCTCGCCGCTGCCATCGACATGCCATGCCCCACTCACCGCGAGGCGTGATGCGCCACCGAGAAAGCCGGTGGTGTCCTCGAGCTTCAGCACACCGTCGTTGACCAGCGTGCCGAAAGCGGTGGTCGTGCCGCCGGCACGCACCAGGGTCGCGCCGTCCTCCAGCGTGATGGCGCCGGCGGTCAGGCCATCCAGCACCATCGCGTTCAAGCCGCGCAGTTCGCCGGGCCCACTGAGCGTGCCGCCGCGCAGCGTGGTCGGAGACGATAGCGGATGACCGTCGCCGAACAGCACCGCGCCATCGGCCAGGGCCTCGATGCGACCGCCGGTGTTGTCGATGACGAGACCCGCGGCGAGCGGGCTCGAGAACCTGAGCGTGCCGCCGCCAGCCGCCGACATCACGCCGGTGTTCTTGACGCCGCGCTGCACCAGCAGGGATGCGCCGGCGCCGACGACTTCGACGAAGCCTTCGTTGTCGAGACCGACATCCACGGTGCCTGCCGCACCGGCCGCGACGGCGAGCGTGTGGCTCGGACCGTTGATCAGCCGGGCATCGTCGGTGCCGGCCTCGAAGCGGTTGGCATCACCGAGCGTCACCCGCACACGGCCCGTGCCATCGAAGCGCGTCGGGCCGTCCAGCATGAAGCGCAGCGTGCTGTTGAAGCTGGTTTCCTCGAGCGCGATGGTGCCGTCGTTGACGAAGCTGCCGCGCCAGCGATGCAGCGCGGTGGCGAGCGCGATGGTCGTGTCGTCGATGGCCATGCTCGGCGTGCCATCCCAGGTGCTGTTCGCGAGCACGTTCAGGCGGCCGCTACCGGTCCAGCGACCGCCGTGGAAGGTGTTGCCGACCTGCGCATCGGCCAGCGTGCCGGCGGCGAGATGCACGCTGCCGTCCTGCATGGCGAGGTCGACATTGCGGAAGCGCAGCGTGCCACCGTCGGCGGCGAGTTCGCCCGTGAGCGTGACGGCGCCGGTGAGCTCGGTGCGGCCGTTCTGGACGCTGAAGCGCGCGCCGGGGGCGGCGTCGAGCGCTCCGCCGTCGACGAGGTTGTCGCCGCGCAGTTGGAATGCGCCACCGGCGTCGACGAACAGTCGACCATGGTTGTCGACCTCCACATCCTCAAAGATCACCGTACCGAGTGGCCGCGCGCCGATGTCGCCGCCGTTGTCGATATCGGTCGATTCGATCTTGACCAGGCCGTTCTCGGCGATCACATCGCCGTCGTTCACCAGGCTCACCAGGGACTCGAGCCTGAGTTCGCCGCCAGCCTCGCCGGCCACGCGGCCACCGGCGCGCAGCGTGCCGCCGTTCAGGACCTCGAGACCGGTGAAGCGCAGCGCGCGGGTCGGGATGTCGGCAATCACGAGGCCTTCGTTCACGAACACGCTGCTCGCGACGTTGCCGAAGCCAGAGAGCGTGTGGGCCGCGTCGTGAGTGATGATGCCGAGCCCGGTGAGCAGGGCCTGATCGCTTTCGAGCGCGATCTCGCCGCCGCCGAGGATCGTCATCGCGAAGGGCGCGGCGAGCGAACCCGTGCCGTCCAGCGTGATGCGGCCCTGGTTGGTAATGAGGCTGCCGACGCCCTCGATGCCGTTCACGGTGAGACTGCCCGAACCGCTGATGGTGAGTTCGGCGTTGGTCCCAAGGGCGAGCGTCGATACCTCGACGCCGAGGAAGGGTACGGGTACGCCGAGTTCGCCCGGCACCACGCCCTCATCGAGATGCACGTGGCCGTTGGGGATGAAGACCAGGAAGTAGTCGGAACCGTCGTTGTCGGGAAAGAATTTCCAGGGACTCGAGAAGTCGACGATGGCCCACGCGCCGGGCTCGAGCGCGAGCCAGTCGCCAGTGCCGCCGACCCAGGTGGCGGGAAACGGCACGGCGCGCGCGGCCGGCGTCGCGAGGGCGAGCGCCAGCGCGCTCACACGGAGGACGGGCGAGGGAAGCTTGAGCCAGCGCAGCATGGGCACGGTCCTCGGACTGGCCAGCACGGCGCGGCGTGGGAAGCCGGGCGACGGCGGGCGTGACAGGAACGGGTAAGCTTTCGCCGCCGGGGGCGCGGACCTCGGCTCGACTGTAGCCCGGGGCGCGGTCCGGCGGCGAGCGCGGCGCGACGCACCGGCGCTTCGCTCGCGGTAATCCGCCCCCACGTGACAAGCTTTTACAATCGCGCCCTGGACCGCCGCGCGCCCGGCACATCGGAGTACCCATGACAGAGAGCGACGAGCCCTTCGGCTTCGCACCACCACACGATCAGCCGCTGCCCTACCTGGCGCGGATCCGCGAGTACTACCAGGCGCTCGGGTACGGCACGCCTTATCGCTGGGCGCAATACGCGCACGTGCCCTTCACGCCGCTCGCGCGCCCGCTGCGTGACATCACCCTGACGCTCATCACCACCGCCGCGCCTTTTCAGGCGGACAAGGGCGAGCAGGGCCCGGGCGCGCCCTACAACGCGGCGGCGAAATTCTTCGAGGTCTACTCGGGTGATACCGCGGTCGATCATGACCTCCGCATCTCGCACATCAGCTACGACCGGCAGCACACCACGGCGGAAGACTCGAACACCTGGTTCCCTCTGCCAGCGCTGCGTCGCGCCGTCGCGCGCGGTCGCATCGGTCGGCTCGCGCCGCGCTTCCACGGCGCGCCGACCAATCGCTCACAGCAGGTGACGCTGGAGGTGGACTGCCCGGAACTTTTACGACGATGTCGTGAGGACGGCGTCGACGCGGTGCTGCTCCTCGCCGTCTGACCTGTCTGTCACCAGACCGTGAGTCTGGCAGCCAGGACGCTCGAAGCCGCCGGCATCCCCACCGTGGTGCTCGGCTGCGCCAAGGACATCGTCGAAGGGGTCGGCGTGCCGCGCTTCCTGTTCAGCGATTTACCGCTCGGCAATCCGGCGGGGCGACCACATGACCTGCAATCGCAGGACGAGACGCTCGAACTCGCGCTACGTCTGCTCGAGTCCGCGTTCGCGCCGCGCACCACGGTGCAGTCGCCGTTGCGTTGGGGCGCCTCGGCGGATTGGAAACTCGATTACTCGAACGTCGCGCGCTTGTCGGACGAAGAGATCGCGCGCCGCCGCGCGGAGTTCGACGCGCAGAAGCAGGTGGCGAAGGGGCTCAAGCCGTGAATCGGGGGCATCCCCTCATTCGACGCAGCCCCGCGCCGGTCATACCCAGAGCGCCGAACAAGAGCCCAAGGCTGCCCGGCAACGGCACGGGCGCGACTTCGCGCAGCCTGAAGGGCTGCGCGTCCAGACCTGGAAACTGGCTGGCGAGGTACCCACTCGGATCGGCGGACAGTGCGAAGGGATCGCCGATACTCGCGAAACCACCGACCTCGAAGCCCGGGATCTCGAGCCAGGCTTCCAGGACGTAGCTGACCTGCAGGATCGTCCCACTTTGGACGACGCCGAGTGCGGCACTGCCTATCACGGGCTCGGTACGAATGACGGTGTGGGCGAGACCGTTGCGGACGTCTGCCGTCAGGGTCGCGCCGGGTTGCAGGAAGTCGCCGGATGCGGTCAGTGCCGGGGGGCCGAGTCCGGCGGTGCTCTGCAGGATCGTCACGGACTCGGCCTTTAGCACGTCGTCAACGCTGATGGCGGCGCGAAAGCCCGCCTGTCCCACGAAACCGCCGAAAGTCGTCAGGCCGGCCTCGCCGGGGAACAGCAGGTAGTCCAATGATAGCGACGTGGGCGCGCCAGGCAGGTCGCCAGTGACAAGCACCGTGGCTCGCCACTCGGTACGCGCGTTCACACGGTGGAACGGCCGACCATCTGCGATGGCGGCCTCGACGCTCGCGGCGTTGAAGCCCGCGACGTTCTGGTAGGCGCGCAACACCGCCGGCTGGAACAGCGTGTCGCCATTGGCGCCCGAGGGCGCCGTGAATGCGGGGAAGACTTCCAAGGACTCCGCGGCGAGGTCCAGCGGGGGCTGCGTGGCGCTGGATCCGGTGTTGAACACAGCGGAACCCGGGGGCGAGGTATAGGAGAAGGTGAGATTCGCAGCGTCGCTACCTGCCGCGTAGCTGACCTGCGTCTCGGCAACGATACGAGAGATGTCCGCGTCCGCTGAGCCAGCCGGCGCGAGCGCGCCGAGCGCAAAGCCGAGCAGGACGCGGAGAAAAAGAAAGCGTGGGCGGCGAAGGGAACTAAACACGTACTGGCCTCCTTGGCAGATGGGCCTGGACCGAGCACAGCGAGAGAGGTCGCCCTTCCGCCGCACAATGAGTGCCCAGAGTAGTCAAGGCCACGAGGCAGAACCCGGTAACCAGTCGCGAAATGCCGCCCTCGGTCCAGCGTCAGGAAATGAGCGCTCAATCCCCACGTGCGCGGGCAAGGTCGGCGGCCGCCGCGCGGTTCAGCGCCATGGCGTCCGTCACCACCGAGATCATGCGAAATCCCTGGCGCGCGCGAAGCGGCGTGAGATCCGCAGTGGCCAGCACCGCGGTCGCGATGCCGGCCTGCTTCGCGGCCGCGCCGATGCGCGCCAGCGCCGCGTCGAACAGCGGCTCGCCGTCATTGTCGCCGGGCGGCAGGCCGAGCGCGATGGAGAGATCGAAAGGACCGACGAACAGGGCGTCGACCCCGGGCACCGCGGCGATGGCCTCGACGTTGGCGAGCGCGTCGGCGGTCTCGATCATCGGGATCACCGCGACCCGTTCGTTGGCGCTCGCGAAGTAGCCGGCGCCATCACGCGTGCCGACCCGTATCGGTCCGAAGCTGCGTCGACCAGCAGGCGGGTAGAGACAGGCATCGACTGCGCGGCGCGCGTCGTCGGCGTCCTGGATCATCGGCACCACCACGCCCATCGCGCCCGCATCCAGCATGCGGCCGATGATGCCCGGTTCGTTCCATGGCACGCGCACCAGTGGCGTGACACCACCGAGATCAATGGCGCGAATCATCCCGACCGCGGTCTCGTAGTCCATGCAGCCGTGCTGCATGTCGATCAGCACCCAGTCGAAGCCTGCACGGGCGAGCATCTCCGCGGACAGCGCGTTTGGCAGCAGGCACCAGGCGCCGAGCGTGAGTTCGTCGCGGCGCCAGCGGGCTTTCAGCGATTCGAGCATGACATCGACTCCGAGGGTTCACGCGCCCAACATAGCACCTGGCGTGGCGTGCGCCGCGCTTACGGCAGCAGTCGTCCCTGGCACCACCACAGCGCCGGATACGCCGCGAGCCATGCCCACAGGAAACGATTCAGGCCGAACAGGCAGGCATTGGCGAGATGGAAGGTCGCCGCGATCACCAGCGCGACAGCGAGCGAGACTGGATGCACCAGTGTCAGCGGAAAGGCGAGTTCGAACAGCATCACCGCCCAACCCATGGCCCACAGCAGGCGCGGACGCGCAGCCCAGCCGCGCAGGCTCTCGCTGACCGGATATGCCGAGTAGGCGAACACCTCGACCAGCGCCTCGCCGCGACGCCAGGCCGGGTTCACCACCTTTACCCAGCCGGACATGAAATAGGACAGCACCAGTTGGGCGGCGAGATAGCCGAAGCTCGCTTCCTTCAGCAGTGGCGTCGGCGCGAAGTGGGTCGCGCACAGGCAGCAGAGCACGAGCAGGCCCATGCGATCGGCCCCGCCGTTGTAGGGGCCGTCGAAGCGATGCAGGAGCAGGAGACCGATGACGAGCAGCAGCAGCAGGATCACGTCGCTGTGCCAGCCGGCGAGGAGCGCCAGCGCGAGCCCCAGCCGCGGCAGGTGCAGCAGGCGTTCGTCGCGTGGGCCCGCCAGGTGTTCCAGGCTCTGCTGCGCGAAGGCGAGACCAAGCAGGCACTCGGTCAGACGCACCGCGTCGACGTAGGTCATCGAGTCGCGCTCTCGTCCGCCGCGAAGGCGCCCGAGACGAACACCACCTCGTCGACCAGCGCCTCGCCCTCGCGGTACACGGCGCGCACGCGGAAGCGCAGCGCCGGCGCGGTCTGCGTCACGAGTTCGCCGCGACGATGGGCGAGCAGCAGGCGCCAGCGCAGTTCACGCACGGGGAAGTCGGTGTCGCCCTCCACCACGCGCTCTGCCGAGCGCACGATGTACAGGGTCTCGTTGCAGCGGGGGTTCCAGAACAGCCGCGCGGTCATGCGCGCCACGCCGAGATGCGTGGGACGCGGTCGGAACTCATGCCAGCCGCGCGGCAGGGTGTCATCGTCGGCCCAGGCGTAATCGACCCGCGGCGACGGCCCGATGGCGTCGAAGAACCGCCAGGAAGGCATCAGGGCGGGGAGCAGGCGTCCGAGCATGGCGGCGGTACGCTTGGGCGCGACGAAGCTACGGCGCGCGGAATAGTGATGTGCCCGCCTAGACGTTGAACCTGAAATGCATCACGTCGCCATCGGCGACGACGTACTCCTTGCCTTCGACCCTGAGCTTGCCAATCTCCTTGGCCTTCGCCTCGCCGCCGCAGGCGACGAAGTCATCGAAGGCGATCACTTCCGCGCGAATGAAGCCGCGCTCGAAGTCAGTGTGGATGACCGCGGCCGCGCCCGGCGCGGTGGTGCCGCGACGGATGGTCCAGGCGCGCACTTCCTTCACACCGGCGGTGAAATAGCTCATGAGCCCGAGCAGGTGATAACCGGCGCGGATCACGCGGTTCAAGCCCGGCTCTTCGAGGCCGAGGTCGTTCAGGAACTCGAGACGCTCGGCCGGCTCGAGCGTCGCGAGCTCGGCCTCGATGGCGGCGCAGATGACGACGCATTCCGCACCGTTGGCCGCGGCGTAGTCGGCGACGCGCTGGCTGTGGGCGTTGCCGGCGAGATTCGCTTCGTCGACGTTGGCGATGAACAGCACCGGCTTCGCGGTCAAGAGGCTCACCTCGCGCAGCAGCGCGCGGGCGTTGTCGTCCAGTTCGAGCGCGCGTATCGGCTTGCCTTCGTCGAGCGCAGTCAGGAAGACCTTGAACACGTCGGCGCGCGCGCGCTGTTCCTTGTCGCCGGACTTGGCGGCCTTCTCGGCACGGTCGAGACCCTTGGACACGGTCTCGAGATCGGCCAACGCCAGTTCGGTATCGATCACTTCGATGTCGGCAATCGGGTCGATGCGGCCCGCAACGTGGGTGATGTTGTCGTTCTCGAAGCAGCGCACCACGTGGGCGATGGCCTGGGTCTCGCGGATGTGCGCGAGAAACTTGTTGCCGAGCCCTTCGCCCTTGGAGGCGCCCGCCACCAGGCCGGCAATGTCGACGAACTCCATGCTGGAGGCGACCACCTTCTGCGGATTGACGATTGCCGCGAGCTTGTCGAGCCGGGGATCGGGCACCGGCACCATGCCGACGTTGGGCTCGATGGTGCAGAACGGGTAGTTCTCCGCGGCGATGGCCGCCGAGGTGAGCGCGTTGAACAGGGACGACTTGCCGACATTGGGCAGGCCGACGATTCCGCATTTGAAGCCCATGGCGCTTTATCCTTTACCTTGGCCGCGCTGGTTCAGCGTGTTCATGGCGCGGTTGAAACCACCGTTGGTGATGGTCTCGATGTTGTCGAGCACGAGCGCGATGGCGGCGTCGATGGCCTCGCGCTCGGCCGCGGGCGGGCGCGACAGCACATAGGCGGCAACGTCGCGACCGACACCAGGATGGCCGATGCCGAGCCTGACGCGCAGGAAGTCGTTGGTGCCGAGCATCTGTTCGATGCTGCGCAGGCCGTTGTGACCACCGTGGCCGCCGGCGCGCTTCAGGCGTACCGCGCCGACCGGCAGATCGAGTTCGTCGTGGACCACCAGCACCGCGGCCGGCGGAATACGGAAGTAGGCGGCGCAGGGCGCGACCGACTCACCGGAGAGATTCATGTAGGTCATGGGCTTCAAGAGCCGCAGGCCCGAGGCCGCGCGTCCCGTCTCGCCCTTGTACTTGGCCTCGCCGCGCAGTTCGACTTTCAACCTGCGCGCGAGTTCATCGACCAGCCAGAAGCCGACGTTGTGTCGGTCCTCGGCGTGACCGGCCCCGGGATTGCCGAGGCCGACCACCAGTTGCACGCCGTCGGCGCTGGACACGCTCAAAGCGAACGGCGCAGGCAGGACGGCGTGGCGCCTCAGGCGCCCTCGCTCTCCGCCGCGCCCTTCGGCGCATTGACGGTCACCACCGGCAGCATCGGGTCGCCACCGTGCAGGATGGACGCCACCTGCACACCGGCCGGCAGCGTGAGCTCGCCGAGATGCAGGGTGTCACCGACGTTCATCGCCTCGAGATCGACCTCGATGTACTCGGGCAGGTCCTTCGGCAGGCAGGTGATTTCCAGATCGGAGATCTGGTGAGCGATGGAACCGCCGCCCATCTTCACGCCCACGCAGCGGTCTTCGTTGATGAAGTGCAGCGGCACGCGCATGGTGAGCGCCTCGGTCTCCGACACGCGCTGGAAGTCCATGTGCAGGATGCGCGGCTTGTAGACGTGACGCTGCATGTCCTTCAGCACCACGCGCTCGGCCTTGCCGTCGACCTTCAAGGTCAGGATGTGGGAGTAAAAGGCCTCGTGCGCGCAGTGCAGGACCATGTCGTTGTGGTCGAGCGTGAGCGCCACGGGGTCGGAATGACCGCCGTACACCACGCCCGGCAGCTTGCCCTCGCGACGCAGGCGGCGGCTCGCACCCTTACCCCTGTCGGCACGAGTCACGGCAGCGATTTCAAATTTTTCCATCGTCCGGATCTCCGAATGATTGTCGTTACGAAAAAAACACCGCCGCGGGCCCGCGACCAGGCACGCGGCGGCTTGGCTTCACGCGGCTCGAGGCCGCGAATTCGTGGCGCTCAGTCGACGAACATCGAGCTCAGTGACTGGCCCGTGCAGATGCGGCTGATGCTCTCGCCGAGCAGGCCGGCGACCGACAGCTGGCGTATCTTCTCGCAGCCGATGGCGGCCTCGGACAAGGGGATGGTGTCGGTCACCACCAGCTCGTCCAGCGTCGAGTTGTTGATGTTGTCGATGGCCTTGCCGGACAGCACCGGGTGGGTGCAGTAGGCGACGACCTTCTTCGCGCCGTGATCCTTCAGCGCCTCGGCGGCGCGGCACAGGGTGCCTGCGGTGTCGACCATGTCGTCGACCATCACGCAGGTGCGGCCGTCGACGTCGCCGATGATGTTCATGACCTGCGACTCGTTGGCGCGCGGGCGACGCTTGTCGATGATGGCCAGATCCGCGTTGTCCAGCTGGCGCGCGATGGCGCGCGCGCGCACCACGCCGCCGACGTCCGGCGAGACCACCATGAGATCTTCGTACTCGTGCTTCCAGATGTCGCTCATCAGCACCGGCGAGGCGTAGACGTTGTCCATCGGGATGTCGAAGAAGCCCTGGATCTGCTCGGCGTGCAGGTCGACGGTCAGCACGCGGGTGGTGCCGACGGAGGTGATCATGTTGGCCACCACCTTGGCGGTGATCGGCACGCGCGCCGAGCGCGGGCGGCGGTCCTGGCGGGCATAGCCCATGTAGGGAATGACGGCGGTGATGCTGTGGGCCGAGGCGCGGCGCAGCGAGTCGACCAGCACCATCAGTTCCATGAAGTTGTCGTTGGCGGGCGCGCAGGTCGACTGGATCACGACGCAGTGACGGCCGCGCACGTTCTCGGCGATCTCGACGGTGATCTCGCCGTCGCTGAAGCGGCCCACGGTGGCCTTGCCCAGCGGCATGTGCAGGTGGCGGGCAATGGCACGCGCCAACGGGCGGTTGGCGTTGCCGGTGAACAACATCATCGATTCTTCGAGCATGTGCGAGGGCCGCGCGCCCACTCCCGTCTGTAACGATTGCGCGGCGCCCGGGTCGCCGCGGTCGCGCGCGGTCCCCACCGCGCGCCTGTCCTCAAAGTGGCTGGGGTGCCAGGATTCGAACCTGGGAATGCCGGGATCAAAACCCGGTGCCTTAGACCTCTTGGCGACACCCCAAAGCTGAATCAGTCGCGCCCGTCGCGGTGCGGCGCGACGCGCGGCACTCAGCGCGCGGTCGCGGCGGCCAGCCGGTCCATGAGCGGCGAACGGTTCACCCGCCGGGCAAGAAAGTGCGGCCACTCGGCCGGCACCTGCCGCGCGACCTCGGCCGCGGCCCGGTCATCGGTGAACATCGCGAAGACGCTGGCCCCGGTGCCACTCATGCGGGCTGGCGCGTGGCGCGCCAGCCAGTCGAGGGCGGCGCCCACTTCCGGGTAGAGTCGGCGCGTCACCGGCTCACAATCGTTCCTCGTCGCGGGCAACGAAAGGGCCGGCATTGTGATTGCCGGGGTATTCCGTGTCAATTCGGGGTCCTGGAATACCAGGCGAGTCTCGACGTTGCACGGCGGGGTGATCACGAGCACCGGTCCTTCCGGCGCCGGACAGGGGGTCAACCGCTCACCGACGCCCTCGGCCCAGGCCGCTTCGCCGCGCACGAATACCGGCACGTCGGCGCCGAGGCCTAAGCCCAGCGCCGCGAGTTCGTCGACCGACAGCCCCGCGCCCCACAGCGCGTTCAGGGCGACCAGCACGGTGGCGGCATCCGAGCTGCCGCCGCCGAGGCCGCCGCCCATGGGCAGGCGCTTCTCCACATTGATGTCCGCGCCGGCGCGCACGCCCGCGGCGTCCTTGAGCCGTTGCGCGGCGCGCACCACCAGATCCTGCTCGGCGGGCACGCCGGGCAGCTCGTTCAGGCGACCGATGGCGCCATCCTCGCGCAGGCGGAAGTCCAGGGTGTCGCCGTGGTCGACGAACTGGAACAAGGTCTGCAGCAGGTGGTAGCCGTCCGCGCGGCGGCCGGTCACGTGCAGGAAGAGGTTGATCTTGGCCGGGGCCGGCCAGCCGCGGGACTCCATGCTCAGCGTCGCTCCCAGGTCTTGATCGCCATGCGCACCGACAGCTTGTCGCGGACCAGGAACAGGCGCCTCGGCAGGTCCAGCCCGGCGGCGGGCGCGTACTCCAGCACGCTGACGCGCCAGCCGTCCTGGGCGAAATCGGTCCAGCGGCCGGCCTCGTCCAGGTGCTCCCCGCTCACCGGCCGCGCCGGATCGGGCACGCCGCGCACCCAGTAGCGCGCGCCGTCCAGCGGCAGCGACCAGCCCAGGTGTTCACGCATCAGCGCCTGCGCGTCGGCGGCGCGGTAGGTCTTGCCCTTCGGCGCCGCCAGCACCACGCCCGCGCCCTCGTCGGAAAGCGCGTAGGTGCCACCCGAGAGCGGCGCGGAAAGCCGCAGCGCATAGCCGGGCGGCAGTTCGCGCCAGTCGAGGTCGGCGCTGAAGCCCTTGTCCTCGCGCTGCACGCCGATGCGGCCGGCGAGGCGGAAGCGCTCGAGCGCGCGCACCGCTTCGGCGTGCCGTGCATGGGCCTCGGGCCCGGCCGGCGCGGCGGGCGCGGTCGGCCTGGCACCGAAGCCGGCGCAGCCGGCGAGCAACGCAACGGCCAGGCCCAGGAGCACACGTGTCGGCGCCAGGCCACGAACGCGGGCCACGCGGGCAGGACGATGGCCGCTCACGGCGTGAGGCGCTTGATGACTTCGAGAAGCTTCTTGTCGTTCGGCGTGTCGCGCAGCGCCGCGTCCCAGGTCTGGCGGGCCGCGTCGCGTTCGCCCTTGACCCACAGCACCTCGCCCAGGTGGGCGGCGACTTCCGGATCGTTGCGCAGTTCCTTGGCGCGCTTCAGGTAGTCGACGGCTTCTTCCAGGCGGCCGAGGCGATAGAGCACCCAGCCCATGCTGTCCAGGATGTAGAAGTCCTTGGGCGCGAGTTCCATCGCCTTGCTGATGAGGGCGAGCGCCTCGTCGTAGCGCTTGGTGCGATCGGCCAGCGTGTAGCCGAGCGCGTTCAGCGCCTGGGCGTTCTCCGGCTCGCGCGCGATGATGGTGCGCAGGTCGCGCTCCAGCACGTCTATCTTGCCCATGCGCTCGGCCAGCATGGCGCGGGTGTAGAGCATGTCGCTGTTGAAGGCGTCGCCATGCAGGGCCGCGTCGTAGACCTGCATGGCCTCGTCCAGGCGTCCCTTGTCGGACAGGATCTCGCCCTTGGCGCGCGCCACGCTGAAGCGCTGTTCGTCGTCCTCGACCGGGACCTTGTCCAGGAAGACCAGCGCCTGGTCGGTCTCGCCCTTGACCGCCTTGACCAGCGCGGTGCGCATCTGCGCGCCGAAATAATTGCCGCCGCCCTGCACCTGCTTGTAGTGCTTGAGCGCGACCTCGGGCTGCTTGCGCGCCTCGGCGATCTGCCCGAGGTAGAAGTGCGCCTCGTCGGTGCGGGTATCGAGCTTGATGAGCTTCTCGAAGTTCGTCCGCGCGTCGTCGACGCGATTGGCCTGGAGGTTGAGCAGGCCGAGCGCGAACAGGATGTCGGAATTCTCCGGCGCCTCGGCGGCCAGCGCGCTGAATTGCAGGCGCGCCTCTTCGTAGCGGTTGGCGTCGGCCAGCAGGCGGGCATAGATGAGCCGGAGCCCGAACTGCTTGGGATTGGTCGCCAGCACGGAGTCCAGCCACTCCAGCGCCTGCGGCAGCTTGCCCTGCTTCTGCAGGATGGCGAGATAGGCCATGGCGACGCTGGAGGAGAGCTCGGTGTGCTTGACGATGCGGTTCATCGCGTCCCGCGCGCGGTCGAGCTGTTCGGCGCGGATCGCGAGCAGCGCGTAGGCGAGCAGCGCGTCGCTGTCATCCCCGTGGCGGGCGACCAGCTTCTCCATGACGCTGAGCGCGGTCTGGCGGTCGTCCTCGTGGCCGAGCAGGTTGGCGACCATGCGCAGGCGATTGCCGGGCTGGCCGTCGTCGTGGGACAGCACGTATTCCAGGTGCTCGAGCGCCGCGTCCGGGTTCTGATGGCGGATGTACATGGCGGCCAGGATCTGGCGGGCATCCATGTCGCGCGGATCAAGTTCGACCCAGGTGCGGGCCGCGAGCAGGCCGGCCTCGTCGTCACGGGCGAACACCGCGATGCGGGTGGCGCGCTCGGCCAGCGCCGGGTCACGCAGCGTCTGGGCCAACTCCACGTAGTTGTTGACCGCCACGTCGAGGTGGCCGCGCTGACCGGCGAACTCGGCCATCAGCAGCCGGTAGTAGGGATCGTTCTCGTAGGCGAAGGGCGCCGCGGGCGGCGGCGTGACGCTCACGGGCGGCGCGGCCGGGACGTTGAGCGGCGCGGCGCCAGTCGGGCCCGACGGCGGCGGCGTGGCGCAGGCGGCGAGCAGCGCGAGCAGCAGTGCGCCGGTCAGGCGGGACAGGGTCAGGGGCGCTCTCGGCGGCGTGTTGCGCAAGATGGTGTCGTCGAATCGCTCGCGCCCGGGCGCGAAGGGCCCTGCCGTGGCGGTTGGTGGTTTCGAGCCTGTTCTGATTAAACTATAACGCACTTAACGTCCACGCCTCACCTTGAACACGAAAGGACCACCGGACATGCGTTTCCCGGCGTCGGATGTCCGATGGCGCATCGCTCGCGCGACGGGAACCAAGGTCCACCGCGCGCCATGACCCTGTTCGTCATCGGACTCAGCCACAAGACCGCGCCGGTCGAGGTCCGCGAGAAGCTTGCGTTCGACTTGGGCCAGCTGCCGTCGGCGCTGGGCGCGCTGAACGCCTGTCCCGGGGTGGACGAGTCCCTCATCCTCTCGACTTGCAACCGCACCGAACTCTATTGCGACCTGCACGTCGACGCGGCGCGCGCGCCGCTCACCTGGCTCACCCAGTACCGCAATATCGGCGCGGCGGACATCGAGCCGCACCTCTATCACCTGGACAGCGAGCAGGCTGTCCGCCATGCCCTGCGGGTGGCGGCCGGGCTCGATTCGCTGGTGGTGGGCGAACCGCAGATCCTGGGCCAGCTGAAGGACGCCTACCGCACCGCGGTGGACGCCGGCACGGTCGGCAAGTTCCTCAACCGGCTCATGCAGTTCTCGTTCTCGACCGCGAAGATGATTCGCTCCGAGACCGAGATCGGCAATACGCCGGTGTCGGTGGCCTATGCCGCGGTCAAGCTCGCGCAGCAGATCCATGGCTCGCTGGAGAAGCGTGCCGCGCTCCTGATCGGCGCCGGCGACACCATCTCGCTGGTCGCCAACCACCTGGTCGGCGCGCACATCGGCCGGCTGGTGGTCGCCAACCGCTCGCTCGATAACGCGCAGGCGCTGGCCGAGCGGGTCGGCGGCGAGGCCATCGAACTGAACGACATCACCCACCACCTGACGAAGGTGGACATCGTCGTCACATCGACCGCGAGCCGCCTGCCCATCGTCACCCGCGGCATCATCGACGTGGCGATGAAGCAGCGCGGCTTTGATCCGATGTTCATCGTCGATCTGGCCGTGCCGCGCGACGTCGAGCCGACGGTCGGCGAATTGGAGGACGTGTACCTCTACACGGTCGACGACCTCGAACACGTGGTCAGCTCCAATCTCAAGCTGCGCCACGAGGCCGCCGCCCAGGCCGAGGAAATGGTGCACCTGCAGGTGCGCGATTACATGGAGTGGCTGAAGGTGCAGGGCAGCGGCGAGACCATCGCCGAGTTCCGCGCCCGCGGCGAGCGCATCCGTGACGAACTCATGGCCAAGGCGCGCGGCCGCCTGGCGCGCGGCGAGGATCCGGCCGTGGTGCTCGACTTCCTGGCCAATACCCTCACCAACAAGCTGATGCACTCGCCGACCGCCGCGCTGCGCGCGGGTGGCGGGCGCGAGGACTTCGTGCGCGTCGCGCGGGAACTCCTGGGCCTCGACGGGCCCTGAGAGTCATGCAGCCGTCCCTGTTGCGCAAGCTCGAGACCCTGGTCGAGCGACGGGCCGAATTGGATGGCCTGCTGGCCGCGCCCGACGTGATCGCCGACCAGGAACGCTTTCGCGCCCTGTCCTGCGAGCACGCCGAGATCTCGCCGGTGGTCGAGTGCTTCGATCGCTATACCCGCACCCAGGACGCGATCGGCGAGGCCGAGGCCATGCTGCGCGAGGACGACCTGGAACTGCGCGCGCTGGCCCAGGAGGAGGCGCTGCGCGCCCGCGACGCGCTGGTGACTTTGGAGAGCGAGCTGCAGAAGCTGCTCATTCCGCGCGACCCAGACGACAATGCCGACGTGTTCCTGGAGATCCGCGCCGGCACCGGCGGTGACGAGGCGGCGCTCTTCGCCGGCGATCTGCTGCGCATGTACCTGCGCTACGCCGAGCGCCGCGGCTGGCGTCACGAGGTGATGAGCGCCAATGCCGCCGAGCTCGGCGGCTACAAGGAGGTGATCGTCAAGATCACCGGCCAGGGCGTGTACGCCAGGCTCAAGTTCGAGTCCGGCGCGCACCGCGTGCAGCGTGTGCCGGCCACCGAGTCGCAGGGGCGCATCCACACCTCGGCCTGCACCGTCGCGGTCATGCCGGCGGTGGAGGAGATCGACGACATCGACATCAATCCCAAGGACCTGCGCATCGACACGTTCCGCGCCTCGGGCGCGGGTGGCCAGCACGTCAACAAGACCGATTCGGCGATACGCATCACCCACCTGCCGACCGGCGTGGTGGTGGAATGCCAGGACGAGCGTTCGCAGCACAAGAATCGCGCGCGGGCGCTGTCCTTGCTGCGCGCGCGGCTGCTGGCCGCCGAGCGCGGCCGTCAACGCGCCGAGCAGGCGCAGACGCGTCGCGACCTGGTCGGCAGCGGCGACCGCTCGGAGCGCATCCGCACCTACAACTTCCCCCAGGGGCGCATGACCGACCACCGCATCAATCTCACGGTCTACAAGCTCGCCGAACTGATGGAAGGCGATTGCGACCTGGTCATCGAGCCGCTCATCACCGAGCACCAGGCCGACGAGATGGCGCGCCTCGCGCAGGACGCGTGAGCGCGGCCTGGACCGTCGCCGCGGCGCTGCGCGAGGCGGCGGCGCGGCTCGCGGAGAGCGCGAGCCCGCGGCTCGACGTCGAACTGCTGCTCGCCCACTGCCTCACCAGCCGCCGCGCGGCCCTGTTCGCCGCCCCGGAACGCGTGCTGGACGATGCGACGGCGACGCGCTTCTTCGAACTGGTCGCGGCCCGCGCCGGCCACACGCCGCTGGCTTACCTGACCGGCGAGGCCGAGTTCTGGTCCCTGTCCTTCGCCGTCACGCCAGCGGTGCTGGTGCCGCGCCCGGAAACCGAGCTGCTGGTCGAGCAGGCGCTGGCGGCGTGGCCCGCAGGGCGAACCGGACAAGCCCTCGATCTGGGCACGGGCAGCGGCGCGATCGCGGCGGCGCTGGCGAGCGAAAGGCCGGCGCTCTCGGTGTTCGCGAGCGACCGCTCGGCCGCCGCCCTCGACGTCGCGCGCGGCAACTTCGCGCGTCTCCACCTCGTCGTGCAAGTCTTCCAGGGCGACTGGCTCGCGGCCGTGGCGCCGGCGACGCTGGACGTCATCCTCGCCAACCCGCCCTACGTGGGCGCGAACGAAGCCGTCGATGCGGCGGTGCTGCAGGAGCCGCGTGGGGCCGTGTTCGCCGACCTGGACGGCCTTGCGGCACTCGCCGCCATCGCGCGCGACGCGCCCCGCTGCCTGCGACCGGGCGGCTTCGTAGCGCTCGAGCACGGCCACGCCCAGGGGCCGGCGGTGCGCGATTTGCTGCGCGGCGCGGGGCTCGGCGCGGTGGCCACGGCGCGCGATCTGGCCGGTCACGAACGGGTCACCACGGCGCGCCGCGTGGCTGATTGAACGCGCTCACGCGCTCGGCGACACTCAGTTCCGGCTCACCGCGGAGAACGACGATGGACGACCAGATGCTGCTGCGTTACAGCCGGCAGATCCTGCTGCCCGAGATCGACATCGACGGCCAGAACACGCTCATCGAGAGTTCGGTGTTGCTGATTGGCCTCGGCGGTCTCGGTTCGCCCATCGCCATGTACCTCGCCGCGGCCGGCGTGGGCCGGCTGGTGCTGGTCGACCACGACCACGTCGAGCTTTCCAACCTGCAACGCCAGATCGTGCACGGCACGGCGGATCTCAAGCGCCCCAAGGTGGAATCGGCGCGCGATCGCATCGCGGCGTTGAATCCCCACACACGGGTCGAGCCGCTGGCGCGACGGCTGGAAGACGCCGATTTCGACCAGCTTCTGCCCGGCATCGACGTGGTGGTCGACGCGACCGACAACTTCGAGACGCGTTTCCTCATCAACCGCGCCTGCGCGCGCCACCGCAAGCCGCTGGTGTCGGGCGCCGCCATCCGCTTCGAGGGCCAGGTGACGGTGTTCCATCCTGGTACCGAGGGCAGCCCCTGCTATCGCTGCCTGTTCAACGACGACCAGGCCGGCGGTCAGACCTGCGCCCAGACGGGCGTGGTGGCGCCGCTGCTCGGCATCATCGGCAGCGTGCAGGCGATGGAGACCTTGAAAGTGCTGATGGGGCTGGGGACCGACCTGACCGGTCGGCTGCTGCTGCTCGACGCGCTTGAGATGGAGTGGCACACCATGAAGTTCCGGCGCGATCCGCGCTGCCCGGTGTGCGGCCCGCTGGTGGCGGCGGCGCCGAGCGCGGTGGCCGGCTGAGGGCTGCCCAGGAGAACTCAGGAAGCGAGGGCGAGCGCCGGTTCCTGGCTCTCCAGGCTGCCGAGCGCCTCGCGCAGGACATCATCGGCGAAACAGCGGCACTGGCCGCAGCAGGTGGACACCGCGAGGCGCCGCTCCAGGCATTCCAGCGAGCGGGCGCCGCTGCGCACGGCGTCTTCGATGTCTCTCTCGGTGACGTTGTTGCAGATGCAGACGTACATGGCGGGCAACCATTGAGTGTGCGTTGCCGCTAACAGTAGTAAAAACGAGAAACATTCGCAACTGTGTATTTTCCCCTACCCGCTTCGGGGAGGGGTGGGCGCCGTGCTGGCGCCCGTGGGCCTCAGACCTGCGACTGCTGGTAGTTCTGCAGACCGAGCTTGTCCACCAGCCCGAGCTGGGTCTCCAGCCAGTCGACGTGCTCTTCCTCGGCCTCGAGGATGTCGGTGAAGAGTTCGCGGCTGACGAAATCTGAGACCGTCTCGCAGTGGGTGATCGCTTCGCGCAGCACCGGCAGCGCTTCGTACTCGAGCGCGAGGTCGGCCTTCAGCACTTCGACCGTGTTCTCGCCGATGCGCAGGCGGCCGAGGTCTTGCAGGTTGGGCAGGCCGTCCAGGAACAGGATGCGCTCGACCAGCTTGTCGGCATGGCGCATCTCGTCGATGGACTCGTGGTACTCCTTCTCGTTCAGCTTGTTCAAGCCCCAGTTCTTGAACATGCGGGCATGCAGGAAGTATTGGTTGATCGCGGTCAGCTCGAGCTTGAGCACGCGGTTCAGGTATTCGATGACTTTGGCGTCCCCTTGCATGGCGACTACTCCTGGGCTGGGCGGGCGGCGGTCAAGTCCGCGCGCGGACGGGCCGATGATGAGTCACCATGATAGCCTTTCTCGCCGCCCCCCTTGGAGGTTTCCGATGCCGGTAGAGACCATCGTGCTGACGGTACTGCTGGGCGTACTGCTGGCCTACGGCGTGCTGCTCTACAACGGGCTGGTCAGCCTGAAGCACAACGTGCGTCGCGCCTGGGCCAACATCGACGTGCTGCTGAAGCAGCGCCACGACGAACTGCCCAAGCTGGTCGAGGTGTGCCGTCAGTACATGCGCCACGAACAGGACACGCTGGCGCGCGTCACGGAAGCGCGCGCCTCGGTGTTCGCGGCCAACCAGCGCAACGACGTGGCCGGCGTGGGCGCGGGCGAGAGCGCGCTGCGCGCGGGCCTGGGGCAGCTCTACGCGGTGGCGGAGAACTATCCCGAGTTGAAGGCCGACGACCAGTTCCGCCATCTGCGAGATCGCGTCACCTCGCTCGAGAACTCCATCGCCGACCGGCGCGAGTACTACAACGAGGCGGTCACGCTGAACAACATCCGCATCGAGACCTTTCCCGACGTGCTGGTCGCGCGCTGGTTCGGTTTCGGGGCGCACACGCTGCTCGAGTTCGGCGCCGAGGAAAAACGCGACGTCGATCTGGGCGCGCTGTTCAACTGAGCGCGACGCCAATGGCGGAGCTGGCGCGGTTCATCGCCGATCTGCGCTATGTGGAGCCCACGCCCTTCTGGGGCGGCTGGCTGCTGGCGCTGGCGCTCAGCGGGCTGCTGCTGCGCGCCGCATTCCGCAGCCTGGCGCGCGGACGGCTCATCGAGAACACCCCGACCGCGCTCATCCGTTCGGCGGCCCAGGGCTATACCGAGCTGCGTGGCATGGCCGACCTCATGGACGGCGAGCCGATACACGCGCCGCTCTCGCAGCGCCGCTGCGCCTGGTATCACTACCGCATCGATCACCTGGAGCAGAGCGGCCAGCGGCGCAACGAGCGGCGCTGGGTGACGGTCGAGCGCGGCACCAGCGACGACCTCTTCCAGTTGGAGGACACCAGCGGCATGTGCGCGGTGGATCCCGAAGGCGCGACGGTCTACCCGGGCCAGGTGGATGTCTGGTTCAGCCACCATCGCGCACCGGCCGGCCGGCCGCCTGCCCGAGGTCATCCCTGGCTGCGCTGGACCGACGGATTCGGCAAGTCCTGGCGTTTCACCGAACACCTCATCCGACCCGGCGACGCGCTCTACGTCATCGGCCAGTTCACGACCCACGCCAGTCACACCGCGCCGCTCAGGCTCGATGAAGACGTGGCGGACCGGCTGCGCGACTGGAAACGCGATCGCGCCACGCTCCTCGCGCGCTTCGATACCGACGGCGATGGTCAGATCGATGCCGCGGAATGGTCGGCCGCGCGCGACGCGGCGACGCGTGAAGTGCAGGCGGCGCGCACGGCGGGCGCAGGCGCGCCGCCGCCGGTGGACCTCATGGGCCCGCCCGCGACGCGTGACTTGCCCTACATCATCTCCGCGCGCGGCGACGAACACGTGGTGGCGGCGAGTCGCCGTGCGGCGCTGGCGCTCGGCGTGCTCGGCGCGGCGCTCTGCACGCTCACGCTGTGGGCGGCGGCGGCTCGGCTGGGCTGAGGCGCGGCGGTTCCGCCCACGCCGCTCTCCTGCATAATGCGCGGCATGAACGCCCATGCCGCCCATACCCTCTCGCGCGTGCCGCGCTATGCCGAGCTCGATGCCGCGGGCGCCGTGGCCCGCATCGATGCGCTGCTCGCGACGCAGCGCGCACGCATCGCCGCCCTGACCGCGGCGGCCCAGCCCGACTGGGACGGCATCGTCGCACCGATGGAGGAGATGGCCGACGAGCTGCATCGCCTGTTCGGTCCGCTGTCCCACCTGCACAACGTCGCCGACAACGAAGCCCTGCGCGCCGCCTACACCGAATGCGTTGCCCGGGTCTCGGCCTTCGGCGCCGAACTGGAACAGAACGCCGCGCTCTGCGCCGCCTACCAGAAGCTCCGCGCGAGCCCGGCCTTTGCCGGCTATGACCGCGCGCAGCGGCGCCTGATCGACAACGCGCTGCGCGACTTCCGCCTGGGCGGCGTGGACCTGCCGGAAGCGACCAAGGCGCGGGTCACGACGCTCCGCGTCGAGCTCGCCCAACTCGCCAACCGT
This sequence comes from Gammaproteobacteria bacterium, assembly GCA_050186725.1. GTDB lineage: Bacteria > Pseudomonadota > Gammaproteobacteria > JADJYF01. Next base: position 22,818 of record JBFWYG010000034.1, on the reverse strand, counting down.
TTCGAAGAGCAGGTACTGGATGCCACCCAGGGCTACGCGCTCGACGTGGATGACGAGACGCGCCTCGCGGGTCTGCCGCCCTCCACCCTCGCCATGGCCCGCGCGCGGGCCGAGCAGCAGGGACGCGGCGGCTGGCGCCTGACGCTCGACCTGCCGTGCTACGTGCCGGCCATGAGCAACCTCGCCGACCGCGGGCTGCGCCGGACGCTGTACGAGGCCTATACCACGCGCGCCTCGGACCAGGGCCCGCAGGCCGGCAAGCACGACAACGGCCCGGTCATGCACGAGCTGCTGGCGCGTCGCCAGGAGCTCGCCCGCCTGCTCGGCTTCGGCAACTACGCCGAGCTCTCGCTCGCGACCAAGATGGCGCCCTCCACCGCGGCCGTCATCGCCTTCCTGGAAGACCTCGCGCGCGAGGCGCGGCCGGCCGCGGCGCGGGAAGTGGCCGAGCTGGCCGACTTCGCCCGCGCCGAACTGGGCCTCGAGACGCTCGACGCCTGGGACGTGGCCTACGCCGCGGAGCAGCTGCGCCGGCATCGCTACCAGCTGAACCAGGAGGAGCTGCGGCCCTATTTCCCGCTGCCGCGGGTGCGCGCCGGGCTGTTCGACATCGTCGGCCGCGTGTTCGGGCTCGCCTTCGAGCCGGTCTCGGGCGTCGATACCTGGCATCCCGACGTCGAATTCCACGCCGTGAAGAACGCCGACGGCGAGCCGCTCGGCTTCTTCTACCTCGACCTCTACGCCCGCGCCGGCAAGCGCTCCGGCGCGTGGATGGACGATTGCCTGCCACGCTGGCAGCACGGCGCCGCGACCCAGCTGCCGGTCGCCTACCTGAACTGCAATTTCACGCCGCCGCAGGAGGGCCGACCGAGCCTCCTGACCCACGACGAGATGACCACGCTCTTCCATGAGTTCGGTCACGGCCTGCATCACCTGCTGACCACCATCGGCCGGCCGGCGGTCGCCGGCATCAATGGCGTGCCCTGGGACGCGGTCGAGCTGCCGAGCCAGTTCCTCGAGAACTGGTGCTGGTCGCGGGAGTCGCTGGACCTGCTCTCGGCCCACGTCGACAGCGGCGAGCCGCTGCCGCAGGCGCTGTTCGAACGCCTGAACTCGGCGCGTCACTTCCAGGCCGGCATGCAGACCGTGCGCCAGCTCGAGTTCGCGCTGTTCGATTTCAAGCTGCATCGCGACTACTCACCCGGCCTCGACATCCAGGCCTTGCTGGACGAGGTCAGGCGCGCCGTGGCGGTGGTGACGCCGCCGCCCTGGAACCGCTTCCAGCACAGCTTCACCCACATCTTCGCCGGCGGCTATGCGGCCGGTTACTACAGCTACAAATGGGCCGAGGTGCTGTCCGCCGACGCCTTCGAGCGCTTCACCGAGGAAGGCCTCTTCAATCCCGCCACCGGCCGCGCGTTTCGTGAAACCGTGCTGGCGAACGGCGGCGCCGAGGACGCGCTGGAACTGTTCCGACGCTTTCGCGGCCGCGACCCCGAGGTCGCCGCGCTGCTGCGCCAGGCCGGCCTGCTCGCCTGATCGGCGCCCCGTAAGATGCTCGCCCGCGTCCTGCACGGCCTCCTGCTGCTCGCGCTCAGCGCGGGCGCGACGGCGGAAACCGCCTACGTCATCGATCGCCTGCTGATGGGCATCCACGAGAGCCAGGACACCGGCAGCGCGATCCTGAAGGTCGTGCCGACCGGCACGGCGGTGGAAGTGTTGAAGCGCGAGGGCGACGTCGCCCAGGTCAGCGAACCGGGCGGCACGCAGGGCTGGGTCGACGCGGCCTACCTGAGCGCCGAGATGCCCGCCCGTCAGCGCGTCACCGAACTCGAGAAGGACAAGGCCGCGCTCGAGGCGCGCATGCAGCAGCTGGAGCAGGCCGCGCGCGGCCAAGGCGGCGCGGCGCCGGCCAACGCCGAGACCGCGGCGGCGGAAATCGATCTGCTGACCAAGGAGAACACCGAGCTCAAAGGCCGCCTGTCCGAGGAAAAGCTCCGGGCCGGCACGCTGCAGACCGAGGTGACGGCGCTGCGTACCCAGGTCAAGACCACCCACCAGCCGCCCGACGCGCGCCTGGTCGAGCTGGAACGCTCGCGGGACGACCTGGAAAAGTCCCTGCAGAACGCGGAGCGCAAGCTCGCCGAGTACGCCGCCCGCGCCGAACTCGACGACACCGCCGCGCTCGTGCCGGTGGTGCTGCGCGAGTACGCCGGCACCGTGGCGGCGCTGCTGCTGGTGCTGGCCGTCCTCGCCTTCGGCGCCGGCGTGTACGTGGTGGATCTGATGAACCGCCGCCGCCACGGCGGCTTTCGAGTCTGAGCCATGGTTGCCATCGCCACCTGGAACGTCAATTCGATCCGCGCGCGTCTCGCCCATCTCACCACCTGGCTCGGCGCGGCGACGCCGGACGTGGTGGCGATCCAGGAGACCAAGGTCCAGGACGCCGACTTTCCGCGGGACGAACTCGCGGCGCTCGGCTACCACGTACTGTTCAGCGGGCAGAAGAGTTACAACGGCGTGGCGCTGCTGTCGAAGCGGCCGGCGACGCTGGTGGCGACCGATATTCCCGGTTTCGATGACCCGCAGCGGCGCGTGCTCGCGGCGCGGGTCGATGACTGCCTGGTGGTCGATCTGTACGTGCCGAACGGCTCGGAAGTCGGCTCGGAGAAGTACGCCTACAAGCTTGCCTGGCTGGACGCGCTCGCCGCCTGGGTCGCGACCCTCATCGCCAGCGAGCCCAAGGTCGTGCTGCTCGGCGACTTCAATATCGCGCCCGAGGATCGCGACGTGCACGATCCTGAAGCGTGGCGCGGCAAGATCCTGTGCAGTGACGCCGAGCGCGAACGCCTGCAAGCATTGACCGCGCTCGGCCTGGTCGACGTGTTCCGCAGCTTCGAGCAGGCGCCCCAGAGCTTCTCCTGGTGGGACTATCGCGGCGGCGGCTTTCGTCGCAACGAAGGTCTGCGCATCGACTTGATCCTGGCCAGCGCCGCGCTCTGCGCCGACTGCGCGGGCTGCACCATCGACCTCGGGCCGCGCCGCTGGGAAAAGCCCTCGGACCATGCGCCGGTGATCGCGCGCTGGACGGCTTGAGGGACACAATGCTTTACCGCGACAGGCGGTGAAATGTGCACCAGGTCGCGCTTCTACGCGCCCGGCCTTCAGTAGTCTCTTCGCCATGGACAAGCACGACGACGAATTCGAATTCGAGCGCTGGGCCGACCTCGCCCGCGACGATCCCCAGGGCTTCGAGAGCGCGCGCCGCAAGGTGCTGGAGAGCCTCATCGAGTCCGCGCCGCCCGAGCGACGCCAGCGCTTGAGCGGCCTGCAGTGGCAGATCGATCGCGAGCGCGAGCGGGCCGGCACACCGATGGCCGCCTGCCTCAAAGTGTCCTCGATGATGTGGGACAAGGTGCTGGGCGCCGGTGGCCTGGTCGAGGGTCTCGAGCAACTGAGCGGCGACCGGCCAGTGCCCGTCGCGCGCCGCGAGGCTGCCGCAGTGCTGCCCTTCAAGCGCCCGCCGGCCGGGCATTGAGCGCGGCCGCGGCTTGCAATCGACGGCGTCCCGGTCTTAGACTTCGTCCCCTTTTCGCGAGCCACCGAGCGCAGCCACATGAAAGCGGACATCCACCCGAAATATCACCAGGTCACCGTCAAGTGCAGCTGCGGTAACACCTTCGAGACCGGCTCCACCCTGGCCGGCGACCAGCTGATGCTCGACGTCTGCTCGTCCTGCCACCCGTTCTACACGGGTCAGCAGAAGATCGTGGACACCGCTGGCCGCGTCGACAAGTTCCGCCGCAAGTACGGCATGAACTGAACCGGGTCCTCGACCCGGCCGGGCGCGCAGCGCGCCCGTCGCTCTCTCCCCCCATCGCTCACGGCCCCCTCGCGGGGCCGTTCGTGTTGCCGTCGCGGCCTTACCCGTCGATGCGCTCAGCAAAATTTTTCCGCGTCGGCCGGAACCATCGCGCGCGCGGTCCGGTCACAGCCTCACGTTCGCCAGAACGAGCCGGCTCACCCCCTCCCAGAGCCGGCGCCCGCCCGACCCCCCAATCGGGCAAACGTGAAGCGGCCCCGGTCGGCGTAGTCCCCCTAACTGCCCAGACCGGGGCCCTTTTTTTTATTCCAGTTCGAGCCAGCCGGCGATCACCCGCCAGGCTTCCTGCGTGCCGTCGCCCTTGAGTGCCGAGAACAGCTGGGCGTGACCACTGGCACCGGACTGCGCCAGCTCGGCATTGACGCTGTGCAGGGTGGCGCTGGCCTGGCCTCGGCCGAGCTTGTCGGCCTTGCTGAGCAGCACGTGCAGAGGAACGCCGGCCGCCCGGCACCACGCGATCAAGGCCAGGTCCTGGGGCTTGAATGGATGGCGGATGTCCATCAGCAGCATCACCCCGGCCAGCGAGGCGCGCGTCTCCAGGTATTCCGGCAGGGCGTCCTCCCAATGGGCGCGCATGCTCTTGGCGACCTTCGCGTAGCCGAAGCCCGGCAGATCGATGAGCCGCCGCTCGGCATCGAGTTCGAACACCACGATGTGCTGGGTGCGGCCCGGCGTGCGGCTGGTACGGGCCAGACCGCGCTGGGCGCAGAGCAGGTTGAGCGCGCTCGACTTGCCGGCATTGGAACGACCGGCGAAGGCGATCTCGCGGCCACCATCGGTCGGCAGCAGGCGCGGCTCGGGCACGCTGATCGCGAAGCGCGCCTTGGCGAGCAGCTTGCGCGCCGCTTCGGTTGCATCGTTCATCGAGCGCCGTCCAATCCTGCGTGAGCAGAGTTTCTTGGCCGGTGTAGTGGTGCAGATCGCGGCCCTGCAACGTATATAATCACGGCGTCTTTCCGCAAGCGAGATCAAGAAATGCATAAGAGGAACGCGTTCCTGGCGGTGGCCGCGCTGTGCGTGGCGTTCGTCGCTGCCACGGCACAGGCCGACGGCAAAGCCAAGGCGCAAGTGTGTGCGGCCTGCCATGGGGCGGACGGCAACAGCAGCAATCCGATCTGGCCGAATCTCGCTGCCCAAAATCCGAGCTACATCGTCGCCCAGTTGAAGGCCTTCAAGTCCGGCGCGCGCCAGAACCCGATGATGTCACCGATGGCGACGCCGCTGTCGGAGGCCGACATGCAGGAAATCGCCGACTACTACGGCGCCCAGACCCTGAACGTCAAGCCGCTCGCGGCCGACGCCGCCGAGGCGGCCACCGCTGGTCAGAAGCTCTACCGGGGCGGCGACGCCGAGCGCGGCATCCCGGCCTGCATGGCGTGCCACGGTCCCGACGGCGCCGGCAACCCGGCTTCGGGCTACCCGGGGCTGCATGGCCAGCATGTCGACTACACCGTCGCCCAGCTGCAGAACTATCGCGGCGGCACGCGTCAAACCGATCAGGCGCAGATGATGCGCACCATCGCCAAGCGCCTGAGCGACGAGGACGTCAAGCATCTCGCCACCTTCATCTCCGCCCTGCACTGAGCGTCACCACGGTCCGCGGCCCAGGCGCCGCGGACCGCGGCGCCTCGCGCACGGCAACGCTTCGGGATAACACCATCATGAAGATTCATCGCCTGCTGTTTTCCGCGCTGCTGCTGCTGGCCGTCGTGCTGCCGACCCACGCCGAGGACGTCGTCGCGGGCAAGCACTACCAGGAGATCAAGCCAGCGGTGCCGACCAGCGTCGCCGCGGACAAGGTCGAGGTGGTCGAACTGTTCTGGTATGGCTGTCCGCACTGCTACGCCTTCGAGCCGCAGCTCAAGGAATGGCTGGCGAACAAGCCCGACTACGTCGAGTTCGTGCGCGTGCCGGCGGTGTTCGCCCACAACTGGGAGATCCACGCGCGGGCCTACTACGCGGCACAGCAGCTCGGCGTGCTGGACAAGATTCATCCGCTCCTGTTCGAGGCCATCCACCGCGAGGGTCGCAAGGTGTTCTCCTTGGAGGAAGTGCAGGGCTTCTTCGCCGACCAGGGCGTTCCGGAAGCGGAGTTCAAGAAGGCCTATGAGTCCTTCGACGTGGACACCAAGGCGCGCCACGCCATCGCCCTCACCCGCCAGTACGGCATCACCGGCGTGCCGGCGGTGATCGTCAACGGCAAGTACCGCACCAGCGGCCAGGAAGCCGGCGACTATGCCACCCTCCTAAAGGTGGTCGAAACGTTGGCCGATAAGGAGCACAAGCGGTAGAAAGCGCGCTGCCCGGCGCGCCTTCCCACACCCGCGGCGCATGCGGCCGCGGGCTGGCCAGCATCTTCACCTCGAGTGAGAGCGGACCGCCCTGGTGCGCTGTCCACGCATCGTGCACGCGGCTCCGCGTGCGCCCTTTCGCGAACGGCGTGATCGTCAGACACGAAGTCACTAGAGCAATGCCGGTCGCGCCCTTGAACGGTTCACTCAAATCGCCGAAGTCTCCTCCATCGAAACGCGACAGTGGTTTCGAGCGCGCTTCGGCCGAGACCATTTCACGGCTGCAGCGGGGCATCCTGCGCCTGGCGCTGGCGTATCACGGCCGCAATGCCGACCTCGACGGCAAGCTGAAAGACCTCGGCGGCCTGCTGCGCGCCGGTCGGCGCGACGAGATGCTGCAGCGGCTGATCGACGAAATCGTCAACACCATCGTGTCCCTGGACCTGGACGTCGCGCCGCCCGGCGCGGGCGTGGCGCAGGTCGCGGCGCTGCCGGTACCAGACGCGCCCAACCTGCTGGACCACTTTTTCGAACACCTGGAGACGCCGGCCGCGCTGGTCGCCGAGGTGGAGCGGCTGCGGCGGCGAATCGCCGCGCGTAACGCCACCGCCGAAGTGCTGGAGGACGTCGAGCGCTCGGCCGCGCTGCTGTCCGAGACGCTCGCCCACGCCACCGCCGGCGAACGCTATCCGGAATTCGCCCGCCAGGCGCTCCTGGACCTGGTCGATCGCCTGCCCGTGTCGCGCAACCTCGCCACCGACGCCGGCCAGCTGCGGCGTACGGTCGAAGCGCTCTCGCGCCCGGAGGACCTGCGGCCCTGCGCCGCCGGCCTGTCGGCCCTGGTCATGCGCATGCGCGACGAACTGCAGGCCGAACTGAACCGCCTCGGGGAGTTCCTGCGCGCCACGGCGCGGCGCCTGCAGGAGTTCGAGCAGGCCATGCTGCGTTCGCGGGAGACCTATGCCGACAGCGCGGCGGACGCCTTGCAGCTCTCGGACGTGGTGGGCGGCGACCTCGAAGCGCTGCGCGAGAGCGCGCGCGAGGCGCAGAGCCTCGACGACCTGCGGGACCTGATCGAGGATCGCCTGGAGGTCATCGATCACGGCTTGAAGCAGTTCGTCGCCACGCAGACGCAGCGCGCGAGCGAGGCTGGCGAGGCCCTCGAGCGCATGACCTCGCGCCTGAAGGATCTCGAGCAGCAGGCCATGCATCTGCGCGAGGATCTCGAGGTCCAGCACGCGCGCGTGCTGATCGACCCCCTGACCGGCATCCTCAACCGCGCCGGTTATACCGAGATGGTGACCAAGCATTTCGCGCGCTGGAAGCGCTATGGCGGGGCGCTGAGCCTGGCCGTCATCGACCTCGACCTGTTCAAGGAAATCAACGACCGCTACGGCCACGCGGCCGGCGACAAGGTGCTGGCGACGGTAGCTTCCAAGCTGAAGGAGGTCATTCGCGAGTCCGACGTCCTGTGCCGCTACGGCGGCGAGGAGTTCGTGCTGCTGCTGCCCGAGACCTCGGTCGACGACGCGCGCACCATGCTGGAGAAGCTGCGCCGGCACATCGAGGATTGCCCGTTCCGGCACAAGGACACGCCGGTCAAGGTGACCATGTCCTGCGGTGTCGGCCAGTTCCGTGCCAACGACAACATCGACAGCGTGTTCGAGCGCGCCGACCGGGCGATGTACACCGCCAAGCAGGGCGGTCGCAACCAGGTCAAGACCGAGTCCGACCTGGACGGCAACGCGCCCACCGAGCTCGCCTGACACGCGACTCTGCGCCGCGGTCGGTCCGCGACCGGAGTCGGGCGGTGCCGTCACCAAATCGTCACAAAATGATCACATACTCCGCGCGAGTTTACCGCCAGCGGAGTCAGCCCGTGTCCAAAGCCTCCCTCATCGCCCTCGCTCTGCTCGTCGCCAGCGGGCTGGCGGGCTCCGTCCATGCCGAGGACGCCGCGCTCAAGCCCTACCAGACCGAGTCCGGTGTCTCGGGCAACGTCACCAGCGTCGGCTCCGACACCCTCGCCAATCTCATGACCCTGTGGGCCGAGCAATTCAAGCGCTTCTACCCCAGCGTCAACATCCAGATCCAGGCCGCCGGCTCGGCCACCGCGCCGCCGGCGCTGACCGAGGGCACCTCCAACCTCGGCCCGATGAGCCGGCTCATGAAATCCAACGAGATCGACGCCTTCGAGGCCAAGTACGGCTACAAGCCGACCGCCGTGCCGGTGGCGGTCGACGCGCTCGCGCTCTACGTGCACAAGGACAACCCGATCAAGGGCATGAAGATCGAGGAAGTGGACGCGATCTTCTCCGCCACGCGCATGTGCGGCCATCCGAGCGACATCACCAAGTGGGGCGATCTCGGCCTGCCCGGCGAATGGGCGAGCCGCACCATCCAGCTCTACGGTCGCAACTCGGTGTCCGGCACCTACGGCTATTTCAAGGAACACGCGCTCTGCAAGGGCGACTTCAAGAACAACGTCAACGAGCAGCCGGGCTCCGCATCGGTCGTGCAGGGCGTGACCAAGTCGCTGAACGGCATCGGTTATTCCGGCATCGGCTACCGCACTTCCGGGGTTCGGGGCGTGCCGCTGGCGGGCAAGGGTGATGTCTACGTCGAGCCGACCGAGGAAAACGCCCTGTCCGGCAAGTATCCGCTCAGCCGCTTCCTCTACATCTACGTGAACAAGGCGCCCAACAAGCCGGTGGCCCCGCTCGAGCGCGCCTTCCTGCGCATGGTGCTGTCGGCCGAGGGCCAGGGCATCGTGGTCAAGGACGGCTACATCAAGGTGCCGGCCAAGGTCGCCGAGAAGCAGCTCGGCACGGTGCTCGGCGACTGAGCCAGGCCGCCCACGGCGGCCCGCGCCCTCAGCGTCGAGGCCGGGTGCCGCCGCCCTGGCGACGCGCCTGGTCGATGTGATCGAGCGGCAGCTCGGTCTTGGCGATCACCCGGCGCAGCACGAAGCTCGAGTGCACGCCCGTGACCCCCTCGATGCGGGTCAGTCGGCCCAGCAGGAATTCCTCGTAATACGTCATGTCCGGCAGCACGGCCTTCAGCAGGTAGTCGGCCGACTGGCCGGTCACGATCGAGCATTCGATCACCTCGGGAAACTCCCGCACCTGGCGCTCGAAGGCGGCGAAGCGCTCCGGCGTGTGCCGGTCCATGGTGATGCTGATCATGGCGGTGATGGTCAGGCCCAGCCTGGCCTGGTTCAGCAGCGTCACGTGCCGCTCGATGATGCCCGCCTCCTCAAGCTGCCGCACGCGACGCGAGCAGGGGGTGGGTGAGAGCCCCACCTTCTCCGCCAGTTCGAGGTTGCTGATGCGGCCGTTGGCCTGCATCTCGGTCAGGATGCGCTTGTCGATGCGGTCGAGCTTCATGGCGGCCTCCGTGGGCAGGCGGGCAAGGGGCGAACCAACAGAAATGGCGGGTTTCTCTAAAGAACCATGCCTCGGTTAGCCGATCATTGCAAACATGGCCGGTTCGGCTGGCGTTTTCGCAATCTTTCGCTAACGCTCCCTGGCTATACTGCGTTCCGCACGCGGCCCCTCGCCTACCCGGCCAGGACCGTCGCACTCCCAACCAGCCCGCCGCCACGAACGGCGCTCGAGGACAGTCCCATGAGCAGCTTCGATTTCACCAAGTACCGCCCCTATCCCCAGATCGGTCTCAAGGATCGCACCTGGCCCGACCAGGTTCTGACCGCCGCGCCCCGCTGGTGCAGCGTGGATCTCCGCGACGGCAACCAGGCGCTGATCGAGCCGATGAACGTGGCGCAGAAGCTGCAGCTGTTCCAGTTGCTGGTGAAGGTCGGCTTCAAGGAAATCGAGATCGGCTTCCCGGCCGCCTCCAAGCCCGACTTCGACTTCGTCCGGCACTTGATCGACAACCGCATGATCCCGGATGACGTCACCGTGCAGGTGCTCACCCAGTCGCGCGAGGAGCTGATCGCGAAGTCCTTCGAGGCGCTCGCCGGCGCCAAGCGCGCCATCGTGCACCTCTACAACTCGACCTCGACCACCCAGCGGAACGACGTGTTCGAGTTGGACCGCGCGGGCGTGAAGGCCATCGCGACCCAGGGCGCGGAATGGGTCAAGGCCTATGCCGCGCGCTACCCGGCGACCGACTGGACCTTCCAGTACTCGCCCGAGAGCTTCACCGGCACCGAGCTCGAGTACGCGGTCGAGGTGTGCAACGCCGTCACCGCCATCTGGCAGCCGACGCCGGAGAAGCCCTGCATCATCAACCTGCCGTCCACCGTGGAGATGGCGACGCCCAATATCTACGCCGATCAGATCGAGTGGATGTGCCGTCACATCGCGCGCCGCGATGCGGTGATCATCAGCCTGCACACGCATAACGACCGTGGCTGCGCGGTCGCGGCCGCGGAACTCGCCACCATGGCCGGCGCGCAGCGCGTGGAAGGCACCCTGCTCGGCAACGGCGAGCGCACGGGCAACATGGACATCGTGACCATGGGCATGAATCTCTACACCCAGGGCATCGATCCCAAGCTCGATTTCTCGCGCATGGAGGAGATCATCCGCACGGTGAAGGAATGTACCCAGCTCCCCGTGCACCCGCGCCATCCGTGGGCGGGCGAACTCGTTTTCACCGCGTTCTCCGGCAGCCACCAGGACGCGATCAAGAAGTGCCTCGCCAAGCGCCCGGGCCGCGACGCCTGGGACGTGGCCTACCTGCCGGTGGACCCGGCCGATCTCGGCCGCAGCTACCAGGAGGTCATCCGCATCAACAGCCAGTCGGGCAAGGGCGGCGTGGCCTACGTGCTCGAACAGGCGCAGGGCTACCAGCTGCCGCGCTGGCTGCAGATCGACTTCAGCAGCGTGGTGCAGAAGTACGCCGAGGACAGCGAGACAGAAGTCGCGCCGGAGAAGATCGTCGAGCTCTTCGAGGACCACTACGTGCGCAACGCCGAGCCCTATGAACTGCAGGGCTACCAGGCGACCCGCGACCAGGGCGCCGACCGTCTCACCGCGACGCTGCGTGACGGTCACCGCACGGTCAAGCTCGAAGGTCACGCGAGCGGCGTGGTCGGCGCCTTCGTCGACGCGCTCGAGCGCCACACCGGCAAGAAGCTGGTGCTGGTCGAGTACAACGAGCACACCTTGTCGAGCGCCGGCGGCGCGCACGCCGAGGCCGTGGCCTACGTGCAGTTGAACCTGGACGGCAACCGCTACTGCGGCGTGGGCCGCAGCAGCGACATCGTCGAGGCTTCGCTGCGCGCCATCCTGGGTGCGGTCAATCAGCGCGCGCGGCTGGCGCCCGGCGTCGCCGCGTAAGCACTGACCCAGCGCTTCAAGGCGACGGCGCGTCTCACGCCGTCGCCTTGACCGCCGCGACTGGCAAGTGGTCGCGGACACCTCCAGAATGCGGCCCTCACCGCCCCACGCCGCGCCATGCCCACCGCCAGCCTGCCCATCGACGCGGTCCTGCCCGCGCTGCTCGCGTCGCTCGCCGCCCATCCGCGCCTGGCGCTCGAAGCGCCGCCGGGCGCCGGCAAGACCACCCGCGTGCCGCTCGCGCTGCTCGGCCAGCCCTGGTGTACCGGCCGCGTGCTGATGCTCGAACCGCGGCGCATCGCGGCGCGCGCCGCGGCCGGTTTCATGGCGACGGCGCTCAATGAAGCGGTCGGCGAGACGGTCGGCTATCGCATCCGCTTCGAGCGCAAGGTCTCGGCGCGCACCCGCATCGAGATCGTGACCGAGGGCATCCTCACGCGCATGCTGCAGGACGACCCGCTGCTGGACGGCGTGTCGGCGGTGCTGTTCGACGAGTTCCACGAACGCAATCTCGCCAGCGACCTGGGGCTCGCGATGTGCCTGGAAGTACAGGCCGGGGTGCGGCCCGATCTCCGCCTGGTCGTGATGTCGGCGACCTTGGACGGCGAACGGCTGGCCGCCTATCTCGATGCGCCGCGCGTGAGCTCCGAAGGGCGCAGCTTTCCGGTCGAGGTGTCCTACCGCCCCTTAGGCCCCCGCGAGACACCGGAACTGCAGTTCAGGCGCGCGGTGGAGACCGCGCTCGCCGAGACCGACGGCGACGTGCTGTGCTTCCTGCCCGGCAAGGCGGAGATTGAGCGCAGCGCGCGTCTCGTGGCCGAGTTCGGCGTGGCCGTAGAGACACTGCACGGCGAGCTGGACGTCGACGCCCAGGCGCGCGTGTTGAAGCCCGCCGCCATGCGCCGCATCGTGCTGGCAACCAACGTCGCCGAGTCCAGCGTCACCCTGCCCGGCGTGCGCGCGGTGGTCGACTCGGGTCTCGCCCGCGAGCCGCGCTTCGACCCGGCGAGCGGCATGAGCCGGCTCGAGACCGTGACCATCGCCCAATCCTCGGCGCGCCAGCGCGCGGGCCGCGCGGGACGCGTCGCGGCCGGGCGCTGCTACCGGCTGTGGCCACAGTCTCAGTTGCTCGATGCGGCGACGCGTCCCGAGATCCAGCAGGTGGAGCTCACGAGCCTGCTGCTCGAGATCAAGGCCTGGGGGTCGAGCGACCTGCGCTTCCTCGATCCGCCGCCACCCGGCAGCCTGGCCCAGGCCGAAGATCTGCTGCGCGCGCTCGAGGCGCTCGCTGACGACGGCCAGCTGACCGCCCACGGCAAGGCGACGCTGGGGCTCGGCGCCCATCCGCGGCTCGCGAACGCCATGCTGCGCGCCCCGGGACCCTGGCGCGGTCTCGCCTGCGACATCGCCGCGTTGCTCGAAGGCCGCGATCCTTTGTTCGGCGAGGCGCGACGCAACGACGACCTGCGCGTGAGAGTCGCGGCGCTGCACGCGCAGCGCAGCGGCGGCGGCGCGGGGGTCGAGGTACACCGCGGCGCGCTCGCCGCCATCGCCCAGGCCGCGCGCCAATGGCGCGGTCGACTCGGCGTGAAAGACGCGCGCGAAACGCCCGCGCTGCACGCGGTCGGCGATGTGCTGGCGCTGGCCTACCCGGATCGCATCGCGCGCCAGGCGCCGGACAATCCACGGCGCTACGTACTCGCCAACGGCCGTGGCGCGCAGCTCGGACCGGCCTCGACCCTGGTCGGTGAGCCCTGGCTCGCCATCGCCGAACTGCGCCAGGACGCGCGCGATGCGCTGGTGCAGCGCGCCGCGCCCTGCGATCAGGCCTTCCTCGAGAAAGAGTTTCCGCGGCGCTTCGAGCGCCGGCGCAGCCGCGGCTTCAATACGCAGAGCCGCGCGGTGGAAGACCTCGAGGAGCAGCGCTTCGCCGCCATCGTGCTCGAACGTCGCGCCCATAGTGTGCCGCGCGACGACGAGACGGCCGCGCTGCTCGCCGCCGGCATCGCCGCGCTCGGCGTGGATGCGCTGCCGTGGACCGATGAATCGCGCGAATGGCAGGCGCGCGTCACCAACCTGCGCGCATGGTGTCCCGAACTCGGGCTGCCGGACGTGAGCGACGCGGCCTTGGTGGCGACGCAGGAAGAATGGCTCGCGCCGCTCTGCGCCGGCAAGGCGCGGCTCGCGGATATCGGTGCGGACGCTTTCGCACAGGCCCTCGAACAGCGGCTCGACTACGCTGCGCGGCGCGCGCTCGACGAACACGCGCCGGAGGCGCTCACCGTGCCGAGCGGCATGCGTCGGCGCCTCGCCTATGCCATCGGCGAACCGCCGGTGCTGGCGGTCAAGCTGCAGGAGATGTTCGGGCTCGCCGAGACGCCGCGCATCGCGCGTGGCCGCGTGCCGGTACTGCTGCACCTCTTGTCACCCCGGCAGACGCCAATACAAGTGACGCAGGATCTGAAGGGCTTCTGGGAACGCACCTATCCCGAGGTTAAGAAGGAACTGAAGGGGCGCTATCCCAAGCATCCCTGGCCCGACGATCCGTGGACCGCGCAGGCCACACATCGCGCAAAGCCGCGGGGAACGTAATGGCCGCGACCGGCGCTGGCAGGCCGTGCATGGCCGATTGAAATCGGCCCTACAGGCAGGCTTCGTTCAACGATGATCCTGTAGGGCGGGTTTCAACCCGCCATGCGCGGCGCTCGGCGCACGGATGCGCGTGGCGACGCGAATCGTCACCTCACGCCCGCAACAAGCGCCCCGGCATCGCCCCGGTGTGCTCACCGTTCTCGTAGGTCACTTCGCCCTTGCACACCGTCGCCACGTAGCCGCGCGCCTTCTGGATGAGCCGCTTACCACCGGCCGGCAGGTCGTAGACCATCTCGGGATCGAACAGCGCGAGCTGATCGAAATCGACGACGTTCAGATCCGCGCGATAGCCGGGCGCCAGGAGGCCACGGTCGGTGAGCCCGTATACCAGCGCGGTGTCGCGGGTCATCTTGTTCACGGTGTATTCCAGAGGCAGCGTCGGGCCGCGCTTACGGTCGCGGCTCATGTAGGCCAGCATGTAGGTCGGCATGCTCGCGTCGCACAGCACGCCGCAGTGCGCGCCGCCGTCGGAGAGTCCGAACACCGAATGCGGATTGGCGATGGTCTCGTACTGCATGTCCAGGCTGCCGCGATAGTCGCCAATCAAGTGCAGCAGCGGGCGGCCGGCGCCCATCACGTCCATCAGGGCCTCGCGCACGTGGATGCCCTGCTTGCGCGCGATGCCGGCGACGGAGTCGTCGAAGGACGGCTCGTAGCTGAGATCCGCCGGCAGGATGAACATCTTGTCCCAGTCGCCGACCATGTCGGCGGTGGTCTGATCGCGCGGCACCTTCTGCGTGTCGGCGAGGATCTTCGCGCGGAACTCGGGCTCGCGCAGGCGACGACGCTGTTCGTCGATGGGCAGGTGGCGGATGGCCGCGTAGGACGGGAACTGCCGCATGGGGTTCACCGTGCCTTCGAGGCTCATCAGGATCGATGCCGGTCGCGCGCCGACCTGCGGGCGCACGCGCAAACCCTCGGCGTTCAGCCGCGCCGCGAAGTCGAAGATGCCCTGGCCGATCCGCGCGGTGTGGAGGATGGTGACGGGCTTGCCGGTGCGCCGCGCGAGCCATTCGATCCAGCGCTGCTCGTCCGCGTCCTGGGTGCGGTCGGAAATGATCTCGATGGCGCCGTGCGGCACTTCGGCCAGCACTTCGCCGAGCGCCATCAGTTCCTGCGCCGCGGCGTGGGTGCCCGGCACTTCGTTGCCGAACTTGTCCAGGTGGCCATAGAAGCGCGAGGTGGTGAAGCCGAGCGCGCCATCGCGCAAGGCCTGGCGCGTGATGGCCGCCATGCGCGTGATGTCCTCCGGCGTCGCGTCGTCGTAGCAACGCTCGCCCATCACGTAATGGCGCACCGCGACGTGCGGCACCTGCGCGCCGACGTCCATGGTGTAGGGCGTGTCGATCGCGGCGAGATACTCGGCGAAGCTCTCCCAGCCCCACGGAATGCCCTCGTGCAGCGCGGTGCCCGGGATGTCCTCCACCGACTCCATGATCTCGATCAGCGCGCGCTCCTGGCCGCGATGCACGGGCGCGAAGCCGACGCCGCAGTTGCCCATCACGATGGTCGTCACGCCATGCCAGCAGCTCGGCGTGATCTGCTTGTCCCAGCACACCTGGCCGTCGTAGTGGGTATGGATGTCGACGATGCCGGGCGTGAGCAGCCGCCCCGCGGCGTCGATTTCGCGGTGACCCTTCCCGGCGACCCGCCCCTCGCGCGCGACTTCGACGATGCGTCCGTCGGCCACCGCGACCTCGCCCATGAAGGCCGGCGAACCCGAGCCGTCGACTACCTTGGCATTGCGTATCACGAGGTCGTGCATGGTCGGTGTCCTCGAAGGGGGACCCTATTGTAGGTCGGACTTGCACCCGACATTCCCACCGTTTCGAGGGGGGGTGGAATCTCGCCTGTAGGGCCGATTTCAATCGGCCATGCACTGCCTCGACCGTGCGCCGTGCCTGGCGGGTTGAAACCCGGCCAACAAAGCTCGCCTGTAGGGCCGATTTCAATCGGCCGGGCACTGCCTCGAGCGTGCGCCGTGCCTGGCGGATTGAAACCCGCCCTACAATGCGCCCGAAGAAGAGGAGATTTCCGATGCACGATCCGAAGAGCGCCCACGCCGCGGAGCGCGCCGCGTGGCGAGCCCAGGTGCGCGAAGAGGTGCTTAGCCCCACGCAGCGCATCTGCGATGCCCACCACCACCTGTGGGGGCATGACGGCGACCACTACTTCGCCGCCGACCTGCTGGCCGACGCGCGCGATGGTCACAACGTGGTGTCGACGGTCTACGTGGAGTGCGGCTGGAACTACGACGAGGCGCGCGGACCGGCGCTCGCGCCGGTCGCCGAGACCGAGTTCGTGGTGCGCGAGGACGAAGAGATCCAACGCCTCGCGGGACGCTCGCTGGTGCGCGGCATCATCGCCTTCGCCGACATGCTGCGCGGCGCGGCCTGCGCCGACACGCTGGACGCCCACGCCGCCGCCGGCGGCAGCCGCTTCTGCGGCGTGCGCCACGCGGTCGCCTGGGACGGCAGCCCGGACATCGTCGCGCATCAGAAAAGCCCGCCCGCCGGCCTGTTGCTTGACCGGACCTTCCAGGAAGGCGTGCGCACCCTCGGCCGGCATGGTGTCGCCTACGACGTGTGGCTCTACCACCCGCAGATGACGGAGCTCGTGACCTTGGCCAAGGCCGCGCCGGACACCACCATCGTGCTCGATCATCTCGGCGCGCCGCTCGGCATCGGACCCTACGCCAGCAAGCGCGACGAGGTGCTGGCGTTCTGCCGTGAACAGCTCACCGCGCTCGCCTCCCTGCCCAATGTACGGTTGAAACTCGGCGGCATCGGCATGACGGTGTTCGGCAACCGCTGGCATCGCCGCGAAGTGCCGCCGAACTCCGAAGAGCTCGCCGCGGTGTGGGCCGATCACATGCGCTGGTGCATCGACACCTTCGGTCCCGCGCGCGCGATGTTCGAATCGAACTTTCCGCCGGACCGCCGCTCGTGCAACTACCGCACGCTGTGGAACGCGTTCAAGCGCATCGCCGAGCCCTACGCGCAGGCCGAGCGCGATCTTCTGTTCCACGACACGGCCGTCGACGTCTACAAGCTCACACCATGAGCGGCGCGGGTCACGGCAAGGCAGCGCTCGAGCATCTCGGCGCCGCCGGGGAGGTCACGGGCTCCTGCCACCTGCTGCACTTCGACGGGCGGCGCGTGCTGCTCGACTGTGGCCTCATCCAGGGCAGCCGGCGCGACGAGGCGCGCAATGCCGATCCGCTGCCCTTCGATGTCGGCAGCATCGACGCGGTGGTCTTGAGCCACGCGCACATCGATCACTCCGGGCGCCTGCCGCTGCTGGTGAAAGCCGGCTATCGCGGTCCGATCTACGCGCAGGCCGCGACCCGCGACCTGTGCACGGTCATGCTGCGCGACGCGGCCTTCATCGCCGAGAAGGAATGCGAGTGGGAGAACCGCAAGCGCGAGCGCAAAGGCCTCGCGCCGATCCTGCCGCTCTATTCGCGGCGTGACGCGGAACGCGCGATGAAGCACTTCGTGCCGCTGGACTATGGCGCCGCCCACGAGATTCTGCCGGGTGTGACGCTGACCCTGCACGACGCCGGCCACATCTTAGGCTCGTCCATCGTCGAGCTCATGCTCAGTCACGCCGGACGCCATGCTCGCCTGGTGTACTCGGGCGATCTCGGCCACGCCGGCGCGGCCATCCTGCGCGACCCGGTGCGGCTGCGCGAGGCCGACCACCTGATTCTCGAGAGCACCTACGGCGATCGCGAGCATCGCAGCCACGACGACACGCTCGGCGAAATGGAAGCGGTGCTGCGCGAGGCCCACGCGTCGGGCGGCAACGTGCTGATCCCGGCCTTCGCGGTTGGTCGCACCCAGGAGCTGCTGTACTACTTCGGGCAGAACTTCCAGCGCTGGGATCTCGGTCGCTGGAAAATCGCGCTCGACAGCCCGCTCGCCATCGAGGCGACGCGCATCTACCTCTCCCATCATGAGCTCTTCGACGACGACGCGCGTGCGCTGTTCGCGAGCCATCGCCGCCTGCCGCTGCTGCCCAACCTCGAGTTCTGCGCCACGCCCGCGCAGTCCATGGCCCTGAACCGGCGAGGCGGCGGCACGCTGATCATCGCCGGCAGCGGCATGTGCAACGGCGGGCGCATCAAGCATCACCTGAAGCACAACGTGTGGCGACGCGAATGTCACGTCGTGATCGTCGGCTTCCAGGGGCGCGGCACCCTCGGCCGCCAGCTGGTGGACGGCGCGCGGCATATTCGGCTGTGGGGCGAGACCATTCGCGTCAACGCGCGCATCCACACCCTGGGCGGCTTCTCCGCCCACGCCGATCGGCGCGAGCTGCTCGCCTGGTACGAACACTTCGCCGGCCGACCGCCGGTGACCCTGGTGCATGGCGAGGACGGCGCGCTGGCCGCGCTCGCGGCGCAACTCGCGCAGGATTTCGGCGCGCGGGTGCACGTCGCCGCGCGTGGCGAGACGCTGTCGCTGCCATTGCGCTGATCGGAACGGCTCAGTCTTCGATGGTGGTCGGCGCGCGGCTCTCGCGGTACTCGTTCAACACCCGCGCCACGCAGGCGCTCAAGCCGCCGCCGCGTTGAGCGCGGCGCGCGGTGTCGTGGCGCGTCTGGCAGCGCTCGACGAACAGCGCGACCTCCGACAGCGACGGCGGCGTGGGGATCCGGTCGGCGCGGTCCAGGCACTCGAGATTGCGATACTCGAGATAGGCGCGCACGCCGATGGCGGGGTTGGCGTAGACCTCGTCGATGATCATGTACATCTGCCCGGTCAGCGACGGATGCCTGTGGCGCGGCGCCGCGCCCGGCGTACCCGGTCGCGGCGGCAGGAGATCGGTCAGGAATTCCTTGGGCCGACCGTGATCGCGGTAGTAGACGATGTTCTCGGCGGCCTGCAGTTCGATGGAGCACTGCGGGCGGTCTCGCGCCGCGGCCGCGGCGCTGGCCAGCAGCGCAGCGCAGAGCACCATTCGGTGTGATCGGCTCCAGGCAGTCGGCTCGGCCATGATCCCGGGATGCATACGCTCATCGGCACGACCCTGCGCCGCCCCGTCCAGCAAGCGTAGACCCTGTGCGAACGCTTTGCAGCGTTGCGCCGCTCAGGGTGTCAGCACTGGCTTGATGCACAGCCCGCGGTGCTGCTCGTCGATGGCGCGGTTGATCTCCGCCAGCGGATAGTGCGTAACCAGGCGCTCGAAAGGAAAGCGTCCGGCCATGAACAAGTCAACCAGCCGCGGAATGAATCGCACCGGGTCGACATCGCCTTCAGTGATGCCCTTCACCGTGAGACCGAGGCCGAGCAGCGCGATGACATCGAAGCCGAGCGTGGCGTCCCCGGGTCCTGCCGGCACCCCAACCACACCGAGCGTGGCGAGCGGCGCCACGGCGCCGACCGTCGCCAGGATCACGTCCGCGCGGCCGGTGGTGTCGAGCACGTAGTCCACGCCGCGCGGCATGACGGCGCGCACCTGGGTGGGCACATCACCGGCCGCCGGGTCGAGGGCGTGAGTCGCGCCCAGAGCGAGGGCCATTGCGCGACGCGCGGCGTTCGGCTCCAGCACGATGATGGTGGCGCAGCCCTGCACCATCGCGCCCAGCACCGCCGACAGTCCGACGGAGCCGCCGCCCGTCACCAGCAGGCTGCTGCCGGCGCGGCAGGCCAGCGCCTGCATGATGCTACCGGCGCCGGTCTGCACACCGCAGCCGAGTGGTCCGAGCAGGTCCAGGGGTGCATCGCCGCGAACCTTGATGGCGTTGCGCGCCGCGACCAGGGCATGGCTCGCGAAGGAGGACTGGCCGAAGAAATTGCTGGCGACCGGTGTGCCGGCGAGGCTCAGGGCCGTACTGCCGTCGGGCCGCGCACCGCCAAAATTGCGCGGGAAGAATTCCGCGCAGTAGCCGGGCGCATGCCGCGCGCAGTCGTGGCACTGGCCGCAGGAGGCAAAGGACAGCACGACGTGATCGCCGGGCGCGAGGCCGCGGACCGCGTCGCCCACCGCCTCGACCACGCCCGCGCCCTCATGACCTAGCACGATGGGCAGGGGCACCGGCAGGGCCTGGTCGCGGGCGACGAGGTCGGTGTGACACACACCGGCGCCGGCGATGCGCACCAGCACCTCGTCCGCGCGCGGCGCATCGAGGTCGAGGGTTTCGACGGTGAACGGACTGGCTGCGGCGCGAGCCACGGCGGCGGTGATCTTCATGCTGAACCTCCGAGTTCTGGGGATGACGCGCGCGAGCGGACGGTCACGCCGGCGCGACACGTCTGGCTTACGCGTCTCGCATGGAAGCGCCTTGGGCACGATCAATCAAGCGCGAGCCGCTGACGCGACTGGTCCGGCGGCAGGCACAGCGCCGCAAGCAGCGCGACGCCGAACACGCCCGTCACCACCCAGTCATAGCCTGCTTCCATGCCCGCGCGCTTCATCGCCAGCGCGACGGTCTCGGCATTGCCACCGAAGATCGCGAGCGCGACGGCGTAGGGCAGGGACACGCCGAGCGCGCGCACGTGGGTCGGATAGAGCTCGGCCTTGATGATGGCCGACAGCGCGTAATAGCCGCACAGGCAGAAGAGCGGCAGCAGGCACAGCAGGTAGACCGTGAGCGGATCGCTCGCCGTGCGCAGCGCGCCCAGTACCGGCACGGCGAGCAGGGCACTCGCGCCGAAGGCCATCACCATGGTGCGCTTGCGCCCCACCACGTCGGCCAGCGCGCCGACCAGCGGCGGCAGGAACAGCATGGTCGCGAGCACCCAGGTCATGACCTCGGCCGCCACGGGCCGCGCAAAGCCGGCGCTGTTGACCAGGAGCTTCTGCATGTAGACCGCGTAGGTGTAGAAGCCGATGGCGCCGCCCGCGGTCAGGCCGAGCACGATGGCGGTCTCGCGCGGATAGTCCTTGAGCAGCGCGAGCGGACGACCGCGCGCGGCCGGCGCGCCGGCCTCGTGGGTGAAGACCTGGGTCTCCTCGATGCCGCGCCGGATGAAGAACACCACCACCGCGAGCGCCGCGCCGACCACGAAGGGAATGCGCCAGCCCCAGGCGTAGAGCGCGTCCTCGCCGAGCAGCCGCTGCAAGAGCACCTGCAGGCTCATGGCCGCGAGCTGCCCGCCCACCAGCGTGACGTAGAGGAAGCCCGACCAGAAGCCGCGATGGCGCGTGCTCGCCATCTCGCTCACGTAGGTGGCCGACGCGCCGTACTCGCCGCCGACCGCGAGGCCCTGCAGCAGCCGCGCCAGCACCAGCAGGAACGGCGACAGTACACCGAGCCCGGTCGGCGTGACCGCGATGAGCAGCGCGCCCCCGCACATCATGGCGACCGAGAGCGTGAGCGCCGCGCGGCGGCCGGCGCGGTCCGCGTACATGCCGAACAGGAGCGCGCCAATCGGCCGCGCGATAAAACCGCCGGCGAACACGAAGGCGGTGTTCAGGAGCTGCGCGGTCTGGTCGCCGGCCGGAAAGAAGGCGCGCGAGAAATACAGCGCGAAGGACGCGTAGGCGAACCAGTCGAACCATTCGACGAAATTGCCGGCCGAGGCGCCGAGGATGTTCTTCAGTCTGCGGGCGGGAGTCATGAGCGCGACAGGGTAGCAGCCCAGCCGGCCGCCAGGGGCGTGGACAGAGGCGTGGAGAGATCAGTGGGCGACGGGCACGGTGTCGCCGGCCAGTTCGAGCCAGATCTCGTTGCGTCTCAGGAACCACGGTTTGAACGGCGGATCGTAGCGCGCGTAGACAGGTTCACCGCTCCACGCGAGCCGCGCGGTCTCGAGCGCCTGGCGGAGCTTCGCAAGGTGCTCGTCGTAATTGGCCTTGGACCAGGTGCCCGAGTAGCGGATCACCGCCACGCGTTTCGCAGCGTTCTCGCGCAGCACGATGCGCGGGTCGAGCGGCCGGGGCGCGGTGGCGAGGGTGACATCGGCGGGCAATACGAACTGCACGACGTAGCTGCCGGGTGCGGCCTGCTGGATCACGGGCGCGGTCATCTCGAGCTTGACCGGCGCCGGGGTCTGCGCCACCGGCGCGGTCATGGCAAGGCGCTGCTCGCCGTGGTTCTTCCCGAAGATATAGCCGGCCAGAATGCGAAAGCCCTGGTTGCCGGTGTCCTCCGCCGAACCCGTCAGCATCACCTCGGCCACCACGTAGGGCGCGTAGGCGCGCAGTTCGACCTCGCCCAGCTGGCCTGTCACGTCGTAATGCGGTTCCTCGATCGCCACGCAGGCGAGACTCACGGCCCACAGCGCGAGCGCGGCGAGGAGCGCAGGCAGGCGGCGCGCGGCACTCACGGCTCCGTGACCGGCGGGGACACGATCTCGGCGACGCGCCGATCGTCCCAGATCATGCGCGTGGTCCGCTCGCGGCCGAGCAACTCGATGGGATCGCGGTTCGCGATGTGGCCGTACTGACCGCGCCACACGCTGTAACCCATCAACTCCTGCAGGCGCCGCGGCATGCGCGCCGCGAGTTCGGCGGGGATGCCGAGCTGCTGGTTCTCCTGCTGGCGCATCCAGCCCACGCAGTAGTAACAGGAGATCGCATAGCGTCGCTCGGCGGTGGTGTTGGCGCCGCCCGCGTGCCATAGCTGACTGTCGAACAGCATCACGCTGCCGGCCGGCATCTCGGCGGGGACGGTGGGCAGTTCGGCGCCGAAAGGCGGCGGACCGTCGTAGCGATGGCTGCCGGGAATGATGCGGGT